>JARVGH010000001.1 GCA_029762755.1 Candidatus Bathyarchaeum tardum
GTTCTTCTAACGCATGAGATTTGATGTTATAATGATACGAGGCAACGGGTAACCCGTCCACTTTTTTTGCAAACAAATAAGTTTCAATCGGGTACAGTGCCCCAGCAGAAGGTGAGTTACGGAACTCGTAACCGCTTTCTTTTTTTGAATTCCGGTAGATTTCCATAAAAGATAGGCTAACTGGTCAATGCTTAGTTTTTTCACAAAAACTGCGAACACTTTTTCGAGTTTGTATTGTTTTATCAAAGGAAAGGGTTTGAAACTGTTTGGAAAAAGGAAGTTCAACTCTTTTGTTATCAAGGTAATGCTTGTAGGTGTCGTGTTTGTTTGCCCCGTCTAAGTAGCCAGCAATCATTTTATTTCGTTCATATTTTGTAGTTGATTGAAAGTTGTCACCAACATTATTTTGCAAAAAGAACCCTTCTGTAATCGAATAGAAGCGATCTTATTGTTTTTTTCAATGGCACAATATACGTCCTGATATCGTGATGTGCTGCAGCGATCAAAACCCAAGTTTAGAACTGATTATAACCCAACAGTTCTTCTGCAGATTTCTTTTTTCTTGCATTTGGGGTTCCTGCTGGGTAACCTAAACTAATTAGGGCAACTACTTTCCAGTCCTGTGGGATTTTGAGTGCCTGTTTGGTTTTTTGTTCGTTGAAGCTTCCTATCCAGCATGAGCCCGCTCCTAAACTCCACGCCGTAAGTACCATGTTCTGTAACGCAATTGTTGTATCGACAACTGCCCATTTTCCAGTTAAACGAGATTTTACGTTAGCACATCCAACAATTACGACTGGAGCTTTTTCAAGAAAACGGCTAAAGATTGCTTTCATTTCTTTTTTGAGTTCAGACTTTGTTACTACAATAAACCTGTAAGGCTGATTATTTACTGCAGATGGTGCTAGTCTGCCTGCTTCAAGTATCTGATCTAAGACTTGTTTTGGAATTTCTTTATCTTCATAACTTCTGATGCTTCTGCGATTAGAAATAACCTCAAATATTGACATAAAACTTAACCATATTTTCTATTGTTTTGGTGGTATATTTCTTCTAGCTTTTAAAAACACGAAAAGCAAGGCTTATAGGTAAATTGTTCCATCTAAAAAATCCTTAACTATGTAACTCTGTAAAATATTTAAACCGTAGAGGCTTTTTTGTGAAAAAAAACAAAAACGAAGAAACAGACGATTTCGTGTTCGATAAGCGCCTCTACATAATTTTTATGATAATGTTCACTGAAGTACTGGGTTTTAGCAGTGTTTTGCCCCTGATTCCATTTCTTGGATTAGAAATTGGATTAACTCCAGTACAAATTGGTCTTATCGCCAGTGTGTTCAGTTTTTGCCAGTTATTCGCCAGCCCAATAACTGGAAAACTAAGTGACCACTTTGGAAGAAAACCCTTGTTCATTTTAAGTCAACTAAGCACCTTTGCAGGTTTCATGTTTCTTGGATTTGCCACAACTGCAATTCTGTTAATTATTTCACGATTAATCGACGGATTGCTTGGAAGCAACATGACTGTTAGTGAAGCCTACATCAGCGACATCACTGAACCCAAACACCGAACCCGAGTCTACGGATACTCCAGCGGAATATTTGGAGCAGGTTTGATATTTGGACCAGTTATAGGCGGATTGCTTTCAAGAATTAACTTTTCTGTTCCAATGTTTTTTGCAGCAGGAATAACCTTGATTTCCCTTGTTCTGATTGTCCTGTTTCTTCCAGAGACAATCACCAAAAAAACCGAAAAAATTTCCCTTAAATTCAATGACGTTATCCCAGTTGAGGAAGTTAAACAATTTGCAAAAACTCCAAAAGTTAGAAACTACTTATCAATGTTTTTCGTTTATAGCATCGCCTTTTTTCTGTTCCTTTCCAATTTTGGTTTACTGGCAGAAAAACAGTTTCACGTTACCGCCGATCAAGTTAGCTTCTACATGGCATGGATAGGTATACTGAGAGTAATAATTCAAACCGCCTTAATCTCTCGTATCCTTCGTTTTTTGGGTGAAAACCGAGCCCTAATAACTGCAATAGTTTCTATGACTGTAGCTATGATAATTCTTGCATTTTCCGCAGAATACCTCTTGGTTTTTGTTCCTCTAATCTTTCTTGCTTATGGAACTGGACTCAGCAGACCCATTTTTATCAGCAACCTTACAAACAGCGTTACTCAAAAAGAAACAGCTACTATTCTGGGAGTAAATAACTCCTTGACTAGTATCGCCCAAATCATCACGCCAATCTTAGGTGGATTCATGATCGAATACTTGCCGCCACAACTGTTGCCTTTAACGTCAGCTGTGTTCTTTGTTTCAATTCTACCCTTACTTAGGAACCGAAAAAATCTACCCCGAACTGAGTAATCAGTCATGCATTTTTTTGAATATATTTTTCTAGTTAAAGCACCAAACGGAACTGAAATCCATAATATGGAAAGCGTTTCTGAAGGAACAGAATTTGAGTTCATGGCTGACCAAGTGGTGTATACACCTTAGTTTTTACTAATGCCGGGTTAGTTTCAAGAACTGTAAACTTAACCTACAAAATAAAAACTGACAATTGCTGGACTGGACTGGTGTCAAATACTAATTGCCGCCTTTTTAGTAATAATTTTAATTGTTATTGGAATAAAATTCCATTTTAAAAAAGGAAACCCTAAACGTGTAACATGCAGTCGTCTTTAGCTTACAAAAAGTACTTTTGTTGTCGATATTTTGTTAATTTTCGCATTGTAATATGAGTTATTTTTTTATAATAAAAAAATAAATAAGGATTTAATTTAATTATATTTAGAATTTTTTTACGGTTAATTTCATTTTTGATAACTATTTTTGCGAAAATTTGAAATCCCCCTTTTTTGGACGTAAAATATGGAACTATCTTCTAGAACAGCCTTTCTTGGCTCTTTATTAATCACTTTCTCCCCCGTTTTTTATGAAGACCTCTGGAGTTTGATAAAAAATGACATATTCCCCTCTTGCAGTTTTGCTGGCAGCGTATAATGAAGAGGAAGGAATAGCTCCCACTATATGTGAACTCAAAGAAGTTTTGAGTGAACCTTATTTAGTTGTTGTTGACGGTCAAAGTTCTGACAGAACCTTCGAACTAGCCAAAGGTCTAGGTGCAGACGTAATCCTTCAAAGAACGAAAGGAAAAGGTAAAGGTGACGCCATTTCCCAAGGGCTATGTCATCTTAACGGTGATGCATCTTATGTTGTCTTAACTGATGCCGATTACACTTATCCTGCTAAACACATTAAAGAAATGATTTATGTTCTTGATCAAAATCCTGATGTTGGAATGGTTTTAGGGGACCGATTCAACAAAACCTATGAACATGAATCCGATCGCAACAAATTTTACCTTGGAAACCGCATTTTGGGTTTTGCCCAACGGCTATTCAATGGCGTGGATTTGAATGACCCTTACTCTGGTCTTAGAATTGTTCGCTCGGAAGTCTTGAAAGGCTGGAAACCAAAATCTGAAGGCTTTGACATCGAAGCAGAAATCAATCATCACGTTAGAAAATCAGGCTATAAAATAGTTGAGTTGCCTATCATGTACCGAAAACGGTTGGGCAAAAAGAAACTTGGTTTCAGGGATGGACTTAAAATACTTCGACGAATTATCATCGAAACCATGACTTCCTACACTTAACTGGTATAGTGTTGCAGTTTTGTTCAAATATACTTAGTTGCTGGTTTTACTTCAAGCAATTTTTTGTTTGTTATTTATCCCAAACTTATTTTGCCCAAAGTAGCAATAATTGTTTGAACTAAGATGATTACTGTAGCGGTCGTAGGTGCAGGTGTTGGTGGATGTTCTGCAGCATATTTTGCCCGTAAATATATTCCGGGTTCAAATGTTACAATTTATGAAGCAAAAAGCAGGGTTGGCGGACGAGCCTTCACGTATCATCAAGAGCAAATCCAAAATGAGTTAGGGGCTGAGTTCTTCAACTCCAGCAACATAATTGTTTCTGGTCTGGTAACTGAGTTGGGTCTTCAAACAAAAAAACTGAACGACCTAATTGATATTGCAGTTTGGAATGGAAACGAGATTATTTTTCAATCTGGGCAATCCTTGTTTTACAAAATGTTAGGTTTGGTGAACAATTACAAGTTTAGTGTTCCAAAATTGCTATTTAGTTTAAAACTGTCAGAACGAAACATAAAAAATCTTTACAAACAACAAGAAAAAAGTCCTGCAGAATTTTGGAAACTTTTTGAGAGCGTTGGTCTTGATAAATGGTACAAAAGTTCATTTGAAAAAATTCTTTTGGACAAGGGTGTAGACACAAGTTTTATCGATGAACTGATCACGCCAATAACCCGGATAATCTATTCTCAAAACGCTTCGCTTGGAGGCTTTGCTGGATTGGTTGCGTTACTAGGGGTTTACAGTCAAGACCTTTACAACCTCAAGGACGGCAACCAAGCTTTGCCAAAAAAACTACTTGAAGCATCAAATTCCAAAGTTGAATTAGAAACTAAGGTCAAGGTTGTTGAGAAATTGTCTGACGGTACTTTTCTAGTTTATGCTGGAGAAAAGGTTTCAGTTTTTGATGCTGTGATTGTTGCCGCTCCTTTGGAGGTTGCCAATATATCTTTTGATGGTGTAACTATTCAAAATCAGCTTCGTGAATATCAAACAATTTATGTGCGGCTGATGAAGGGTCAAATTAATCCTGGTTACTTTAATTTGTCTTCTTCCAAGTTGCCTAGTATCGTATTGACTTCTCAAGAAGCAGATCCTTTTACCCGTTTTTCCATTAATCAATCAACAAAGAAGGGCGAGTCGTGGGTGACGGTTACCTCCACAAAACCTTTGGAGGACAGTTTTGTAGATGAACTTTTCAAAAAGGGTGCAACAGTGTTTGATCACACTTGGTGTGCAGCTTACCCTGTTTTTGAGCCAATACAAAAGCTTCCCAACATGTGTCTTGATGATAATTTGCTGTATCTTAATGGCATCGAGTCTGCAGCATCAAGTATGGAGACTTCAACTTTTGCTGCTTTAAACAGTGTGAAGGCTATTATGGAACAGTTAGGGTGATTGGGACAAAATTATTATAACAGTGTTATATTCCTATTTGTTATGGGTGCCAAATATGGAAACAAAAAATTCTGTTCTCGAACTAATCGGAAATACTCCCCTAGTTAAGCTAAACCGAATCACAGACGATGCACACTGCAATATCTTCGTTAAAATTGAATCCCAAAATCCGGGAGGCAGTGTAAAAGACAGAATTGGTTTATCCATGATTCTTGAGGCAGAAAAACAAGGCAAAATCAACAAAGACACCGTAATAATTGAACCCACCAGCGGAAACACTGGAATTGGGTTAGCTCTGGTTAGTGCAGTTAAAGGCTACAAACTAATCTTAACAATGCCTGAATCCATGACCCTAGAACGTCGTCGCTTACTCAAAGCATATGGGGCAGAATTGGTTCTTACTCCAGCCAAAGAAGGAATGCCCGGTGCCATCAAAAAAGCAGAAGAACTAGTTGCACAAAATCCGAATGCCATTCTTCTTCAACAGTTCCAAAATCTTGCAAACCCCAAAATTCATCTGGAAACCACAGGTCCAGAAATCTGGAGAGCAACAGTTGGAAAAATTGACATTCTAGTTGCTGGGGTGGGAACTGGAGGAACGGTAACTGGAATTGCTGAGTTCATCAAAAAACTGAAGCCTTCATTCAAGGTAGTTGCAGTGGAGCCCTTTGATTCTCCAGTGTTGTCTGGAGGGAGAGCTGGACCTCACAAGATTCAGGGGATTGGTGCGGGATTTAAGCCTGACATACTAAAAACTGAGTTGCTTGATGAAGTTTTCAAAGTAAAATATGAAGATGCTGTAGAAACTGCTCGTTTGTTGGCAAAAAATGAAGGAATCCTTGCTGGAATTTCTTCTGGAGCTGCTACTTTTGCTGGGCTGCAGATTGCTCAACGTGCAGAAAACAAAAATAAAACCATTGTAGTAATTTTGCCTGACACTGGTGAGCGTTACTTAACAACTTCTTTATATGCGGCAGAAGAATAAACGAAATCGGGGAATATATCATCAGCGCCAAAAAATGCCTGAAAACTAAACCCAACCCTGATGCAGGGCTTCTTGAGTGGGATTCTGAAAAAATAATGGAAACTTTGAAGAGTAAAGTTGTTGTTGACGAAAAAAAATGGAAACAAAACAGTTTACCGCGGCTGGTTAAAGAAATTTCCGAAAATTACAACATTTATGGTGGAATTAATCATCTTGATGGGAAAGATTTGCCGTCAAAAAAAGTTGTAATTGAAATTTTTGAAGACATCATTTCGGTACTGTTTCCCGGTTATCTTGGAAAAGAAAAAATCACAAAAACTAACATCTCAGATTACTTGAATAAAACCTTAGAATCCATATATTCTCGTTTGGTTGTTGAAGTTGACAAAAGCCTGAAATATTTTTGTAAAAAAAGTGAAAAATGCTCCGAAGATATTTGTAATCAATTTGCCCGGGTTATTGTTGGGGAACTCTTAGACGAACTTTGTAACATTCGAATATTATTGAATGGTGACATTCAAGCAGCTTATGAAGGTGACCCCGCTGCCAGAAGTGTGGATGAGGTGATTTTGAGTTATCCGTGTGTGTTGGCGATTTCTTCTCATCGTGTTGCTCATCAGTTGTATGTTCGAGGGGTTCCTTTGATTCCCAGAATAATGAGTGAATACGCCCATTCTATAACGGGTATTGATATTCATCCAGGGGCAACCATTGGAAAGAACTTCTTCATAGACCATGGAACCAGCGTCATCATCGGAGAAACAGCAGAAATCGGGGACAACGTGAAAATCTATCAAGGAGTAACGTTGGGGGCTCTTAGTTTTCCACGGGATGAAAAAGGCAAACTCATCAAAGGCATAAAACGGCACCCCACAGTAGGCAACAACGTAATCATCTATTCCAATGCTTCTATCCTTGGAGAAAAAGCAGTAATTGGTGACAACTCAGTAATTGGAGGAAACGTCTGGATAACCACAAAAATCCCCCAAGGCACAATAATCACACTTAAACCCCCAAAACTAAAAGTCAGCACAAAAATAACCGAACAAAAATGAACTAATTATTTGTTGTTGCAAAATGGAATGACATATTCACAAGATTGTTAATATCTAAATTGAATGACCCTTTAGATATTTTTCCATGAATATTTTTTAAATTTTGTTGAATTTATTCAGTATAAATTGTAAAGAAGTTTGCGTAACAGTTTCTAGAGTTTTTAATTGTAGTTGCTGTTTTGGATATCTTTTTATCAAAATGTAAAGTTAGTGTATTTTATGCCTGAACGTGAGCAGAGGGTTCGTTTGGTTGCTTTTTTGAATTTAGCTTCTACCATTTTGGAGATTTTTGGGGGCTTGTGGACCAACAGCCTAGCTATATTATCTGATGCTTTGCACGATTTTGGTGACAGCGTTGCATTGCTGGTTTCGTGGTTGTTTGAAAGAGGAGCAAAAAAATCCCCTGACACCAACCGAACTTTTGGATATCAACGTCTCTCCTTGTTTTCTGCGATATTTTCTGCCTCTATATTGGTAGGGGGCTCAATATTTATCATGTTCCAAGCAATCCCCAGACTTCTAAACCCCGAAACCGTAAATTCTTTGGGGATGATAGGCATCGCCCTAATCGGCATTTTGTTTAACGGCGCAGGATTCATAATGCTTAAAAAAGGGGAAAGCCTAAACGAAAAAGTACTATCATGGCACCTGCTGGAAGACGTTCTGGGCTGGGCAGCAATACTTGTTGGCGGCGTAATAATTTACTTCTGGGAAATCTTCATTCTGGACCCGTTAATGACCATCGGCTTAACCGTGTTCATCATTTACAACGTAGCCAAAAATCTGCGAGAAGCAATCAACATCCTCATGCAAGGTGTCCCCAAACACATCAACCTTGAAGGAGTCAAAGCTGACCTTCAAAAAATCACAGGGGTACTTGGAATCCATGACATTCACATATGGTCTCTAGAAGGAGAAACTGACGTATTTACCGCCCACGTAGTACTGGATAATCAGACTCTCAAAAGCCCTGAACCAACAAAGCACGCCATCAAAGAAACACTCCTCAAGCACCACATCGAACACTCTACAATTGAACTTGAAAGCAAATACCAGTGTAGCGGCATGGTTTGTGAAGAACGCGATCCAAACACCACTTAATTTTTTTTTTCACCAAAGAAAAACATGGTTTCTAACCTCAAAAAATCCCAAAAACCGGCAAACAACAGCAGGAACATTTTAATGTAAAGAACTGGCAAAATTTTATTCGAACTTACCTCTGCGAAAAAAATCTAGTATTTACTACGTAATTTTCTATATATTTTTTCTGTAGATGCACTTCAGAAACAATTTAAATGCATGAGTAATAACCTGAGCTGTCCAAAATGGGGTCATATAACGTGCCAACTGAACCAATTCTTCAATTACTGGAAAACGGCGAATGGCATTACCTTAAGGACATCCCCAAACAAACTGCCTTAAACAGTATCACTGTCAAGTACATCACAAAATTTTTGACAAAATACAAATTTATTAAATTGGACCAAACAAAACAAAAAATAAAACTTGATTTACCCACTACTGTTTTTTTTAATAAAATTCGACAAATCGAAAATGAAGAAAGTGTAAAAACTCTGAAATTATAACTGAAGAATTTTAATCTAATTTTTTGTTTTTAGGGTTTTTGGAAGATTCCTGAGTAATTTCTTTCCGACAACTGAACATCTTTGACCATTACCTCTTTCATGTTCTTTTTTCATCCTGACTTGGAACTCAACTATAAATTCTACTGAAGTTTTAGTGGATATTTTATCATAATTCTTTCAAAGTGGTTATGATGTAATCAATATCTTCTTTAGTTACTTGAGGATGAACAGGTAAACTTAGCACCTGATTGCATGCATCCTCGGTGTTAGGACAATTAACCTCTCCATATCCTAAATCCTGGTACAACGGTTGTTTGTAAATTGGAATTGGATAATGAACAGCAACACCAATGCCTTTCTCGGATAAACAATTGGAAAGTTCATCTCTACTAATGGAAAAACCGTTTTCCACTTTTATTACATATTGATGAAAAACGTGTTCAACATCTCGATCCACATACGGAACTGTTAACCCCTTAATTCCGTTAATTCCTTTGGTTAACAGATTTGCGTTTTCCATTCTTTTTTTATTGAATTTATAAAGTTTCTTTAGTTGAACCAAACCAATCGAAGCATTAAGGTCAGTCATCCGATAGTTATAACCTAAAACATTATGAGTATATTTTTTTGTTTCACCATGACTTCTAATCAGGCGCATCATATCTGCTAGTTTCTGTTGATTAGTTGTAATAATTCCTCCTTCCCCTGCCATCATATTCTTTGTGGCATAAAGACTAAAACAACCCAAAGTTCCTATGCTACCTACTTTTTCCCCTTTATATTCTGCACCATGGGCCTGAGCTGCATCCTCAACTAAAACAATTCCCTTGTCGTCAGCAATTTCTTTTAAATAATTCATTCTTGCAGGTTGCCCAAAAATGTGAACTGGAATTATTGCCTTAGTTTTTGAAGTTATTTTTTCTGCAACATCTGATGGGTCAATGTTGAATGTTTTAGGGTCTATGTCTGCAAACACTGGTTTTGCATTTTGAAACAAAATACAATTACCCGAAGCAACAAAAGAAAAAGCCGAAGTTATTACCTCATCCCCAGGACCAATATTGATTGCCTTTAAAGCTACGTCCAAAGCAACTGTTCCATTACTCACCGCAACTGCGTGTTCAACACCAATGTATTCTCCAAATTTTTCCTCAAATTCTTTGACTTTTTTTCCCTGAACCAACATGCCTGATTCAAGGACTTCTTTTACTGCTTCCATTTCTTCTATTCCGATTTCAGGTTTTGCAATCGGTATTTTGCGGTTCATTGTTTTCCATCACCTGTTATTATTTTTTTTTTTAATTTCACAAATTATTTGGTTCGGGATTTATTTCATTTTAATTGTTTTTTCTTCAAGCGATTTGACTTTTTCTTGTATTCTCTCTACTTCGCGAGCGATTTTGGGGTCTTCCATTTCCAGTTTTCGTTTTTGATTGGATTTTAAAATCAACTTGAGGAATTCTGAGTCATAGTTTTTCGAAAGTAATTCAGTATTAGGAATCAAACAATGTCCACCAATAACTCCTGGAAAATGAATTGGTCTATCATGACGAACAAAATGGGTATCTTGTAAAAATTCGATAATTTGAGTAAAATCTGCTTCAAACTTACTTGAAATTCTATGCATTTCTTGGAAACAAGCAATCATCCATGCACGGTATGTTGTCGAAAACAATTTTGCGAGCTCTGTTTCTGTGGGACCTGACAAAACTTTGGTTTTCAATCCTAGTTCTTCAAAATGTTTTTGGGCTAATTCGGCTGATTTCTGGTCTATGCCGCCCACAAATTTTGTCCAAAACAGCAAATCTCTTTTCATGGTTTGCAAGCTGCTATGCATTCCCCTAATTGGAGAATGAACTAAATTGCCTCCAGTAATCTTGTAAACTTTTTTGGTGGTTCCAGGTGGGACAGTGCTGTTGATAATTGTTAATTCTGACTTGAATTTATTTATGTAATCTACTGTTATTTTTACAAACTCTTCTTGTTTGCCACATGAGTAGCAAATGTACAATATATCCAATTTTGTTGGGATATCATCTTGTACAATCTCTTTCATTTTTTGTTCATCAACATCAAAACAATAAAGGTCAAATTTTCTGCTTTGTTTTAGTAACTCATACAAAGAATGTCCTACTTCACCCAAACCAACAACTAAGACTACTGGTTTAACCATGTGCTAAGCCTCATGCAAATTGTTTCCAACTGAAACTACATGATTTTGCTGAAAACTAATAAAGGTAATCTAAACCTCTGTTCAATTGATTTTTTAATGATAAATGTTTGAAACTTTTTTTGGTTATATTTGTCTGATTTCTCTTGCTGGATTGCCGTAAACTAGCTTTTTGGCTTTTACGTTTTTTGTTACAACAGAACCTGCTCCGACAAGGGCACTTTTTCCTATGGTTACTCCTGGAAGAATTGTGGTTCCGCCTCCAATTCTTGCTTTGTTTTCGATTGTGCAGGGTTGAATGTTACCATCGATGTGTTTGTCATTGAGAATTGTTGCTTTAGGTCCGAGAAATACCTCGTCTCCAATCGTTGCTCCGTTGCTGATGGTTACATGGCATTGAATCAGGCAATTGTTGCCAATTGTTACTTCTTTTCCGATGTCACAATTGCTGCCTATTTTCACGTTATCTCCAATTTTGGTGTTATCCCCAATTACAACATAATTCCATATTGTAACACTTTTACCGATTTGAACATTTTTTCCAACAATAACCGTGTCAGCAATCATTTGAAAAATCCTCTTTTTTGATTAACATTTAGGCTAAAAAGGCTATAAAATGTTATTTCCGTTTTTTATTTGCTAATTCAATAATAATGTTTGCTAGATTTTCAGCACCGGACGGCAACGTAAGGATTTTTTTGTTTTTAGCTTCTGATATTGCATTTGTTAATGTTTTTACAGTTGATTCAGAAATAAACACGGCATTTAGTTTATCCGCCAAAATTTTAGCGTCTTCGGCTCCAACCGTTCGGGTCCATTCAGGATTCAAAACAATAACAACTGGTTTTTGGTACACAACTGCTGCCTCTAAAGCAGTTAATCCGAAATGTGTCACTACGATTTCGGCTCCTGCTAAAAGTTCCTGAAATTTGTCTGTAAATTCTAAAACTTTCCATTCCGGATGCCTTTCAGCAAAGGGTTTGGGGTCAATTTTTCCTGTTTGCAAAACTATGTTGGTCAGGTTGCTTTCATCTAAGGCTTTAAACAACAGCTTGTGTCCATGGGTGCCCCCTGTAACCAAAATGTATCCTTTATTTTCTGAAAGAATTTCCACCTTTGGAACTATTGGACCCACAACCACTCCTTTGAGTATTTTTTTTTGTTCTTCCCAATGCAAAACAGTAACTGCAGCAAAATTTTGAAGTATCCTGGCAGTTTTTGATGCCTTCGTGAAACGAACAGGGCTTTCCATGCTAACAACGGGAACGCCTCTCATCCACGCCATTATTGAAGGCACAACACAGAAATTACTTCCTGAACTGACTACAACGTCAAATTCTTGAAAAGGCTGACCTAAAGACTCCAAGAATGATTTTGCTAAACGTGGGATAAATTGATGGGTTGAAGTTTTTGGACCTCGGGGTTTAATCAGATACTTTACTTCTCCAAATTTTTGCAGTCTTTTTTCGCTTAGGATGTCTCCTTCGGGAACGATGAAAGATAGCTTCATTTTGTTCTGAAGGGCTTGAGCCAAAGCATAAGCGTACCCGCTGTGTCCTCCACCACCGACAAGAATCAGTACGTGTCCTTTCATTTGCATTCCCACGTTATCTTTCGGGTTGAAAAGGTATATATCTGTGTCCTCTTTCATTAGAAATGTTTAAATGTCTGTGAAACAGGCGTTTTTAGTCTGGAGATAATATTTATGTCAAGAAGAGCTGCACGTGGACTTGTTTATGAATGTGTAAAATGTGGCGCCAAAGTTAGAACCGAAGAACTCGAGTTGCGCGGCGGCGGAGTAAAATGTACATATTGCGGTTATCGTGTCCTTAAAAAACAAAGACCCCCCGTAGTAAAAAGGGTCTCAACCGGCTAAGATGACAAAAACCCTTGTCAACACGGTGCTTAGCACTAGTTTCATACGCAAACAAACTAATTTTTCAGAGTTTTTACTTAAAATAAGCAATTTTTTGACATATTTCTTGGGAAGTGTATATTTAAATACAGCATTTGTAGTCCCTTTTGAATTTAACGATGGAGATGGAAAATAATGGGAGTCCCTTTGACTAATAAAGTTGAAGGCTTTACTGTTAAGCAAAAATCAGTTTCCCAACTCATTTCTGAAATGGGAAAAACAGCATATCAAGGAAGAAAACTAGCAGAAGCCGTAGACATCTGGGAAAAAATGATCAAAGAAGAAGACCTCGTAATTGTTTTAGGTCTTGCAGGTTCCATGAGCACTGCTGGTCAGTGGACGTTAGTTAATTGGTTAATAAAAAACAGATTCGTTGACGTTATCGTTTCTACAGGCGCAAACGTTTCCGAAGACATTGTTGACGCCATGGGGCTTGGATACTATCAAGGTACCTGTAACGCTAACGATGAAGAACTTCTAAAAGCCGACATCAACAGATACTATGATGTTTATGGCATAGAAACCGATTACCGAAAAATGGAAGAGCTAATAACAGACTTCTTGTTAACCCTGAAAACAGATTATCCTTACTCTTCCATGGAAATCTTACATTTATTGGGTAAATGGTTAAGCAAAAAAAACATCCCAAGCATCACCGCAACTGCAGCAGAAAATGGTGTTCCAGTTTTCAGCCCTGCAATGTTAGACAGCGCCTACGGCGAAACAGTTCTGATGGCAAAAAATCAAGGACACAACTTGATAGTAGATCAAGTTAAAGAATTTGACCAGTTTGTAAGCATAGGAGAAAAAACAAAAAACACTGCTGTAATCTATGTTGGTGGTGGTGTTCCAAAAGATTTCACCCAGCTACTTGCGATTTCAATTTCTCCAAAAACTATGGATCAAGAAATAAAAGGTCGAGAAGGCAACTGTCGAAAAAGCCTGCAAGAATACTATTATCCACACAAATATGCCCTTCAGATAACTACTGATTCTCCTCAATGGGGTGGATTATCTGGTTGTACTTTGGAAGAGGCAAAAAGTTGGGGAAAAGTTGACGTAAACGGAAGGGACGTTACCTGCTATTGTGATGCTACCATTGCATTGCCCCTTATCACTCATGCTCTCAATGAACGTGTAGCCTCAGATGCACGAAAGAACAGAGCTCCCGACCTTTCATGGCTGTTTCCTGAAGAGTAATGAAAAATACAAAAAACTAAAAAATGCGATTTAGGAGAAAATTAAACACAATGATTCCAAAACGAGTATTCTTGACCAAAGGTGTTGGCAAACACAAAGACTATTTGCAATCTTTTGAACTTGCTTTACGTTCAGCAGGAATACAAGCCTGTAACATCGTAACTGTTTCTAGCATACTGCCCCCTGGATGTGAAATTATCTCCAAGGAACAAGGAGTTAAAATGCTTCATCCTGGAGAAATTACCTTTGCAGTTATGTCAAAAAATTCAGTCAAAGAACCCCACCGACAAATTGCTGCCTCAATTGGTATGGCGATGCCTTCAAGCAAAGATAGTTATGGTTACCTTTCTGAACACCACTCCTTTGGAGAAACCGCAGAATTTGCTGGCAACTATGCTGAAGATTTAGCAGCAACAATGTTAGCTACAACAATGGGTATTCCTTTTGATCCAGAACAAGCTTGGAACGAAAAAAAGCAGTTATTCCAAACCAGTGGCATGATCATCAAAACAAATAACATCACTCAGTCTGCAAAAGGCGACAAAAACGGTCTATGGACTACGGTTCTTGCAGCAGCAGTTTTTGTGCCCTAACCTTGTTTTCAGTTGGGTAAACACCCACTTCTTTATTTTTTTTGTTAACTGGACTTCAAATTTTATATCTACAAAGTTTCATATTGGTTAGATATGGACTTGATTTTTGGGTTTGATGTTGTCAGAAAACCTGTTGAGGATTATTTTGAATATGCTTCAAAGTATGGTTTGGGTCATCTGGAAATTGATTTAATCCGTGAAAATTCGTTTATCGAAACTTTTGATGCTGAAAGAATCTTCAATCTTAGAAACTTGTCTGAAGATTTCGACATTAGTTTGAGTTTGCATACCCCGTTTAGTATTAATCCCTCTGACAAGATTCCCACAATCAGGGATGCCACCATCGCATATTTGCGGCGTTGCGTGGCTGTTGCTTACGAATTGAATGCAACCCATGTAACTACTCATGTGGGTTACTGTCTCGGTGTTAAGCCCTCAAAACAAAAAGCCCTGAACCGACTAGTTATGAATCTCAAACAAGTTCTAAGAGATTGCCAAGAATTTGGCGTGAACTTAGCAATCGAAAACGTTAATCCTATGCCTGAAAACTCTGAAATGTTCTATCTAGCAGATAGTATTGAAGAGTGCACGTTTTTGTTGAATGAGCTTGATTCACAGTATATCAATTTGTGCTTGGATACTGGTCACGCAAACATCAACGAAGGTCCATTGGCTTATCTCAAAAAGTTTGGGAAAAAAATCATTAACATTCATTTTCATGACAACAACGGAAAAACCGATGACCACCTAGATGTGGGACAAGGTACTATTCCGTGGAAAAAAGTTGTTGAAGCTTTGAAGGCAATCAATTTTTATGGTCCTTATGTTTCAGAATGCTTTAATTCAAAACCCCATGAAGCAAAAAAAGCCCTACTGAAATACTTCTAATTTTGGTATCAAATCTTTAGATACAAAATTTGAAGTTAGAAAAAGTCGTCGTCTCGGATTTTTCGTAGCGTTTTACTTTTGAATCTAACCGCTGGTGCTTTTGTTTCTTCTGGTTTTTTGTCAATGGTTTTCCGTTTTACCGATTCGCCACATACCCCGTTAGGCAGCAATTGTCTTCGTACACATGTAGCATAAGTACAATTTGCTACGTTGCATTCTTCATCGGTCCATTTACACCAGTTTCTATTTCCTTGATAGATTACCGCTCGTTTTACACATTTAAACAAACGACATTTAGGGGAACAATATTTTGTTTCAACCAATATGTGCCACGACCTTCGTTCGACCAAAAATTCTTTGCAGTTACGTCATATCAGCAAAGTAAGCAACATCTATAGCGCATAATAAATTTTATGTTTTTCAGCTATGTAACCTTGTCACGGATAAAAAAATTTAGTTGTGCCCTAAGAAAAAACAGGCACTTTTTTGGGTTTTTTGTTTTGTTTACTTGAATTGGGGAATAACCGATTCGCTGATTAGGTCAATTGATTTTCGCACATTAGGTCCTACTGGTGAACCAACAACGAACTGGGTTATTCCAGCTTTAAGCAGTCTGGCTATCTTTTCATTGCACATGTCGGGAGTGCCTGCGATAGCGAAAGCTTCAATCATTTCTGGGGTAACTGAACCAAAAGCAGTGCCAAAGTCACCTTTAGCTAAACCATTACGGATGGCGTTTACTTTTTCCATGTTTAGTCCATGTCTTTCCAGTACTACGTCGGGGCTGCCTGCAACGATGAACGCTGCAACTGGAGATGCTGCTGCCATTGCTTTGTCAACTTTCTTGTCCACTGCAAATGACGTGTAAGCCGTAACATCTATGTCTGACATGTTTTTTCCAGCCTCTTCAACACCTTTCTTGATTTGACTAACTGCGTAATCGATGTCTCGTGGATGAGAAGCATTAATCAAAACTCCGTCGCCGATTTTTCCTGCGGTTGCAAGCATTTTTGGTCCCTGGGCACCGATGTAAATTGGGATTTGTCCTCTAGGTTTAAAGTTAAATTTGGTACCGTTAACTGAGAACACTTTTCCTTCATATTTGACGCTTTTTCCTTCAAGCATTTTCTTGAAGATTGTAATGGCATCCACTACTGCAGACAATTGTTTTTTTGCTTCAACTCCAGTAGTTGCAAGAGTTGTAACGTCACCTGCGCCCATTCCCAAAACAACTCTTCCAGGCGCCATTTCATCTAATGAGGCTAAAGATTGAGCCGTCATTACTGGGTTAATCATGTATGGGTTGGTTACTCCTGGGCCTAAGATGATTTTCTTGGTGTAAAGGGCAGTTGTTGCTAGAGTTGTGTACACGTTGCGGTTGTTGTAGTGGTCAGTTATCCACAGGTTGTCAAATCCACGTTTTTCTGATTGAATTGCATAATAGACTGTTTTCCAGTATGCTTCTTTGGGTACAAATTCGATTCCAAACTTTACCATTATTCATGCAACTCCTTATGCTGCTGCCTCTTTGACTGCATTGGCTACTTCTGCCAACTGTAAGTCTTCTTCTAAAAAGGCGGCAGTTTTTTCTAGTTCAACGGTTGCAGTTGCCTCAAGCAGAACTGCAAGACCCGTCACATCATCAAATGTGCCAGTTTGCCATTGACTCAAAAAGCAAGTCGCCATTTTAGCTGGCATATTTGCTTCTTTTTTGGTTTTCAGTAAATAATTCAGAAGTTTATCTGAAAGTGTTCCTCGTTTTTCAACAGGAATCATTTCAACAATTTTTTTGAAAGACACAAAGTACACCTCTTTCAGCACCACGTAGTTTTTAATACAACGATTTAAACTTGACTCATGTTTTTATTAAAGAACATGGTAAGACCGTTTTTAGCTTGAAAAATAGCTGTAATAATAGATGTTTTGCTGAAATAAAAACAATTCTAAAATTGATTACAGATGTTGAAAAAATTCTTAATTTTCTTAGACCTATCTAACGATAAATATGCTAACATCATGTGATTACCTACATTTTTGTAAATAAAAATTAAAAAGTTGATATATATTCAGAGTTTCTTGGAATTTTTGAGTCTATTTCAAAAATCTGAATTTTTATCTCAGAAATTCCAGGTATTTTTTTAATTTCATTTTGAATTGAAAAAAGATGTTCAATATTTTTTATGTATCCTTTAACAAAAAGGTCATAAACGCCACTTGTTTTAATTATTAAAGTTATATCGGGTATTTGACTAAGGCAATCTATGATAGTTGATAACTTTTCTGAGGAAGCAAAGGCTAAATTTAAGTGTATTTTTGCAGCATAACCCAATTTTGATGGGTTTATCTGAATTATTGGTTTAATTATTTTATTTTCAAATAATTTTTTAACTCTTCGAGAAATAGTGTCAGTAGAAGCCCCCAATTCTTGAGCAATTTTTCTAAAGGGCACTCTTCCATTTCCTTTTAATTTCTCTATTATTTTTTTATCCATTTGGTCAAGTTTTATCTTAGAATTTTGAAATTGATTTTTACTGGTTTTTTTAATAACATTGATATCATTATTTTGAAACTTAGATGGCAATACGGATAAATTATCCAAAATATTTCTTATTCCAATCCAAATTTCAGTTGTAACCCCCAAAACACAGGGGATTTGTTTTATGGTGTGTGTAATTTCTTCTAGTTCCCTCAAATTTTTTAATATTACAACCGCTCGTAACTTCGGTCCAATATTTTCTTGGGAAACACTAGATACTTTATTGATTTTGCCAATAATACCTGCAACATATTCTTGGGAGTCAGATAAAACAGACACATGTAGGCGCCCTACAGTGGCAAAACCAGATGCAGAACAATCTAACTGTATTGCAGATCCAACAATTATGCCCTCTTTTTTCATTTTTTTATAATGCTGCCTGATAATGTCTTGGGAGGTGTTTGCATGTTCGGCAATCACTCTAAAAGTTGTGCGACCATTTTGAAGCAATTCTTTCAAAATTATTCCATCAACTTCATCGATTGGCAGCAACAATTCACCTTTTTTACCAGTACACATATGGATCCAAATGAATGTTTCTCAACAATATTTTACATTTAACAATTAAAAAATAATCAAAAATTTCAGTAATAATATCAGCTATTTTTACCGAAATATTTGAAAAAAATTAATTCCATCCAAAAATTTAAAAACAAATCTAGATGTAATCAATATCACAAATTATGAAGGAAAAAAAATGGAAAAAAATGAAAAATACACAAGAATTTCAACAATTGTATTAGTTTTACTTTTAACAGCATCTGCAATCAGCGTTACATTGCCTTCAGTAATTGCACAAAATCCAGTTCGCAATAAACAAACGTATGCTTTTTGTACAGTCACACCAAATCCTATTGGAGTCAATCAACAAGCATTAGTTTGGGTTGGAATCTCAGACTATCTATTTGCTGCATCTGATGGGTGGGAAGGAATAACAGTTACTGTTACGAACCCTGCAGGAAATCAAGATACTTTGGGACCCTATAGAACAGATTCAACAGGATCTACAGGTTCCATGTTCATACCCGATATGGTTGGAACATATACTTTTCAAACACATTTTCCTGCCCAATGGTATAACTGGAGTCAAGCTGATGTTTGGTATGAAGCGAGCAGTAGTGACGTTTTTGAACTTACAGTAACCGCTGAACAAAGAGAGTATTATCCTGATATGCCTCTTCCAAACGAGTACTGGTCTAGACCAATCGATGCACAACTTAGAGGCTGGAATACAATCTCCGGAAATTGGTTATGGGGAGCCTCTCTTAACAATTATCCATACTGGAATTTTATCGCACCATATAACGAATACGCCCCAGATTCAGGGCATATTTTATGGACTAAACCAATAACTTTCGGTGGTCTTGCAGGTGGCGCTCTTGGTCCGCATGCATACGATTTTGGTGATGCTTACGAGGGTTACTTCTTAAATTCAGTAATAATCAATGGCGTTCTTTTCTATAACAGATTCCAGTCAGGAGGAGGAACCCGAGTTGAACAAGAAGTTGTTGCAGTTGATTTGAAATCAGGTGAGGAGTTATGGGCTAGAAACTGGAATAACACACAATTATCCTTTGGTCAGGTGTTCTATTGGGACTCATACAATGTTCACGGTGCCTATGCATACTTATGGTCAACTTCCGGAAGCAATTGGAATGCTTATGATCCAGCTACAGGTCGTTGGGTATATGGGTTAAAAAATGTTCCAAGTGGTAGCACCCACATATACGGACCTAATGGTGAAATACTGATATACACAGTCAATTCCGCAGCTGGTTGGATGACAATGTGGAATTCAACTCTTGCAGTTATTGGACCAGTTGACACGGGTTCTTGGATTAGAAACAATAAAGGTCTCATATTTGATGCCATTCAAGGAATTCAGTGGAATAAAACAATTCCAACCAATTTACCAGGACGAGTCATGTCTGTTCTAAGCGATAAAATAATTGGTGGAACAGATGATCAATGGTCAAGCCACTTAGCAATTCTACGCGGAGATTACTCACAAACTTTCTGGTGTTTAAACATCGAAAAAGGACATGAAGGAGAGCTATTGTTCAGAAAAACTTGGACACCATCTCCTGAAGATGGGGGTTCAGCTTTCATTGCTGCCAGTGCAGAAGAAGGAATTTTCCTTGTTGCACTAAAAGCAACTCGACAATTGGTTGCATTAAGTCTTGAAACAGGAGATCAGTTATGGGGTCCAACAGAACCACAGCTTCCTGTTGATGCATTCACTATAGCAAATTGGAGACGAGGTGTAACATCTATTGTTGACGGAAAAGTAATTTCCGGTGGAATGGGTGGAAGAGTTCATACATATGATGCTCAAAATGGCAATCTACTCTGGTACTACGACGCAGTAGATGAACATACAGAAATCCTATGGGGCGACAATTGGCCGCTATATCTTTCATTCGTTGCTAATGGAAAAGTGTATCTCCATCACGCTGAACACTCACCAATAGATCCGATGCCACGAGGTGCACCATTCATATGTCTTGATTTAGAGACGGGAAACGAAGTATGGAAAATGTCAATACGTGGTGTTCACTGGGGCGGTTATCCGATTATCGGAGACAGCACAATTGCACTGTTCAATGGATACGACAACCGAATATATTCGATTGGCAAAGGACCGTCGTCAACAACTATTGTAGCTCCTCAACTTGGAATAGCTAAAGGAAGTACTGTCACAATACAGGGAAAAGTCACAGATATTTCACCAGGAACACAAGAATATGCAATAAAAGCTCGTTTCCCAGAGGGAGTTCCAGCAATTTCTGACGCAGCCATGAGTGAATGGATGAATTATGTCTACATGCAGCTTGAAAGACCAGCTGACGCAACGGGGGTTCCAGTGAAAATAGAAATTGTTGATCCCAATGGTGAGTATGCTTGGATTGGAACAGCAACAACTGATGTTTACGGCAACTACGGTTACTCATTTAGGCCCCAAGTTGAAGGTCAATACCTGATTATAGCCACTTTCGAAGGCTCCGCTTCATACTATGGCTCAACATCAACAGCCTATTTCGCTGTAGACCCAGCACCTACACCATCAACACCAATAGACACCCAAGAGCCAATTGACACTCAACCACCCGTAGACGCTGAAGAACCAGCAGCATTCATCACAACAGAAGTAGCCATAATCGCAGCAGTTGCAATATCAGCAATAATCGGCGTAGCAGCTTATTGGATACTTAGAAGGAAATAAACCAATTTCCTCCCCCTTTTTTGGGAATAAAAATCAAATATAGAAATGGGGCTGAAAAGGCTCAAGCACAAAATGAAAAATCAAAATCGAAGTGATAGTAGCATGGTTTTTTCATTTTTTCACCTTCAACATCTGTGCTAGACTTCAGCAAACCCATTTCTATTTTTTTCTTTTGGTTTGTTGCTTTTAGTTTTTATTTAACTATTTTTTATGGCATTCAAAAATATTAAATTATATTTTTCTAGTTTTTCGTGTTTTTTAGATAAAATGTCAGATCGATCACTGCCTTGGCACCTAGTTTACACTATGATTAGTTCCTTGGGATTACAAAAAGACCTTGGCAAGTTTCGAATAGTTTTTTCAATATTATGCATAATTCTTCATGGGGTAACAAATTATTTTTCAGCAACCCTAAAACTCTCCGATTATGTAGCATTCGCATTACTAGTTTCTTTGCCAATATTTGCTAGCCTAACAATAATGTCAAGAAGGAAAAAAGAAAAGGCTAACAAATGAAATTCTAACTTAGCCTAAGCAGAGGTGACCATAATATATTTTGATGATATTTTTCCATTTTTTGTTTTGATTTTATATTGGATGTAAAAAATTTTAAATTAAATTGTTGTATGTAGTTAACATATATCAATAAATCAAAGTAATATATAAATTAATTATAAAGGAGTTTACGGTGGCTGTAACGTGGTTATTACTGATGAGGATATCATGATCATGAATCGAGCAGGACTGACTATTATGCAGGCCAAAATCTATTTGTCCCTTTTAACGCTTCATAAAGCATCTATAAAAGACATCGCTAAAGAAGCAAAGATTGATAGATCAAATTGCTATCGAACGATTTTGCACTTACAAGACCTAGGATTAGTAACCATTATTGTCGGCAGACCAACCCTTTACGTGGCGACTCCTTTTAAAAACGGAGTGGAATTTTTGCTGAAACAACAGAAAAAAAATTATGAAAAGCTACAACAAGCAACAGTTAAGTTGATCCAACGTTTCGACTATAAACTGATTGAAGATGACCTAATAAACGGGGAAAAGTTTGTAATAATTCCAAAAAAAACAAGATTTATCAATAAAGCCATCAAAGGCATCAGCAATAGTCAAACAAGCATAAAATGTATTTCAAGTTTTAAGAGATTTTCACAAGCGTTAAACTACTCTTTTGAAGCACATAAAGCAGCTTTAGACCGTGGCGTGTTAGAACAAACAATTATAGACAAACCTAAAACTGGACAAAAAATTCCACAAAGCTTACAGACTTTAATTCAATATCCAAATTTTGAAATTAGATATTTACCAAATATTCCTGAAGCTTTAGGGTCGTGTGTGGACAACCAGTATGTTGGAATTCTTGTTGAACCAAACCAGAATGTCAAAGAATCGGATATGCTCTCTTCAAGTCATCCCAGTCTAATTACCATTTTTAATGAATATTTTAAGAATTTATGGAACGCAGCAAGACCTCAAGAACTTACAACTACCCAATAAAGAATACTTTTGTATTAAACTAAAAATTACATCATCAAAAGTTTCAAGCAAATCTGGGTTATTACAAAAAGTATCTATTCAGATTTTCTTCACTTGAAAATATTAAAATATTTCTTGCAATTATAGAGTTATTTGGAAAAAAGATTGATTGGTAAAAAATCGGAAAACAATGGATTTAAAAAGGATGATTATTTTTGTGGAAGACTAGAGAACTTTCTCTTATCATCTTATTTGCCGTAACTGCTTTTGTTTATCAAGGTTCAATCGGTCAACTTCCATTGCTGATTAGTGGAATACCTGGTTTAGGCTTTATTTTGGTTATAGGTCTGAGAATAATTTATGGAACAGCTTTTCTAATTTTTGAAGGCAGACGATGGAGATATTTCTTTTTTATTCTCCTATTCTGTCTTTTATTATCCTTCATCCATGTTTTTCAAAATCCATTCTATATATTTGCAAATATACCCACATTAATTACCGGTTTTATTATGGATATAACTTTTAACACATTTTATGAAAAATTTCAAAGACAAGGTCAGTTAAAGTGGTTAGTTATACTACAGATGGCTTTCAGTTCAACGCTTGATATTTTTCTAAGAAATCTTATTTTTCCGATACTTATGCCGCCTGAATTTACATCAACCTTTACTAGCATAACGTTGATGTTGTTTCCTCTGATTTTATTCTATGGGATTATTGGAGGTTATATTGCATTCAAAATCTACTCTCGAATCAATGAACGCGTTATTGTAACTTTGAAAAATTAAATCTGCGCATGCATGTTTTTTATGTGAAGGGGATAAAGTAAAAATAGTAAAAAGAGAACTCCGAGGGGAGATACGTAATGCTTTTTTTGAACCATAAGATCTTTATTTTCTGTTTCAATGTTTAATTGAAACTTTAACTTTTTTGGTTAATTTGGTTTTCTTGGTAATTTATTTGAAGTTTTATGGTGGTAAGTTACCGCCACATTCTCTTAACTAGAAAATTCAAAGAATGTTTTGTTATTTGCTTAGAGAGAAAAAACAAAATTGAGGAAAAAAAATGAAAATATGGAAAAATAAACCGTTAAATAGAACTATGGTTAAAAAAACTTTTAGTTATACAAAAAATATTGTATCATTAGTGATGCTGCTATCATTCGCTATCTCTTTTTTTCTTTTTGCTTTACCTATTGCGACAGCACTTGAACCGCAGGATATTAACACATATGCTCACTTAACAGTTAGTCCAGATCCTGTAGGCATTAACCAGCCATTGCTTATTGTCATGTGGCTTGATAAAGTGCCGCCTTCACCAGAAGTCATGACAGCTACTTATCGTGCAATACCTTATACTGGTTTTAGTGTAACAATAACAAAACCCGATAATTCAGCTGAAGTTTTAGGGCCTTTCTCTTCAGACTCTACGGGGTCATATGCAACAATATACCACCCTAACCAAATAGGTACATACACTTTTCAGTTTAGCTATCCTGGTGAATCTATATACGGCAGACGTTTGGTAGGTGATCCAATGGTTGAAGATTACTACAAACCAAGTAACAGTCAGGAAGTATCAGTTGTCGTGCAGCAAGAACCTATCGAGTCTCCACCCCAGACGCCTCTTCCAGACAACTATTGGAGTCGCCCAATAAATTCAGAAAACTGGGAATGGTCATCAATTTCAGGAAATTGGTTAGGCGTACCATTACAGTTTGCAACTGGATGTAGTTCAGATGGAAACTTCAATCCATACACTACATCTCCGAACACAGGACACATACTCTACACAATGCCACACGCAAATTTGGGTCTTGTAGGTGGAGAATGGGAACAAAAAAGTTACTACACCGGACTATCGTACCAAGAAAAATGGAACCCCCCATCAGTAGCAGTCTTAAACGGACGACTATATTATCATAAAGTTGCACACCCTGCTGCCACCCGTTTAGGAGTAGTGTGTGTGGACATTCGCACTGGAGATGAATTATGGTACAAAGAAGATATGCAATTTAGTTTTGCCCAACTGTGGGAATTTGACACCCCTAACGCACA
Source organism: Candidatus Bathyarchaeum tardum (assembly GCA_029762755.1). Taxonomy (GTDB): domain Archaea; phylum Thermoproteota; class Bathyarchaeia; order Bathyarchaeales; family Bathyarchaeaceae; genus Bathyarchaeum; species Bathyarchaeum tardum. The sequence continues at coordinate 24,760 of JARVGH010000001.1, forward strand.
CGGCATTAATGCATATCTATGGGATTATCGTAGCGGTGTATCCACAATGTATGACGCTAACAGTGGAACAGCAATACTTCAGGTCCAAGGATGCCGAACCGGTAAAGTTACAATGTCAGAAAAAGGTGATGTGCTAGTTTATACTATTAATTCAGGCAACAGTTGGATGACTTTATGGAATTCAAGCAAAGCACTCAGAGCAGACAATTCGTTAACATGGAGTCCAAATATTAACACAGAATATCAATGGGCTGATGGACTAGAATGGAACGTGACAGTACCCGAAGTAGCTGGGCAAACTATTGTTCAGGTTGGTGATGGTGTGTTGTTCACTGCTGCAACGGATAGAGAAGCAAATCCTCCTTCCCGAATCGTTACTGGATATGATGCAAGTACTGGTGAAAATATCTGGCAGTTCTCGCTTGAAGACTACACTATAAGGGCACAATATAACTTCAGTCCAATAATTAATGGACACTTTGCTTGGTATCGACAGGAAACTTTGCAATGGCAAGGATTTAACGCATACACAGGTGACCTAGTCTGGGGTCCAATTGAGCCTTTAGAAAACTCTTTTGCATTGTATAGCGCCGTTTTCCGTGGTGGCGGTGCTCCTAACCCACAAACTGCCTATGGAAATATCTACACTGCTGGATATGATGGACGAGTCCACGCAATTAACATGGAAACTGGAGAAATTACATGGGATTACTATACAGGAGAAGCCGGCTTTGAAACTTTCTATGGTCATTATCCTATCTACGGTGGACCACTTATTGCTGACAACAAAATTTTTGTATTCACCAATGAACACACACCCCAAAACCCTCAATGGAGAGGTGCCAAAATCCATGCTATGGACGCGCAAACTGGAGAAGCTATCTGGAATATGTCTGGATGGATGCCAGGAGCAATCATTGCAGATGGAATACTAGTTGGATTAAACTATTATGACGGACAAATATACGCTATTGGTAAAGGTCCAAGTGTAACTTCAGTGTCAGCAGCTCCTAAGACGCTTTCACTCGGTTCTATGGTCCTTATCGAAGGTTCAATACTGGACGCATCTCCAGGAACAACAAATTACGATATGTTAGTGCTTTATCCACATGGTGTTCCCGCAGTAGCTGATGAACACATGAGTGCATGGATGGAACATCTGTATATGCAAAAACCCCGACCCGATGATGTGACTGGGGTTCCAGTGAAAATAGAAATTGTTGATCCTAATAATGAGTATGCATGGATTGGAACTGCAACAACTGATGTTTTCGGCAACTACGCTTATTCATTTAAGCCCCAAATTGAAGGCCAATACATGATAATAGCCACTTTTGATGGTTCAGAATCTTACTATAGTTCATCATCAACGACATACATTCATGTTGCAGAAGGGGTTTCACCAACTACTCCGATTGATGCTGAAACTCCAGAACACGAAGTACCTGTAGAACCCAGTGAACACATGGAATCACTATTCATTACAACAGAAGGCGATATCATCGCAGTAGTTGCAGTCGCAGCAGTAATCGGCATAGCCGCATACTGGTTCCTGAAACGAAAATAAATTCCTACATCTTTTCTCCCTCTTTTTTTGGGAGAAACCCTTGAAAAAAATGGGGCTGAAAAGGCTCAAGCACAAAATGAAAAATCAAAATCGAAGTGATAGTAGCATGGTTTTTTCATTTTTTCACCTTTAATTAACTGTGCTAATGCCTCAGCAAACCCATTTCTTTCCAAGTTTATGTGATAGTTTGAATATTTTCATTATTTTGAGGTCGCTATTTTTTCCCATTGTTTGATAAGGTGAATAAATGGACTACTAATAACAATCACCTCTTGTTTAGCTGAATCCACAGAGTTAAGAAAACAACCTATTGCAGTAATAGTTTTTCCAGTGCCTGTTGCCATTTCTAAAATACCTGCTTATTATTTGTTAACCACCTCGAAATCGCTTCTTTTTGGTAATCTCGAAGTTTTATTGGTAACGGTGATCTTGTTAACCATCGATCTACTTGTAGAGATTCAATATTTGTTGGTGCGATTTCAATAAGTTTATCCTCTATTGCTTTAGAAACATCAATTATTTTTGTTCTACTTGCTTCGTTATTACAATATTTCTGGAATTTGAGTTATCAGCAATGAAATATGATTTTTCACTTTCTACCCAATTTCTAAAAAGTTTCAATTCTTCGATATTATTTTGCCAACCCAAACCTGTTTCATTATCTGAACCACTGAAAGAATTTTTATTTCCAGCGATATCTTCTAAAATTCCGACTTTTTGATGAAAAATCCCTTTCTTTAGAACCGTATTGTACTGTAAAGGAATTCCTTCACTTTCTGACACGATAGCAATTTTGGTATGTAATTTTTTGTTTGCAATCATCCATCCTAATGCTCTAACATGATCACGTACAAACTCATTTTCAAGAGAATTTAACTCTTTCAAGAAATTCTTTTCAATTAATTCTTCTGGTTTTTGGTGGACCATCTTGATTGCATCTGCGTCTTCTTTGGAAAATTTTGCCCCAGTGACTAATTGAATTTCACCATTATTTTTTATTAATTTTGATATGCCTTTTGATGCTACGGCAAGACTTGTGGAACTAAAAAATCTGCATAATCTTGAATAACTCGATGCTACAGACAAAGCTGAAACATAAAAATCTAATAGAATATCATCAACATCATAATCATAAGAATTTTTCAAATTCAGTTCTCTTAAACCATTCAAAAAAGATTTGCCCTCCTGACGCTGCATGTAAAAGCCGTTTTATATTAAACATTAAGATAAAGTAAAAGATCAAATCAAATTAATGATTTGTGTATATACAAAAAACAATAATTATGTAGATAAGATTTTTTAAAATGTCTTCGCTAAATTCACACATTTCCGAATAATACTGGCATTTTCGGGATAAACATCTTCTGATAGTTAATCTATTAATTATACTAACAGAATTTTTGGCAGTTCCTTTAAAGCTAGTAATAAAAAAAGTAAATAAATCTAAAACTATTTCTGTATCAATTATATTGAAAAATTCTTATACCCTTTTATTTTTTTAACTCAACATATCTTCAGTCTTGTTCAACAGAAAAGATTGCCTAAGCATAAAATATGTGTCAAGAATAATTATAAATTAGATAATCTTTTTCCTTCTAACAAATTGGCAGGCTAAAACCTTGGATTCTTTGGTTCCTGAAGAAATAATGGCGATGTTACATCGGCAAAAGTATCATGTGGTAGGAAACCACTCGGCAGTAAAACGGTGCAGGTGGCTTTACAACAGCATAGTTCAGGGCAGAACTTGTTACAAACAAAAATTCTATGGAATAAGCAGCCACCAATGCCTGCAGATGACTCCTTCCTTGTTTCATTGCACGTTAGGTTGTGTTTTTTGTTGGCGCGCCCAAAGCGGAGACCATGATATGCATTGGGACGAAACTCAATTACCCAAATGGGACGACCCTGAAACCATAATCGACGGATGCATTAACGAACAACGACGTATATTAACTGGATACAAAGCAACCCCCAACGCTGACCAAACCAAACGTTTACAAGCTTTAAACCCCAAACATGCCGCCATAAGTCTAACCGGAGAACCAACCATTTATCCTTATTTGGATGGATTAATCAAAAACTTTCACAAACGAGAATTTACCACTTTTCTCGTTTCCAACGGAACAATTCCTGAAGCACTTTCTAACTTAAGCGAAGAACCAACCCAACTGTACATTTCAGTTTCTGCCTTTGACAAAGAAGCATTTTCGAAGATTTGTCGCCCAAACAGTAATAGCGCATGGGAAAAACTCAATGAAACTTTGGAACTGCTTCCCAGCTTCAACTGCCCTACAGTAATCAGGTTCACTTTGGCAAAGAACTTGAATCTTGAGTACCCCCAACAGTTTGCAAAACTTGTCGAAAAAGCCAATCCAACTTATTTGGAACCAAAAGCATACATGCATGTAGGTTTTTCCCGGCTAAGAATGGACGGCACTAACATGCCTTTACATCAAGAAATCAAAAATTTTGGAACTAAACTTTCTGAAGAGATAGGTTACAACATTATTGATGAATCAGTGGACAGCAGAGTTGTTTTGCTTAGCCGTTTGGAAAAGGCTATTAAGTTAGCTTAAGCTCTTTTGAACTGTTTTTGGTGTGAGTTTTATGTCTTTGAAGGAAATTCTGGAACAAATCCAAAAAGAACTAAAAGAAAGAGAAAAAATCCGAGACGATGTTCATCGGGATATGCGAAAAGCCACCCGTCTTTCTAAGCAAGCAATCCAAGTTACACACCAAGATAGATTCGATGACGCTAAAGGGTTTATTGACGAAGCAAAAACACTTTTCGAATCCCTTCAGGAGTTGCTCAAAGATTATCCTCATTTGCTTTACAGTGGCTCTGTAAACGCTGCCTATGAGGAACACGCTGAAGCATGCATACTCCTTGCTTTGATTCAAGAAAACAGGTTTCCTACCCCCGAAGAAATTGATGTTCCTGAAACTCCCTACATTTTGTCTTTGGGGGATGTTATCGGAGAACTAAGACGCCGAACTCTGGATTTAATTCGGAAAGGAAAAGTCGACCTCGCCGAAAAATGCCTAAACTGGATGGAGGACATCTACTCCGAGTTAACTGCCTTGGATGATGCTTACATAATCGTTAATGGTCTAAGAAGAAAAGGCGATGTTGCTAGGCGACTAATTGAAATCACTCGGGGAGATATCACCATGGAAGTTCGAAGAAAGGCTCTTGAAGAGTCTATTTCAAGGTTAGAATCTACTTTTGAAAAAAAACTTACGCCAAGACCTAAAATATAACATTTGAAATTAATTCCCATCTTTAAAGAAAACTCCTCATTTTTTCTGGGGAACATTGTTTTTTCTTTTTTCTATATACATAAAATTTTGATTTGACATTCATAAATGATTAATTAACAATGTTTCATTTTTATACTGTCCACTAGGTGTTCCACTTGACTGCCGTTACTCAGATTCCAGAAAAAATCGCAGAAAAAAAAATTATCGTTTACAAGTCTAGATTAGATCCTGCCAAGCTAAAACTTAAAGCAGAGGAAATGAAAAACGAGTTATTCGTCAAACGATTTCAGAAACCTAGACCCGAAGACATACGCGTGGTATCAGTTGACAAACATTACGTGCCGTATGCTCTTGTTGATGCACAATACCGAATTGAATATTACACCAAAAAAACCTACAACCTCGAAGTAGACGAAAAAGCAAAAGAAGTAAAAATTCTTGGAAAAACTTTCACTCCTCAGACTTTAGTTATTCCTAACACAGAACCTACACAATTCAAAAAAGTAGTTGCTGTTGAAGGTCAAGAATGGGCTTTCTATGAAGCAAAAGCATACATTATTTTAGACAAAACTGGTCGCGAAATTTTGCCTGATCAGGTTCCTATTGCGCCTTCTGAAGACAACCCTACAAAATTGTTGAAAGAGTTCAAAAACAAAACTGAACATCTAAAACTTTCAAATAAAGAATTAGTTACAATGGTTAAAGACAAACTCATCAACAAGCCATCTGACATCGACACCATAGATAATGAATTGTTCCAAATCTCTGAACATGCGGTGATATACAACCCAATATATGTCATAACTTTTCAAAATGTCAAAACCAAAGAGGAAAAAAGTGTTCACATAGATGGAGTCACCGGAGACATAATAGTTTAATTCAAGTTTAACTAACCAAAAACTGCCAATTTGAATACGTGATATTTTCACTAATTTAGATTTTGGTGCTACTCCTACTTTTAATTATTCGCCGTGGCGGTCAAGGTATTCTTCAACTGTTGGATAAAGTGCAGTTACCCTGTTAACTCCTTTTTTTGAGTTGATTTTTTTCAGTAACATGCAGACATCTTTTGGGTTACTAAATTTTTCATTTTTACCATCAGGACGTTTTCTTGTAACGCATATACAATCATCAACCATACAGTTTGCTACACAAGCAGTGCAGTGAATACAAAGGTCATTTATGATTCCAATGTCCCCTCCCTTCCAATACAACGCGTTTGTGGGACATGCCTTTACACACAAGTTGCATTCTATTCCTCTGCATGTTCTCATGTCAATATTGATGGTGCCTTCTTCAAAACGGTCTTCAACGCCCATGGATTTTAACAGTTCAGACCTTTCACTTGCTGGTTTTTGTTCTTCTTCACTATCTGGCACATCTTCAAGGAGATCAAAAAAGCTTGATTTTTTCTCCTCATACTTGCCCGGCATTTTGGTCTCGTCTCGCAACGTTTTCTATGTTCTGAAATGCATTCTTCCTACAAAATATTATCTATTTATTGAACCTCTACGATTTACCAAACAGACCTAAACCTTACGGTGATGCACTGTGGCTGGAAAATACAAAGCTCTGGCAGTTAAAACCAGATACTGGAAACCAAACGATGATTATATCAAAGACATAATTGAAGCCATAAAACATGTTGTCGCTGATGGAGACTTTGTCACTGTATCAGAGAAAGCAATTTCCACCGCCCTTGGCAACATAGTTGACGAAAGCAAAATCAAACCGAGCCGTCTTGCACGTTTCATTGCCAAATACTGGATGCGCATAGCTTGGCCTTATGTTCTGGGACCTGTTTGTCATTTGAGAAAAAAAACAATAGATGATCTTCGTTGTTATCCTGTTGAAGAAGGAAGTCGCCACAAACAGTTAGCGTTACAGCGAAGTGGTTTTTTTCATGCATTGATGCATGGCTCAGAAGGTGGAATTGACGGAAGCAATTTGCCTTTTTCTTATGTTTGTCTTCCCCTAGAAAATGCAGAAAAGATTGTTTATGAACTTAGGGAACGAATCTACAATGAACTTGGAAAAAAAGTTTCAGTTGCAGTTGTGGATACTGACAAAACATATTCTTTGAATGGATTTCATTTTACGCCTCGTCCAAAACCAATAAAAGGAATTTTTTCATTTGGCGGATTTGTTGCGTATGTTGTTGGGTGGTCCCTTAAACTTAAAAAACGAGCTACGCCTTTAGCTTTATCTGGTTCTAGATTGTCAACTGATGACGCTATTGAAGTTGCAAAAATTGCTAACCGAACTCGTGGTGCAGGGGCTGGTCGGACTGTTTGGGATATGGCTAAAAACTTTAAGGTTAGTTTGACAGGAGTTACTTGGGAGATGCTTGAGCAAACTGAGCATCGGCCCGTAGTAATTATCCGATTTAAGGAAATAAAATCCAAAACGCACAAAAATGAGTGTTAAAATTCAGATACAAGGAGTATTAAGATCATGAAAGCATTCTTGGAACAAATGGACACCTTCTTTGACCCAAAAGCAGTTGCCGTTATTGGTGCATCTCGCCGAACAATGAAGGCAGGACACGTTATCTTCAAAAACTTTGTTATTAACAGTCAACGAAACCTGTTCAAAGGAAAATTGTATCCTGTCAATCCTACTGAAAAAACAATACAGGGATTCAAATGTTATCCTTCAATATTGGACATAAATGATGACATTGATTTGGCTGTTATTGTTGTTCCTGCAAATTTTGTTCCAGGTGTTATGCATGAACTTGCAGAAAAGAAAGTAAAAGCTGCTGCAATTATTACTTCTGGATTTAGTGAAATTGGAAATCATGAACTAGAACAAGAAGTAGCAGACATTGCCAAAAAAGCTGGAATCCGTGTTCTTGGTCCAAACTGTCTAGGTGTCTACGATTCATCAACCGGTGTAGACATGTTGTTCCTTCCAGAAACAAAGACCTTAGGCACTGGAGATGAAGTAATTGCCACACCACGACCCCGACCTGGACCTATAGCTGTAGTCACTCAGAGTGGTGCCTTTGGTGCAGCCGCTTTGGATTACTTGGCTGGTAAACAGATGGGCGTAAGTAAATTCGTAAGTTTCGGTAACAAAGCCGACGTAACCGCTTCAGAGATGCTCAAGTACCTGTTATATGACGAAAAAACCCGTGTTATGCTCATGTACGCAGAAAGTATTGATAAAGGACGAGAATTCATGGACGTTGCACGAACGGTTACTTGCAAAAAACCTATTATCGCTCTAAAAGTAGGTCGATCCGTTGCAGGAGCTCGTGCTGCTGCGTCTCACACTGGTTCTATTGCTGGTTCTGATGAGATTTATTCTAGTGCCTTCAAACAAGTTGGCGTTTTGAGAGCAAACGACCTTGAAGAATTTTTTGACATGGGTAAAGCCCTAGCTTTTCAGGCACCAATTGCTGGAAAAAATGTAGCAATTATAACAGACGCTGGTGGACCTGGAATTATGTGTGTCGATGAGTGTATTGCTCAAGGACTTAACGTGGACAGGTTCTCTGAAGAAACATTAGCAAAGTTTGAAAAACTAAAAACTGACGGAAAGATTCCCAGGTTCGCAACTAACTATAACCCTGTTGACTTAACTGGCTCTGTAACTTCTGAAATGTTTGAAGAAGGAATCAAAATACTTTTCGAAGACCCAAATATCGACGGAATTATTGTTTTAGGTCTGCACCATCTTCCTGCTCTTCAGGACGACTTTGTTGATCGTGTTTATGAGTTAAGTAAAAAATACAAAAAATCACTTGTTGCTTGTGACATTGGCGAAACGGAAATGGCTCTTCACATTCGTTCAAAATTTGACAAGCTTGGAATCCCTGCTTACTTATCCCCTGAAGATGCTGCTCGTGCTATGGCTGCCCTTTCTCGGTATGGAACTTATCTTAAGAAAACCGGCTGTTTTGACAATTATGTCGAAGAATTTCTGAAACGAAAAAATTTGTTTGAAACTCGAAAAGAAAATTGGTCAAAGAAAGCTTAAACTTGTTCTTTAAGCCATTTAGCAACCTTTACGAACAAGTTATTGGTGGACATGTCTATGACTGGCACCATTATCCTTTCTTTTGTTTCAATTATTGCTTTATATTGGGGCATGAGTGCGTAACTCACAAAAGCCCAGTAAACTTTTTTTTCTTCAATTAATGCTTTTGCAGCGATTTCAGTTGAAATTGGTAATGGATAATAAACGAAGACCACACCATTTGCCCAGTACAGTCCTGCTGGTTTTCCCCCTACTGTAATGTTTGTAAATCTTGCTAGATCGTCTACTGTCTTGAAGTGGGTTTGTTCCATAATAATTACTTCTTTGAACGATTCAGCTTTGATAATTGGATCTTCCATGCAAACACTTCCATTATACACACTTCACGTTAATGAAAGATAATAAGAATTTGGGTATTTGATATGTTGTAATTTTTTGGGTTTGTTTTCTTATTTGGTAACCTGCCTTTTTTATGAGGGTGCTGCTCTGGCGGGTATTTTTAATCGTTTTTCAATTTCTTTTGCAAAAATGTTTGCTGCTTCTGACCTGTGCCTGTCAGTGATTACCAGTTTTGGTTTGCAACGTTCTACATACTCTAGTAACTCATTGAAGTCTGAATGGTCACTTAAAGCAACCACATACTTGTTAGTGCCTACTTTTCGACAAGGCTTTTGGAACTCCCACCCGCTCGCGTGGATTTGTAAAGCTTCGTTTTCAACTTTTTTGCGAGAATATGAATGATAAAAGACAACAGACGATTCGTTTTGAGTTAACATGGATTGCGCTTTATCTGAGTCAAAATCAAGAAGCCTCTTGCCTAGTTTCATTCCATGTTGCTCACATATTTTTGATACTTTAAAAATTTTTTCTGGAACAATAAATGGGGTTTTGATTTTTGCCTCATATAATATTTGCATCATTTTTTGTAGCTTGCCATGATACCCAAAAACGTATACTGGTCCTTTTTTCAAACCCTGTTCCACCATTGAAACAAGCATGCCTTCAACCATCATGCTGAAGGGTCTAACCCGAACTGGGTGACCGTAAGTTGCCTCCATAACAAGTATGTCAGTTTCCACTAAGGGTGTTCGGGAATATCTAAAGTCGCTGGTATACAGTATTCGTGTATTGTCTTTATCTTCAACTAAGGTTTGTGCTGTTCCCAAAATGTGATCTGCGTAATGAAAGGTCAATGTTTCGTTGCCATACGTGAATTTTTCCCCATAATCCACTGTTTTCACGGGACCTCTGGCTAGCCATCGTGGACCTTTTAGGGCGTCAATCAGATCTTTTGTTGCAGGAGTCATTACTGTTGCTTCGCAGTTTTTTAGGCTCTTTCCCACACCAACCATATGGTCTGAATGAGCGTGAGAAACAACTCGAATTGGTCTGGAATCGTGGTAGGCGTCACATGCAACATGTTTTCCTAACAGTATTGCACCTGTTTTGCTTACGTTAGCTTTTGAATGAATTCGTGGCGCCTCAGACACTCAGGTTCACCGTTAACCTGATTTGTTTCTTGAGATGCTATTAAATTGTTCTTGAAACTTTTTTGCTAAAATCTACTTGCCAGTATATGTGAACTATATTCAAAATTTTTTTAACCTTGTTGATGCTGTCGATCTTCGTTTATTCCTCTTTTGGACTTAACATGCAGTCAACCATTTTTGGGCATGTCAGACAATACTGAGGAATGGGTTCATCGTTTGGACGATTAGCTAAGTAACCAAAACGTTCTGGGCAACCGGATTTTGTGTCTGTTTTGGACGATTTTTCTTTCTCTTTTTTGTTAGAATAATCTTCTCTTGGTTTTTCTTTTTTGAATGTGGGTTTTTCTTGAATTTCTTCGTTCCTGTCTTTGCTGTTTGGAATCAATGATTTAACTTTGTCAAATACCCCCGAAACGGATTCTTTTATTTCCTCCCTGCGGGGTTCTTCAGGTTTTTTGGATGTTTCTATGCCTTTTTCTTTCTTGATTATTGCTTCTTTATCCAGTTCACTAAAACAATATGGACAAGCTTCGTACTTTTTTGGTGGCGTAACAGAAAGAATATTTAACATTACCGACTCTTCGATTTCTTTTCCACACTTCGGATTTGGACAAATAATAGCTGGAGATTTTTTCGGCAAACTTTCTGCAACTCTTAAGTATTCTTTGATAAGACTTGCTATGTTAAATATATTTAGGTTTAATGAATCCCGAATCTATACACAAAATCTTTCGTAAAAGCGACATTTTTTGGGGATTTAATCCTTTTTTAAAGTTCTTTGTTTTAAATAAAAACAATTTTTCAGGTCGCCAAACCCAATTTTCATAGATTATTTGTTTGACGCAACACTTTTTTGATTAGGTTTAAATCGGTGATGTCCTATTTTTTGTTTAATTGTTACGTTGTAATCTGTTTGTGACGTGTTTGGTTAAAATTTAGGTGAAAATTTATGGGTTTGCGAGTTTTTAACACGATGAGCGGTCAGATGGAAGAGTTTGTGCCATTACATGAGAAACAAGTCGGATTGTATGTCTGTGGACCCACAGTTTATGATTGGGCTCATCTGGGTCATGCCCGAACGTATCTTGCTTTTGACGTTATTGTTCGTTGGTTGGAGTTCAAGGGCTACTCTGTTTTTTATGTTCAAAACATCACTGACGTGGGGCACCTTACTACCGATACCGCAGAAGACAAAATCACAAAACGTGCCATAGAACGAAAAGTTGAACCCATGCAGTTAGTGGAGTTTTACATGCGTGAATACTTCAAAGATCTTGATGCCTTAGGTGTTAAGCGTCCAGATATTTCTCCTCGGGCTACTGGTCATCTTCTTGATATGATTGACTCGATTCAATCCTTGCTTAAGAATGGATTTGCCTATGAAGTAAACGGTAACGTGTTTTTTGACATTTCCAAACTAGCTGATTATGGTAAATTGTCCAAAATTAAACTAGATGAAATGCTTGAAGGTTCTCGATTTGAAGTTCACTCGGATAAAAAAAATTCACGAGATTTTGCCTTGTGGAAACGGGCTGAACCCGAAACTGTGCTAAAATGGTGGAGCCCATGGGGTTATGGTTTTCCGGGATGGCACATTGAATGTGCGGTTATGGGTTTGAAGTATCTGGGAAAACAGTTTGATATTCATGGGGGCGCCCGTGATTTGATTTTTCCTCATCACGAGAATGAGATTGCTCAAAGTGAATCGATTACAGGCACTAAGCCCTTTGTTAAGTATTGGTTGCATACCGGTTTTCTGAAAATCAACGGAGAAAAGATGGCAAAATCTTTAGGTAACTACATTACTGTTCGTGACGCTCTAAAGAAACATTCTGCGGATGCTATACGCCTTTTTGTCATGTCCACTCATTACCGAAGTGAAATAGACTTTACAGATGAACGATTGAAGGGTGCTGAAACTAGTTTGAATCGTCTCTATAGTAGTTTGGAATCTTTGGAAGATGCCAAAAAAGTTTCAGTGAAACGAGAATCAACTCAGTCTGAACAAATATTTAGTGAAAATGTTGCGAAACTTGAGGAAGATTTCGTGAACGCCATGGATGAAGATTTCAATACTCCGCAGGCGTTAGCTGCTCTTTTTGATATGTCCAAAGAGATTAACAGATTTTTGGCTGAGCAAAAGCAGGTGAGTTCTGGTGTTTTGGAACAGGTTTATTACAGTTTTTCAGGGCTTGGGAAGGCGTTGGGTTTGTTCCAGCAAGAGAAACCTAAGGATGTTGGTGGACAGGTAACTGCTGATTTGGTTCATTTGCTTTTTGATTTGAGAGAGGAATTACGAAAAAAAGGCGAATATGATTTGTCAGATGAAATTCGAGCCCGAATGAAAAAAACTGGTTTAATTATTGAAGATACTGCAGAGGGACCCAAGTGGAAGTTAGTCTAAACAGTATTTACGATACAGTTATTGTTCGTTTCAGTGGCGAGTTATGGCTCAAAAAACTTTGGACCCGAAAATATTACGAAAAAAAGCTTTCCAGAAACCTAAGGCAGACCCTGAAACATTACAACATTGAATACACTGAACTTGTTCGAAAACACGGCAGATTCTATATGAAAACTTCTTGTGCAGTCGATGCTGCTGACAAATTGTCTCGGGTTTTTGGTGTTTCTTCCCTTTCTCCTGCAGTTGAAATTAGTTCCAACCTTGATGAAATAATTGAAAAAGGTCTACTTTTGGTAAAGCATGTACTAAAAACTGGAAACAGTTTCGCTGTAAAATGCAAACGCGTTGGTGATCACAATTATTCTAGTTCTGACGTTCGCAAGATATTGGGTCAAAAGGTCTTGGACACTTTTGGGGATGAGCTCGGTTTATCGGTTAATCTGGGTAATCCTGACGTAGTTTTAGGGGTTGAAATCAGGGATAATCAAGCCTTTGTTTATTCACAAACAGTTGACGCTGTTGGCGGAATGCCCCTAGGGGTTCAGCCCCGAGTTATTGGTTTGTTTAGTGGCGGCATAGATTCTCCCGTTGCTTGTTGGCTGGTGATGAAACGGGGCAGCCCAGTTGTTCCTGTTTATTTTGATAATTCTCCCTTTACTGATGAAAATGTAACAAAAAAAGCCCTCAAAGTTGCAGAAGCAGTGTTTAGCTGGGCAATTGGGGGTCCACGTAAAATGTACGTGGTTCAACACGGTGAAAACCTCAGACAAATTATGGAAACTAACCGAAAGTACACCTGTCTTTTGTGTAAACGTATGATGTATCGGGTTGCAGAACGCCTTGCTGAACAGTTGCATGCTGAAGGAATCGTTACTGGGGAAGCCATAGGGGAACAAGCCAGCCAAACAATGACCAACTTGAGAGTCCTTAGTGAGTCAATTACAGAATATCCTGTTCATAGACCCTTGTTAGGTTTTGACAAGCACGAAACTGAAGCAATAGCTCGAAAAATTGGAACCTACAAAATCTCAACCCGAAAAGCTTCAGGTTGTGGTGCTGTTCCGTACCAGCCTTCTACAAAAGCAAAACTGGAAGACGTTCTAAAAGCCGAAGAAAAACTGGACATCCAAGGAATGATTGGACGCTCTTTAGAGTCTGTAAAACTAGTTGAGTTGTAGCTAAATCCTTTCTGTTTTTGTTTCAACCATTCTTGTGTTCCAATTTCTTTCCTTTTGATGAGGTCGTTCTGCCTTTCTACAAGGGCATTTTTTGCTTCTTCATCATTTAGGGCTGGGTCGCGTAATTGATTGAATGTTTCACATGGGAACTCTTCGCATAAACCGCAATGTTCTAGATGTTTCGTGTTTACAGAACAGTTGTAAAGTGGGCAACATTCAACTTTTATCATAACTGTCCAAAACGGTTTGCCCCTTTGGGTTCCGCAGCTTTTGCATTTTGTTTCTAGATGTTCACAGTTTCCACAAAAAAGTCCACAAGCTGCTGCTAAATTTGTATTCATCATTTGTCTCTAACCAACTTTATTGTTAGAAAATTTAATATTATTTCCTGTTTTTTTATCTAGGAGATAGAAAACAAATGAATTTTAAAGATTGTATAAATTTTGCTAACGAAAATCCTGCAAGTTATTTAGCTACTGTTGAAGGAAACCAACAGCGAGTAAGGGGATTTTTAATGTGGTTGCTGACGAAACTGGCTTCTATTTTCATACAGGTGCCATGAAACCAATATATTCCCAGTTAAAAACAAATAACAAAGTTGAGGTGTGTTTTTATCATCAATCAGAAAATGCTGGAACTATGATGCGGGTAACTGGCACTGTTGAATTTGTGGATGATGTGAAATTGAAGGCAAAACTGATTGAAGAGCGTCAGTTCTTAAAGGCTTGGGGGTTTCACTCCTGAGAATCCTGATGTGATTCTTTTCCGCGTTGCTAAAGGTGAAGCCTATTTTTGGACTATGGAAACCAATTTTGACCCCAAGAAAGTAATCAAATTTGGATAAAATTGGTTTATTCGCAAAATTAGTTTGAAATATGATTATAGTTTAATTTTTGACTTTTGTGTTCAGGGGGTTACACAAACAGTCCACAAGGTTTCTGCTCGTTTGCAGACTTCACATTTGTATTTTATCATATAGCCTTGCTGTTCTTCTATTTTCATTTCCAAGTTACATGTTGGACATTTCATTTATTTTTTCACCTCTGCCCTTCTTTTGGTTTCTAGCTTGCGCTTACTTTTCTTTTTTTCATGTTTCTCCAATATGATCCAAAAATATATACTTTAACCATATAATCTATATAGGCTATATAGTATGTGATATTTCTGTAACCCATTAATTCAACAAAAGTTTCAATAACCTATTCATAAAATACTGTTCTTTTAAGAACGGTTGATAAACTAATGGATTATCCAACTCGATGGAAAACGGAATTCACTACAAAAAATGGGTTAAAAATCATTTTTCGACCCGAACAACCTGATGATACTGAAATGTTGTGGGTAATGTTTTCAACCCTTTCCAAAAAAAGTGCATCGTATCTGCTTCCTCCGTTTCCTCGAGACCGTATCGAAAACTGGACAAATGAGATCGATTATGATGAACTGTTAGCAATTGTTGCAGTGTTAACTGAGAAAGATAAAAAACGAATCATTGGTTCAACCTCATTAAAGTTTAATTCCCAAAAACCTTTGAAACACAAAGCTGAGTTGGGGCTTACTGTTCATGACGATTACCAGAATATGGGTATCGGTAATGCTTTGCTCAAACACATAATTAATGTTGCCCGAACCAAAAAGTTGAAAAAAATTCATCTAAACGTAAGTGTTGAAAACGACCGCGCCATTCATTTGTACAAAAAAGCAGGATTTATAACTGAAGGAACTTTGCACAAAGCAAGTTACGTCAACGGCAAATATCGTGACGAGCATCGAATGGCCTTTTTTCTTTAATGCCTGCAGTAAACTGCTTTAAGTGAAGATTTCACAAATACTGGTTGACCATGTCGACTATTCACATTGCTGTTAGATCCTTTCGTAACCTTGACCCTGAAGACTTTCATCTACTGCAAGCCCTTGAACAGCAAATGAAAAATTACGAATATGCACCAAAAGACGCTATCCAAAATCAGGCACAAATTCCGTTTTCGGAGCTAGATTATCGGTTACCCCTTTTGATGAAAAAACGTTTAGTGCAAGGTTGGGGCGGAAAATATATTGGCTACCGATTAACGACAGCAGGGCATGATATTCTGGCTATCAATGCTCTTGTAACTGCCAACATAATCACAGCCCTTGGCAAGCCTTTGGGGGTTGGAAAAGAATCCGATGTTTATGAGGCACTTGCACCTGATGAAACCCCAGTGGCTTTAAAGTTTCATCGTATCGGGCGAACAAGTTTCAAAAAAACTAAACTTAAACGAAATTATACCACAAAATACAGTTACACTCCGGACTGGCACCACCAGTCTCATATCTCGGCCAAAAAAGAATACGCTGCCCTGAAACTGTTACATCCCCAAGGAGTTTCTGTTCCCAAACCAATCATGCAAAATCGTCATGTTTTAGTTATGAGCCTGATAGAAGGTGCAGAGCTTTTTCGTAACCCTGTATTGGAAGATGCCCACGCAACCTATGACGAGATACTAGCTAACGTGAAAATAACATACCAAAAAGTCAAAATGATTCATGGTGACCTCAGCCCATACAACATTATAGTTCAGCCAAACCAGAACATTCTGGTAATTGATTGGCCGCAAAACATTTCTCTTAAACATCCGAACGCAAAAGAATTACTAGAACGGGACCTTCGAAATGTTCTGACGTTTTTCCAACGAAAATATGACTTCAAAAACAAGTTAGAAGATGCCCTAGCTTATGTCAATGAAGACTACAAAAACTAACGTGACCTGGGCAAACAACAAATAATCCTGTGTTATTTTAGTTATTTTTCAGGGGGCATGTCGACACAAATGTACAGTATGTTGTTTCCTCGTAGGAGGATGCTTCCGTAGTTGGCGGTCAATTTGTCGTTGACTCGTTCGGTTGCTTTTTCTAGTAGCACGTTCATGTGGCTGTCGCAACGGACCATGGTGCCTCGGTATTCTACTCCATTTTTTAGGACAATAGCTACGAAACTGTGCATCTGTTTGATTAACGCATTCAAAGGTTTTCTACTTGGTTCCAATGAAATCACACCAGTAATAGTCCTACTAACGCATGCAACGGTTTATAAAAGTTATGAGCAACAAATAAAAAGAAGGTAGCCCCCCATGGAACAATTAACGCAAAGATCACGTTAACGACATAAAAAATTGGGTAATATTAGCCCAAAATGTCCTTAAATAGGTCGTCTACTAGTTTTTGGTCCAGTTTTTCGTAAGCTTCTATACTCAAAACATCGTACCAGAAAGCGGGTGAAACATAACCATAAACTGACTTTTCCTCTTTTAGTAAATGGGGCAAAACTTCTCCCATAAAATCCAGTTCAGGATTGTCTCCTTTTAGTTGTTTCATTACTTCAAGTAATTGGCCTTTCAATACTGAAATGCCAATACTTACTGGCTTTTTCAAAACTGGTTTTTCTTCAAATCCAATGATCTTTGAGTTATCATCTAGACTTGCTACGCCAACTCTAACTTTGAAACCTGAAGACAATGCAACGGTGGTCCAAGCTTTGTTGCTGGTGTGGTAATCTAGTAGTTCTGAAAGGTCCATGTCTGTTACTATGTCTCCATAATACACAAGCAAGGTTTCATCTTTGTTGACTGCTCCTTGGTTGTATGCAGTTAATAATGCTCCCGCGGTTCCTTTTGAATTTGGGTCATCTTTGACGTATGTGATGTTTACTCCAAATCTGGAGCCGTCTTCAAAGTAGTTAGTTATCTGCTCTGACTTGTAGTTTACTAAAAACACCATATCTTTAATGCCGTGACGCTTGAACAGCATAACAACATATTCTAGAAGGGGTTTTTGTTTTAGTCCCACTGGAACCATTGTTTTTTGAATATAATGAGTAAGAGGTCTGAGGCGTGTACCTTTTCCTCCACATAGAACAATTCCTTTGACTTTATCCATTTGTAACACTACCAAAATTAAAAAGGAAAGAAGAAAATAGGGATTTTGTTTTTTTAGTCTGAGCTTTCGGTTTCAATGTCTTCGATTGGTCTAGGAGGTGGAGTGGTTCCCATTGTCCAGCCAATCCATGCACCGATAGCTAACACTGCAACGAAAGCGATCAATACTGGAACTGCAACCAAGTATAGTCTGAATGTTTGTGATCCCATGTTCCATCCAAGTAAGTCAGTTACTTCGCTTGGCCAAATCATGCTAACAGTGTAACCAAGTGCAATTATTGCACAGACCAGAAAAATAATCCATCCGATGGCTTGATCTTTACTAACCATTTCTTTTATTCACCACGATGTAGTCCATCTCTATCAGTAACCATATTATAAGCTTTATTGTTAATTCAGATAGTTCCTTCATCCCATGTTGCTAGGTATTTTTTCTGTTTTTCTGTTAATTCGTCAATACTTACGCCTAAGGCTTGCAATTTCAGACCTGCAACTAACTCATCGATTTCCTGAGGAACACGATAAACCTTAATTTCTAATCCTTTGTTTTTTACCAAGTATTCAGCATTCAGGGCTTGATTTGCAAAAGACATGTCCATAACTTCAGAAGGATGTCCTTCTGCAGACGCAAGATTGACCAATCGACCTTCAGCAAGTAAATGAATTCTCTTTCCATCTTGCAAGGTATACTCTTCTAGGTTTGGTCGTAGAGTTCTTTTGGATTTGGCTATTTTTTCGAGATCTTGAATGTCGATTTCAACGTTAAAGTGGCCGCTGTTGGCAACTATGGCGCCGTCTTTCATTTTTTCCATGTGTTCCTTTCGGATGACGCTGGTGTTTCCTGTGAGGGTAACAAAAATGTCTCCAAGTTCTGCTGCTTCATCCATGGGCATTACTAGAAAGCCGTCCATTACTGCTTCCAAAGCTTTTGTTGCGTCTACCTCGGTAACAATTACTTTTGCGCCCATGCCTTTTGCTCGCATGGCTAGTCCTCGTCCACACCAGCCGTATCCTGCGACGACAAAGTATTTGCCTGCAATCAGCACGCTTGTAGCCCTGAGTATGCCGTCGATGGTGCTTTGTCCAGTACCGTAACGGTTGTCAAAGAGGTATTTTGTGTAAGCATCATTAACTGCGATGATTGGATATTTGAGGGCATTATCTTGTTCCATGGCTCGTAGGCGAATGACTCCAGTGGTGGTTTCTTCTGTTCCTCCGATTACGTTATTTATGAGATCTTTTCGTTCTTTGTGCAAGATTCCTACGACATCTGCGCCATCGTCCATGGTGACTTGGGGTTTGTAGTCCAAAACTTGGTTTATGCACCAGAAGTAATCGTCAGTAGGTTGGTCACGCCACGCATAAACGTTAATTCCTTTAGTTGCAAGGTATGCTGCCACTTCATCTTGGGTGGATAACGGGTTTGAGCCACATAATGCAACGGTTGCGCCTCCAGCTTTAAGGGTTAACGCCAAAACTGCAGTTTCTTTGGTTACATGCAAACAAGCCCCAATGGTAATTCCTTTCAGGGGTTTTTCTTTCTCAAATCTGCTTCTGATTTGAGCCAAAACAGGCATATGTTCTGTTGCCCATTCAACAAGTAATGCTCCTTGAGGAGCCAAGTTTATGTCTTTAACTTTGTAATCTGCCATAATAAATCGCCTTTCTACTTGTCACTAACTTTTTGCTCAGTATTATATGGTTGTTACGGTATACCCAGCAAAAAAATAAGAAGAAAAGTAACCGCAGTTACTCGAGCCGCTTGATTATATGATATCCAAACTGTGTTTTGACGATTCCCGAGATTTGTCCTTTTTCTAATGCAAAGGCTGCTGTCTCGAATTCTTTGACCATTTGTCCTCTTCCAAAGGTTCCTAGGTCTCCACCACGTTTTTTGGAGGGGCACTGGGACACGTCTTTTGCGATGGCTGTGAATTTTTCGCCTTTTTTAAGTCGTTCTAGGACTGCGTTTACTTCTTTTTCTGTTTTTACTAGAATGTGTGCACAATGAACTTTGTTTGACATAACAGAAACTAAATCCAAGACAGTTTATAACAATTATGGGTTGGCTGTTTCTGTGATACTGTTAAGTTAAGTTACCTAGCTTCTAATTGTGGCAGCTAATAGAAACGTTCATGTTCCTGCAAACAATTTACAAACTATTTAAAGAAAAAACTACAGTATTTGTGATGTGAAATGGTGCATGGATCGGGATTTGAACTCTCGAACTTCCGCTTAGTAGGTGGGTGCTCAATCCACGCTAAGCAATCCATGCACAACTTTCCTGCTTTTAGGTACCCTTGTTTAAGATTTTGTTGAACCAGTTGCTCGACGATTATTTTTGATTCCATATATTTCTGCAGCAAAAACTGACAATAACAAAGTGAATTTTTTTCTTTTTCTTAGTTTTCGGCTCGCGATTACAGGGAATTTTCAACATTCCAAATTGCTGAAACAATCAGCTGTCGGATTCTTTCAAGATTTATTGAAGTTTACAGATTAACACCAAAACCCATTTCTTCATCTATTTTTACTGTATAAACAATTTTTTGGTTAGCACATGACAAGCAATTGCAATCGCCATTTGTAATATGCTTTAACCCAAACATTCTTCCACTATTTGTTCGGTAAATTCGCGGTTCAATCATCTTTAGATATGTATCATCATTTCTTTCAAAAAATCGAAATATTGCGTATGAGCATAAATCTGCAAGTTGTAGCATCGTTGTATCTTTGCATCGGGCAAAATATGGTATGTCAACAATATTAGCTAGATATCCATACCTTGTTCCTTCTTCTTGGAAGGTATCAAGAAGCTGTTTATATTGTTCTTCGCGATTTTTATCAATAATTATCAATCCCTTGTTACCGTATCCTGTCCTTTTACTACGTTGGGTTCGGTATCCTTCCACTAGAAAGGTATTGAATCCAGAAATTACTTCCTCGAAAGTGCTACTACGATCTTCATAAGCATTTTTTGCGCTTTCTATTCCTAATACTGCCCCAAAAATTGCTATTTTTGGAAATTTTTCATTTTGTATTATTTCATACAATTCTTTTAAAAGTGCCATCCGTTTTTCTTTAGGAAAATTTCTATATCTTTTCTTGCCCGAATGAATTTCGGTAGCATGAAAAATCATTGGAATTTTAATTTCAGGGAAATATTTTCTCTGTATTTCAACAAGTTTTTTTCTCAGATTTTCTATTTCAAACTCGTATACACCTATACCTGCAATGACAAAATGATTATGTTCAGCCCATGAAGATGGGTCACCTGATTCATCTAGATACAGTAAATACATAATAAATTAGTAAGGCGACCGAGTACAAGAATGTTATCCTGTAGCGAACCGTTTTGGACAGCTCTCTCGATCACAATTAAATCACTACTATTAGTTTAGATTTAAAGTTTACTAATTTTTAATATACGTGATGATTTGTGATATATTATAGGTTAACAATTACAATCATCTTTTAATTGATTTTCTCTTTTTAGTAATAATAACAAAAATAATGCTGCATTAGATGATGAAATTAATTATGATAAAAAGTTTTGTAATTACCATAATATTTAGTATCTTGATTGAAATGATCAAACTCGCATTTTTTTCTTTCCGCTTTGCTGAGCAAGTTCTTAATAGCGAACTTTCAATTGAACAGAAAATTACTGACACTCTTACTGATAATACAATAAATGTAAAAAATTTATCCAGACCTGAATTAATGCAATTTCTAGAAAGAAAGCTTGAAAGAAAAAGTTGGGAAAGCCAACCCTCCGTTTTTAATGGATCCAAAGATCATGGGTAACAGTATCTGTTTCTGTTAATGTTTAAATATAAAGAGCTTCCTTGTTTTGGTAAGGTGCATGGGGAGCTGAGAATACTCGGCTGAGAGGACAACTAGCGTGTTGTCGACCCTGAAAACCTGATCCAGGTAATGCTGGCGGAGGGAAAACAAGTGAATATACAAAAAAATAGTTTTTCAACAAAAGTAATAGCAGAAACCGTTGTTTTTGTGGCTCTTGCCACGGTTTTAAGTAACATCAAAATTTTTAGCCTTCCACAAGGAGGTTCAGTAACTGCGGCTTCAATGGTGCCGATTTTGTGGCTGGGGCTTCGACGGGGACCAAAAGTTGGGTTGTTTGGGGCTCTAATGTATGGTTTGATTCAAGCAGTGTTTGATCCGTTCATTGTTCATCCTGCTCAAATGTTGCTTGATTACCCAATCGCTTTTGGTTTACTGGGGATTGCAGGTTTTTTCGAGAAACGTCCCTTTATTGGTGTAACTTTGGGAATAATCGGCAGATTTGTTGCCCATTATTTTTCGGGTATAATCTTTTTTGCTGAATTCGCTGAAGGCAATCCTTTAGTTTACTCTGCAGTGTACAACGGCGGCTACTTGATAGTGGAACTTGTAATAAGCATATACATCATATACCTGTTAAAACGAAGCAAAGTGCTTGAAATTTACATGTAACGAGGAGATACCTTGGGTAAGCTTCCAATCAAAGAGCTCAAACAGTTGCTGGGATGCATAAAACCAGATTCTAGAGTTCTTGTTAAGCCTCAATTTGGTTTTGACGCCGGAGTTCACCAGCTAGACAACGGCAAGTATCTTGTTGTTTCTACAGACCCTTGCATTGGAGTTCCAGAGAATTTTTTTGGCTGGTTTCTAATTAACTACGTAGCTTCAGACATCGCTTTGTTTGGATCAAAAACAGAGTTTTGTACAATCAATTTGCTGGGTCCACCGTTAACAGAACCTAAAGTTTTCAAAAAAATAATGCAACAAACCTGCAACGCCGCCGATGAATTGGGAATAACCATAGTTACTGGTCACACAGGAACCTATGAAGGCTTGTTAACCCTTGTTGGCGTGTGTACAGGTTACGGGCATATAACCAAAGATAAACTCAAGACTCCTGCAGGGGCTAAAGCAAAGGACCTTATTTTGTGTGTAAAACCAGTGGGTTTGGAAACTGCTGTAAATTTTGCTTTGACTCATAGCATGGTAGCTGAAAATTTGTTTGGAACTAAAAGAACCGAAGATTTAGCTCGTCTTATTTCTTTGCAGAGTTGCGCCAAAGAGGCATTGTTGCTTGCTGGGTTAGATGGGGTGCATGCGTTGCATGATGCAACTGAAGGTGGGGTGACTTCTGCTTTGAATGAGCTGGCTGAGGCTTCCGAAGTTGGTTTTCGGGTTTGCTGGGAAAGTTTTGTGTTTCCTGAGGAGGTGCAACTCTTAAGGGCGGCTTATCAGTTATCCGATACGCAGATGTTGTCCCTGTCATCTACTGGTACCTTTTTGGTTGCTGTTAGTCCTGTATCTAAAACTGAAGTTGAAGCTATTCTTAATCAGAACAATATTTCTGCTCGGTTTGTGGGTGAATTTACTGAAGATTTGGCTCGAGTTCTTGTAAAAAAGGGTAAAGAAACAGTTTTTCCAACAAAATCAAATGACCCGTACGCAATAATTCTGTCCGGTAAATCTTAACTACTTCATTTTGTTTGTCGTTTCAGGAAATCTTCGATGTTTTGTTGGGGTCTGTTAAGTTTTCCTATGGTGATTTTTTTGCCTATTTTCAGTTTCATTCCATCAAAGGCTGCAACTGCTGGAACTCCAGTTTTTTGTTCGATGTATTTTATTTCATAAGCAGGTCCGCTGTAAATCATTTTCAGGCCAAAATGAGTTGCAACAACCATTTCTGGTTTCACTGCCTCAGCAATTAATGCGGCTTCTTTGGGGGTCATGTGTCCAGTCCATGGACTTCCGTTGGGGCGCATTACTGAAAGAATGAGCAGTTTAACACCTTTGTATTCTTCTTTGATTTCTTCAAAATATTCTGTGTCTGCGGTGTATCCTATTGTTCCGACTTCTGGGATGTCAAACTTGAACCCGACTGTTTCCGGGTCTGTGTGTTTAGTTTGTGTAGTAACGATTTTTATGTTTCCAACCTTGAAGTTGACGCCTGGTTTCACGCTTACTGTTTGTTTTATCATCTTTTGATGATACAATGAGATTGGCGGTCCGGCTTGGCTGTCTCCTGCTAGAATGTTTGTTGGTGCCGCTAAAGTTCCTCGTTTTTTGAGCATTCCCCGGGTCATGGATTCAACTAGAACCTCGGCGTTGGCGTAATGGTCAGGGTGCCGATGAGAAATTAATACTGCTTTAAGTTTTTGGGGGTTTAATCCCGATTCTAAAGAGTAGATAAGAGCTCCTGGTCCGGGGTCCACGTGTATGTTTTCTGTTTGTGTTAGGAGCCGGAATCCTCCTGTTCGCCTTTTTTGGGTGATAGTTACGAACCTTCCGCCTCCTGTTCCTAAAAAGACCAGCTCTGCTCCTTCCATATCCTTCACCAGAAGTCATTTTGAACTACGTTGTTATTGTCGTTACATTATTGCGTTATATAGTTATAAGGATTTGAATATGGGAATTAGGGAAAATTATATCTCGGTTACGTTATCAGTAATTGGACGAGGTTTACTAAATGAAAATTATTGTTCGAATTGGCGGCTCAGTTGTGGTTTCCCCTCTTGATCCCTCTATGATAAACTGTTACCTAACTGTATTACGGGATTTCAAAAATCAAGGACACCAAGTGGTCGCAGTTGTAGGCGGCGGCAAATTAGCTCGAGAATTCATAAAAGTAGCAAAATATGTGCACCTAGAAAACGACCAGCAAGACTGGGCAGCAATTCATGTTTCCCGCCTTTTTGCTCAACTCTTCACCTTAGGGTTAGCAGATGACGGCTGTGGAAAAGTTCCTACCACCTTGGATGAAGCAGAAGAATGCGTAAACACAGGCAAAATTGTTGTAATGGGGGGTTTGCATCCTGGAATCACAACCGATGCTGTTGCAGCATTGGTTGGCGAGCGCATAAAAGCAGATATCTTGGTAAAATGTTCAAACGTGAGTGCAATCTACACCAAAGACCCCAAAAAGTATCCTGACGCCAAACGCCTTGACACGATTAGTTTTGAAGAACTAGGAAACCTGCTTGAAGCCAAAGAGCACAAACCCGGAATTAATCAGGTAATTGACCCCGAAGCAGTAAAGATTCTTGGCAGGATTAAGCTCAAAACTATCGTAGTAAACGGTCACGACCCTGGCTACGTTGTATATGCAGTTCAGGGGCGACACATCGGCACAGTAATCGAATAAGGCTGGTTAAGTAAGGCTTAAATTAACTAGTCATGTTTGTTTTTGTGCAATGGGGCGGCGGTAGCGAAGCCAGGTCAAACGCGGAGGACTCAAGATCAGCGTTTTGATGAGCTATCCTTTCCCATAGGGGTTCGCAGGTTCGATTCCTGCCCGCCGCACCACCATCAACAACATATCACAGTTAAACAATCTATATGTTGCTACACTGTTTTTTTCCTTCAAATTCAGACTGCCCAGAAACATGAATAGCAAAAAAAGTTTATTTGAGGATGATAAAAACTGGAGATGATGGAATTTGAGAAATAAGTGCAAGCGAGTTGATTTGTTTTTCAGTATTCTAGTTTACTCAATATTAATATTTTTAGCGCTTCCAATCATTAGATTGTCCAATGCAAATCCAGTTCTGTTTTCAGTACTCAAAATGCCTGAAGAACAAATTAACTACACAATTTGTTGGATGAACGAAACTTTATGGGCAAAAGTGGATGGAACATATCCTGTTTCTAAAATTGATTTTGATTGTCAGACTCACCATCCTTCGGCCAATGATTCATTGTTCACTTTTAGTGGGGATTCTCTTCAGATGTTTTATCCAACACCTCCCAGAACAACAAACATATCAATAAAAATGGATTCTACCGATCTTGACTGGAGTAATTACACGCAAAGCTATCCTGACGTAACTCATTACACTGCAGTTGGGAACTGGCCTATGATTTCTTGTAACCTTTATCCTGTTGTGGACGATTTCACTCTTAGAATTCATTATGAACACCCTGTTAAGCAGATAAATGGAAGCTACACTTTTTTGTATGATTTAAACATAAGTCCTTACCTTTCATCTTGGAGTAACAAATCCACTGCCTACTTTTCTATAAGGTTTGAAACAAATTACACAAACCTTCAGGTGAATACCATAACGCTTGATGATGCAATGAAAAATCCCGTAAACTACACAATCACTGAAGATGATAAAAATGAAATAATATCCCTTCAAGTTGTGTCCAATTACTACGAGAATCTTCCAGGCGACTTGCTAATTTCCTTCGATGCCAATAAAAATACGGACCCTGATAACTCTGACTTTTCAGGTTCAAGTTTACCAACGGAATTTGTTTGCATCTTAACAGTTGCTATGGGAGCAATACTTGTTGTATTACTTGTTTATTTACGCCATCACAAGTCTAAATAATCGTTCTTGAATTCGTAAAAAATTTTCAATTGAAGGTATCAAAATTAGTTTTCTCAAATTTTCTTGACTAAACTATCGTTCAAGTAAAGCTTTTTAGTCAAGGTTTCTTGACAAAAACCCTTTTTTAATTTATTAATAGATTAGTAATTGGTGTGGATTATGAAAAAAGGAAAGAAAATTTTTGGTATATTAATGTTTTCTATTTATTTCCTTATCTGTATTCAACAAATTGAGGTTGCAACTGCAAATTTTCTACCTATGCCTTTTTCGGTTCCTAAACCCGCTTTCATTATTCAAAGTGATGGAAACGTTAGTTCCACTGATAATGTTACTGTTCCAATAACCAAAAATGGACATGTCTATTCGTTAACTGATGATATTGTTGGTCACACAATTGTGGTTGATTGCGATGATGTCACAGTGGATGGAGCAGGTTACGTTATTCAAGGTAATGGAAACTCTACAGGAGTTTTCATTAAAAATCGAAACGGAATAACCGTGCAAAACATGCAAATCAGTAACTTCTATTATGGTATTCAACTTCTTTCAGATCCTACTTTCAGGATTTCAGGAAACCACACCCTTTTGGGAAACAACTTAACAAACAACCACTATGGAATTGAAATTGTTTCTTCAACTGGGAATACCCTTAGACACAACCAAATGAACTCCAATAATTATGGCTTTAAAGTTACATATTCAGCCCATGACGCCTATGTTAGCACAGCAAGTCCCAGAATTTTCTATCATGACATTGATGATTCAAACACTATCAATGGCGCACCCATATATTATTGGGTAAACCAGGAAAACAGGTCAGTTCCATCGGACGCAGCTTGTATTGGTCTTGTAAACTGCGTAAATATTTCTGTTCAGCACTGTAGCCTATCACAAAATGGAAAAGGCATCATACTGGTTTCAACCAAAAATTCAACAATAACAAATAATGAAATAACAAAAAATAACGGTGAAGGCATCTACCTCTTAGAATCCACAAATAATTACATCAGTGAAAACGTCATAACTAAAAACAACGGTTACGAACTCTATCTTTGCAAGTCTTCGAACAACAACTCGATATGTAACAACACAATAACAGGCACTGAAGACAACTATGGCATCAAGATTCACAGTTCTTCACATAACATTTTTTCTGGAAATACACTAACAGAAAACAAATTGGGCGCCTATGTCTTGAGTTCTGCAGGCGTGAATTTCATTGATAATAACATTAAAAGAAATACTGTTGGCATCTACATTGACCAATTCAATTCTGGACACAATATTATTGGAAACACAATAGAAGAAAATACTGGGTATGGAATTAAGTTAGTTCATACTTCAGGGAATTCTATTGTTGAAAACATTTTTTACAAAAACGCAAACGGAATTTATTGCACTGCATCTCCGAATAATAAAATTGTCGGAAACAATTTTACAGAAAACGTTGGTTGGGCTATAGAATTTGAAGGCGGGCTTGCAGGAGGGGGCGCAAACAACTCTGTTTATCACAATTATTTCATAGACAATAACAAAGAGGTAGGCTTTCAGGTTTCTATGCTTGGAATATGGGACGGCCAAGACAAACTACCTCAACCTTGTATATGGGATGACGGTGAAAAAGGTAATTATTGGAGCGGTTATACTCTAAGATATCCCAATGCCACAGAAATCAATGGAACAGGAATAGGAGACACACCCTTTTACATTAATCCAAACAACATCGACCACCACCCAATTATGAAACTCGAAACAATTCCAGAGTTTCCTTCATGGACAATTCTGCCTATTATTTTTGCTATTGTATTTTCTTCGATAATTGGGAAAAAGGTTAAAATTTAACCCCAACCAACTAACGCTTTTTTCATGATTGGAATTGATTTTTTTTAAATCTTTTACTGAAATCAGGCAGTCTGGTTTTGAGTGAAATTAACTAAAATCAGCGCTTGATTTCGTCTGAATTCAATCTAGATTCAGAAAAGACAGTTGATTTTGTTTATTATTGATTATCTACTTGGGATTATTCGATTGGTATGTAAGGAATAGCATCAACTATTCCAACTATGATAAATTGTATTGCTATTGCAAGCACAATAATCGCCATGAGTGCTGTTACAACATGCAATCCTTCAACGCCTAAAACCTTGATTATCTTATAAGCATACTTCATGCCAAAGTAGGATAACAAAATCCCAATCGTTATTCCAATGAAGACGAAAAGTGCATCAAAAAAATCTATTGCTTGCGAAAATAACAAAATAACTGTCGTTATGCTGCCTGGACCTGCAGTTAGAGGAAACACCAGAGGAATAATCGAAATATCTTCTCGATCCTCAGAGGATAACCCGTTTTTTTCTGAAAGCATTTTCAATGCGAGTGCAACTAGAAGAATGCCGCCTGCTATCTGGAATGCATACACTTCGATGTTAAACACTTGAAAAAGTAGTTGGCCTGTCAAAGCAAAAAAAACCAAAACTATAAAAGCTATTTTCATTGCTTTGGCAGCGATTTTACGGTGTTTTTCAGAATTGTGTTTTTCAGGACCAATATCGCTGGTTAGAGTTGTGAAAATTGCAATAGTGCTGAGAGGATTCATAACCGCAACTATCGATAAAATGGCCAGGGTTGCAAATTCAATCGTTGCCAATATGTCCAGCCTAGCAATTGCAAAGTTCAAGTGAGATATAAATATTAACAAACTAATGCTAATAATTTTTTAGTGCACTTCTGTGTGAATTTTTAGTTTATAAAACAAACACTTTTTCAGTTTACTACTTTTCTAAATAGGTATAATGTTGAGCCTAGAGTCAGAACTGCAACAAGTCCAATCACTAAATAGGCTGATAGAATTGTATCCCATACAAATCCGTCGATCATTAGGACTCTGACTGCGTCTACAGTGTAGCTTATCGGGTTTAGCTTTGAGACTGTTTGTATCCAGTCGGGCATAAAATCAAGAGGTGTTAAAGCTGTGCTCATGAATAGTAATGGAAAAGTGAGGAATGAACCGAATGCAAATACTGTTTCTGAACTTCGAGTTTTTAATCCAATTGCAAGAGAAATTCCTGACCATGCTAGCCCGAAAAACGCGATTGTAAAAAGCATCAGTAATATGCCAAATATTCCGGTAACTGGAACAGCACCCATTAGAAATGCTAAAACCATTATGATGGTTGATTGAATTAACACTCGAAAAGCATCACTTGTTAGTCTTCCAAGCAATATTGCATAACGACTGACTGGTGTGACTAACATTTTCTGAAGATATCCTGTATCCATATCTAAAACAATGGAGTTTCCAGATTGTAGAGCGCTGCCAAAGGCGTTTTGCAGTAATATCCCTGGAGTTGCAAATATTAGGTAGCTTTCTGCAGGAAATCCTGGAATGTTTGCGAATCTTTCAAAAAGTTGAGTGAATAAAACTAGGAAGATTATCGGCTGGACCAGTGAGAAAAAAAGTAGTATAGGATTTCTAATAAGTTTTTTTAGGTATCTAACAAAAAGGTATCTAGTATCAGATAATAGGGTCATTGTTTATCTTTTTCTCCCCATAAATGTTGTACTTGGAGTTTTTCCTAGCTCTTCGGTTCTTATTCTTTTGCCCGTCTTTTGCAGATATACATCATCAAGAGTAGGTGATGAAAAGCTTATTCCAGCCAGTCCTATCTCAAGGCTATCAAGCGCTCTTACGATATCTGCAATTAGTTGACTGGCGTTTTTTGCGAAGACTGTTAAACACTCATCTGATTCAGTTATATTTGAAACTCCAGTCAAACTCTTGAGAATTTTGACAGCTGTTGTTTTGTCTTTGGTATAATCTTTTAGGGTAATTTTGATGGAGTCTACCCCTAATTGTTGCTTGAGTTCAGTTGGGGAGCCGCTAGCTACTATTTTTCCTGTATCTATTATTGCGAGTGTTCTGCAGAGCCGATCTGCTTCTTCCATATATTGGGTTGTCAAAAATATTGTGGTTTTGTCTTCTTTGTTTAATTTTTCAAGGTATTCCCATATTGCAGAACGGGATTGTGGATCTAGTCCAGTAGTTGGTTCATCCAAAAAAAGTAGTTGGGGTCTATGAACTAGAGTTGTTGCTAGGTCTAGTCTTTTTTTCATTCCCCCCGAGTAGTTTCTTGCCCGTTTGTCAGCAAATTTTTCTAGGTCCACCAGTTTGAGTAGTT
Organism: Candidatus Bathyarchaeum tardum; assembly: GCA_029762755.1. Lineage (GTDB taxonomy): Archaea > Thermoproteota > Bathyarchaeia > Bathyarchaeales > Bathyarchaeaceae > Bathyarchaeum > Bathyarchaeum tardum. The sequence continues at coordinate 55,090 of JARVGH010000001.1, forward strand.
CATCAACTCTTTGTTTTAGGATCTTAGTGGGTATCTGTTGGAAGTGTCCTTGAAGCATTAAGTTTTCTCGTCCCGTTAGGTCTCCATCAACAGCTGTGTCTTGGCTTTGAACACCAATCATTTTTCGTATCTCTTTAGAGTCCTTGTCCATGTTGTAACCTGAAACATGTACTGAACCCGAGGTTTTTTTCAGTAAGGTGGTCAGAACTTTGATGGTAGTACTTTTTCCTGCTCCGTTTGGTCCCAGAAACCCGAAGAATTCACCCTTTTTTACATTAAATGAAATATTATCTACAGCTCTAGTGCCATTAGAATATACCAGTACTAGGTCTTTGACATCAATCATAGTTGACATAAAATCGTGTCTTTAGAGTAGTTTTAAAAGGAATAAAAAGTTTGTCAAAGACTTGCATGGGAAATCATAATCTACAATGGTGATTGGATTAGAATATTTTACTATGGTGATGGTATTTCAGAAGGCAGTGGTCTTGAACAACCTAATTATCAAAATGAACTTCGTCCTGAAATAAGCCAATCAATCATTTTCTGCATTATCATTCAAAAAGACACCAATTTTTAATATTTTATTTTTTTGATAAAATTTAACCTTAAACTCAAACTATTATAAAGCATTCGAATCTGTTTCAGATAGAAGAACTTTGAAGTTTTCAACCATTAATTACGCTTAGGTAATGTTGTCATAAAAACTGATTTTCCGTTTTTCAGTTGCCTTTTCAAATTATCAAAATCTATTTTGTTAACTTCTATGACTTCCACATCAGCGTCTTCTTTTCCCAAAAAAAATAACCGAAACCCCAAATGGTCTTTATTATTTCCTCGGATGTGTTCTAACAATTTAATTGGCATCTCTCTCCATTTTTACTTTTTAAGTCCATTTTTTAATATTAAGAGCAATTAATTTTTTGGAACACCCAACAATATTTTTCAATCAACGGTGTGATAAGGAACCTGATGAATAAAACTGTCGTGATTAATTACAGAATTAAGGCTCTCAAGAATCTGTGGGTGTTCCAAAAAAATCTCCCTCTGACATATTAGAATATGATTAAAATTCAAATAAGCTGAACGTTTGCTACGTAAGACAATGTCTTATTGTGTATACTCCTTGTTAATATCTTTTAATCAACTCAATAACTAAGAAATTGGATTGTATTTTTAACATACCGTGGTTTGTTTTATGGAATATTTAAGCATTGAAGAATTGGATGACATGTTAGGGGAGCTATTAGGCAACTCAAATCGATTGAAAATTTGGAAGAAACAAAAAAACGTTTTATAGGTGTAACAATTTCAGGTGAGCCGATAATGCACGCCACAAAGTAATAATTTTTGCCGGTTCCATAAACGAAAAATAAAAATGCAATATTTAGAATAATAATGGTGGATGATGACATTTTGAGGATGATTACTCGAACTTTTAGGATAAATCCTGCGTATGATAAAGTTTTGAATGATGAAGCAGAGAAGCATGGTCTGAGTGTTAGTGCTCTTCTTAACCAGATTATTCGGCAGTATGTTTTGGTTTCAAGGTTTACTGAAAGAGTTCCAACCATCACATTAACATACAATACTTTTGCTCCGATATTGGACCGCGTCCCTGACAATGATTTGGTTGAAGTTGCAGAAAAAACTGGTTCAATCATTCCTGAAGAGGCAATTTTGCAAAGAGGACAAAAATTAACCTTTGAAAGTGTGAACTGGTTTTTGGATGTAGTATATGGAAGATATGGAAACTGGTTTGACTCTAATAAGAGCATTATAAACGGTGAAGAAAGGGTCCATTTGACCCATCAATTAAACCATAAATGGAGTCAATATCTAGGAGGTTATTTGCGCAGTATGTATGAATCCACTTTGGATATGGAACCTAATGTGGAAACCAGAGAAAACTCTGTGACGCTCTATTTAAAAATGCCTAGAATCTCCCCTTCGCGGTTTAATAAAAATAAATAAATCTTACTTGTCAAAAAATTTAAGATATGAAGTGATTGTGGCTTTTTAGGTTAGGTTTTTTTGTTTATAACCCAACCGTTAGCCTCAAATTTTACTGTTTTAACTGTTTCGTTGTGTTTTTTAATATCTTGAAAATCAACATGAAAGCCGTTGTTTTTAATAAAATCAAGTTCTTCATCCAAAAGGTTAGAGATCGCCAAGGATGCAAAATCTTCTCGGGATACGTCTAAGATTTTGCAGACAAAATCAAAAGGCAAAGCAAGTCGCGAATCGTATTTAGTCATTTTATAACTTTCTTCAGGTACCAAAATATTTTCAAATCTTAACTAAAACCTTAGTCATCTACCAGTTGTTTTAAGTGCTTAAAAAGATGGTGTGGTCAGGGTAAGACATCGTGTTACCTTGCAAACGTTCATCTTATTTAGAAATTCAAAACAATTCACTTTTTATAGGAGTTGAAATTTGTGGAGAAAATTGAAAACGTTGAGCAATCAACTGTCGCTTTTCAGGAGAAAAAAGTACAGTTAGTTCAATGTCCGGATAGATGGTCTACGTATTGTCTTAATAAAAATTGTTGGGCTTTCAAAAATGTAAATGGGTACTACTGTTGCTCAAAGAACAGATTTACGGAAAATTTGTGAATGCAAAAAGATGTTTAGCAAAGATGAGTGTGAATTGTTTGAGAAATTTTAAAAAAACTAAATCTTTTACTTCACAAACTGGGTCTGAACGATTTTATGAAGATTCAGTAAAATACCTGGAAAAACTGAAAAAGAAAAAGAAATGGGAATAGAAAATCTTGGATACTTGGGTGCATTATGAAAATCCATATGCAAACCAAGTCTAGGATTTAATTTGGTAATTTTATTTTTTTCGAATTAGCTTTCAATACAAAACCCGTCTTTAATGACCTTGCTGGTTCACAATATTTTCTATTTTCGGTGAAATTTTTACCCCAAACCCAAACATCACTTTTCTTACGACCTCCACGACTACTACTGTACTGACTGTCACTACTACTACCACTACCCTGACTGACAGGCTGACTGACTGACACATACAAAAAAGAAAGAAGAAATAGAGATTTATTCAAATATCAAACTAATTACCCATTTTCCGAGTTGAGTAAATCCAATTCCCAACAGAAAGACGATAGTTTTAACAATTGTCGAGTTATTTCTTTCTTGAAACATAAATGAAACTTCTTTTTTACCGCCATTCTCAAGAACAAAATGATATGTTAATTGTTTTGAACTTGAACAATTCTCAATTTCTGAAGCATCAGGAGCTTTAATATCCATTTCTTTCCAAACTTTCCATTTATCATAAAAACGAGGAATTTCATATTTTATTGTCCAAGAACAAGCTTTTGTGTTATCCATTACATGAAAAAACGTCTCTTTTATGAAATATTGATTGTCAAATTTTTTAGCTAGTGCAGGAATATTAAATCTCATTATAAACCTTAAAATCAGATTCGGAGGTAAAGTTATTCCACGTAAATCAACTTTAATGTAAACTAACCCTTCTTTTGTTTCTCTTGTATATGGAACAATTTCATCATTTTCGTAAAACTCAACTCTATCAACTATAATGTCAGCATTACTCATTTTCATTTCTAGAAAAGTTAAGTCTTGAATTTCATCGCAAACGTTTTTTAAATAAACATTAATTCCACCAAATGCACTACCCTGCTCATTAAGTATGGTTCTTCTATTGATTTGAATTTCAAACATGTTTTTTCCTTCAATGCGACATTCTTTGATGAATAGAATGTTCTTAAATAATCATTTAATTACCTTTTAATTTAATCGATTCACGTTATTGTTGTAGTTATAATTTTTCTAATGAAATTGAAAAACAATGAATTAAAGTGAGGGGAGTCTCGGTTTCCATTCCTTTTTTTCATTTCTTAAATATTTAGCCAAAAGCAAAGCTTCTTCACTAATCAGGGTTTCAAAAGTTTGTTTGTTTCCATGCCTTATTCGGGGAATCTCAACCTCACACTCGAAAAGCTGATTTAATCCCCTCATCAGATTTCTTGAATCAACATCGTTAAGGTATTCTCGTTTACCAATCTTTTTTCTAGTCATTTACTCTTTTTTGGTTACAAACCTTTTCTCGCCTATTGTACTGAAATTTTGAATCAAAAAATCGTCTATCATTTTGTCTTTTTGATCCAAATTACTGTTACTAATCTAGTTCACACTATACGTTTTTATTAATATTATTAATTGCGAAATTAGAAATTTTTATGCCTATTATTGCTGTAATACGTAAATTTTTTAAGACACAATGTCTAGTCTTTAATTCTGAAGAGTGATAAATTTGATGACCCTTCACCCTACTGCATTTCAAAGAATAACTGCAGAGTCTAATCATCCTCATTTCATGGTTCCAAACGATCGCGCAAAGATTATCGAAAAAAATTATCTATATGAAGGAACCACTGGAAAACTTGACAATAAGCCTGCTTATGCGGATCAGTTTGAGCGAATGTTTATATAACGAGGCACAGACTTTTGAAAAAAAATTTTGACTCAAAAAATAAAGCGTTACTCAAATCAATTCAGAATGGGCTCCCCCTTACGGCGAAGCCCTTTAATGAAATAGGTCAAAAATTGGGAATAACTGAAACTGAGGTTATATCCAGTTTGAAAACGCTTATGGATTTGGGTTTTGCTCGAAAAATTGGTGCCGTGATATCCCCTACAAAAATTGGATATTGTTCAATATTAGCGGCAATTGATGTTCCTGAGGAGGATGCAGAGGAAATAGCTCTCATAATTAATGAATTCCCCTCGGTTACTCACAATTACTTTCGAGATGGTCATCCAAACCTGTGGTTTACTCTCATTGAACCCAATTTGGAGACGTTAAATTTGCATCTTCAAGAAATTGAAAAAAAAATTGGAAAAAAAATTTTGCGGATGCCGGTGACGAAATTGTTTAAAATTGGTGTTAAATTTGATTTCTGATGAGGACAAAGCGATACTTGTAGAGGTGCAGCGATTGCCCCTTGTAAGTCGGCCTTTTTTTGAGATAGGTAAACGTTTGAATTTGACAGAGGAACAAGTATTAGATGCGTGCAACTGCCTACTTAGGAAAGGGATAATCCGACGTTTTGGGGTATCACTTGCTCATAGAAAAATAGGTTTTGTTGCAAATCCTATGACGGTATTAAAAGTTCCAAAAAATGATGTTGACTCGGTTGGTGCTAAGATAGCATCGTTCCCTACAGTATCTCACTGTTATGCCCGGGAAGGTTGGGATTATAATCTTTTTTTTATGATTCACTCAAAGTCTGTTGAAGAAGCAAAGAAAAAAGTAAAATCCATTCTTGATGAGGTCAACATTAAAGATTATAAGATTTATTTTTCAAGTCGAGAATTTAAAAAAACATCATTTGAGTTTATCAACTCTGAACAAACATTAAATCCTGAAAGAGGGGAAAGCGATTTTAAGACTTTCAATTGCTCATAATCTTCTATTAACCTGTAAGTCTTTAGGAAATAGAAAAATTCCGTTTTTCAAAATCCATTTTATGTCTGAATTCACAAAAGAAATACGGTTGGGTATAAAAACGAGAGGAAAGCGTAGTGTATTTTGCTAATATCAGAATTACACATAGAACTGCACCTCAGGAGATTATAAATTTTGTAAATCTTCGAGAATCAGAAAAGTTAGTTTTTTGTGAAAGATTAATGAATCAAAATTCTATTGATGAAGTTGTTCTTCTCCAAACTTGTAATCGTTTTGAACTTTATTTGACGGGAAGAAATTCGCAACTGGGTATTGCACAAGCCCAAAAATTAATGATTGACCGTTTTAGTGAAAAAATCAAAAAATATATGATTGTAGATTTCTATATGGGGGCAGTGGAACATCTTTTTAAAACTGTAAGTTCCATTAATAGTCTAATCATTGGAGAAAATCAAATTTTAACCCAAGTCAAAGAAGCTTATGAATTTTCTAGAAATTATGAGTTCACAAGCACGGTATTGAATCTTGTTTTTCAGAAAACACTTTCTGTGGGAAAAAAAGTGAGATATGAAACGGGTATTTCAAAAGGTAAAGTTTCAATCTCGTCAGCAGCAGTTGATCTTGCAAACCAATTTAACTTGATCAAAAATAAGAAAATAATCCTTATTGGAACGGGAAGAATAGCATCGCTTTTAGCACAGTATCTAACTGAGTTTGAGCCATTTGAGTTGGTTGTGATTGGAAGAACTCCAAGTCAGGTAATAAAATTCCGCCAAAATTATTGTTGTAGATCTGTTCCTTTCTGTGAGCTTCTTAGGGAAGCTCGGACAGCTGATGTGATTTTTTCAGCTACTTCTTGTCCAAGTGTGGTTATAAAAGAAGAAATGATGAAAAAACTGATGACTGAACGAAAAGACCCCATCGCATTAATCGATATTGCAGTACCTTGTGATATTGATCCAAAAGTGAAAGACATTCCTTTAGTTAAACATTTTTCAATAAGTGACTTTGAAGATCTTTCCTATCAAAACAGGATTTTGAGAAGCAATGAAATTGTGAAAACAAATGAAATTATTGAAAATGAACTTTTACGGTTCAATAGAAAACTTCAAAATCTTCACAAACATCTATTACTTTCACATCTTATGACGTATACTGAAGAGATCAGGAAAAAAGAAACAAGTAAAGCGATTAAAATATTGAACGCCTCAAAAAAACCGAATATCGACGTGATAGAAGCTTTTTCAAAATCACTTATTGAAAAAATTATGCATAATTTCATAGCAAAAGTCAAATCTTCTGATCATAATTCTTTTATTTTCGACAATTTCGTAGATTTGTTTGTGGATAACAAAAATACATCAAGTGATACATATGAAACGATTGAAAAATAAACGAATTTTGTCACTCATAATTGAAACTAGTTTGTCAGAATTGACTTTGGGTCTAAGTTCGATAAAGAAAGAAATAAAACTATGTTCAAATATGTTCAAAGTAGCTCCATCTTCTATTGTGCCAAAAACTATTGATTCCCAAAAATCTAACTTTTTAACTCTATTACCGTTTTGTCAAATTATGGCTTTTAATAATCCAATTCAGAACATAATAGCTTTTGTTGCTTTTCATTTGAGGGAATCTTTATGATAGGTGTGTCAAAGTTATTGTGTGATTTAGAGAGTGAATCGGATGGTTTACGTTATGGCATTAATAATAATCAAATTTTGAAACAAATTAAACATCATCCAATTAATGTCAAGTCAAACAAACCAATTGTGATTTGGAACGTGACAAATAAGTGTAACTTAAATTGCCTTCACTGTTATGCAACCGCTATGGTCGAATCAAACAATAAAGAACTTTCTACAGAAGAAGGAATGCATTTTCTAGATAGCTTAGCTGATTATAAAGTACCTGTGGTAATTTTTTCAGGTGGCGAACCATTTCTTCGTCCTGATTTGTTTGAACTTATTGAATATGCAAATTCAATTGGTTTGAGGCCTGTGATCTCAACCAATGGAACATTAATTGATAAGAAAAAGGCAGAAATTGCAAAATCTGTGGGTGTTAAATATATTGGTGTTTCTTTGGATGGCTTAGAAAACACAAACGATAAATTTAGAGGGGTTAGTGGTGCGTTCCAAAATGCAGTTATAGGTATGAGAAACTCTATTAAAGCTGGAATTAAGACTGGTCTTAGATTTACACTTACACGACACAATCACAGAGATATCCCGGGCGTATTGCTAAATCTTAAAGAAATAGGTGTGAATCGTTGTTGTGTGTACCACCTGGATTACTGTGGACGTGGAAAAGATATCGTTAAACAAGATCTTAATCCAAAAGTTGCGAGAGAAGCAATTAATTCTTATTTCGAACTTACGCGAAATCATCATGCAAATGGGTATAATATTGAAACGCTTCTTGTAGGAAATTATTGTGATGCTGGCTTTCTTTATCTTAAATTGCTAAAGGACGATCCTGAGAGAGCTAAATGGGCGTATAATCTTCTTAAAGAAAATGGTGGAGATGGTACTGGCGAGACTATTGCTGCAGTAGATCCGTTTGGTTTTGTTCATGCAAACCAATTTTGGCAGGATTATTCTTTTGGCAGTATTCGTGATCGATCCTTTGGTGAGATTTGGGAAGATACTTCAGATCCGATTATGCTTGGTTTAAAAAATAAGAACAAATACATAACTGGTCGTTGTGCTGCAGATAATTGTCGCTTTTTCGAGATCTGTAAAGGTGGATCACGTGTACGTGCTTTAGTTGGTTCTGGAGACATTTGGGCTTCCGATCCTGCTTGTTACCTAACAAATAATGAGATCGCTAAAGAACAATTGTAGTAAAATCTATTTTTTCCTTATGAGTAAGCTTTTTTTATTAACGATTATTTATGAAAAATCTGGAGTTTGGTTTAAAATTACCTGATCTTGTATTTCTTGTTTTCTTTTTGAGCATCACGGCTCGATTTCGTGGTTAATGACATTTTGTATTATAATGGTTTGAGTTATTTTTTAGTGATTTTTTCTTTACATTATTGAGATTTAGCACAATGTTTATAATTTTGGTTTAATTGGAAAAACAAGCCTAAACCTGGGATATTTTTAACCCACAAAATGACCAAATGAAGTAGTATACTACAAAATTTAACAATAAATAATCTTAAATTTCTATTATGCACGGGGTTTTTTGTACGACTTGATAAATACTTCATAGCCCATAATGTTGTTAATGAGCTGGTTTAGACGAGCTTAAAATTAAAAACATAAAGGGGAACATAGAATTTTGCCAAATAAACAATGTCCAAAATGTAAGCGTAATGTTAGCCTCACCAAATTTCAGTGGGACATGGGTGCAGAACTTCCGAAGGACTGCCCATATTGTAATAAACCCGTCGAGAAAAAAGAAGAAAAATCCAAAGAATATTTCCCTGAAGAATCAAAAAATAATTACCATTCTTGGCTTCCAAAAGGCGCATAAACTAACAATGGAATTAACCAAACGCTGATTATCATCATGTTAGGGCAAATAATTTTTTGGATTATTTTCTAGTACTGGATTGAAGTTCACTCGTCGTCTTGATACAAAATATGCATAATTCAAACCAAACCAACCAAACCAACACCAACAAAAAACCAACAACCCAAATCGAACTAATCTCTGAAAACATCATTCGCTTAAAACTCACAACACGCAAAGGAAACCAAATAGAAAGTGTAACCTTAAAAAAATTAGAAGTTGCACTGTAAACGACTTTCTTGGAAATTAAATGATGATTGGCTAATACTTCATGGAGTTTAGTCCATTCTTTGAAGTTTTCAATGTTGCCCTAACATACAAAGCATTTATCTCCACAGTATTCGTAATTAATTCAGTACATATCAATTAAATAATTGTAAACTTTAATTGAAGTTATCGACCTGCAAAAAACTATTTCATGTTTGCAAGGTCATAACTCTGATAATATAAACTTCATTGATGTTAAACTGACTCAATTACTTAAAATAAAACAATTTGTTGTTGTTGACCCCCCTACCCCCCAACAACAACAAAACTAGCATTTTTTCAAAATCCTGTTCAAAGGTCAAACATGTTTTGACGCTTTCTTTAAACCAAGTAGTAGTTGTTTTTTACCTGTAACAAAAAACAACTACTTCTATTGTTTTTTTTTAAATTGTTGTTGTATCAACATTTTGTGGGGTCTCAAATGTTTGTCTTTTTATATGTTTGATTTTTCGAATCTCAACTTTTCTGCTAAATAAATTGCTGTGCAAATTGTTATATGAATAATGGTTGCATATTACTTCTGTTATGTTGAATCGACCTGTTGTGTTTCAGGCAGTCAACATTGTCGCCTACATAGTAACTTTAATTGTAAACGGGTTAGCTGGCAGCACTACAATTATTGGAGGAGTTACTAGCGCCGATGTTTCAGACATGTACCCTACCTTGGTTACTCCTGCTGGGTTCACTTTTGCTATTTGGAGTGTAATCTACATTCTTCTGGCGTTGTTTGTTATCTATCAAGCGTTACCCCAAAACAGGGACAAACCGTTTCTTGGTCAAGTTAGCCGGTTCTTCGGATTAAGTAGCATCTTCAACATTGTTTGGCTGGTTCTTTGGCATTACGATTTCGTTACCTACAGCGTAATTCTGATGCTGGGGTTACTGACAAGTCTAATTCTAGTCTACAGACGCTTAGACATCGGCAGAGCAGCAGTATCGATCAAAGAAATGGCTCTTGTTCATTTGCCTTTCAGTGTTTATTTGGGCTGGATAAGCATCGCAACCATCGCAAACATTTCTGTAGCTTTAACTGCAATAGGCTGGGACGGATTTGGAATCGAAGCTTCAACTTGGGCCGTTCTGATAATCTGTGTTGCGTTGCTGTTATCCCTTGCTATGTTAGTGTTACGAAAAGACGTCGCCTTCTGTGGTGTAGTCATCTGGGCACTATTTGGTATCTTGTCTAAACAAGCAGAATACGAAAACATCGTTTTGGTCTCTGAAATTGTCATAGCAGTTCTTGCAGTTGCAATAGTTGTTACATTAATTCTTTCAAAGTTTAAACGTTGAAAACCCCTTTTCATATTTTAGGTGACAGGTTAGTTGCTAAAGAAACCCAAAATCGTATGCACGATTGGTCCGGCTAGTGTTGAAACTGAAACTTTAAAGGGAATGCTCCAAGCAGGCATGAACTGTGTTAGAATAAACACCGCATACGGTGACCTTGAAAGCTACAAGCAAAGTGTTGATAATATTCGAAAATTATCTGACCTGCCCATAATGATTGATTTGAAAGGTCCTGAAATTCGGTTAAGAACAGAAGACCAACAAATAGTCAATATAGGTGACAAGCTATACGTTGGTTTTAGTGGCGAATCCATCAGTTTTAATCACAACATTATTGCCGAAATGAACATTGGGGACCTAGTTTACATTGACAACGGCAAAATCAAAACTGCAGTTATCGAAAAAGACAATAAATCTTTAGTTTTATTGGTGGAACGTGGCGGCATAATATCTAACGGCAAAGGAGTTAACGTTCCAAACAAGATTCTTGGTGTTCCAACCCTTTCACAGCGGGACAAAAAAATTATAGACTTTGCCAAAAAATATCATGCAGAGTTTTTGGCTTTATCCTTTACAAGAAACGCAAAAGATATAACAAAACTGCGGTCAGCAGCAAAAGGTTTTGAAGGGGCTGTTCTTTCTAAAATTGAAAACTTTGAAGGCATAACAAACTTTAAAGAAATTTTAGAAGCATCCGATGCTATAATGATTGCACGCGGGGATTTAGGCGTAGAAATAGATTCCGAAAAAGTGCCTTTAGTTCAAAAATCGTTAATCCGAATGTGCAACCAAGAAGGGAAACCCGTAGTTACTGCTACAGAAATGCTGGAATCCATGATGCATAACCCAAATCCAACCCGCGCCGAAGTTAGCGACGTAGCTAACGCTATACTAGATGGAACAGATGCAACTATGCTTTCAGGAGAAACCGCAGTTGGAAAATATCCTGTAGATGCAGTGGAGATGATGGCAAGAATCGCAGTAGAAGCTCAAAAAGCAACCCGAAATTCAGTGCGAAAACTAGGTTTTGTTAACATTTCCGACACCGTAAGTTGGTCTATACACAAGATTTGCACTAGCATGCCTATAACAAAAATTGTAACTTTAACACGGTCAGGTTATACTGCAAAAATGATTTCCCGTTTTAAAATTGAAAGTCCCATAATCGCGGTTACCCCAAACCTGCAAATCAAAAAGCAACTTGAGCTAGTCTACGGGGTTGTTCCAGTACACTACGATTACACTAAAAAAGACGACCGGTTAATGTCTGTTGCAATTAAACTGCACGAAATGGAATTGCTGCACATCGAAGATCTGGTATTGTTCACTGCTGCCTTTCGAACAAAAATGCCCCATTCAAGCAATCTTATCGAAATACATACTCTCAAGGAACTTTTGGAATTTAAGAAAACGGTGAATTAAATCTAGTCAACAGTTCCTATTACTAATTAATAGATGCAACTTTGCTGGAAAACGGTCTTTTTTCTGGAATTCCAAAGGAACACAAGATTTGTTCCTTAATGGTTCCGTGAATAATCTAAGATCTTTAGTTAAACTGCAAGGCGGTTAACGTGTTTTTTTTGTGTTACTTTTTTTACTTCTTCGTCGCCATCGTAGATTGCTTTAGCCATTTTTTTGTTATACTTGTCTAGGGACTTTTGGAGTTCTGGATTAGCTATGGCAAAAATTCGTAACGCTACTAACGCAGCATTTTCTGGTTTAACAACGTATGCAACAGGAACTCCAGTAGGCATTGCAGTGGAAGAAAACACTTTGGCTCCTCCGTGTTGGTCAGAGTCTGGAGGGCATGCAATAACTGGATGAACGGTTGTCCCTGCAACTACTCCTGAAAGGGCGTCAGATAATCCTGCAACTGTAATGTAAACAAGGGGCACACTACATTTTTCGTATTCTTTGAGTTCCTTTAACAGTTTTTCTGGTGTCCGATGTGCCGAAGCAACAGTATATACACAATCTACTGGAAACTTTTGTTTTTCCAAAAACTCTTTAATTTTGGAAGCAAAAGGAAGATCTCGGGGAGAACCCATTAAAACTACAATTTGTTCTTTTGACATGGTATTCACTTTTCTTTTTTTATTGGATTAACTTTTTGGTTAACTAAATGGTTATTCCCAGTTTTTTCTGATGGTTTCACTCTTTTTGGTTGCTGCTTCAACAGCTCGAACTAAAGCTTGCCTGATCTGGCTGCCTTCAACTTCATATATTGCCTCAATGGTGGTTCCACCTGGAGTTGTAACATTGTCCCGTATCTGAGCAGGACTTAGTCCTGTTTCTAAAACAAGTTTTGCAGTTCCCAAAACTGCTTGAGCTGCACTTTGCAACGCCAAATCTCGGGGCAAACCAACTTTTAAGCCCGCGTAGGCTAGAGCCTCTACAATAATTGAAAGGTATCCCGGTCCGCTTCCACTGACTGCAGTTACTGCATCCATGTATTTTTCATCAATTTCCATGGATTTTCCCATCAAATCAAGAAATGTTTTGATAGTTTGCTTGTCTTGCTCAGTTACATCGTTGTCACAACAATAAGCAGTGAAAGATTCTTGCACCGAAATAGCAACATTAGGCATTACTCTTACAATACGGGCTTTAGGTGCTACCCGTTTACAGAACTGAACAGTAACCGCTGCAGCTGTAGAAACCACAAGTTTGCCTTCAACTTCTTTGCTGATTTCTTCTAAAACTGACTTTAAGATGTTTGGTTTCACACACAAAAAAACAACATCAGCATTTTTTGCTGCCTTTTTATTATCACTGGTTAATACTGCACCCATGTTTTCTAGTTCATTAGCTTTTTCCAGTTGAACTTCGGCTACTGTAATTTTGCCTTTATATCCACTTTTCAAAAGGCTCTTTGTAACAGAACCGCCAATTACGCCTGCGCCAATAACTGCAATGTTGTTTTTCATCCTGGTTTACATCCAATTACCTTGTAACTAACAGTTCCAAACCAACTCACTAATAAAATCTTCTTGCACAAAAACTAACCCAGAAATGGCAACTATACTACCGTTTCGGAATGTTTTGCTTTTGGTAATAGCAGTTTATCTTTTTATTTATTGTTTTTCAGTTTCAGGACAGCACGGGCTATAATCAAGGTACGTGCAAACTGCACATGTTGCTAGTCAAAAAAAGGCAGGAGTTAAGAACTTGGACTACTTCGGGGAAGATACAGAAGTTATCAGGGGCAAAAACTGGGACTGGAAAAATTTTGAGTCCACTAAGGGTTATCCCGTTTCTGATAATCTTCTTGAATGGGTTATCGGGCAAGAACGTGCCCTTGATGAGTGTTATCTTTGTTTAGAAGAATGGGTTCACAAACTAAAAAACCTCAAGCAAGAAAAATGGTACGACGCATGGACAGACCCCGACAAAGAAAAACCCAATGTAACAAAAACTGCTCCTCCTGGTCCATATTTGCTTTTGCTTGGAGATCCCGGCACGGGTAAATCTTTGATTGGTCGTGCCCTTTCGGTTCATTTAACTGAACTTTACAAAAAAGAAGACATTAAACTCCAAGATGTAGTATGCTGGCAAAATGACATCATTCCAGGTGAACCAAAAATTTCTTCCCACCCTGCAGGTGACGGGAAAAAAATTCTTTTAAAACAAAAACTCAAAGAAGCAAAACGGCAGTTCCTTCAACGCATTGGAGTAAAAGCAATAATCTATTTGATGATTATTGTTGCTTCAATTTTCATGTTTGCAGGCTTCTATTACCTTTGGCAAGAAAAACTTGCATGGGACATGAACGTGCCCGGCGCCTTTGGTGAGCCTGTTCAAACTGTGTACAATGGCAACTTCGGTAGTTTCATGTTAGACAATTTCGTGGCCATTGGAACTACAACTTTTCTGCCGGCAGGAATGATGCTCATGTTCCTGATTCTAGTAACAGTGCTAGGACGATTCGGCATAATGGGCGGCGCCAAAGGAATTGGGGGAGCAAAATCTTCTAAGGTTCCAAAACTCATAGTTGACAACTCCAAAAAAGCTGCGCCTTTTATTGATGCCACTGGACATGGCTCTGCTCAACTGTTTGGAAGTATTGCATGGGATCCCTTCCAGACTGGAGGAATGGGAACTCCCGAACATCAAAGAGTAACCGCCGGTGGGGTTCACCGTGCTCATCAAGGCATCTTATACATTGACGAAATAAAAAACATGGCACCTGATGAAGCAATTACTTTGTTGACTGTTTTAGAGGATGGTCAGTTACCGATAACTATGCGCAGCCGATTAGGGGGAGCAAGCGGAACAGCAGCAATGTCTGTAGCTACTGAACCTGTGCCTTGTATGTGCTTTTTAGTGGGTGCCGGGAACTACGACAGCATCGGGCAAGTTCATCCCGCGTTGATGGATCGAATATATGGTTACGGCAAAGTAGTGCGCATGAACAATACCATGCCTAACACTATGGAGAACCGCCGCAAGTATGTTCAGTTTATTGCCCAAGAGGTTTCCCGTTTTAGGCTGCTTCCTTTCAGCAAAGAAGCCTGTGAAGAAATAATTAACGAAGGTCGCAGAAGAAGCAATAAAAACAATGCCTTGTCCACTAAACTTCGGCCAATGATTTCCATAGTGAAAACAGCAGGCACTTTGGCCATGAACGAAGACCTAAAGTTTGTCGAAGCGAAGCACGTAAAAGAAGCCATTGAGAATCACTGTAAAACGATCCAAAAACAGATTCTTGAACATCAAATGAGCGAACGGGGACAACTTTTGGATATCAGTCCCGAAGGTTCCAAGTTAGGGCAGATTTATGGTGTTGCTGTAGTCAAAGATTCATACAGTGGAGAAATGACTGGAAACGTTCTTGCTGTCAAAGGCTTCTTAGAAAAACGGGACAAACGATTTGACAAATCCCTGCGTGGTTACTACAATGTTACCGGAATTGCCAAAGAAGGACAAGAACAGTTCATCGCCGATAGTGTATGCAAAGTCCGAAGTGTAATTTTACAAAAATACGGTGTTGATATTGCCCAAGAATTCTTTACACACATTGATTTTGCTCAGGCTTATCGTGTAGACGGACCAAGCGCAGGAGTAACCATGACTATTCTTCTTTGTTCCTTGTTAGAGGGTAAACCCATCAGGCAAGACGTCGCAGTTACCGGAGAAATTAATGTTGGAGTTCACGACGTGGTTCCTGTTACTGCAGTTGGCGGAGTTCACGAAAAAATTAAAGCAGCAGAAATGTGGGGCTTCAAAAAAGTTATAGTTCCAGCAAAGAACTACAAGCATTCTATTGAGCCTCAAGACTACAGCATCGAAGTAGTTCCAGGGGAAACTTTAGACGATTACCTGCGAGAATCCTTGGTTAACACCGACGAAGAATCGGTCCAAGACAAGTAGGGGCTCTTTTTTCACTCTTTTATTGTTTCTACAATCTTTTGCACAGGAGCAATAAAGTCAGCGTCAGTGAATTCTTTAGCTTTTGCTGAAACACACAAAATAGTGCTATATCCCCTCTTTTTGAGTTCGCCTTTCAGTTTGCTAAAGACTCTGCCTTTCCATAGTCTGTATGTGCAGAACAAGATTGTTTTTTTTCCGTTGCCTTCTGGTAACTGTTTCACAAACTCTATAGATTCTTTTGAGGGATTAAATCCGTGAACTGGGGTTCCAAGAATTATTATGTCATGTTGTTTTGCAACGGAGGCGTCATTGCTTGTCATGTCATATGTTGTGGGAATTTTTAGAGAATTTGATATTTTTTCTGCAAATTTTTTGGTGTTCCCTGTTTGTGAGTAATATAGAATACATGCATTCATGATTATTACTGAGCTGTCTGATAATATAACTTGTTCTAATAGAAAACAAAAGAATGGTTTGTTATTTTTGGAGTGTTTATTAACTTCCAACTCTCAAAGTTTATCTAGTGTTTACTGGTTTAATGGGGCTGCCAAATTTTGCATGCCAGAATTGTGATGTTGGTTGATTTGGATTATTTCTTTGCTCAATGTGAAGAACGCCGAAATCCTTCCATAAAAGGCAAACCAGTTGTTGTCTGTGTGTATTCTGGGCGAACCCAAGACAGCGGAGCAGTAAGCACAGCAAATTATGTAGCCCGACAATATGGGGTTAAATCTGGAATTCCCATTTCTCTTGCTAAAAAACGACTTGAAGGCGTAGATTCCGTGTTTTTGCCTGTAGACAAACCCTTTTATGGGCAAATTTCAGACCGCATAATGGATGTATTGCGAAGTTACGCTGACCGTTTTGAGCAAGTTAGTGTAGATGAAGCATACTTGGATGTAACTCAAAAAACCCGGGGCAGTTACTTAAGGGCTAAAAAGTTGGCAAAAACAATCAAAAATGAAGTTTTCAGCCAACAGCAACTTACTTGTTCTGTAGGGGTTGGACCAAACAAGCTTGTAGCTAAAATTGCTGCTGATTACCAAAAACCAGACGGGTTAACTGTTGTTCCTCCCGAATATGTGCTTAGTTTTTTGGCGCCATTGCCTGTTCGCAGTTTAGTTGGTGTTGGAAAAAAGACAGAAAAAAAATTTGAAACTTTGAATGTCCATACTGTTGGTCATTTGGCTAAGTTTGACGTGCAACAGTTGGTAGATCTTTTTGGAAGAAAACTAGGTGCCTATTTTCATAACGCCGCCCTAGGAATTGATGATGATCCAGTTGAAGAACGGGGTGATCCCGTATCTGTTGGTAGAATTTCGACCCTTAAAGAGGACACCCAAGACTTGACGGTTATTTTGAACAAAGCCTACCAACTCTGTGAAGATGTCCATGCCCGATTATTGGCTAAAGGGTTGCTTTACAGGACCGTGACCATACGAGTTGTTGGAGATAATCTGGAAGTTCATAGCAGGTCTAACACTTTTGAGAATTCTACAAGTAGTTTGGAAATCCTAAAAGATGAAGTGAAAGAACTTTTCAAAAAATTCTTTGAAGAATCAGACGTAAAAGCGAGAAGGGTAGGTGTTACTGTTTCCAGTCTGTCTAGAAAAGAAAACCAGCAAAAACAGATAACAAGCTTTTTTGGTGGTTCCAATAATTAGTTTTAGATTCACTCTTTGGGTGTCTGGAGGGTAAGAAATGAAAGAAAAACCAATAGACATCGGTTTAGATGGTGTCAAAGCTAAGCTAGTTTACAATGTTTGCGATGGGTTCCAGCTTAATACCTTACTTGTTTCTTTTGAGCATCAGCGTCGAGTTTTTTCTACCAAAGAGTCGTTCAAACAAGTAAATTTTGTTGGTAACGCTTACGTTGATGGGGGTTTGTTTGAGCAAGTGCGAAAAAGTTTTGGAGACCAATTGCCCGTTGATTTTGATTTAGGCATAGACCACAAAGTAATCAAGACGTTAGGTTTGGTTCCTGAAGAAATTGCCCTTTTGAATACGGCTGTAAACATGGAACACGTTGCATTATCCAAAGAAAGTTATGAAGAATTCAAAGTATGTTGTTTTGCTTCTGCAGGCACAGGAGGCAACGCCCTTCGTATGGGTGTAGACAAAGCAGATTGGACTGAAAGAAACGGAATATATGTTAGTCCCCTTGGAACTATCAACATCATTGTTTTAACAAACTCGAAGTTAACAGACTCGGCGATGGCACGGGCAATTATTACTGTAACTGAAGCAAAAACTGCTGTTCTTCAAGATTTAAAAATCAAAAGCAGTTTAACTCCCCAAAAGCAGGCTACTGGAACAGGAACCGACCATGTAATCATCGTTTCGGGAACCGGTTCTAAAAGAGCCATTCAATGCACCAGTGGACACACAAAAATGGGTGAATTGATTGCAGTTGCAACCAAAAAAGCCGTAACTGCTGCTCTGAAAAAACATGATGGCAGCATTTCGGTTCGTTCTTTGTTGGGTTTCAGAAAAAATAGATAACAAAAAACTGATTGATACTATTTTTTCCGCAGTTTCATTGTTGCTACAATGGAGATGATGATTGCAATAACCACAATTCCTATTATTATTTCTGAAGGTAACCTATTCTGTGTACTGGGTTTTGAGAGTGCCTCAGGTTCTGTTGAAATTGCAGGAAAATCCATAAGGGGATAATTGTCTTGGTTGTTTCCATATAGGAGATACACAAAATCCCCTATTCCGTTATTATCGGTGTCTGTTCCGTTGTAGTCGCTCCAGTAGTTTCCTTCAATGCCGTTGTCCCAGCTGTTTTCTGAAAATAAATCTGGAGATGTTTGACTGTCAAGCACTGGCTGGTTAACGTCAAGGAAGTAGTTGCGGTAAAATTTGTTTCCTGAAGATTGTCCGACGTATACGCCGTATGTGCTTTTTATTACAAAGTTTTCTGAAATTGTATTGCCGGTGGAGCCAACCAGAATTGATAAGGTTCCTTTATTCAACAAGTTTTTGGTTACCGTGTTGTTTGAGGATTTCCATAACATAAGAGCTCCCATTCCATCTGCTAGTTCTGAAATCCTGTTTTTGGAGATGGTGTTGCCTGTGGATTCATCAAGGGAAATTCCCGAAATCAATGCAGCTGTTATGTTGTTTTCTGTAATCATGTTGTTGTGAGCGTTAATGAGTTCTATGGAGCGGTTGTTGTGGGTTACAACGTTTTCTGAAACCGTGTTCCTTGATGAGGCACCATAAACCGAGATTCCAACCAGATTGTCTTTTAGTTGATTGTTTGTGATAACACAGCCCTTTGCTCCTGATACGCTTATAGCGTAACCTTGCATGGGGTCAAAACCAGTTACAGTGAATCCATTAATATGCACGTTATCTGCTGTTACGATTAATCCCAAAGAACTGTGATATTTTAGCACACTTTTTTGGTTGTCTCCAATCACTGAAACAGATTTTTCTATAGAAACCCATTCTTCGTTGTAAATTCCTGCTTTAACTGCAATGGTGTCACCACTGTTTGCGGCGTCGATTGCTTCTTGGATTGTTTTGTAATCGTCAGGGACAGTGATTGTTTTTGGGCTTGAGTTTGCTCCAGCAGCTGTAGTTGTTATGGTTGAAAGCAAAAGAACAAACACTACAATTAACGGAATTATTCGGCTTTTCATTTTGGGTCAAATCAGGTTAACTTTTTACTAATAAAACAGTTTTCATGCTTGCACCCAATTTGGTAACAACTAAATGATGTTTAGCGAAAATGTCATAAATTAGATGCATACACAATAAATGTGGTTATTTATGATTGACGAAAAGCAACTGCAACAAGTTTCTGCAATATTCAGCGCCTTGGGTAGTCCAACAAGACTCAAAATCATTGAGTTAATAAGTGAAACCCAGCGGCCCTTGCATATAAAGGCGGTAGCTCAAGTGATTGAAAAGGACTATGCTGCAGTTTACCGTCACATTGGGGTGCTTGAAGAATGTGGCTTAGTGGGCGTCTATGATGTTGGGCGTTCCCGGGTTATTTATTTAAAAAATGCTGAGCTGATTAAACAGTGTGTTGCTGCAGTTAAGAAGATGATGTAAATCAATCAATATGATTTAGCAAAAATGACATATTGTTTTTCGAAAAATATAAATATGATTTAGCGTACACCCTTCTTTATTATTGGGTGAAACCCTTATGCTCAAATTAGACACCAAAAAACTTGCAGTAGCTAGCATGCTAGCAGCTCTAAGCGGGGTCTTTGAAATAATACCTGGACCTCCTTTTGACATTCCTTTTCCCCTTTACGACAGAGTCTCATGGGACCTAACCGGAATGCCAATGATGATCAGTCTACTTTTCACTGGTCCAATCGGAGCAATATACACCTGCCTCATTGGATGTTCTTTCATTTTCTTGCGTGGAAATATTTACGGTGGAATCTTTAAAATCATAGCAGAATTAGCAACAATACTCGCTTTTGCTGCAATACGCAAAGGATTCCTTTCCAAAACCATCGCGTCAGTTACGTCCCGAACAGTAATCATGACTATAGCCAATTACTTCTTGCTTCCCGTGTTCTACGGAATGCCCATCTCAGTAGTAGTTGGCATCCTACCTGCCTTAGGAGTAATGAACGGCACCCAAGCCCTGATTAACATTGTTCCTGCACGGATTGTCTACTCTCGGCTTGGTAACTGGTGGCGACTGCAAACCAATGAAACAAAACCTTTGAAACCGCCTTCATTCAAAACTTAGTTGGTGGACTGGGCGGGAATTGAACCCGCGGCTTCTGCCTTTTTCTGTAATATAACATGCGAAGGCAGCGTTCATACCAGACTGAACTACCAGCCCGTCTCTATCGTCTGAATCAAAGATGGTATTTAATCTTATTGAAGATGTCTTGGTGTTAAAAAATTGGAAAAAATATTTTTAAAGTTTAATTATCAAAAATGTTTTGGCTGACGAGTTAGCCAGAATTTATTTTTTGGCGGTCGATTTAATGGAAAAAAGAAGGATACAAATCCAATAATATTTTCCATTTGATTCTTGATTTTTGTTTTCTGAGGACCTTCTTTTCTTTGGAGACTATGTATGAGATAATTGTGTTAGTAATTTAGGAAAAAAAGTGTTACTTAATGTTTCGATATTCTTTCATTTTTATCAGCATTGTAAGCAAAAAGGCTAGTAATGCTGAATTGATTGAAGCGCTTTCCCCTGCTGAGATATAAGCTGAAATTCCTGTTATGGCACCTACTATAGTGCTATCAATGATTTGATCGCAAAAAATGGCAAATCTACTTGATTTAGGATTTTGGGATGAATTACATGCATTGATTATGTGCAATCCTCTATTAAATCCAAGAAGTATTTTATTGTATACGTTTTCAGCTATTGTCAGCTCCCTCCTGTTTTGAGTAACTAGTTAATTGTTGAGGTATTAGCAATTCTATAGATTATTTTTACAATGAAGCTGTTATTTGCAGTCCGGAACTGGGAGGAAAACAGTCCTTACTGGGTCTTGTTGTTGGTTGTTTGGTAAGTATCTTTAAAGCCTGTAACAGCAATATTGTTTTTTGATTTTCTCGAATAAGTTTGATGATTCGCATACGGCCTATACGTTGGTCTGTGATTATGTCTTCTTTTTCTAGAATTCTTATGTTCCTGTTCACTTCAATGTATGTGCTGTTTGTTCTGCGTACAAGTGCCATGATGTTAATTGATTTAACTTTTGATAGTTCTATCAATATTTTTTGCCTGCACGATGAGGCTATCAGTCTTTCAAGATTCAGATGAAAACCCCCCTTGTGTGAAATAAGGATAAGTAATTAAGAACTTTTAAGCTAGACGAATACTTTCAGAAGTAGAGAACTCAATGAAAGTATAAGTTATTTTTTTTCATCTTTTTTCGTTCTTTTGTCATATTCGAAGCAGTTTTTTCTTGTTATAGTTCATCAAAAAATGGGAATGCGTTTACTTATGTTAACGTTTTTTTGTTTCATAATTTACATGGTTCCTGAAAGGTTGATTTTAGAGTTTTTAACTAAAAATTTTAATTATGAACATTGATTGGTCTAGGTTTCAATTTTTGGGTTCTTGCAATTAGATTGATTACATATAGTGAGTTTGTTGAGTATTGTTAATGCTTCTAGTAGTATCACTGTTTTTTTGTTGGTGAAAATCAAAGCAATAATCCGCTGATGTCCGATGCGGTAGGATTTGGCTATTCCTTCATTTTCTAGAAGCTGTATATTACGGTTAACTTCATTGTATGTACTACCGGTCTCTCGAACGAGTTTCATTATGTTAGTTTTTCCAACATGTGATAGGTACATTATAATTTTTTGTCGGCAAGAAGAAGCTAGCAATTTTTTGAGGTTCATAATGTTTTAGTTCCTTTCAGGTCATGTCTATTTGCTTGATTTGGTTTATTATTGAAAACTGGGAAAATGAAGATGAAAGAACAATTTTTGTCTTTTTTCTTAAGGGGTGTCATGTTTGTGCTAAACCTGTAAATTTGTTATTTTAAATCAATATATACATAATTTACACAAGTAGTCTAAATTATAATATTTATTCCATAATATAAATCATTCCATTCAATTGTAGAACAAAACGACAATAATTGTAAAACACAAGTAGTTTGCAAGTATACAAAATCAAGGTAGCCATATCAAAATCCTGAATCTGTCCCTTTGAATATGTTGGCTATTCTGTGTTTCTGTAAGTTTTCGTCTATCTTAAAGCAAGATTTTGAAAAATGGGTTACAGGTCGGTTTGATGAAAAATTTGATCCTTATCCCAGTTTATAACTGTGCCAAAAAATTATCTTCCTTTTTTAGTTTTCTTTACAAACTTGATCCTCAGCCGGACTTGTATGTTTTTGCCGAAAACAACAGTGATGACGACACTCTAAATCGTGTTTGGAAATTTAAACGCCCCCATGAAGTAATCCGATTATGGTTCCGAAAAGACGCTTCAATAATCTGCGAAAGCCCTTATGACACCATAGCCCAAGTAAGACAAACATTGTTGACTTTTGCACGGAATTTTGATCCAGATTATGCAATTTTTTTGGACAGTGATGTTTATCCTAAAACCAAAGAATTGATTGATTGTCTATCTTTTTGGGGCAAAGACATAGTTGGCGGAGCCTACTTGCGGGCATTTCCTGAAGGGGTTTGGTTGGCTTCAAAATGGCAAGTTCCCGGAGATCCAAAACATTATGCTCTTCATAAAAAGGTAACTTGTGCTTTAGATGAAACTTTGATGACTTCCGCTGGTTGTCTTTGTCTTAGCAGAAAAATAATTCAGGATAAACGAGTTAATTTTTATCCTGTAAGACCTGAAGGCGCAAGTGAAGATTTTGGCTATTGCCTGCAAGCTCGCTACTACGGCTACAAGACTTATCTTGATGGTACAATCAATCTTGAACATATAATTGGAAAAAAAATTCCAAAAAAACCATGGACCTTTGATAGCATACAAAACAGTTATGTACCTTTCTATTACAACAGCGCCTAATCGCTTTTCAGCAGTTTTCCCCTAAATACCGCAATTACAACGGCTACACCCAAAAACAAAGGCAAAACTGTCCATGAGGCAAATTCTGGAATTTGTGGTGTGTATTTTGGTTCTGAGTTGGGATTTTCTTCAGTTAAAAATGGTGTGAAATTTAGTTTTCCTAATTTGAAATCATATTTATAATCATAAATTGTTTGGTTTATTGCGTTGGTATCTGTTGTTCCCCACCAGTTGTTTGTGGCATTTCTATTGTTGGATGATATGAAACGGAAATTATACTCAGAATTGTTGTAAATGTTGTTGTAAAGAAATGTTGTAAAGTCCCCTTCAACTCCGATGAAGTTGTTGATAATTGTGTTATTTCTAATTTCATTAGCTTCACTGATTCCATAAGTATTGTTTGCTATTGTGTTTAATTCAATCAGTGAGCCACCAACAATCCCGTATGTGTTATTGACAATTATGTTGTTTTTTATGGGTTCATTTAATTCTCCAGTAATGCCAATATTGTTGTTGATGATAATGTTTCCTTCAATATTTACAACATTGCTAACCTTTATATCTACATCATAAATTTGTGACCCACCAACAGTAATTGCTGCATTTGAACAACCGCTAATTAGGTTGCCTTGAATAATGGCAGATGTGTAATGCAAATGGAGGGGCCAGCCTGCTGCAGGTTCTATGTAAATTCCATATTCTTCTCCAATAATCATGTTATTTTCTATTGACACTTCAATTACAGGATCTTTACCTTTTGGTACCATATCAAGTTGACCAGTAATTGAATTGCCTGAAATTGTTATTTTCCCATTAGTAACACTGATTTTTCCCAAAATTTCATTATTTGAAATGGTAGTTGTTTCCCCACGCGCGCGAATGTTTACTTCTCCCAAAATAAAATTTTGTGAAATTAGGGCTGAACTTATTCCTCCCCACATAAGTGTTTCACCTTTGTTGATGCCCTCTGAAATGTAATTTTTCACAATTTTTGGGGAGCCACTCTTGACACTAATTCCACCTGAAATGGTATTATTAGCGATTATGGGAGAATCATTTAAGGAAACTTCTCCTGAAATGGTGTTGTTTAAAACTATATGGGGACCTAAACCAACATGAAGATTCCCTGAAATAGTATTAAATGAGAATACACTTGAGCCGTCTGAAGCACAATTTACGTCTCCAAGGATTATGTTGTGGGAAAAAATTGGTTTTTCAGCGTTTAATTCAACATACACTGGACCAAATATCGAATTGTTGCTAACTATCGATGAGCCACCAACGGTGAGGTTCAAAATGGAATTTCCAACAATTTTGGGGGAAACAGAACTAATTTCTACAAAAATTGATTCGAGATTTGAATTCTCAATTATGCTTCCTGAACCTGTATTTTCATCCCAATTGCTACTGAATTGTGTAAATATGATCCTTCCATTGTTAACAAAAATTTTGTCTTGGATGTTTCCTAACAACCGTAATGTCCCGTTCACCATGATGTAATATCCATTAAGGTTCACGGTTGTTCCTGCTTCAATGGTTAATATAATTCCTTCATTTACGAGCACGGGTGCATTAAGTTCGTGGGGGCTATCTGCTTTTGTCCAAGTAGTGTCAAAATCGATGACCACAACTAAACCTGACTGGGCAAAAGCTTTCGAAGAATCAAACAAGGTTAATCCGCTGAGGATAATTAGCGTTAAAATTGTGCCCAAAAGCAGTTTCATTTATTTTTTCCTCACGGGATTTTTTTTTTAAAAATTATGGCTACCAGAATTATTACTGCTGCCAGAGGCAAAATTGTCCATGTGGGAAACTCTGGAATTATGTATTTTGGTTGTGCGTTGGGGTTTGGTTCGGTTAGGAATGGAGTGAAGTTTACTGTTCCTAAGTCTAGGGAATATTTGGAGTCATGTATTGATAACCCAATTGTTTCTGTGTCTGTGGTTCCCCACCAGTTGTTGGTGGCGTCGATGGTGCCGTACGTGTCTGTTAAGTAAATGCTGTTATTGTAATCTTCAATATTGTTGTAATTTATTGTAGCAGAATCACATTTGATTAATTCCAATGCTACAGGGCAACTAGTTATTGTGTTATTGTTACACTGTATTGAATGACTATGAACGTAGATTCCAGACCTAGTTTGTTTAGTTATAACGTTGTTCTCAATAATCGAAAACCCCTCATTGGTCACGCTGATTCCGTTTTCTCCACTCGTTATGGTGTTGCTTCGAATTTCAGAATCCATGAAATTTACTTGTATTCCAAACCTATTGTTAATCAGATTATTTCCTTCAATCAAGGTTCCCCCAAATATTCCCCTAGAACAATCTGTAATCGTGTTGTTTGCAACAGTAACAAAACCCCCATAAACATTAATGCCTGAAGTTGTGGTTGTTCTGTTGACCGTTGTCCGCCACATATAATACGTATCGTAAGAGTATTCGTATGTATGACCTGTGAGGGTGTTATACGAAACTTCAAACAATCCGCCCTTTTCAATAACTGCAATAATTGGACAATCCCCTAAATGACCTGAAAAATGACCGCCAACCAACTGTTTGCCGTGGACGTAACCTTGGAAAACGTTGTTTGAAATTTTTGCTGAGTGTGCAGAAACATAGGCACCTTGCTGGATTACGTTATTGGTAATTTCTGCTGATTGTACATCAAAATAATTAACTCCTGCACCTTGAGCGGATCCGGGATAAAAATTACCAATGTTTCCAATTTGGTTGTTTGAAATTTGGAAATTTTTTCCATATCCATCAAGGGACTTTATGGTGCAGTCTGAGATTTCAAGTGATCCCCCTTTACAGTTGATGTATGAAATGATATGATGTGAAATCTTCACGTTGCCCTCGTGAACATTTAGTGTTCCAATTTTGTTGTTTTGGATCAATGCCCCGTCCCCGTGAATTGAAATGGTGCCTATTGTGTTGTCTTGAATCACTGATGGTCCTGTTGCTGTTATTTCAGATTTTTCAGAATTACAATTGATTATCTTTATTGGGGCTTTGCTGGAAAGATCCATTTTGTCCATTACTGTGTTTTGGATTATGTGGCCCGACTTTGTTTGTTGATTCCAGCCATTGCTTGTTGTGGTGAGGTTAATTAATCCATTATTAAGGTAAACTTGGTCCCAATCCCCACCACAAACAAAAGTGCCCTCCACACGCATTTCATAATTGTTAAAATCTATCGTAACTCCCGCTTCAATTGTCAACGTCGCTCCATTGTTTACACGTACTGGACCAGTAAGCTCGTAAGGGCTATCCGCTTTATCCCAAGTAGTATCTGAATCAATAACTACAACTAAACTTGGCTGGGCAAAAACTCTCAAGTTTAACCTTTGAGGTAATCCAAATACAAGTATTGTTATTATTAAAACGTAAAAAACTAAAGTTAAAACTTTGGTGACTTTAACTGTCATATCATAATATTTACTTAATGAGATAAAAAAGGGTTTTTCTCAAGAAAAATTGACAAAATACTTATCATTTGATTTATCTATTGCTCAAGAAAATTTGACGAAAGAAAAAATAACTGTGCCCCGCTGCAGTTTCATTTATTTTTTCCTCACGGGATTTTTTTTTTAAAAATTATGGCTACCAGAATTATTACTGCTGCCAGAGGCAAAATTGTCCATGTGGGAAACTCTGGAATTATGTATTTTGGTTGTGCGTTGGGGTTTGGTTCTGTCAATATTGGTTCTATGTTTACTTTGCCTAGGTAGAAGTCGTGTTTGAAGTCGTAAATTGTTGCGTCGATTGCTTGGGTGTCTGTGGTGCCCCACCAGTTGTTGGTGGCGTCAATGGTGCTTGATGTTCCATCTAGGTAGATGCTGTATTGTGCATAGTTTTCGATATTGTTGTAGTTGATTTTTGCTGAACCACACTCAAGGAGCCTTATTGCTACCTGATCAACGTTTGTGATGGTGTTGTTTAGAATTGTTGCTTCCGAGGTGATGACGTTAACTCCATATTTGTCGCAATCTTTGATCAGATTATTTTCAATTGTTACTTTTCCACCAGTTAAGGCTTCAATTCCTGTTGAATTTGCTTGGATGTTGTTGTTTCGCACAATTGCATCGTTTTGGGTGACAATTATTCCATCAGTGTTATTAGTCAACAAGTTACCTTCAATTAATGTTCCGCCTTTTATTCCAAGACTGCATCCTGTGACTATGTTGCCTGAAACATTGCCCTTGCCTTCAAGAATTATTCCAGGAGATGTAATGTTGATTGGTCTGGCTTCAACAATGAACCATTCATATCCTGAAAAAGTATAGCCTGTTACGGTATTGTTGGCAATCACTGCTGAATTTGCAACAACAAAGATACCATGTCTAATTGTGTTATTTGTTATCGTTATGGACTTTGCTTGGAAAACCCGAAATGAAACTCCACCATTTGTTTTAGGACCGTAATGACCTATTGAAGTAATCAGGTTTCCTGATATTACAGGAGAGCTAGAGCAATGATCCCCGTTCTCAATGCGTTCAATTGTGTTGTCTAAAATTTCTGGAGTTCCTGAATCAATATCAATTACATAAATGTCATTGTTTTGGATTATGGGCGAACCACCAGAAACTTTGAGGACCTTTATTGTGTTATCCGTAATTATTGACGAACTGCTAACATATATTGAATAGATTTCGCTTTTGTAAACCTTTACGGGGGCGCTGCTGTCTATGTGTACATGGTTTGTAACTACGTTTTCTAGTGTGGACCCTGAACCCGTTTCTTCGTTCCAGCCGTTACTATGTTGGGTGAACTCAATTGTTTCACTCCCTGCTTTTCCTGTGCTAATTAGTTGTATTTTTTGACTGCTTGTTCCAATGGCCCGTAACGTGCCATTCACTAGAACGTTGTAATCGTTAAGGTCCACTGTTGCTCCTGCTTCGATGGTTAAGGTTGCTCCTTGGCTTACAAACAAGGGTCCAGTAAGTTCGTGGGGGCTGTCTGCTTTGGTCCATGTCGTGTCAGAATCAATTACAACAACCAAACCTGGCTGAGCGAAAACTATCGTGGACGTAGTTTGTGTAAAGCAACAAACAAGTGTAGTTATCAGTAATGCATGAAGAAGTGAATTTAAAATATTGTTGACTTTAACTGTCATATCATAATATTTATTTAATGAGATAAAAAAGGGTTTTTCTCAAGAATAATTGACAAAAAACTTATCATTTGGTTTACTATCAACTCAAGAAAAATTGACAAGAAGAGAGACTAATTTCAGTAAAACCATTTTATTAGATTGTTATGGATTTGTTAGCTCGAACTGTTTTTGTTAGTTGGGTGTTTCTGTAAGCTTTCGTCTTCTTTAAACTAATTTTGAATGATAAAACAATTTTGATTGAAAATGTTAGAAAAGCAATCAACAAAAGAAACTGTGTTGTCTCCAACACTCAATTTTAGGTGGAGAATGAGCTATTTTGCTGGAGTTACGAGATTGTTATCTAGTGATATGAGTTCTTTTAGTTTTTTTGTTAAAACTACGCCTGAAATACCCCTAAATGTAAGTCTACGTATTTTTGGAGGTGAAAATTAATGGCGAATAATATTTTTTGTGACGGTTTTGAAACTGCAGATTTTTCACAATGGGATAATACGAGTGGGTCTCCAACAACTCAAAACACAACAGTCCATCATGGTTCATACGCTGCAAGTATACCTTTGAACAGTAGAGTTTACAAAATTTTTGACGACAACGACACTGTGTGGGTAAGGGTATATGTCAGATGGGAAACTAATCCATCAGGAGGCAATCAGGCTCGGTTATTCAATATAGGTAAAGCAGACGGTACTGGAACGTTGCTTTGTGCCACAATTGCAAATGATTCGGGAACAATGAAATGGGGATTAAGAACATTAGACAACACAGAAAATTTTGATGAAGAATTGTTTACAGGCGGTCCAACACCGACAGTTGACACTTGGTATTGTGTAGAACTAAAATGGCAACAAAACACAGCTAATGGCGCAAAAATTTTTGTTGATGGGATTTTAGTTGGAACTCCATCAGTTACAACTTCTAACACCCCTGCTGACACTTTAAATCTGTTACCTGAATCTACAGATGTAACTGCATACTACGATTGTTCTGTGATTTCTGACAATTATATCGGTCCAGAACCAGAATACATTAACACATCCATAACCAATGAAGCAGTGCTTGTTAGTAGTGCTCCACATTTAACTAATTGGGAAATCGTTGAAGGCATTTATGGATGGGTTATCACCTATCTGCCACATAATGCTGTACCTGCTAGTCAAACAATTAATGTTAACTCAGTCACAGGTTTTGAAGTAGGAGACATTGTAACAATCGAAGATGATGATGAATCTGCGCAAAAGGAAATTCAGGAAATTAATGTACAAGCTAACACGCTAACAATGACTGAAACCATTGGGTACATATATCGTGAAGACAGAAATGCTAGAGTTTACATCTGGAAACCTGGCAAGAGACTTTTCAGTAAATTAGATGCAGATGCACAAGGTGGTGTAGACCATAAAGTAGTCAGTGTTGAATCTGTTGAAGCAGGTCACTATGAAGTGGGAGATATTGTAACAATAAAAGATAGTGCTGCCTCTGAGACAAACAAAATTGCAATTGTTGATGCCGTTAACAATAATTTAACTATGGATTACGATCTTTCAAGCACTTATCTAGTTTCACAAGGTGCTCATGTAGATGGAAGGAAACGATGGAACATTGGAAGCTTTGACAACCCCAAAAATCACTTAAGATTCAAAGATAACGACACTGGTCATTATTACAACATATTTTTGGTGACTGTAACTGGTGATGCAAGTGCGAACGATCCATTATTTGTCCTTGACGAAGGAATGGTTGTCAAAAAAGACATTTCAGCAGGTGGATTTGTAGGTTCAAATCAAGGTGAACTATGGTTAGGTCATGGGAGAGCAGATGCTCTTGATCCTCCAAAAATCATTCTTACCCATTCGTCCAATTTTGGTTATGACCCTGAATATACCACTTTACACTTAAGAAAACTTGAGATAGAAGGTGACAGCTTTAAAACAACAACTCCTGCCCATATGAGTTTAGGTAACTTGATTGCTACTGGTGATGTGAATGTTGCGGGTACCATGAGTGCCGCTCGACTTGACATGCCTGCTCAGCATGATGTGTTTTCTGTTATTGCGCTTGATAATGGTCCAGATACTGATGTGTATCTTGTTCCTCAGAATCCTAGTAATGACACTGGTTTGGGTTTGGGTACTGCTAATGTTCCGTTCAAGTGGGTTGATGCTACTAACGTTTTTGCTGACAACATTAATGGGTTAAGTGCAGATGAAGATTTGACCATTACTCCTAATACTGGACGAAAAGTGGTCATCGATGGAGACTTGCAAGTAAACGGGGATTTGTCAAGTGGTACCCTAAAGGGTAGCAATACGACTGATTCGAATGGTGAACGAACAGTAAATTTTGCTGAATCTTTTGATTCTGCGCCTTTGGTGTTTGTTCAGTCTCGGGACTCTACTGGTCGGGGAGTAAGGTTTGATGTTACTTCTAAATCTACTTCAAGCTTCACGGTAAAAGCAACAGTGTTGCCTGTAAACCATAAACACAAAATCGGCCAAGCCTTGGCAACTGTAGATTGGACTATGGGAATCGACAACTCTACAGGAGAACACAAACACGGATTCGACGGCGGAGCAGCAGTAGACTTGGCTCATAATCATGGAAACCATCAACACGGATTCGGATCAGGGGCAGAACAAGCAGCAGTGGACTTGGCGCATAACCATGGTACTCACCAGCACGGCTTTGGATCTGGAGCAGAACAAGCTGCAGTAGATCTTGCTCACAGTCATGGAAACCATCAACACGGGTTTGGAGCAGGAAACCAAGCAGCAGCAGTAGACTTAACCCATAGCCACGGAAGCCATAGCCATGGCTTTTCTGGTTCAGGCGGAACAACTTCAAATGGTAGCCATGCTCACGCTAGTGCGGGCAGCCATAGTCATGGAATGACTGGAACCGGAGTCCAAACTGGAATCACATCAGGGCATTCACACCTTTACTACGTCGTCAGCGGATGGACAACAAGCGCGGGTGGGTCACATTCTCATGCATCTGCAGGAAGCCACAGCCATACATGTTCAGCAAGCGGAACAACAGGAAGCACAGGTGTCTCGTTAGGGTCTACAATATCTTACGTTGGAGGAAACACTGCATTCTCAACAATTTCGTTGGGTCAAAGCCTCGCAACCGTTGGGGGCAACACGGCGTATACTGCTGTTTCTTTAGGTCAAAGTTTGTCAACTGTTGGAGGAAACACTGCATTCACCGGAATTAACATCGGAGAAACCTTTGCATATGTTGGAGGCTACACCAAAGAGGATGCTGCCCATGGGCATGACCTTTTAAACAAAGCACCTTATGCCCGAAGCATACAACTCAGAGACATAAACGGTAGTGTGGTAGAAGCTGGAGGAACAATGACCACCGTATCTGACACGCTTAAACAACTATACACTGAAGCTGCTGACCTGTCCGCTGAAAGTTTAGAAGTAGACTTTGATTGGATGGCAATACCTGCGTAAACTGGAGAAAAACAAAAATGACCGATAACAACGAATCCATCCAGGAATCCCTTAAAATAATCTACAACCAACTAAACGAACTATCCAAAAAAACCGGAATAAAAACCAAAGAACTAATCCAAATAATGGCCAACCGAGAACTGGTAATAATCAACAACCAACTCCATGCAATACATGAACACTTGGACAAAATCAGCAAACAAACAGACGTTGACAATAAAACCAAAAACTAAACTTTCCCTGCTGCTGCCAGAAAAATGAAAAATCATAAGGACATCATCTTTGATGCCCTTTTCTCTTTTTATTTTGCCCACAAAACAAATCTGGGCTTCTAAACAAAATCGCTAAAAACAGTTTTATTTTAGTTGCCAGGTGTATAATCAAAATGGAGTTGCACAGGATGGACTGTAGTCGACCTGACTGGGACAGATACTTTTTAGATTTATGCGAAGCTGTTTCAAAACGTGCGACCTGCGACCGCGGAAAAGCAGGATGCGTAATCGTAAAACACAGACGAATAATGACCACCGGATATGTTGGAGCCCCTGCAGGATTGCCTCATTGTGATGATGCGGGTCATGACATGCGACGGGTTTTAAACGAAAACGGAACTGTTTCCCAACATTGTGTTCGAACTTTACATGCTGAACAAAACGCAATTATCCAAGCAGCAAAATTTGGGATAGCTTTGGATGGCTCTACATTGTATTGTAAGATGACTCCATGCCGAACATGCGCTATGATGATAATAAATTCAGGCATCAAACGGGTAGTTTGTGAAAAACGGTACCACGCAGACAAGGATACCATTGAATTGTTCAAATTAGCGGGCGTTGAATTAGACATAATTAACAACACCTTTGCAGAATATGACCACCAATAAAATGGCGTACCCTTTTTAGCATTTTTACCCCCTGAAACAACGTACCTGATACGTGATTTTTGCAATTGTAACAAATAATATGCTAACTTACAATTTTTGCTTAACTTTCAATCCTTTGGGGCGTCAACTTCTTATATTAAAACTCTGATATTTTATATGGGGGATTAAATTTTGAAATCTAAAGAAACATCTCCAGAAGATATGAAAAAGAAAGAAGAAATGGTTAATTCCATGTGCATTTGCGAAACTTGCCCATCATACAAGGCCTATGGCAAGGATGATGACTTTATTGCATATTGTTTTCCAACACATGGAAAAAGCAAGAACTTAGCCGAACATGGCTGCATATGTGGAACCTGTCCGGTATACGCAAAAATGAACTTTAGAACAGCATATTATTGCACCAGAGGAATAGAAGAACAACAAAAAGCAGACATTTGCAAATCCTAGTTACGGCAAACATGGCCACTCAACTCAAACCTATCATTGTTAACTAAAAAAATACCGAAAAGAGAGAAAAACATGGATCATACTGTTATTCATTTTGAAATTCCAGCTGAAAATGTTGAAAAAATAAAAAAATTTTACTCTAACATTTTTGGATGGAAAATCGAAAAAAGCCCAATGCCCATGGATTATTGGCTTATTCAGACGGTGCCGATTGATGATAAGGGGATGCCTCTTAGGCCGGGAATCAATGGCGGAATTTTTCTTAAAGAAAACCCGAAATTAAAACCAGTTAACTATATTTCAGTAGAATCAGTTGATGAAATCATACAAAAAGTCAAAACATCTGGGGGAAAAATTATCCAACAAAAAACAACAATCTCTGGTGTTGGCTCTTTTGCAATTGCTTTAGATCCGGAAGGAAACGAAATAGGACTGCTTCAACAGGAAATAAGCTAACAAACCCATTTTTTATTCCCTTTTTTATTTCAATCAATTTCAAAACTACTTACTGAATTTTTCTAAAGCCTCTAATGCTTCTTTAATATGTTTTTTTGGACTGAACTGAGACGAAAAAACATGACGCACTATACCTTTTTTATCAATAACAAAAGTCACCCGACCTGGAATTAAACCAAAAGTAGAGCTTACACCGTACAATTTACGCACGATACCTTTAGTGTCGCTTAACAAAATAAAGGGCAAACGAAACTCATCAGCAAAGGACTCATGAGAAGCTACATCATCAGAACTAATCCCAATAACCTCTGCGCCCCTGTCCTTGAAAACTGCATACTTGTCCCTGAACTCACAAGCCTGACGAGTACAACCTTTACTTTTATCCTTGGGATAAAAAAACAAAACAATATTTTTCTTGCCAATTAAATCCGAAAGAGAAACAAGTTCCCCTTTTTGGGACTCCAAAGTAAAAACTGGAGCCTTTTCCCCGACTTTAACCAAAACCATGCCCCTAACTAAAACACCACAAACCAACTAAAAAACTAAACCATGCTTAAACAAGCCTGCAACATCTCAGTTATTGTATTTTTAAAATCCTTTTCACTTTCAAACCCGTCCCATTCCTCTTTAAAACTGGCGATTTCTCCTTTACACAAAAACAACAAACTAGGAGTACTAGTAACTTCATACTTTACGGCCAAAGCCATGTTTTCCTTATTTTTCAAAACATCCAACTTGAAAAAACTAACTTTATCCTCAAACTCGGACGCAACCTTGGTAAAAATGGGCGCAAACTTTTTACACGCAGGACAACTCTGATGCCAAAACTCAACAACTACTAACCCATCTGAATTTAAAACCATCTTCTCCCACTGAACAGACTCCATATCCAAAACAACAAACTCTTCATCATCTTCAGCAGACGCCAACTTTGCTTTCAAATCCAAATTACATTTCGGGCAATCAATTTTATCAGACAACGTCAATCAAATAAACAATAGAACTCAAAATATATGAAATTACCTAACAGAAAACCAACACATGCAGACCTCATTTAAAACAATATTACCTTTCTGATTTATCACAATATTTTTGATTTTAGTCTTGTTTATGGTGAAGTTCCTTTAGGTGTGTAAGTCAAAAATGAACCGAATTCAATATTAGTGAGCTGCATAGGTGTCATGAGAAAACCTTGAGGACTCTCTTACTCGTTGGTAAGACTTCCATAACTTCTTGCGGATCCTTTAGAATCATCGCTCCATATTGACGCATTTTACTTGGCCAAGTTATTGAAGAATTTTCCAAGATTGAATGCCAAATAAAAAGGGGGCGCCCCAGTCTGAGAGCTTCCCAACCTTGATGCAAAGAACCACTACTATTTCCTGCCTCAACAATAATTGAAGCATCCGAAATCAGAGCCATTAACCGATTTCTAATAACAAAATTTTTTCGCTGAATTGGACAACCAATTTGGAATTGAGATATTGCTAAATGATTATGCATAATTAATTCTTGAAGTGAAGTGTTTTTTTGGGGATAAAACTCGTTCAAAGGAGTCCCAAGAACTGCAATTGTGTTTCCTCCCTCCTCAACAGCTGTTTCGTGTGCTGACGTATCAATACCTTCAGCAAGTCCACTAACTATCAAAACATTTTCTTTTACAAGGGTTTTTGCAATATATCTTGCTGCTTCTAAACCTTTTTCAGAAGCTTTTCTTGAACCAATTATTGCTGCTCTTGGACCCGGTAATGGAATTGGTAATTTGCCTGAAACATAAAGTGTCTTAGGGGCATGTTTTTTTTCAACCTCATTTAGTGGGCCTAGAAGCTCATCTAGCATGTAATTTGAAAACTTCATTTCCACTTGCATCCAACCATTTCCTCGGAAGCGACCTTCTCATTAATAGTTTTTTCTATAAATTTATAACATTATCTCTAGGAACTTTTTCCTATCAATATTGTCAATTGGAAAACTTTCTGCTTGTAATTTAATAATAAATCTACTTTTAACTTTGTTTCTTATCTTCAGGAAAGGAATTAATTGCTGTTTTTACGGCAAATTCGTCATAAAGGCTGAGTTGAGCATTTGCTGTTTTTGTTGGAGAAAATTTTGGTTCTCATATCCAGTGCGATTCACGTCATTAAAACCGTGTTGCGTTTTTGGCTTTTTTGTTTTATTTTTTCTGAAAATTTTTTGTTCTATTCTTCACTTATATTAATATTTAATCTAATAAATCTGCAAGTTCCATCCTCAAATATTTTATTAAAGCATCATTAATTCTTAATGCTTTACTTTATACAAATTTAAGTTTTACAGTGCACCCGTGATTGCATTCAATATAGTAAACGCCATATATGCTGTGTTGAACAGAGCTAATTACGAAGTGATTAGCAATGGATGATCCAATTAAATATCTTGAATCTCGGCTGAAGGTTATGTGTTTAGCTGAACTTAAAGAGTATCAGAAAATTTTGGATGAAAAAATTAAACACAAAATTGACATGACTGCACCTAACGATCAGATTGCCCCTTTGATACTGTACCGTGGTGTAGTTGAACACGAAATGAAAACAAGAATGAACACAATGAAAAGTCAGTAAACCACGTTTTTTAACTCATTTTTTGTGATCGCATTTTTTATTTCCCTTGCAATTCTTCTGCCCATGTACATTCCTTCACCGTATTTCAGATACGCATAAGGTGAAGTTCCCACCCCTACGTTGCTGCCTGCAACTATTCTTGCAGAAATCTCAAAAGTGTAAATTTTAAGGTCATCAGTGATTACAGTTTCTAAACAGTAGGGTCCAATAAGTCCGGGAGGCGCAATTTGTTTGGAAACTTTGACTACATTTTCTGCCATGGTCAAAATTTCTGGAAGAAGGGATTCACGTGCCACTATAGGGAAATTGCCTACTACCGTGTAGGTGGGATTAACGTTGATTTCTAGTTGTTCATGAGCAGGAATTTTTCCAATGCTGTCAACAGTGGTTTCGTAACGCCTGTCCATTCCTAAAAGTTCAACTTCTTCTGTCAATGGCGAATAAAAATAAAGAGGATACACGTTCACCCCAATGATATATTCTTGAAAATGAATGCTTTCCAAATCTTCTTTACTCAGATGTCCACGTTTAACCATATCTTCAGCTTTCTTATGGAACACTTGAGGGGATTCTACTAAAAAGTAGCCTTTTCCACCTTTCGCTCCTGGAAACTTGGCGATAACTAATCTATCGATATCTTCCGGATTATCAAAAGTTGCGGGCAACCTTAAACCTGCCCGTTGAAGCCATTCTCGTTGTTTTTCTCGATCAGTTTCCCAGTACAAAAGTTCCCTGTTACCAAACAGAGGAACTTCTAACTTGTCAAGCATCTGATCTGTTCCAACATACGCATTAAACGAACCGTGGGGAATCAAAATTGTGTTTTCTTCTTTTAATTTCTCTTGAACTGGTGCATCCAAAAATTCACTGTAATCGTCGATGGAAATAATCCGGTCAGCTAAAGGAAACCGCTTGTAAATGATTTCGTTTTCTTTTTTACAGACACAAACTGTCTTGAATCCCTCTTCTTTGGCGCCTTTGAATATGTTAAGGGCCGAATGAGAACCAATGGTTCCAATGGTGATGTCTTTTGGATCATAATCTGCCAAAGTGGCATCGATTTGAGTTTTGGGAATCAAGTCACTATCATCTCAAGCTTATTTTCTGCAACAGCAGTTTTGATTTCCATGGCTACTCGTCTACCCGGACCAACTTCTTTTCCATACTTATATTTCATGTAAGGAGAAGTTGGTTCTACACATGGACAACCAGGTATTCGAGGGCTTACATCAAAAATGTAAAACTCCAAGTTATTGTTCATAGCTCCTTGCAAGGCAAACAAACCAATAATTCCAGGCGGATATTCTTTTTTACAGGTCTCAACAAACTTTTCCCCTGCATCCAAGATTTTTTCTATCTGAGATTCACGCATTGTAGCGCCCATGTGACCAATTTCCACGTTTTGAGTGGGCAGTTTGGCTTCCAGTTGCTCATCAGCGGGCAGGTCTAAGACCCCATCTAGGTTTGTTTGGATCCTTCGATCAAACCCTAGTAAGTCAATTTGGTCAGTTATTGGGGAATAGAAATAGTTAGCGTTGAATTTAGCTCCAACGACATATTCTTCGATAACTGACTCTTCTAAATCTTCCCGGGTGATTATGCCTTTGGTTATCCGTTCTTCAGAGCGCCGTTTAAATTCTTCTGGAGAAGAAGCGTAAAAGAAAGCACGTTCAATGCTTCTTGTTTTCTCTGGAACTTTTACTATGGCTAGTCTGTCAATTTCTTCAGGTGATTTGAAAATTTTTGGCAAATTCAATCCGGATCTTACGATTAGGTCATACTGGTTATTGGGGACGTTTCGCTCTTCGCTTCGGAGCATGAACCGGTTTCCCAACAAGGGAACTTTGAATTTTTGTTCAATATTATCATAGCCAGTGTAAACTGAAAACGAACGATTGGGAACAAAAATTGTGTTGAGTTCCCGAAGTTGAGTTTGATTTTCTTCTTTAATGAGATCTGAAAACTTGTTTAACAATAAAACGTGGTCAAACAGGTTCTTATAGTGCTTTGTGTAGGTTTTTTCTCGCCCTTTTTGGCAAATAATTACTGTTTCAAATCCTTCCTGTTTGGCGCCATGACCCATCTCTAACGCAGAGTGAGACCCAAGAACACCAATTCTTACTTTTTGGGGGTCATAATCTGATAATACGTCATAAATTTGTTTACGGTCCATCTTTTTCACCTACATATGCGTTATATCTTGTGCGCATTTCTGGCGGGCATTGATTGCACCGCTCTTTATTGAAGCCGCTTCTGTTTGCAGTCCATTCCAAAAGAGGTATAATAGATTTTCTGAGCTCGATGCCGTCGTTGGTTAATGAATACTCAACTCGTGGAGGTATCTCGGCAAAAGATTTCCGTTCGATTAACTGTTCTGCTTGCAGTTCCTTTAATGTGTCAGACAAAGTTTTGGGGCTGATGCCTTCTAATGTTTCCATTATCTGGTTGAATCTGAGTTTTCCACAGTTACCTAAGGCGTTGATGATTAAAAGTGCCCATTTTTTACTGATTAAATCGATTACCCCTTTCAAGGGGCAGATGCAAGTTTGTTGCTTATTTTCGCACATGATAGTCGCTTTCTTTAAAGATACTGACTATTTTACTATAAACTTGATAGTTTAAATACTTTCCTTTGGATAGTAGTGCATGTAAAATCGGAGGTGAACAAAGAACATGACCGGAGATTGTTGCTGCGGAGGAAACTCCCACGACCACGGACCCCGAAAAGTCCTAACCAAAGAAGAAAAAATAGCCAAACTCACACAATACAAAGAAGACCTCAAAAAAGAAATCGCAGCAGTAGACGAAGCTTTAACTGAACTCAGCAAATAAGACTTGAACTGAGTTTTCTTCCATTTTCATTTTTTCCATTTTTATAGTTGAACCTTTTTTGTTGGTTTGAAACGAAACGCATAAATTGTAATTTTCACGTTCATAACAGACTGTCGGGAGGTAGCTCAGCTTGGTAGAGCTTCCGAACCAGCCTAAACTCGAGGCTGATGGAGATGCTGTAGACGTCTACCATTATGGTAGGCATCATTTAGCCTATCAAGCGTACAGACACCGGATTGTCGCAGGTTCAAATCCCGCCCTCCCGACCATTTTACATCTAGCATCAACATAAAATTTAGGACAAACAATTCTGCATATTCATAAACTAATAAGCTACAATGTTGAAAACAACCTTTTTCCAGAAAAAAACAGAAGTTATAAAAAAGATTAGGTTCTAAAATTTCAAGCAATAAATAAATTTTATTAACTAATATCGGATACCACTTTTATGTTACCAATCATTTTTATTTTTACTAAATTTCTTTGTTTGCCCATCTTTGTAGTAAGGGAATAACTACAAAATATGCTAAAAGCAAGACTAAGTTTGTAATAATGGAAGCAAGAAAAATTATGAAAGGCAAATTAAGCATTGGAGGAACAGGCATCATAACTGTTGGCAAACCTGAAATGCGATGTGGATACACATAAAATGGAGTCCAAGTGCTTTGCATGTTATAATCATACCAGTTATTCATTTCTTCCCATAATTGAACGCTGGAAATAATGTAAACAGCTGTTAATAGCAAATTAATGAAAATTATTAACAGCATAAAACGTTTAGACATGATTTTTAGTTTCAAAATTCTTTATTTAAATTTTTGGGATGCAAAACAATCAATTCCATCAAGCTATTAACGAAATTTTTTATTTTTTTCCCATTGTATTAACTGCTTAAATTTCACATAGGGCTTACAAAACAATATTTCTGTTTTTATCCGAGAAAACAATTTTTTCAGAAAAATTCTACAACTCAAGTTTTATTTGTCGTGTATATTCTTTAACGAATAGGTTGTGTGCCCGTGTCAGGTGCTGAAGAACAAACAGTTGAAAAGCCATTGAAAGAATTTTTAACTGGATCTAAAAAAGTAGTTGTCGCTGGAGTCGGAAACCCCTTTCGCAAAGACGATTTTGTTGGCGTAGAAATCGTACGCAAACTGAAAACCAAAGTATCTGACCATGTTTTCTTGATAGAAGCAGAAACCATACCTGAAAGCTATATGCAAAAAATTGTAGCCTTCAAACCCACCCACGTATTGTTGGTAGATGCAGGAATAATAAACAAACAACCCGGAAATGCAATGCTCGCTCGCCCTGAGCAACTCATACGAAAAAGTTCCATTTCAACCCATACGTTGCCGTTGCGAATCTTTTGTGATTACATAACCCAAACAGCTAACGCCAAAATTGCTCTTCTCATAATTCAACCAATGAATGTCGACTTTGGAGAAGGATTAACCCCTGAACTCAAAGAAACCGCTGAAACGTTAGCGACTTTGCTTCAAAGTTTGCTTCCTTAACAATTCTATGTTTTCAAAGCGTTCTGGAACAGCTTCTTTATTGCTGTTATTCGGGTCTTTTCTGAAACATCATCCTTGGACGTAAACTCTAATGCTCCTTCTGGACACCATTTCACGCATTCAGGTTCGCCGTCACACAGGTCGCAGACAAACACTTGTTTGGTTTCTGGATGCAACTCAAGGGCACCATAATCACAAGCTTCAATACACCATCCACAACCGTTGCATTTTTCTTCATCAACTTTAATTACACCTGTTTCTTCGTTCTGTTTTAGGGCATCACGAGGACAAGTAACCACACATGGGGCATCTTCACACAAACGACAAGAAACAGCTAAATTAACAAAAGGATTCAAACGAACCACCCGAATACGTGACTTGGTCGGATTGTACGTTTTCTCTTTTTTCATCGAACATGCGTACTCACAAATACGACAACCCGTACATTTAGAAGCATCACAATTAACTAACTTTTTCTCTTTAACTTCAGACAACCACATCGCTTCCACTATTTTTGGTTCTCCACAAACTTAACGAGCTCACCTAAACCTAACTCTTCAAGCTTCTTAACCGTAGGAACACCATTTTTGTCCCAACTACGAACACTGTAGTAGTCATCCAATCCAAGGTCAATTTCAGTTTTAGTTACAACTGAACCCTTGGCTACGCCCTCATCTGGAATTGGCACATTCATAATCTTCCACGGCAACACATCATCAATTCGGGTTCCCTTGCCCTCACGAAGATTAATTGCCCGAACAAGATTCTTAATACGTTCCCCTGTTTTCATCAAATCTTTCTCTGTTACTTTAATGCCAGTAGCTAACCTGTAATACTCTGCCATGTCCTTGAATCCGTCAATAACCCGCTTAGAATATTTGCATAACATCAAAGAATCAACAACATTGTACAAATCTTCAGTTTCGGCAACAAGTTTCCCTTGACCCTTTCTAATCTTTAAACGATCAACTTTTCCTTCAATATCAAACAAACAAGCATAAACCCCAGAACGTGCCCCACAAGACGAAACTGTAGCACCTAACGCTGCAGTCTTTAGTGACCTAAGGTCATACCCTTGCAGTTCCAAGCCCTTAACATGATTCGCATACTTGTTTGAACCTTTTCCAATCTTTTCAGCAGCTAATTTTGTTCCGTCAGAAAGAACCTCACCCAACCAACCTTCACGAACCCCAATCCGCTTTATTACTTCAAGGAGGGCTTCATGGTTTCCAAAATCAAGATTCAAGCCTTCAGTTTCTTTATCAGTTATAATCTTGCTTTCATAAAGGTCCATAACAAAAGCAACCGATGCTCCTGCAGAGATAACATCCAAACCATAGTTGTCGCATAACCTGATTGCTTCAATAATTGCATCTAATCGATCAACTCCACAAAGGGGACCAACTGCCCACAAACTTTCAAACTTTAGATTCGCAGTGCTTCCAGCATATTTCCCATCAGGGACATTGGACAAACAATCAAACCGTAAACCACATGTTGAACAACCCACAACTTTTTGCACATATGCCTTCAAGGATTCGCCAGTAACGTTTTTAATTTTCTCAAAAGTAGCTTGCGAAAAATTACGACTAGGCAAAGCTGCCAAACGATTCAAAGCAACTAGGCTGTCTGAGCTTCCTAAATGCCGATAGTTGCGGGCTTGGGGCTCTTTCATGCGCTCGAAAATGTTTCTCACAAAATCTGTAAACACTTTATATTTTGCAACATTCACATCTTTCGTTCCACGAACTGCGACTGCTTTCACGTTCTTGGAACCCAAAACAGCCCCCATTCCACCTCGCCCAGCAACTCGCTGATCATCATTAATTATACACGCAAACCGAACAAGCTTTTCTGCAGCTGCACCAACCGCGCAGACACGAACATAACAGTCACCTTGTTCATCTTTGATTGCTTCTACAGTTTCTTGAGGAGACTTGCCAACTAAACGGGAAGCATCAACTAACTGAACTGAATCATCGTCAATCCACACGTAAACCAGTTTTTCAGATTTACCTGTAATAACTATAGCATCGTATCCTGCTTGTTTTAATTCTGCCCCAAAAAACCCATGAGTCTTTGCAGCACAAACTAATTCAGTTAACGGAGACTTGGAAACCACAGCATAACCGTTTCCCCCCAAGGGAGAAATTGTACCAGTTAATGCCCCCGTAACAAAAACTATTGGATTATCAGCACCAAAGGAATCTACACACTTCTTGGAGTGGTCTAACCACAACTTGACTCCAAGACCTACGCCTCCAATATAATCTTTCAATAATTGTTCGTCTAACGCTTTAGTTTCAGCTTTTCCAGTTGCCAAATCCAAAAAAAGAGCCTGCTTTGCAAAACTCAACTTTAATCCTCCGCTGATAACCTTGAAAAAAAAGGCAACCCAACTAGATAAGTATAATCTTCATTTTTTTAACTCAAACAAAAAGGCTAATTTTATTTTACTGTCAAAAACCAACTAATGGCCTAAATTTCTAACTGGGTGCCCATTTTCGTTAAATTATTGTAACCCGATTTTGTCACTTCAATAATATCTTCTAAACGTAATCCCCCAACTTTTGGATTGTAGACTCCGGGTTCAATAGTTACAACAACGTGTTCCTTTAAGGGAAAACTCGAAAACTCATTGATTCTAGGGCTTTCATGAATCTGCAAACCCACCCCATGACCCAAACCATGTGTCATACCTTTCGTCACTTTTTGCCCGTTTCGTTCAGTCTGA
The DNA here is from genome assembly GCA_029762755.1 of Candidatus Bathyarchaeum tardum. GTDB lineage: Archaea > Thermoproteota > Bathyarchaeia > Bathyarchaeales > Bathyarchaeaceae > Bathyarchaeum > Bathyarchaeum tardum. Next base: position 98,539 of record JARVGH010000001.1, read on the forward strand.
TAACCATTTTTTTCTAAAACATCACAACAAACATCGTAAACTTGACTTCCAATAGCTCCAGCATGAACTGCATCCAACGAAGCATTCTTTGCCTCAAAAACTGCATCAAACATCTTTTTGACTTCCAGTGAGGCTTTTCCTTTCACTACTGTTCGGGTCATGTCTGCCCAGTAACGTTTCTGTATGCTCCGCGGATAAATGTCCAAAATTATTGGTTGATCTGCTTTAAGTTTGTCATCAGCTTCACCCGCGTAATGGGGATCCGACGATTTTGGTCCACATGCCACAATGAGGTCTTCTTCGGGCAAACAACCATTTTCTAAAAGCTTGTAACCAAAAAACGCTTTCACATTGCCTACCGTTAATGGTTCTCCATCTTGCAACAAAATCTTGTTGGCACCAACTTCCGTGTTAGCAATCAAATCAATTGCCTCAGACGTAACTTTCTCGTTAATCTGTTGAATCTTTTTAATTACTTCAACTTCTTGGATGCCTTTAGTTTCTCGGGCTTTTTCAACAACACCTAACATAGGCGTAACAGATAGACCCTCTTTTCTTAGAAAATCAGCAACCAATAACGGAAAATTTGGAGGCACACAAATCTTGGAACCTTTGCCCAACTCTTTTTCAGCTACTTTTACGATGAAGTCGACCCTACCTAGTTGAGGATTTTTTGCTGATTTCACAATTTTTTGATAATTGTAATCAAAGTATGACTTCACGTTTTTAACAGTAGACTGCTTTTGTGCACGTGAACACTCCATCTGACTAACTACAATAATTGGCTCTTGGTTGATTTTTTTCAAAAAAATGAAAGCATCAGGCGCAAAAAACTGTGTAAGATAATACATGTTAGCATCTCGAGAACTGTCAGAATACAAAAACAACGAATCCACATTGTTTTCAGCTAAAATGTTGTCAAGTTCTATCTTCATTGTTTGCACATCTTTAATTGACTTTGTAGAATGGTGAGTAAATCGTTTTTCCACCAAAACTGTTATGGTGGGCCCGGCCGGATTTGAACCAGCGACCACCAGGTTATGAGCCTGGCGCTCTAACCGAACTGAGCTACGGGCCCTCCGTAAATTTTCTTATTACCCGATTGTCAAGTTAAGATTTAAGGATTTTCTGCATTTAGACCTGATACTTGACCAAACCTGATGCCATCTAACTTTTTTTGTTTTAGAATTTTACAAAGTGCCCTAATTCAAAGCTTACAAGAATGTTTTTACACTAATTTTTGTTCACTCTTTCTTTTTCTGGTGTTCGGCAATCATCTGTATTGCTTGAGGCATGTTGTTCATACATTCTTTAATCATATCCATCAATGCAGCGTTTATTTCGACATCTAAAGTTACTTTCACGTGTCCTTTATTTTCTTCAACCACGATAGTTCACCCCCTTTATCAATTTTCAAAAACAGGTCCATATCAAAAAAGTAATGGTGCTTTCCCTTTCTGGTGGATTTGATTTTATAATCTTCAAGTAATCCACTTTTTTTGTAATCTTTCAACTTTTTACCAATAAGATAACCAATAAACTGCGGAAACAAAAACTCGAACCTGAAAGCTATCCTTGATAAAACGGAAACAGCGCTGTCGAAAAGACCCATTACAATCCCCTGAATGCATTAAAATTAAACTCGTTAACTCAAATATGTGTTCTGGTCAATTGGTAAACTTGTTGGTTCTTTGTTTCAAAAAAAGGGAAGGGCTTTTATTTGGCGTAAATCTCCTGTAGGGTAGGCGTTAGGGATGGATTACAAAGAATTACTTGAACGTGCTCAATCACAGCTTCCTTCAGACATAAGTGAACACAAACGGTTTGAAGTTCCCGAACCTCGAAGCTTCATCAATGGTATGCGAACAATTCTCGCCAATTTTAAAGAAATTTGTGACGCATTGAATCGTGACCCCCGGCATGTTCTCAAGTTCTTTTCAAAAGAAATGGCTACTGCAGCAACAATGCAAAGAAACCGAGCAATCTTTCAAGGAAAATTTTATCCTGATACTTTTCAGCGCCTGACTCAAAGATACATCAAAGAATTCGTAGTTTGTCCAGTTTGCACCCGTCCAGATACAAAAATTGTTAAGGACAAACGGTTCCTGTTTTTGGTCTGTGAAGCATGCGGAGCAAGATCATCAATATCAACCTTGTAGAGTTCTTAACCTTGGAAGTCTATGCAAAGTTAAGCAAATGTGGCGAACATGTGCTTCTTGCCGCCTGTGACGAGGAATTGTTAGGTCAGATTCTAAAAGACGGAAAAATTGTTTTCAAAATTGGGGAAGAATTCTATAAAGGTCCAAAAATTCCCTTGGACGACGCTGTTAGTTTGATGGAAGAATCAACTGTAGTAAACTTGGTTGGTCCTAATGTCGTAAAAAAGGCCATCGAAAAAGGTCTAGTTCATCCTGAAGCAGTTCTTGACATCTGTGGCGTGCCCCACGCACAAATAGTCAAGATTTAACTGTTAAACCCAATGGATGTCGTCGTCTTTTGCATTCATTTTGAAAACAACAATTTGAAACAACTCATCGGTATCATTAACTACCCCATGAATTTCTCCCGGTTCACACAATATGGTATCGTGAGGTTGAACCCGAACCCGTGAATCTCCACAAAAAACAATTGCGTTTCCTTTGAGGATATGATAAACTTCTTTCATTTGTTTATGATAATGCGGCTTTATTTCAGTATGTGATTCGCTGTTAACTATTTGAACAAGATTTCCTTTAGAATTCAAATCCTCTTCACTAAGCAAAACTTTTTTGGAGTAACCAGCGCGTTTCAACCATTCTTTTTCATCTGCTTTAACATACTTCATCTTTGGATCACCCTGCTGGATAACTAAACGATAATATTGTTGGACAAATGAGTATTTTTAGGTTTTTTTAATTGCATAGAAACCTAAATAGGGGCTTGTTTGACACTGCTGTGTAGGAAGGTCTGTTGTGACTTTTAGAGACAAAGTGGATAGAAAGCTCGACCGTAAGCAAAGAGCATACGAAATTGGTTCGTTGATGAAAAATAAGCGGAGCGAGGACTACCAAGTAATTGAAGAAGTTTTTGACAAATCTACAGTAATGACGATTTACGATTTCATGAACAAGGGAATAATTGATGAAATTCATGGTGTTGTGAATGCTGGAAAAGAAGCTCGGATATACTTGGGTAAAGACCCTCAAGGAAACGAGTTGGCAATCAAAATTTATCTTACAAGTTCAGCAGAATTCAAAAAAGGAATGCTTCCATACATTGAAGGTGACCAAAGATTTGCACATGTTCGTAGGGACACTCGTTCTTTGATTTATACTTGGGCGCAAAAAGAATACAAGAACTTGCAACGTGCCCATGAAGCAAAAGTAAATGTTCCCGAGCCAATTGCGGTGCAAAAGAACGTTTTGATAATGGAATTTATTGGCAAGGATGGTGAACGTGCGCCACTGTTGAAAGAAACTGAACTTGAAGATCCAGCAAAGGTTTTCAAACTTTTGATGACTTATTTAAAACGCCTTTACAGTAAAGCTGGATTAGTGCATGCCGACCTAAGTGAATACAACATCATGATGTGGAAAGGAAAACCTGTGGTTTTTGATGTTGCCCAATCTGTGTTGACCAGTCATCCCCTAGCTGACAAGTTTCTGCGACGGGATTTAGAAAACATTCGTAGATACTTTAAAAGGTTAGATTCAACCGTGCAATCAGTGGAAAAAATGTATGAGAGGGTTACAGGTGGAAGGAATTACTAGTTATGTTAAGATTCCAGGAAATCGGATTGGTGCTCTTGTTGGTCCAGATGGTTGTGTGAAAAATATCATTGAACGAAAACTTAAGGTGAAGTTGGATGTGGACAGCGAAAATGGAACCGTGCAGATAACCCTTCCTGTAACGTCAGAGGACCCAACAGTTTTGTTCCGCGCCAAAGAAGTAGTAATTGCCATTGGTCGAGGTTTTGCACCTGAACCTGCTTTTCGTTTGCTTGACGACGAAGAAATTATGTTTGAAGTTATTGATCTACGCGACATAATAGGTAGGTCTCCGTCTGATTTGAAACGACTAAAAGGAAGATTAATTGGAAAAGAAGGCAAAACCCGAAAAATAATTGAAGAATTAAGCGAAGCAAATATTTCAATTTATGGTCACACGGTTGCGATTATTGGATACCCCGATCAGGCTTCTATTGCCCGGGAGGCAGTAAATATGTTGATTGGTGGCAGTCTTCACGGAACTGTGTATCGTTTCTTGCACAAGAAACGCCGAGAACTCAAAAAACAGCGACTGCAACTGTGGGAACCAACACACAAAGAATAAGTTTTCACTCATTTGAAAACGGCACAAATTTGTGAATCTTTAAATTTTACAAAAACATTGAAATACATATCATACAAAACTAAGAATGACCCTGTCATGTTGCTACATATCATGCAATGCCGTTCTGAGGCGGTTCCCAGTCAAAAAGACCTTGGGTACAATGCAAACACACTGAAAAAGCAGCATCTAAAGCATAGAATTTCACGGGACGGTGCAAACCAACTTTGGTAACCTTCCAAGAAATTAGTCCTGCAGATTTCTTTTACCGTAACCGAGACATTGCTGGATTCACAAATCCTTCCCGAGCAGTTTTCGTTTCTATCCGAGAAATTGTAGAAAACTCTCTGGACTCTGCTGACCAAATTAGCGTCTCCCCTGAAGTGTATGTGCGCCTGACTGAAGAAGAAGGACAGCCCAGTACTGAATCAGGAAACGGTGTGTACCGATTAATGGTTATGGACAACGGGTCTGGAATCGCTCCCCGTCATATTCCATCTGCGTTTGGTCAAGTTCTGTTTGGCTCAAACTACAAACTCAAGCAAGCCCGTGGAACTTTTGGTTTGGGCGGAAAAATGTCGATTCTGTATGGGCAGATTACTACTCATAAACCAGTTATTATAAAGTCTAGCACTGGCGGCAACAAAGTTTACGAATTTAAAATGATGATAGACATCCAAAGAAACCGCCCTGTTATAATGGACCGCAAGACCCGAAGAAACAAGGAAAATTGGCGCGGAACCATAGTTGAATATTCTCTTGAGGGCGACTATTACCGTGCGATGTCTAAGATTTTGGAGTACCTAAAACAAACTGCCTTGTTGACTCCTTATGCTGACATAAAATTTGTTGACCCTAAAGGCAGATTGTACATGTTCAATAAGGTCACAAATAAGATGCCGCCTCCTCCCACAGAAACTTTGGCGCATCCTTATGGTGTAGATGTTGAAACTCTACAGCGGCTTATTCGGGTTACTACCTCAAAAAACCTGATAGATTTCATGCGCAAACACTTCCATCGAGTTGGGCAGGGAACATCTCTAAGTTTTTTGGATTTTGCAGAATTCGTAAGAACCCCTGATCCTAAACGACTAAATCCTGATTTACTAACTCAACTTGTGGAAACTAACAATAAATCCCAGAAATATCGAAACCTTTTTGGAAGACTGGATGAAAAAAAACTAACCCCCTTGTTGAAGAAAACAAAGGCTCATAATATGGCTGATTTCTTGTCAGATATTTTCCCTAAAATTGACCGGAGTAAAATTCTTCGTTTGCTTGCATCTTCTGGTTTGGTGCGAAGTAAAAATCCAAAGAAACTAAAACCCCCTGAAATTGTAAAACTTGTTCGGATGATGAAAAAATATACTGATTTTCTTCCTCCAGATGCAAGTTGTTTATCTCCATTGGGTGAAGACCTGTTAAGGGCTGGAATTCTTAAAGAACTAAAGCCAGACTTTGTTGCAGTTAGTCAACGAAAACCATCCACTTATGCTGGGCATCCTTTCATTATCGAAACGGCTATTGCTTATGGGGGGAACATCCCGAAAAAGGATGATATTGTTGTTTATCGTTTTGCCAATAAAATTCCGTTATTGTACGATGAAGCAAGCGACGTTTCAGTTCGTGTAATTCGTTCAATAAACTGGAGACGATACAAAGTTGCTTCGGGTATGCCTATTGCGATTTTAGTTCATTTGTGCAGTACTAAAGTTCCTTACAAGACTGTTGGTAAGGAGTTTATTGCGGATAGGCCCGAAGTAAAAACTGAAATTCTTAACGGAATCCGTGAGGTTGCTCGTCGTTTGCAGACCTTTTTAGCAAAGCGGGAACATGTAGCTAAAGAGAAGAAACGTTTGACTGTTTTCGCAAAGTATTTGCCGAAGATAGCAAGATTTTCTGCTGATTTAGCCGAAAAAAGTGAAACACCAAATATTGAGCTATTGTTGAAGAGTGTGAGGAAATATGACGAAGAAGGAAACTGAAAGTTCATCGAAAAAGAGAAGTGAAAAAGTTCTCAAAGACCTCAGAGACTTTGGTGGTGAGCTTTATGATCAGATTGAGAAAGGGCAGTTTCCTTCAGTTGAGATGCCTAGTCGATCCACGGAAAATATTTACTACAGTCCTGATGAGCGCCAGTATATATTAGGGGACCGAAATGTTAAACGGAATGCGAGAAACATTCGTCACATTAAACCTTTCACCCAGATGGTTTGGGCTGGTTTTTTTGCTAGTGAACTTGTCAAAAACAGAAAAACTTCAACCCTCAGGGATGTGTATTATTCTGCACAAGCTTATGAGATGACCTTCAAGGATCAGCCTGAATCCAATAACATACTTACTGACTTAGAAACTGCAACTGGTTTTGCTCGAGAGGATTTTAATGTGTATCCTGAAGAGCGCTCTGCCCTGTTTGGTGATTTAACTATTGAGTATACTGTTCCTGGGTATGAGGGCAAAAAATTGAACATGACTTCTCATCCTGACGGTGTAATGCTTGGTCCCTCAGTTGTTTCCTCTGAGTTTGCCCAAAATAAATGTGACAAAGTTATTGCCATCGAGAAAGGTGGTCTGTTCACTAGGTTTATTGAAGAACGTGTTCACGAAAAATTCAATGCTCTTCTTGTCTTGTGTGCCGGTCAGGCTCCTCGAGCAACTCGGCATTATCTTAATCGTTTGAATCAAGAATTAGATCTTCCAGTTTACATCTTTACTGATGGTGACCCCTGGGGGATGCATATTGCTATGGTAATCATTTCAGGGTCTGCAAACGCTGCTCATCTTAGGGGGTTAACTACTCCTGACGCGAAATGGGGTGGAGTATACGCTACTGATATTGTGGATTACAAGTTGCCAACGGATCCATTAACTGATGTGGACATTAAACGGCTTCATGAACTCGAAAAAGACCCAAGATATAAGGGCGAGCTCTGGAAACGAGAAATAAAGACTTTCCTAAAAATCAAAAAGAAAGCAGAACAAGAAGCTTTCAGTAGATACGGTTTAACATACATTGTAGATGAATATTTGCCTACAAAACTGGAAGCAATGGCTGCTGATTAAAACCCTTTTAAATTTTTAGTATTTGTTGCGCGAATAATTGGGTTTTCATTTCCAAGAATATTTTCTGTTGCTTTTTATTATAACTTTTTTCTTTTATCCGTAATTTTTGTTATATTAAATTCATTCATTTTTATTTTATCTTTTTTGTTTGCTATGCTCTGTTGTAGTATGTTAGAAAAAACAATATTAATATATGTTATCTTACTTCACGCTATGCACTTTACGGCTGAACGCTTACGGGTTGGGAAAAGGGGTAAATGATGAATAGTAAGCTCTATTGTCTGCTTTTGGAATACTTGAAGGATTCCAGCAGAAGCGACAGAGAATTAGCCAAGATACTTGGTGTTTCTCATCCAACAGTGTCCCGAATGAGGGCAAAACTGATTAGCGATGGTGTGATAAGCCATTTTTCTGCAATTCCAGATTTAACTAAAATAGGCTATGAAATTTTGGCGTTTTCGTTTGTCAAATTTAATATGAATAATTTAGCAAATGTTGAAAAAAGCACAAAATATTGGCTTAACCGTAATCCCCAAATCATTTTTTCTGCACGCTGCGAGGGGTTGGGAATGGATGCTGTGACCCTGTCTTTGCACAGAAATTATGCGGAATACAAAAAGTTTTTTTCTAAAAACAGGTTTGAAGGCAGTGGTTTCGTATCTGAAGCGTATTTTGTTCTTGTGGATATTAAATCTGGTATTGCTAAACCGTTTTCTTTTGAGTATTTAGCTGAAAATAAAAAACAGAAAACCAATTAAAATTTTTAACATATTTTTGTAATGTTGTTTTTTGTAAACGGTTTAACGGGCTGTTTATCCGTGTTTTTAACGTGTTTTACTCTCATTCTAAAATTGATCGAATGATATGTTATAAAATATTATTTTTTTTATAAACGTGCTAAACTCTAACATATTTGTTTTATTATTACTTATTTATTATGTTTAATGACGTGATCTTTGATTGGAATTTAGTAATCTTTATTACTGACTTATGTTCATTGTGGGAGAGTGGTACCCCAATCGAAAACTAGCTTTATCTCCCCCTGATGGCTCAGTTTTATTTTAGGTTGGGGTACTACTTTCTCTTTTACTGAAATTGTGACAACTTTAGATTTTTTTGTTTTTTATGTTATACTTTATTTAATGTAAACACTTTTGTACGATACGCTAAAATTATTGCAACACGTCACGGGAGTGCTATGTAGATTATGTGTGATGCCGATTGTTTGTTTCAAGCAAGAATCGTTTATTTGATTCTTTCTAATGATGCAGATGAAGCCTTGAAATTACTTAGTGACCATTATGAAGTTGCAATGCCAAAACTCAAAGTTGGAATGCCGAAACGTTACTCCAAAAATCCTGCTTGTTATGTTGCTAAAAACAGAACAATCCATGTTGCACGAAGAGAAGTTCTGTGTAGCCCCCACATAATTCTTCACGAGTTTTATCATCATCTCCAGCGAGTAACAAACGCCCACGGGGGCATAGAAAAATATGCTGACAAATTCGCACAAAACTACATAGAGGCATACAAAACAGCAATAAACAAAGTGTAATACTTGTCAGAATATAAGCAAGGGATAATTTTGACCAAAGAAATTTTAATTGAAAAAACCGTTGTTGACAGCATATTGAGTTACGCTCAAATGTGTCATCCCAAAGAATCAATTCTTCTACTAAAAGGAAAAACTGACCGAAAAAAAATAATAATCAATGATGTCCAAATTCCGCCGTTAGCCACTCATGGAAACACCTTCTCGGGTTTCCCATTGAGCAGACTCCCAATTGATTTTTCAGTCATTGGTGTTGCTCATTCTCACCCTTCTGGTGTACTTTGTCCTTCACCTACTGATTTAAATCATTTTTATGGTAAACTAATGTTGATAACTGGTTTTCCATACCAAACTGAACAGCATATAGTGGTCCTTGACAGAAACGGAAACAATTTAGAATACAATGTTGTTTGAAATCGTTTTTAAAATACAATTTTTTAACGTGACTTACCATTATATTAAAATACGCCTTGAACCTGTAAACATTACTCTTGAAGGGTCTATAATGAGTGAAGACGTGCCCATTGGTTTAACATTAATCTCAAAAATAGTTGGTTTGGTACTCATAATTATCGGGGCAGCTATTGCTTACATCTCATATGATCCCCCTACTGGTGCCATCAATAATTTTGCTGGATTATTTGTTGGAATTGGTCTCGTAGTTGCAGTGGTAGGGTTATTATTGTTCTTAGTAAGAGGACGGTAATTAACAAATTTTTTGTTTACTTATTACGTTATCCAACATTTTCGGAGACTAGAGCATATTATTGAATCAAGGTTTTTAGTAAAAATTTTTACAAACAATAATAGTAAACATAATATATGGGAAAACTTTAGAAAGGGGAAAAGCTTACCTAGCTTTCTGCAGCCAAATAGGCAAAAAGGTTGTTGACATTGTCGGAAAAAGTTACAAAGATCTTTGAGCAAGCCAAAAGTGAAGGGCGAAAATTTCTTCTTGAATACGAAGCAAAAGCTATTTGTCAAGAATACGGAATTCCAGTTACAAAAGTAAAGGTATCACAAAACGCGGAGGAAGCCGCAGATTTTTCTGCACAGATTGGATATCCTGTGGTTCTAAAAATTATTTCTCCTGATGTCATCCACAAATTTGATGTTGGCGGTGTAATCCTTGACATTAACAGTAAAGAAGAAGCAAAAAATGCCTATAACACAATAATAGAAAATGTTAAGAAACATAAACCAGACGCAAAAATTCATGGTATACTTATTCAAGAAATGGCGCCTAGCTCCACTGAGGTTATTGTGGGGTGCATTAAGGATGCACAATTTGGACCCACTTTGATGTTCGGTTTTGGCGGAACCTTCGTGGAAGTCATGAAAGATGTTTCCTTTAGGATTGCTCCACTAGTTGAAGCAGACGCTCAAGAAATGGTAACTGAAATAAAAGCATACCCAATTCTCCAAGGGTGCCGTGGTCAACCACCTGCAGACATTGATACTTTAGTAAAAATTTTGTTAAATGTTTCAAAGCTAGTAATGGATTACCCTGAAATAAGAGAACTTGACCTAAATCCTGTCATGGTTTATGAAAAAGGCGCCAAGACTGTTGACGCAAGGATCATTTTAGAATAAACCTCTTATTTTAGAACTTACATCACCACTTGCAGATTTATCAAAAACGTGAAATAAACTCCACAAGCATCACAAAACAAGGTCGAACCTAGGAAGTGAAGAAAATATCCAACGCTACAAAAAACAAAATCGATGACCTAAACCAAGAGTTAATTCCCCTCAAGGAAGAAAGAAACCAATTAAATCTAGAAGCAAAGAAGTGGGCAGAAAAAAGAAACAAACTCAATGAACGAATTAAAAACATCCGAAAGGATGTTGCTGTATTCAAAGAAAATCGAGATGCAATAAACAAACAAGTTCAGGACCTAAAAAATCTGCGAAATAATGTAGCTGCTAAAGGCAAAGAAAAACGCGGTAAGATTTCTGAATTGCAAGAAAAAATTAATGACCTAAAGGAAGACAGCCCAAAAGGAAACCTGAGGCAGGTTGCTAAAAGAATTGAAGAAATCGATTGGGAAATTCAAACAAATTCTTTGCCGCTTAAAGAAGAACAACAATTAATTAATCAAGTACGCGAACTTGAAACCCAGTTGGTAGCTCAAAAACGCATAAAGAAAGTCAAAGACCAATTGTATGAGTTGCGTTCAGAGCAAAGAAGTTTTGGATCTGAAGCAAAAACTTTTCATGACAAACTTTCTGACTTGGCTGAACAAAGCCAAAAATTCCATACACAGATGATTAGTATTCTGGAAAAGTCTAAGGAACTTCAAGCTGAGGCTGATGAAGCCCACAAAAATTATGTTGAATCCCGAAAACTCGCTCAAGAAAAACATGAAAAATGTGTTGAGTTGATTAAACAAATAAAAGAAATTCAGCAAGATTTGAAAGAAACAGCGGATCAAAAGAAAGCAGTGCGTCAAGATGAACTAAAACAAGAACTTGAAGAGCGTGCTGTGGCGAAATTGAAGAATGGCGAGAAACTTTTGTGGGAAGAATTCCAAATTTTAGCTGAAAAAGGGTTGCTTTAATTTGTTTTTGATTCTGAAACATCTGTTCTTGTAGGTGTGAATACAAAGGAATAAAGACAAAATTAAAGTGTGCCTCCCAGTAACCTATTACTATAAGGAGAGCAAATATGCCCACAGCAGCAAAATCTGAACGCGTTCTAATTTTATGTGTTGACCGAGACGATGACATAGGCATGAAAGCTGGAATAAACACGCCTATTCTTGGAAGAAAAGAGAACGTGAATGCAGCTGCAAGTTTAGCTCTTCGTGATCCTGAAGAAGCAGACGCCAACGCTATGTTTGAAGCTGTTAGAATTTATGACAATCTAAAGAAAAGTGCCAAGGGCCAAGAAGAATATCAAGTTGCAACAATAGCGGGTTCTGATTTGGAAGGTGTTGAAGCAGACCGGCAACTTGTGTTAGAGCTAACTGAAGTTTTGGAAGCTTTCCATGCGACCGACGTTATCTTAGTTACTGATGGCTACACTGATGAGATGGTGTTGCCCCTCATTGAATCAAGAGTTCCTGTTACATCTGTTCGACGTGTTATAATACAGCATAGCAAGTCAATCGAAGAATCTGCTGCAATTTTTTCAAGGTACATGAAGCTCCTTGTGGAAAACCCTAGGTATTCTCGAATTGTTTTAGGCTTACCTGGTATCCTTCTCTTGGTTTTAGGTGTTTTAGCAATCTTTGATTATTTTGCTTACGCTGTTCAAGCACTCGTGTTGATTGTTGGGGCCTTTCTTGTTTGGAGGGGGTTTGGGGTCGACAAAACTGTATATAGTTTTGTTAAATGGACAAAAGAGTATTCACCGCCACCATTTACTGTGCAAATTGCTGGCTTTTCCGCTCTCGCAGGTGTATTGGTAATTATTGTGGGTGGTTATTTAGGAGGAACTGCAGTGGCAACAGTGGCGTCTGTAGAGCCTAATCCCTTTGCTATTGTTCCTAGACTTGTTGGAGAATTCATTGGAGAGTCAACTTATCTCATAGCTGTTGGTATTTGTGTCATTCTTTCAGGCAGGGCTGTTCGATGGTTTCTTGAACATGACTTGCGACTATGGCGCACTGTTGTTATCGTAATTGGTGTTGCTTGGTCCTCGGTTATGTTTGTTGAAGCATCAAACATTCTTATTAACCCTACTTTCGATTATATGTCGTTAGTTTATTCTATTGTTGGTGGCATACCTGTAATAGTTTCTGCCTTCTTAACTGCCCTTCTCTTGCGTAGAAAATACAGTGATTATTTCAAAAAAACTGATCAAACCTTAGAGGATTTTGAAGAAGAATAGTCCCATTATTTTTTTCCGCTTTTGATTGAAAGCTTATTATGTAACAGCTTAGTGTATGTACTTCGTTTGCATGTTCCAAAACATGAAAACTCTAGGCAAACCGAAATTAATGATAACTTCATCTACTTTGTGTGGCAAAAAATTATGATTGAACGTTTGCTTTCTCTTTTGGGTGTTTACAAAGTCTACGAGAAATGGTTAAGTCTTCAAGTCAAAAAGGGAAAAAAACCTGAACATGTTGCTATAATACTTGATGGGAACCGGAGGTGGGCTTCTCAGAAATCTCTTATTCCTTGGATTGGTCATCGTCATGGTGCCAATAAAATCAATGAATTGATGGATTGGTGTATCGAGTTAGATGTTAAATTCATTACATTGTATGCTTTTTCAACTGAGAACTTTCGTCGGCCTCAAGAAGAAGTAAACGAAATCATGAAACTAATTGAAGAGAACCTGCGTTTAATTCCCGAAAATGATATGATTCATGAAAATAAAATCCGCGTTAAAGCAATAGGTCGTATTGATCTTTTACCCAACTCTATACAAGAAGTAATTCATCATGTTGAAGAATCAACAAAAATGTATCCTGACCGGCTTTTGAACATAGCATTGGCTTATGGTGGTCGTGCCGAAATTGTTGATGCTACCAAGAAAATTGTTGAAAAAGTACAAAATGGTGACCTAAAATCCGAAGATATTACCGAGAACCTTTTTGAAAATTACTTGTATACTGCTCATATGCCTAGACAAGATGCAGATTTAATTATTCGAACATCAGGAGAAGAACGACTTAGTGGTTTTCTTTCTTGGCAGTCTGCTTACAGTGAACTCTGCTTTGTAGATGTAAACTGGCCCGATTTTAGGCATATCGACCTTTTACGTGCAGTTCGAACATACCAGCGACGAAAACGCCGTTTTGGGAAATAAAAATTTTTTAGCCTCGTTTTTTGGCACTCACTATAGAAATTACGTCTCGATCTTTCAAGACGTAGTCTTCTCCTATTCGGGTTTTGCCTCGAATGTCGATTGCGTGAATGAAACTGTCTCCAAGTTCTGTGTGGATTATGTATGCCAGTTGTCGTGCTGTAGTGCCAAAGGGCACAAGGTAAACATCGGGTAGAACTCTGCCTTTATGGTCGCTTAGGTGTTCCACGTCTTCTACTGGGTAAACAGCAACCATCTGTAGCAATTCAATAAATGCAGTGTTAATTGCTTCTTGCACTCCTGTGGAACCAAATTTGTATAGAATATTTTCTTGAATTTTATTTAGGGCATTTTCTTGTGCCTGATTAAGCTTGTCTGATTTTGTTATGGTTAATTTACAATCGCCTGGAGTGTAATTGATTAACCCATTTTCTGCTGCTCTTCGGAGGGCAAGTTCTGCTTCTGCACAACAAGCTACAACTTTGTGTCCACTTTGTTTTAGTCTTTCAACATTTTCTTCGGCATGGGGACAGTCAATCTTGTTCGCCACAATTATTGTTGGCTTGGAACTACTTCTTAGTATATCTAAAAATTTAATCAGATCATCATTGTTCCACAAAACAGGTTTATCTGCTCTAAGGTCTGATTTTCTTAAGCTTTCAACTATATGGAAACGTTTGATGCCTAATCCAGTTAAACGTGACTCAAGAAGAGAAACCAAGTCTTCTTTTCCTGCTCCTGCAGTTCTAGCAATTTTTGCCCAATCTTTTTTGAGTATTTGGTTCATCCACATGGTTATTTCAGTTTCAAGAAATTTTACATCCTCTAAGGGGTCATGTTCTCCTTTTTTGCAGATTCTGCCCTCGCAATCTGTTGAACCGGAAGCGTCAACTACGTGAAGAAGTGCATCTGCTCGTCTGAGTTCATCTAGGAATTGGTTTCCCAGTCCTCGTCCTTCCCATGCTCCGGGGACAATTCCTGCTACGTCTATCATTTCAATCGGAACCAGTCGGATTCCATCCAGACACAAAGAATTGTTTGGGTTGTCTTCGATTTCAAACTCTGGATGGACACAAGGAGTCCTCAAGTATCCTATTCCACGGTTAGGTTTGATTGTAGTGAAAGGGTAGTTACCAATATCAACTGGAATCAGAGTTGCAGCTGAAAAAAAAGTAGATTTACCTGTATTTGGTTTGCCTACGATTCCTAACTTTTTCGAATAAGATTGTACACTCATCAAACTACTCTTCCAATTTGTTAAAGGTCAGATTAGAACTGTTCAATTCAACTATGTAGTGTCACTGCTAAAAGTTTTGTTAGATTATTTGAATACCCTTTCATTATGTTTGCAATTTTTAATTTCCTAGTAAATATTTTTCTGCATCAAGGGCAGCTTTACATCCTGACCCTGCAGCTGCAATAGCTTGACGGTAACGGTAATCTGCTACGTCACCTGCAACAAAGACTCCTTCAATATTTGTTCGTGTTTCGTCGTGAACTATTATGTAACCTGTTTCATCCATTTCTATTTGATTTTTGAAGATTTCTGTGTTTGGTTTGTAACCAATCGCCAAAAAGACTGCATCGCAGGGAAAGGTAGATTCTTCTCCAGATTCAACGTTTTTAAGTTTAACTCCTTCTACTATATTTTCACCTAAAACTTTGGTTACTGTACTGTTCCACACAAAGGAAATTTTTGGGTTTTTGAAGGCGCTGTTTTGAAGCCATTTGCTTGCTCGTAATTTATCTCTGCGATGAATAACTTTGACGTCATTTACGACGTTGGCCAAAAACAGGGCTTCTTCCATTGCAGTGTCGCCCCCTCCTACCACTACAACGTTTTTGTTTCTGAAAAATGGTGCATCACATGTTGCGCAAACTGAAACCCCTTTCCCCCTAAGTCGAGTTTCGCTTTCTAGACCTAACCATTTGGCTAAGGCGCCTGTGGCTATGATGACTGTTTTTGCTTCGTAGACTTTTCCTGCTGTTATTTTAAAGGGCTTAGATTTTAGGTCTACAGCAGTAGCCTGTTCATAAATTATTTCTGCGCCGCATCGTTCAGCTTGTTTTTTTATTGTGCTCATAAGTTCTGGTCCAAGGATTCCGTTTTCAAATCCGGGAAAGTTTTCAACTTCTCTAGTAAGCATTAACTGTCCCCCCCACATGGCTCCTGCGACAACTAGTGTCTTTAATCCTGCTCTGCTGGTGTAAATTGCAGATGTTAGTCCTGCAGGTCCTGAACCAAGAATTATCACATCATACATTAATATCACTTCTAAATATTGAAGGCAGGAGACCCTGATATATTTTCATGTGCTGTTTGTTGGTGTTTGTTTATTGTAATGAAGACTTTTTTTATCTCTTGGATGTTCAGAAAAAAGGTTGTTTCAACAATGAACTATTATCTGTCTGCTAATACCAATGTAATGTTGAAAATCAGCTTTTTCTGAAATTAAAAAAATAAACGATACGTTACCCAACTTTCAGTTAACATGTTTTTGGAAAACAAGTTTTACATTGATTTTAATCCAAACAGTTAATTTCTTGTAAGATAACCATCATCTAGAGGTAAAATTGTTGTTTGCTTATGTTCTTATCACCGTGAATTCTGGTTCAGAGCGTGATTTCTTGAAACAGATTTCAAAATTCAAAGAGGTTGTTGAAGCGAACCTAGTAATCGGAGAAAATGATATCGTCATCAAAATACAAGCAGAAGACATCGCTCATATGGACCAATTTTTGACAGAAAAACTTCGTGTGTTGCCAGATGTTTTCCTTACAACAACCATGATTATTACTGAACAGATAAAACCCGAACCGCAATAACATCATTTACATAAGTCATTAGTTTAAATTACTGCCCTTAAAAGATATACATAACCCACTTCTATAACTGCGGCCACAAAAAACAGTAAATAAATGGCTGCAAGGGCTTTAGTTGTCACTTTGCGGTTTAATGTTCTTTTTATGGTTTGAAAAAGTCCGTATCCTTCAAGAATTGCGTTTGGAGTGCTCAATATGATGGCGAAAATTAGTGTGTTCAAGAAAACTTGTCCATAGACCAGTGTGCTTGCTCGCAGAATACTAATAAAAATTATTATCAGCGTAAAAATAAATGCGAAAATCCGTGGATTATTAATGATTACATGCTCTTCTTCCCGGTTTGCCATGAAATTCATTACTAGGTCAACATAAAATGTCATTCCAAGAAGGATAAGCGATACCACTAACACGTTGTGCACAAAAACAAAGAAAATAGCCACTAATGGATTTGCAAAAACGTCCCCAACACTTGCAAAGAAAGAGTTATTTTCAGTATATGCAAAAAACAGTAATAAAACAAAAACCAAACCTAAGGCAACAGTTTTCTTCTTCGGGGTCACCTAGTTTGTCTCCATTTTATTGAACCAATATTAAACGCCAATAAAAACAGGTAACCAACTAAAAAACAAAGAATACCCTAAACCAAAACTCAAAATATACAAAATAACAATTGAAATAACGACTGACGCTACACCCACGGCTATCGATCCTAGCACATCTGTTTCATAGTAATATCTGACCAAAAGCAACCACGCAATTAATGACAAAACAGATGCTATTTCAAAACTGAAAACAGAATTACAAACAATTAAAACAAGGGTTCCAAGAACAGAAATGCAAAAAGCATCTTTCATGCAGGTCCTTTTGCGGCCAACTACAATGTTTCCTGCTACATACAAAACAACAGATAAAATTGCAAAGATTACTGCAAACGAAATTAGTGAAAAAAGAACATCAGTTATCCCAGACGGATCAATAAATGAGTCCAAAACTAGGGCACTAATACCAAATTTAACCACTGACTTCACCGCTATTATCTTACGAATACCGATGGCTTTCACATAAATGATTTGTCGCTCCATTTTTTTGTGATTAACTAAAAACAATAAAAAATCACCAAAAAATTAGCATAAACAACGTTTTTAGCCGTGGAGAAGGATAACTCTTTAAAGGATGTTATTTGCAAAAATACAATCCCACTAAACGAGGCCGTTGAATTTATGAACTCACAAAACCCTGCTATTATCGGAGTCGGCAGGACAAAATTTGGAGAACATTACGAAAAAGACCCAGAGTCTTTAATCGACGAAGCTGGACTCCAAGCATTAGATTCTGCGGGCGTTACAAGAAAAGAATTGGATGCCTGTTATCTTTCAGATTACTTTCTTCAAGTCACAAACAAAATCGGATTAGAAGAAGGTTTCTTTTCCGAGCTTTTGGAACTTCATGTTCCCATGGAAAAAACCCGTTCCTTCAGTTCAGCACTTTTGAATGCTTGCCACGCAATTCAAGCAGGAAAATACAATATCGTCCTAGTCGGTGGCATGGAAAAAATGACCGACAGATGGGACAAAATCAGAGATGACCTTATGCTCCTCGAAGATCCATGGAGCTACTACGCGGGTTGCACTCCCGAAGCAAATCATGACCTTTTACTCAAAGGCTACATCAAAAAATACGGAATAACTGGAGAACAACTAGAAAAACTGTACACTGCTCTTGCACAAATCTCTGTAAAAAACCATCAAAACGCCACTAAAAACCCTTTTGCTCAATACACAAGCCCCATAACATTGGACACAGTTACAAATGCGCGAAATAACACCTGTAAATCCTTAGGATTATTTGATTTTGCCCCTGTTTCTGATGGTGCATCTGCCCTAATTATTGCAAGCCCTAAAGCAGCAAAAAAATGTTCAAAAATTCCTGTTTATGTATTAGGTTCTGCTTCAGCTACTGATTATATCACTTTTCCTTCACGACAAAACCGAACTGGATTCACAGCAAATACTTTAGCCATGGAAACTGCTATCAAACAAGCTAACGTCAATGTAGCTGACATTCAACTGACTCAATTGTATGACCAATCAACCCTTCTAGAAATGCTTTCGTTAGAAGACCTTGGTTTTTGCAAGAAAGGAAAAGCATGGCTTGACATCTACAACAGTTGTCACGACTACAAAAACTTCTACGAAATAGATGGTCGAAAACTCTTCGTGAACTTAAATGGTGGTCTAAAAGCCGACGGCAATCCCTTGGGTGCTACAGGAGGTGCCCAAATCTTTGAAATTGTTAAACAGTTAAGAGGAGATGCAGATAGCCGACAAGTAAAAATAAATGGAGAACTGCCAAAACTGGGTCTTGTTTCAGAATTAGAAGGCTTTGGTACGAAAGCTTACATCCACATTTTAGGGAGGAACACAAATTGAGCAGTGAACCTATAGAGCGGCGTGTTTCATATATTGGAGACAGACTCCGAGGTAGCCTATGCACTATATGTGAAAAGGAATACTTCCGTGGCAAAAACTACTGTGGCAGTTGTGGGCGAAAAAGTTTCGGAAAGATGAAAGACATCGACTTCTTCTACGACCAAGGCAGCCTTGAAGTTTCTACTATTGTAAGTCAACCCACTAATCGGTTCGTCAAAATGGGTTCATACTTTTACGGGATTGTTGCATTTCACAGCGGAAAAATCCGTGTTCCTGGACGATTAACTGACATTTTGATTAATGGCAAAAAAGAAGACATTTCTTGTTTTGACGGAAAAAATGTTGTTCCCCGATTCCGAAGAAGATACACTGTAGGAGAAAGCGATGTTATTCCTACCGTGTCTTTAGCTTTTTCTGTTGCAGATGGATACTATCCTTATCAAAAGTATGAAATTTACAAACCTAAAAAACAATATCAAACACCCGGAATCGTTGGGTATGGTGTTTACACTTCAAAATTCAGAATCAAAGAAGGAAAAATGGAACGCTCGGTTCCCTTTATTGATGAAGATGCAGTTACTGCAGCAGTAGAAGCCGGAAAAATGGCTCTAATCCATTCAGGTGTAGACAACCAAAATATTGGAAAAGTTTACGTTGGGTCTGAGTCAAATCCATATGCTGTTAATCCAATTGCTTCTAAAGTAGCCCAAGTACTAAAACTAGGCAAAGAAGAAAAAGCAGATTTTGTCCAAAGCATCGATGCCGTGGACACAGAATTTGCTTGCAAAGCTGCTACAAGCATGTTCAAAGATGCTTCAGCCCTTGTTCATTATCCAAAAAGTAACATTTCTTATGCAATGGCTATCGGTTCAGATAATTCTCAATCTGCTCCCAGAAACGAGATAGGCGGAGAACTAGATCACTTCGTTGGTTTTGGTGGTGCTGCCTTCATTTTTGGAATGCAAGACATCATCGCTGAAGTTGAAGGATGGTACTCATGTACTTCTGATACTCCAGACTTTTGGAGGCGTGACATGCAAGCTTACCCTCGACACGGAGGCAGATTCACAGGAAAACCTGCATACTTTAAACATGTCCAAAAAGCATGCAAAAAACTAATGGAACAACTTAGCCTTACAATAGATGACGTAGACTATTTTGTCCCTCATCAACCTAATCCCAGTTTTCCAGTTAAAATTGCAAAACAACTAGGATTCAAAGAAGAACAATACTTGCCTAGTATAAAAGTCACTAACTTTGGAAATACGTACTCAGGAGCTGCCCCCATAGGTTTAGCTGCAGTTCTAGATATTGCAAAACCAGATGAGCGAATTGTTCTTACTAGTTATGGTTCTGGGGCTGGAAGCGATGCATATTCTTTCTTGACGACAAGCCAAATATTGGAGAAAAGAAATCGGCAAAAGTTTACGGTTAATCATCAGATTGAAAATGAAAACCTAGAGTATGTGGATTATCACACTTATCGGAGACTCAAGCAAGGACTCTAGTTATTCTGTTGGTTTTTAGGCTCTATCCTTTTTTTGTTTTGGTTACAAGAAAATGTTTATTAAATCTTAATATATACTAGTTACTGTTGTTGGCCAGTGAAACAAGTTGGTAACTGAGGTTTAATTTGGATTATTGCTATGTATTATGTCTTCATAATACTTTCAAAGAAAAACCTCCAGAAATCTACAGGCGTCTCCCCCTGGTTAATAATGTTACAAAAATAAGGTGTTACGTTGATGATTTCCAAGAGAGGTATAATTGTATGGCTATCTGCCTTCGTGACTTTTTTAGCGATATTGTCTTCATTTTCTATGGCTGTTTTGTTGATAAATGAAGGAACTGGAACAACTGTAGTTCCGTACCTTGTAGGAGGCATTTTTGGTTCGCTAAGTGTAGAAACTTATTTGTGGATATCTGTAGCAGTAACTTTTGCTTTGTTGGGATTAACTTGTATTCTAATTTACATGAAGCAGCCTCCAGACCCCGAAATCGTCAAGTTGTTGTTGAAAGTTGGAGGGAACTTGGCTGCCCTTCGTAATGCCCAAGAAGCTTCAACAAATGAATTAGTTGAGCGCATGGATTATGACAAAAAAGTGAATCATCAGTTCTTTAGTAAGGTTACCACGGATTTGCAAGAGAACACTAAAGAGATGGCTTCTCTTTTGGCGTCCCAGGGCAAAGCTGTCAAGAAGATTTGTAATGATGTTGTTTCTGTAATAGAGACCAAAGCTGTTGAAACTGGAGAAAAGATGTCTGCTGATCTCAAAAAACAAGAAGCGATTCTAAATGGGGTTAAACGGTTAAGTGAAGAAAGTGCTGCTTCTTTGAAGGCTCAACGTGTAGAGTTTGAAGAGATTAAAAGTCGGCTTGAACAGATTGAGGGAACTATGGTTCCTAATCAGGCTAAACTCAGAAGCATTGATAATCCTGAAGACATCAAAGGAATCGGTCCAGCTCTTGGTAAAGAGTTGCGGGCGCTTGGAATAAATTCTGTTGGTGAGTTTCTTACAACAGACCCCGTGGTGATTGGCGAGAAAACTCGTGTTTCTCATGAAATGGCTGAGAATCTTCAGGCGACTGCTCAGTTGATGATGGTTCCTGGTGTAGATCCAATTGACGCTGAGTTGTTAATAGAAAGTGACGTAAAATCACGAAAACAACTCGCAGATCAAGACTTAATTCAGCTTAGCCGAAAAATCAATGACATCGCTAAAATTTACATTGCTCAACAAAAGCTTTCTAAAGATGAAGCTCCAACAATTGAACAAATATCTGCTTGGATACGTATGGCAAAATGACTCCCATTTTTTGTCTCTGTTTTTTTGGAGTTTTCTTTTTTAATTGGTCACTGATTTCAGTTGTTGAATTTATTTCATACCTTTGTATGTTCCTGAAATTTCAGAGGCTGTCTTTGGTTTATTGATTTTTGGGCTTGTTTTGTAAACTAAGTCGTTAAATGGTTTAATGTTGTGTCTTCGTTTGGCTATAAAACTGAGTTAATAGGCTGTATCCATCTGGAAAAGGTCGTTAGTTGATGGTGCTAATACGTAATTCATCAAAGTGATATCTGTCTTGGGTGGATTTTGCGAACAGTTATCAACCCCTATGTTGGTTACCTGTTCTAGTTAGGTGTAATCATTGGATTGGCTGCTGTTTGCTTTGTTGGCTCCCGCGTTTATGGCCATGAACATTGTCATTAACAAGTTTTTGGTAACAAAAAAGTTCAGGGGCTACTTTTCAATGATAATATACCTAAACTTTGTAGACTTGATTTTTGCTGGTTCTGTATATGTTTTCTTTCCGGTTAGTTTCAGTTTTCCATATGCGTTTTTTGCAATGTTTACTGGGATACTGCCCGTGATAGGGTTTTGGTTTTACAGCAAAGCTTTAATGGTCGAGGAGGCATCTCGCCTTGCGCCTTTGTTTCAGTTTATTCCCCTTTTTGTTGCTTTAATGTCTGTGCTGTTTTTGGGTGAAATTTTGAGTACTCAACAATACGTCGGAATTGGTTTGATTATCTTAACTTCGATACTAATTTCATATAAAAAATCTGAAAATGAACATTCTTTGTCTTCTGCCTTTAAGTTGATGATTCCTTTTAGTGCGATTATTGCGGTGTACAGTGTTTTGAACAAGGTACTTTTAGGATATTTTGATTTCTGGTCTGTTTTTTTCTGGATGATGATTGGCTCGTGGGTTGGAGTATTGTTTTTGTTGTTGTTTTCTAAGCCCCGAAAAGCTTTTTTTGAATCTGTTTCTCACCTTGGGGCACGAACGTTTATTACAACCCTAGCTGGTGAAGGCAGTTATATCCTTGGAACAATTTTTTTGTTGATATCTTCGTCTTTAGGGTATATTTCATTAGTTTCTGCTATAGCTGGATTACAGCAATTTTTTGTTTTCATTTACATGGTATTGCTGAGTTTGTTTATGCCAACAATTCTCAAGGAAGACATAAGCAGAAATGTATTAGCACTGAAAATTTTTGCGATTGCCTTAATGTTTGTGGGCACTTGGATGGTTACCGTATGAAATCATATATTTTTAAGTATAGTAAACGATAACATGGATAGTAGCAGTTCTTTGCAAAAAAATTCGGAGCAGCACTGAAGGTTAAATTATGAGTAATCTTAAAAATTTAGACCTTGCAACCAAGATCATTTTGATTATTCTGGTAATTGTGTTATCGTTTATTGTGCTTTTTTTA
Organism: Candidatus Bathyarchaeum tardum; assembly: GCA_029762755.1. Taxonomy (GTDB): domain Archaea; phylum Thermoproteota; class Bathyarchaeia; order Bathyarchaeales; family Bathyarchaeaceae; genus Bathyarchaeum; species Bathyarchaeum tardum. The sequence continues at coordinate 121,689 of JARVGH010000001.1, forward strand.
GTTTCGTCTGAATTTCTTGTAGATCAATCCACATTTGGCAGAGGTATGATGGACCACATGGGTAACAACACGGACTATACTGTTCCGATTCTTCTTTCTCTTGCAATTGCCTTAGTTGCAGGGGTGCTGATTACTTTTTGGCTCAAACCCACAATGAAAACCCAACCAATAGAATCTGTTCAGTCCTCCAGCAGAATTGATGAATTAGAAATAATCAAGCGAGCGCTGTCTGATGATGAAAAACAAGTTCTTGACGAGATTCGACGAGCTGGAGAAATTACTCAAGACTCCTTGCGGTTCAGGTTAGGATGGAGCAAAGCCAAACTTTCCCGCATTCTAACAAATTTGGACAAACTGAACCTTATACAGCGAGAACGTTTTGGCAAAACTTACAAAGTTTTCCTTACTGAAAACCATTCTAACCAATAAAAGACGGTTGGGAACGGTTGCATGGACAATTCTTAATGGTTTTCCCTCCCTAGTATTTTTTAAGCAAGTTGTGGAGGTGAAACGTGAAATGAATGGAAAAAAGTTTGTATTGATTTTGGGTTTGGTAGCTCTGGTAATTGCAATTCCCATTAGTTATGTTCTAGCGCATCCCGGTGGCTACTACTATAATGCAGCAGACGTAGAACATTACCAAAACGAAGAATGGTGGCAAGAAATGCGCCAATATATGGAACAGCGCTGGGATGATAACGCAGAAGATGAATGGTGGAATGAAATGAGAGAGCACATGGAACAACGAAGATGGGAAGGCGCCGAAGACGAAAAATGGTTCCAAGAAATGAAACAATACATGGAAGAACGTTGGGAAGACCAAGACTATTACGGAAGATATGGTGGCAATGGCGGCTTTGGTAGATGCCACAGATGGAACTGGTAAGACCTTGCTAAATCTTCTTTCTTTTTATGGTTTTAGCTAAGTTTTTGTGGAATTATTTTTTCAATTTTGTAATTCCATCTTTTTTACCCAAGTACACAATGTGTGCCAATCCAATGAAAAGCCCAGTTTCTAAAACTCCTGGAATCATCTTTAACTGTTTATCTAATTTTTTAGCATTGTCAATGAGGCCAAAATCGGCATCAACAATATAATTGCCGTTATCTGTAACCACTGGACCCATTTTTCGTTGTCCCTCTCTCACGATGGGAATTCCACCAAGCTCTTTTATCCCTGCAGTAACTTTTGCTAAGCCGAAAGGCAACACTTCAACTGGGACTTTGAATTTGCCCAGTTTCTCCACAAGTTTAGTTTCATCAGCGACGATAACAACTTGTTTAGCAGACGAAGCAACAATCTTTTCACGCAATAATGCTCCTCCACCGCCTTTAATCATGTCAAAATTGGGGTCAATTTCGTCGGCTCCATCTATGACCAAATCAAGAACAGGATGCTCGTCCAATGTTGTTACTGGAACTCCTGAACTTGCAGCTAACAACATTGCTTGACTGGAACTTGGAACTGCAAGAACATGTAAACTGTTTTCGGAAACTCGTCTACCGATTTCTTTAATCATATACGCAGCTGTACTTCCGCTGCCTAGTCCAACTACAAAGCGATCTTTTACATGATTGACTGCTTCCATGGCTACCCGTTTTTTTGCGTCTTCTTTCCAACTCAATGTTATGCCTCAGTTTCCATTTGCCCAAGCCGCTCAAGAACCTTTTCTACTTCTGACCTAATTTTGTCAATTTTTTCTTCAGCTTCTGTTTTGCGTGGTTTTGAGGGCTCTTTCTTCTTTTTCGGAGTCTTATCAGTGCCATCAACAGTTTTTTCCGCTGAGGTAGAACGTTCAGGTTTAGGTTCAACAGGCTTTGGAATTATTTGCAAATTGGACCTTAAGCCACCAATTTTTTGGTTTATTTCATCGAAGCGGTCGTTAAACAGTTTGATTAAATCTTCTTGCATTGACTCTAACTCATGGAGGGCTACGACTGACTCTTTTTCGGTTATGGAATCTTTAATTTCCCGCATTTGTTGTTTGTAGTTGCGGGCTAGTCTATCTCGTTCTTTTTCGTCTATTTTGCCTTCAGCATGAGCTTCATAAATTCGACGGATTCCAAAACTAAGAATTTCTCTTTCCACGTCGAGTAATCGGAGTTCTTTCTTGGATTTCTGGGCATCAAAGGGAGTAACTGTCCGTTGTCCTTTAAGGGGTAGTATTTCATCTCTTTCAAGAAGAACTTCTTTTGTTTCTTGGCTGGTCTCGTCTTTTTTGTTTCTAGTTATGTAAATTGTTATCAGAGCTACTATAATCGCTCCTACAGCAATTGCGTATGGCAAGACATCAGAAATCACGAAGCTTCCTTCTCCAACCCAGTTCCTTTTTTTGATTGTTATATATAAATTTGAGGAATGCACATCTGAATGTTTCGGTCTTTTTTATACAAAATTCTGTTATTTTTGCACCACTTTCCCCATTTGACATTTAACAACATGCGGCGAAACAATCTTAACACTTTCGGTGCTAACTCATGGGCGAGTGCTCCCTTTAGTAATCAAATCATGTTTGTTTCTATGCTGCTTTTGGTAGGTTAATAATCTTTGAATTTGTTTTTGGTTGCTCAAATTGAATCTTGAGCCCTCCGTTAACGTGGGTTCAAGTTTTATATGTACCATTTATGTTGGAGGTGTTTCTGGGACATTTCAGAAATTAGTTGGGGTTTTCTGAGCCCTTGGTTTTTTGATTCTGCAGCTGAAAAAGCATTTTTAGCTTCATTTCATATAATTCGTCAAGAATCAAGAAGTGTTCTTCGACCTCTTGGTATTCATTTTTAAGTTTAAGGCAGAGCCGTTTCATGGTTGCTGTTTGTATTACTTGGGTTCCTTCTTTTCCTATCAATTTTTCGAGGTAATTGATTTTCGTTTCTATTGTGTTTTGTTTTTCTGTTATTTTTGTTGATAGGTGTTTTTCTGTCAATTTGTGAATTAAATCTGAGACACTGTTTCCAAGAACTATCTTGAGCGTGTCGTCCAATGCCTCACCTAATAGATTGTCAAAAGCATCCATAATTAATTCACCTTTTTAAGCCCAAAGCAAGCTGCTTTATTGCTTAATTAATATTTATGTTGTTTTAGTACATAGACCTTTTGTTTTTATTTGGATTCCGAATTCGAATTAACTATAAATATTAAATATGAAAACCGTACACCATCTTATTCTAATTTGGAGTCTGATTTGATGCCGTCAAAAATTGTGGAGAAACTGCGAAGAAGAACAATAAAAACTTTCATGGACATGCTAATCTTAGGTGAATTGCAAGAAAAGCCTTTGAGTGGATACGACATCATTGGTCTAATTCACAAAAGATTCAATGTGTTGGTAAGTTCCGGCACAGTCTATTCATTATTATATTCTTTGGAGCGGGATGGTTTGGTTGCTGCTGATTTGGACAGCCGCAAACGGGTTTATACTCTAACTGACAAAGGCAAAAAAACTTTGGAAACCGTAGGTCGTGCACACGGAGAAATTAATGGTCTTGTACAAAACTTGATAGCCGGAAACAAGTCAGCGTAATAATTCGGGTTATCTCCAAACAATCAGTCTCCTTTTTGTTTTTTCTTTAATTTGTTTTTGAATCAGCTTTTTTATTGTATTTTTGTTTTCTCAAATGCAATGTTTTTATATCACGGTTGATATCAGATGTGATATCGCATGTGATATTATGATTGCTCCCTTGGAACTGAAAAAAATGTTGGATATGGAAATCGAAAAATTTCGCAAGAAAGGAGCTACAAGCCCTCAGAAAGCAATGAGTCTAGATGATTTAGAACTTTCAGTTAAGTTTAGGCAATTCATAAATCATTCTCCGCGGCTGTTTGGTGTTTTTGTAAAAGTCGACGACAAATATTATCTTTCAGAGGAAAAATTACTGAAAATTGAAGAACAGCTTTCTTCTCGTCCTTTTGCTCGGTTATTGAAACATACTGCAAGTGTTCCTAAAGGGCTTTTGCGGGTTTACGTGTTTAAGTTGTTGAAAGAAAAACCCATGTCGGGTTCAGAGATAATGGATGAAGTTGAAAAGCAAACTGGTGGCCAATGGAAACCTAGTCCTGGGTCAATTTATCCTCTTTTGACTTGGCTTCGTGAAACTGGTTATGCTCAAGAGTTGCCTCGTGAATCAACTGGAGTTAAACGCTATGTACTAACTGAAAAAGGCAACCAATTTTTTGAAGAACATTCAGATTTCAAAGATAAATTGCAGCAAAAGATGGCACCCATGGGGGCATTATTTTTTTTGAGAATGGGTCTACATGTTGATGGGTTGCAAGACCTTCAGGAGCCTATAAGGCGGTTTTTTGATGCATTGTTTGAGTTGCGTTCTACTTTGATGGAAAATCTAACCGAAGAAACATTAACTGAGGCTAGGCTGGTCTTAAATGAGGTTTCATGCAAAATCGAAAAATTGACTGAAAAATTGAAAGGAGATGAATAATTTTGGTTGTACCTATTGTTGAAACAGTAAATCTGCGAAAAACATACGTTCTTGGAAAAGTTCCAGTGAACGCCCTAAGTGGAGTGAACCTTAAGGTCGAAAAAGGCGATTTTATTGCAATTTTGGGACCTTCAGGAAGCGGTAAATCCACATTGTTGAACATGATTGGAGCGTTAGACACGCCTACAGAAGGAAAAGTCCTGATTGATGGTGTCGACATTTCTACATTAAATGATAACAAGTTAGCTGACATGCGTCACAGTGTTGGTTTTGTTTTTCAATTTTTTAATTTGATTCCACGGTTAACTGCCCTAGGAAACGTTGAGTTGCCTTTGTCCATTGCAGGTTTAACTAAAAAGGAAAAACGCAAACGAGCTGAAGAGCTTTTGGAAACCGTTGGTTTGAAAGACCGGGTTAATCATAAACCTGCTGAGCTCAGTGGAGGTCAACGTCAACGGGTTGCCATTGCGCGGGCCTTGGCGAATAATCCTAGCTTTTTGTTAATGGATGAACCCACTGGAAACATTGATTCCAAAACTGCAAGTGAAATTATAGATTTGGTAAAACAGTTGAACACAGAAAAGGGTGTTACAATTGTTATGATTACCCATGATCAGCAGTTGGCGTCTCAGGCAAAAAAGATCGTGAGGATGCTTGATGGAACAGTAATCGAGGAGGTTGAACAATAATGAAATCTGGAGACATTTTTGGTTATGCTTTTGGTGCAATACGCCTGCGAAAGTTGCGTGCAGGTTTAACCACGTTGGGTGTGGTTATTGGTATTGCAGCGATTGTTGCTTTGCTTTCTATCAGTCAGGGTCTGCAGGTTACTATAACTGATCAGTTGCAGTCAGGTTTTGCTACAGACACCTTGGTTGTTTCTCCAGGGGGTGGAGGCGGCTTTTCAGGTTTTGGTGGTGGCATAGGTGGTGGATCTGGTTCAGATTTCAGTTTGCTTGTGTCCGATGTTGATTTAATTAATGCCATCGATGGTGTTGCCACTTCTGCTGCTATTATTCAAGAAGTCAGTTACATAAAAGCAACCGACCAAACAGTAGTTGCATATGTGGTGGGAGTAGATTTTGCTGAATATTCACAGATTTACAGTAGTACCTTCGTAGCTGAAACTGGAGAAATCTTGGCAACTCCCGAAGCCAACAGTGTGGTTGTAGGAAAACGTGTGAGCGATCCTTGGGGCAATGGAACATTGGTCTGCACTGTTGGTGATGTTATCGAAATTGTTTGGACTAATACTACTGTTCGTCCTCCTATGAACCAAACAGTTGAAGTTACTGTTGCTGCAGTTCTGGAAGAAATTGGTGGTTTTAGCCTTACTGGACCTTCAGATAATTCAGTTTACTTATCTCTTGAAGATGCTCAAAGCTTGTTTGGAACCGATGAATGTGACCGAATAATTGTGCAGTTAATCAGTGACGACGATGAAACAATTGAGTCTGTTTCAGATGCCATCGAGGAATTGTTTGATGGCCAAGTCTCTGTTTCGTCTTCAACTGCAATACTTGGCATAATTTCCAGCGTATTTTCCACCGTGGAGTTGTTTTTGGCAGGAATCGCCGCAATTTCATTATTGGTTGCTGGGGTTGGGATAATGAATATCATGATAGTTTCCTTAATGGAGCGCACCAGAGAAATTGGTATATTAAAAGCCCTTGGAATGAAAAGCAGAACTGTTCTTGCAATATTCCTAAGTGAAGCAGTATTCATTGGGGTATTAGGTGCAGTGTTTGGCATTGTTCTGGGTTGGCTTTTGGCAGTCGCTGCAGCTCAAATATTCACTGGCGGAGGCATCGCGGCAGCAACTGGACAAGCTGCAGCATCAACTGGATTTGCAATAACTCCATTGTTAACGCCAACAGTACTCCTGGGAGCTTTCGGTTTTGGCATCGCAGTTAGCGTAATTTTTGCAATCTACCCTGCATGGCGAGCCTCCAAACTCAAACCCGTAGACGCTCTACGATACGAATAAACATCCATCAAGTCACCAGCAAGGGAACGCGATTCAAACCCTAACCTGTTTGAGTCGCCTCCTAACTCTTTTGTTTTTCAGAAAAAAGGTTGTTTTCAAAATTGCATTGGTATTAGTATCATGATATGTTTTAGGCTTGGTTTGAATAAACGGGTGAAATCTAAAATATGTCGACAACTCAAATTATACGGGGGATGTTTTATGAAAAACCGAGACTTTTTGATTGTATTAGTCTTCATGGGTTTATGGGCAATTGTAACCGTTCTTGCCGTAACTTGGGGGACACAGTATGACTGGCCTGATAACGTTCACACCGATTACGGGTTGCCTTTTGTTTGGTCCACCAACACAGTAAGCACCATACTTGGAGCAGTAAACCTTTGGTCAGTTGACATGTCAGCTCTAATGATGAATCTGGGATTTTGGCTAGGAATAATGGTTATCGTTACAGGGGTCATAATGTACTGGGTCAATAAAAAATCAAACTAACCAACATCATCCCAGTTTCTATAACCTGAATTCTGGGCTGTTGTCAAAAAGTTCACGGTACGTTTTAGTAAACAGCATCGTGTAATGGGTTGCCTGCTCAGTTGATTTCAACAATTTCATACCGTTGTTTTCTATTTCCGTAAGAAAGTTTCGTTTTTTCAAAAAGTCGATATGATTTTGCCCGATTTTGGAGTTTAGATTACATCTATTAATTACACTCGTGAATGATTTTGGTTTTTTGCAATACGTTAGAATTTCCCAGAAAATCTCGTAGCGAGTTCTTTTCTGTTTCATTCTTCGAATTCTCCGAGCTGTTGTTGTAACTGCTTTTCAGCTTTGGTGGTTTCTTCTAGCCGGTAATCCCAAACCTTTGAGTAATTACCAAAAAAATGGGGAATGGTAAAACTTGCCCCAGCCATCGCGATGTTAGCTGCTGAACCCCCTATTTGAACGAACACTTCCCATGTTGAACCCCCCGCGGCTAGGTTAGTAATTGCCAGAATCAGGATGTATATGCCGCCTGCTAGGAAACATATTCCTGCGATTTTGCTGATGTTTAGCATTTTTTTGATTGTGGGTTTGTTTTCTCGGTAATGAGATGTCATTTTAACAACTAAACTTACGATGTTTTCGTCGTTTAGGCTTGCTTTGTTTTTATTGTATTCTTCTTTGAGGTCCGTAAGACCATCTAATAATTCAGCGCTAGAGATAAGCCAACGAACTGCCATTCCAGCTACTATGGCACCAATTGCAACAAGAACAATTTCGGGTAACAGAAAAATTTGAACTTCAACCATCCCCATTGCTCCTTGAACAATAAAAACAATGCCAAAGGCCATCGTGAGGGCACCGAACATAAGATTTAATGTTACCAGTCCTTGGTAGCTGTTCAATTCCCGCTGAACTTTTCCTACAGTTTTAGTTGCCATTCTTTTTCCCCTACCGTCCAGTAACTCAAAAAAGCAAATAAAAGACCATGAAACACAGTTACATATCTAAGTTTTCTGCTAAAATAAGAATTTCAAAAAAAAGTTATTTTACTATAAGCACAGGACATTTTGCGCTGTCTGCAACTCTGTCGCTTACGCTTCCTAGGAAAAATTCTTTGATTTTTCCTCTTCCTCGGCTGCCTATGACAATTAAATCAAATTTTTCTTTGTTGGCGATTTCAATTATTTCGTCTGCTGGTCGTCCAATTCTGTGTTGTTTTTTAATCTTAAGTTCAGGGTGAGCTTTTGAAATTTTTTTGAAGGTTTCCTCAAGCATTTTTTCGTGCAGGTTCTGTATGTTTTTTTGGTAATCGAATTGACTTGGAGGCATAATAGAAGGTTCATTTACAAAAACTGGTCCAGGTAAAATAACTGGTTCTATTACTGTTAGGATTGTGATTTCTGCAGAATATTTTTCTGCTAAATCCAAAGCATAAACTAAAGCATTATCAGAATGTGCTGAGCCGTCAATCGGGGCAAGAATTTTTTCAATCAAACAAGTTCCCCCAAAATCGTATTTTTCACTTTATCTTCTAATCTCATTCTGATTATTATGTTTTTATTATATTTATCTTTAAAAGTTGTTCATTATGAATTTTCTTAGCTTTTTGTGGTTAGAAAGGTATTTAACAACTTTTTTTGTGGCAGTAATTATTTGCTTATCTAATAATCTTGTAACTGTCAAACCAACAACAAAAATTGGAACTGCAATAATGACATTTTGGATAAAATTTAGAGATCCCAAAGACAACAGCAGAGGGAGTAATACAAGAGCAGCTATCACTCCTAGAAGTAACGATCGTATCGTTGAGTACATTCGTTGCATCCACGTTACAATTATTAACCCTTTTATAATATCCAATTTTTCAAGGGTGCAAACAGGTTTCGTGTGAGCTAATTCTACGTTTCTTAAAAGCCGTTTAACATAATCAATGTCCGATAATTGTGAAATACTTTTGATAAAAGCCGAGCTTTTGGAATTTGAGTGTGCTTCTTCGATTTCCATCATTATTTTTTGTGCAATTTCTTCGATGTCTTTATCTTCTTCTTCGATTTCGTCCCAGATGTTGCTCATTTTTTTAACCTGCTGAATACCTCATTTATTGTCTTTTGAACTATGTTGCCAACTTGTTTTGATGTAACAATTAGTTTAAATTCAACTTGGTAAGAAAACTGGGACCTACGTTTGATTTTTAAATAAAAGTTGTTAATAGTTCTGTTCTGTTTTAATTCTTCCAGTTTTCTTCTCAAGAATAATGAAACAAAAAAAGGAACTAAAGGTTCAAAAATAAGAAGAAATTTAGTTGAAAAGGGGGTTAATTTCTCGTAAATAACAAAGAAATTGTGGAGAATCAACAATTTAGTTTGTTGTTCCATACAATTAGTTGTTTACTCTTCTTTATCAGTTTTTTTCTTGATAAGCACAGTAAATGCAACATCTACTTTGACAGCTTCTTTTTGGCTTTCAACACTGAATTTCCAGGTATCCACATCTAGTCTCAAATCTTTGGTTAGAACACTCATGTCTTCTTTAAATTTTACAACAGCATCTTTGATTTTTTCAACCTTAATTTCAGTTTTAACTTCTTTTTCATTACTCAAAATTTCACCCCCCATTGCCCTGTATGCTTCAAGCATTTAATTAATACTCAAAGCAAATAATGAATCTGTCGATTTTTAGAATCAATTCTAGGTTTTGTTAGAAGAAATTCGTTGGCATTAACGCCAAAAATGTGGTTTATGCCAATAAAAAAGAAAAAATGGAAGAAGATGTGGTTATTACTTGTCGGGTCGAAGTGACCTGACTGTTTTTCCTGCTTTCCACATTTCTGAGTTGCCCATTGTTTGTAGTTCTTCAGCTAGTTTTTTCTTGTAGTCAGATTCTGCGCTTTTGTCTAGAACAATTTTGACTTCTTCTCCAGAAGCTACAAATTCATACAAACAATCAAACAGTGGTTTTGTAGTGTCCCGGAAGCGTTCTCTCCATCGAAGGGCTCCAATTCTTGCGGTTTCACTGCAGTTGTTATACATCCAATCCATTCCGTTTTGGTCTACTAGCCTGATGAGGCTCTGGGTTAGTTCTTCGACTGTTTCATTGAAAGCTTCGCTGGGGCTGTGACCGTTTTCTCGTAGACAATTGTATTGGGCTTCCATCATTCCTGCAAGAGCACCCATAAGGACTCCTCGTTCTCCAGTTAGGTCGCTGTATGTTTCTTTCTCAAAGGTTGTAGGGAACAAATAACCTGATCCGATGGCAATTCCGATTGCTTTTACTCTTTGTTCTGCTTTTCCGGTGGCGTCTTGGTGAACTGCGAAACTGCTGTTGATTCCGCTTCCTGCTACAAAATTGTCTCTTACTGAAGTTCCAGAACCCTTTGGTGCAACCAAGATAACGTCAATGTTTGCTGGTGGGATTACGCCTGTTTGTTCACGGTACACTATTGAAAATCCGTGGGAAAAGTACAGGGCGTCTCCTTCTTTGAAGGTGTCTTTTAGTTTTGGCCATAGTAGTTTCTGTGCTGAATCTGTTAACAGGTACATTTTGATTGTTCCTTTTTGTGCTGCCTCTTCTAGGGAGAACAGGTTTTCTCCTGGAATCCAGCCGTCTTCGATTGCTTGGTCGTAGTTTATTTTGAATTCTTTGCTTTGACCAACAATGACCTTGAGTCCGTTATCTCGCATGTTCAATGATTGTGCTCGTCCCTGAATTCCGTATCCTAGGACTGCAACTGTTTCATTTTTCAGAATTTCTTTTGCTTTTTCTACCGTGAATTCTTTTCTTGTTACGACGGTTTCTTTCACACCGCCAAAGTCCAATTCAACCATGAAATATTCCTCGTATAACTCTCACAGATACGGAGTAACAAAAATCTTTTTGTCACCCCACCCTTTTAGTCCCTTTTTCTGGCTTCTTTGGGGTTTGGGTAACTGGGTTTATTTTTTATAGTGCAAATTAAACATAAAGGGTTGGAGATTAGATTGGACGAGAAATCTCTAGTTTTTGGGGTTTCATATGCGATTGACAGCCTAATCATGGCGTTGCTTAAAGAAAATATACCTTTGAATTTGGACGAGGATTATTATGTAAACATTTCTCCTCCACCGATTCCTAACCCTATTGATTTTGGGGATGCAGTTATTTCTGGAATATTTGTTGACGTGACTGAAGATTGGATCAAAGCCGCCATTCGCTGGCTTCGAGATCGAGAAAATGAGCATATGGGCAAACCAAAAATGCAAATTTGCATAGATGGCAACCTTCTTAATGTGAATGTTCAGGATTTGGAAATCTTGTTAGATGTTTTGAAACGATGTGCCGAAAAAAAGCGAGCAAAAAAATGAGCTTGGTTGTCTTTTAGTTAGTTGATGATTTGATTTTGGCAACGATGCCAGCGATTCCTCAATATGCTGTTGAAGAAGTCCTGGGATAATTTATGGTTCCAGCACCCGAACCTGTGGTGCGGGAGGAAGAATAATCTCTAGTTTTCAAGCTCTTACTGGGGGGGGGGAAAAGCCACAGCTTATGCTGAAGAAATTGAAAAAGTCCGCAAGGAAGCTTTAGACGATTAAAAAACAAAAGCCAGAAAACTGGGCGCTAATGGGTTTTTGTCTATGGATTTTGAAACTTCTGAAGTTCTTAAGGGCTTATTTTTGGTAACGGCTATGGATCTGCTGTGAAATTATCTTAACTGCTTTTTGTACGCTTTTTGTTGTTAGTTTTTTTGGGTTTTTATGTTTTTAGTGAATCTATAACATAATATATGATGTATTGAGTCATAAGATTTAAATTGTGTTTTGGTGTACTTCTCTTAGACACCGGGAAGGAGGGAAATACCAAAAATGAAAAACTTCCTTAAAACTAAAGAAGCAATAAGTCCAGTTACAGCAGCAATCGCTGTCATTACTGGAATGGTCGCAATCGCTATTCTAGTCGCAGTGTTGATGGGCTCAATAGCCAGCAATCAAATCTTGAACAAAGAACTTGCTGTTTCTAATGTTGTTTTTACTACTGGTGATTATTCTTCTGGGCGGATAGTTATGAATGTGAATAATCCGGCTGCTTCCGATGCTACAATAGTAATGATTAAAGTCAATGGTCAAGATTCAAATTCTTGGACAGCGGGAACTTCAAGCACAATTCCTGCTGGAGCCTCTGAAACTTTCACCATTAATCAGGTTGTATCTGCTGGAACTCCATACACTGTAGAAATGTACGACACCAAAGGAACCCTACGCGCCTCATACACTGGCACAGCATAAACTCTCTAATCTTTTCTTTTTCTTTTTTCAAAAAGGCAATTAAGCCTGACTCTTTATAGTAATAACAAGGGATAATGTTTTGCCTATCTGGACTTGCCCAAATCCAAACTGCCAATTCGACAAAGAACTACAACCAAACCAAAACTGTCCTTCATGTGGAGAATCTGCAGACGAATTCAACTTCAGTGAGGCAGGAGATTTAATAAAACAAAAACTTGCCGCAAAAAAACAAACACAAACAGCTAAACAAATAAAACAAGTCCCTAATCGTATAAAGTATTGCCCGAGGTGTGGTTCAACCAAGGTTTTTTGGGGTTCGGGGCTTCCTCAATTGTGGTCACTTTGGGAATGCAAAAACTGCGGATACAAAGGCGCCCTCATTCTTGAAGACGGTAAACTCGGACAAAAATTGCGGGAAGAATGGCAGAAAACTGTCAAATCTTGATTTAATGTTGGGTTGTTTTTTGTTCATTTGTTTGATTTCAGTGGGACAAAAGCTTATACCGCGTTTCATGTTATAACGTGAAGTAAAACATTTGTGAATATTTACTTTGGTTTCTAACGTTTGGGTGATAAAATGGCTGACAAATTCATGATAATTATTGGAGCTGGCCTTGGGGGTTTATCTGCGGGCTGTTATGGGCAAATGAACGGTTATGCAACCAAAATTTTTGAACGGCAACCTAACAGCGGTGGGGTTTGTGTTTCTTGGAAACGTAAAGGCTACGTGTTTGATTATGCTGTTCACAATCTGTTTGGTATTGTTCCTGGAACTTCAGATTACCACATTTGGAAGGAACTCGGTGCCCTTGATGGTCTTCAAACTTATAGTTTCAAAGAATTTGTTCAAGTCGAAACTCCAGAGGGAAAAAAGTTTATTGTTTACACGGACTTGGACAAGCTACAAAACCATATGAACCAGCTCTCCCCCTCAGACAAACACAAAATTAACGAGTTTGTCAAAGCCTGTCGTCGTTTCAGGGGTTACGACCTGTTTGCTGGCATGACGGGGGGAATGGGGGCTAAGCTTCGGTTGTTGCCTGTTTTGCGTTCAGTGATGAAGTACAGCAAAATAACCACCGAAGATTTTGCCAAAAACTTCAGTGACCCCTTTTTGCAAAAAGCCTTTGCAACAATACAGTACGACCTTTCTGGCGTGCCCGTGTTGATTCCCATGATTTTTATGGCTGCTATGAGCAAAGGAGACGCGGGCTGGCCTGTTGGGGGATCGTCTGCCCTTGCTTCTAACATCGAAAAAAGTTACCTAAATTTGGGAGGCCATATCTCTTTTCGTTCCCGCGTGGATAAAATTTTGGTTGAAAACAACAAAGCCGTTGGGGTTCAACTGGAGGATGGGTCAAAACATTTTGCTGATCTTATTGTTTCTGCAGCCGACGGTTACGCCACCATTTTTGATATGTTGCAGGGAAATTACGTCAACGATTCTATTCGTACATATTATGATTCCTATCCCAAGACTATGCCTTTTGGGTTGGAAATCTATTACGGACTAAACCAACAGTTCGATGGTGAGCCCCATGCTTTGGTGCTTTTCCAAGATGAGCCAATCACCATTGAGGACAGAGAATACGACCGGTTAGACGTTGAAGTTTTCAATTTTGATTCGTCCTTTGCTGGTTCAGGCAAAACCGTGGTTAAAGTGGTGGTAGACTCAGCTTATGATTACTGGCAAAACCTGTCAGCTGACAAAGATGCATACAATAACCAGAAAAAGCGGCTGGCAGACCAAGTGGCAGAAAGGTTAAACAAACGGTTTGCCGGGTTCAAAAACAGCATCGAAGCCGTGGACGTGGTAACTCCCGTTTCTGTGGTGCATTGGACTGGAGGTTATCGAGGTTTTTGTCTGCCTTGGCCTGCTCCTGAACAAATTTCTGGGGAAGTATCAAAAAACGGGGTAAGCAAAACCCTCCCGGGACTAGAAAACTTCTATATGGTAGGACAATGGGCCGTCGGCATGAACGGCCTAGGCACCGCCGCACATTCAGGACGAAACCTAATAAAACAACTCTGCAAAAACGACAACAAAAAATTCAAAACAACTCTTTAAAATGAACCAATCCGGTTTGTGTTTTCCTGTTTGATGAGGGTCAATCATTTTAATTCAGTACGGCTCAAAATGTATGGGCTGCTGTTTTCAAAAAAATGTTGTTTTCAACATACATATTGTATTTCTATTATTGTTCTAATCTTCTATTTGTTGTGTTCAGCAACGAAGATAGAATAGTTTTTTTTACTCAACAAAGAGTGTGTAATTCACTTAATTCTTTGATTGAAGGGGGCAACACCTAAATATTTTCTGAAGAGATTGTTGGTGTTGTATTAATTTCCTCTTTTGGGTACGTTGTTACGGGGGCATTACTCTTGATGGTGTACGGTCTACTACGCTGGCGCAAACTACCCTTAACTTTTCATCACGCAGCCTATTTGGTCGGGGGCGCTTTCATCATGGGAGGGGGTTCTTTACGGTTTGGAATAATCCAAGACCAAATTCACCTAGTACCTTGCACTATTTTTCATAGCCCAAGGCACACTGTTAATGATTCTGGGATATTACAAAGAAAAACAAAAACCCTAGGGGGGAATAGTTTTGAATAAATCAACATTGAATACTTTTTGTGTTTTTGTTATCAGTTTTTGGGTGTTCCGCCAAGGAACGAAAGTGTTCCTCCGCCAGAGCTAATAATCAATTCTGGGTAGTAGGTTTGTTGGTGAAAAATATGAAAATCAGAATAACTCTATTGGCAATCGCTCTAACGGGGCTGATTGCAGGAATTGCTTTCGCTGGTCCTCTGGTACTGTCTGAACTCGATGTTAGACCATGGACGCATCATGTACAAGGTGAAACTGTAGATTTTGAAATCGCGGCAATATTCGCCAACTTTACTGTAGTTAATCCAGAGTCCGAAGTAACTGACATGTCAATTAATTACCAAGTTTGGATTAACATAACTAATCCCTCTGAGTTGGGTGCAACTTTGCGACATTTGGATTTTGCGGCAGCAGAAGAAATAACCGCTTTCTCCGGATATCCTTTGATGGGCACTAACAGTTCTGGCGGATGGGGTTGGAAAGCTGAAGGTGCATTAGTTGACGGCAAATGGTACAACCTCACATGGGTGAATGGGACCTATCCCCATTTTGACCGGGATGGTAACATGGAGCCGTCTCTTTTCGAGATTCCTTGGCAGACTGGTTACTGGATGGAAGGGGTTCAACTCTGCCAAAGACATGTTGGTGGAACCGTTGTTGCAACTTATCTGAACATGAACGGAACTTGGACCGACGTTACTGGCAGAATCGAAATCGAAGATCCCGAACCTGGAAACGGCTTTATGGTCAAGAACAGTATCGCCAATCAGTTTAGAATATTCCAAACCTACATGCCCGGGTTCACTGATACTGAAGACGAAGATAATAACATACCTGACTTTCTATTGACTGATATGGAAATTCTTTGTGGTGATGGATACTTTGATAACTACTGGGAGCCCGGAGAATCTCGAATAATTTTGGTTGAAGGCACTCAACGTTTCGGTTCATGGACAAAGTTTAGTCCAGTTGATTTGCTCGATTCTGGTACTATATATTTCAAGACATCAACCGCTAACAGTGCAGACATTGAATTCTGGCTGGGAAACAACACTGTTCAAGATAACTGGTCCGATTCTGCTGAACTAAAATCTGTGGAGCTCACAAAAGTCAATAACTCCTACCTGTATAACATGGATTTGCTGGAAGAATACTCCTTTACTGTTGACCAGTGGAACGCTGAGGTATTTCTTGCCCAAGGTGAGTAAAATGACCAAGCCGTTGTCTGATGAGCTAGAAGGAAACACCTTGCAGGTTTACTCTTTTGTCATCAAAGAGTCTCGACCCGTAGGTCCCCGGGAGGTTATGCGGGGTGCGGGTCTGAGCAGTCCCAGTGTAGCTTATCGACAACTGCAAAAATTGGAAAACCTTGGGTTAATTGAAAAAAACGAGCTAGGAGAATACATCGTACGGGAAAAAACTGGAGTTGCTGGTCATGTATGGATTGGCAAAACTTTGGTTCCCCGTATGGTGTTTTATTCCTTCTTTTTTATGGGAATATTGCTGGCAGAAATCATCCTAGTAGCAATGCAACTGTTCGTTAACCATCAGACAATCAGCCTTGGAATCTGGTACTCCATACTCATAACCGCAGTTTCTATGACTATATTCCTAACCGAAGGAATCCTAACAACAAAACACAAAAAAACCACAGAATAACCCAAAACAAACTTTACAATTTTCCATTTTTTGTTTAGGCGTAAACTTTTGCCTGATCTCAAAACTAAATGTCGTGCTGAAAAATTGCAAATTATTTAAATCTCTATCGTTATCGGGTCTGTAGGAATCTGTATGACGCGATTTGTTGCTGTAGTTGGGACAAAACAATCAGAAAAAACAACTATTATCAAAAATGTTGTTTCAATTCTCAATAATCGAGGCTACCATGTAGCTACAATCAAAGAATTGTCTTGCACCCAAACAAATGATGGACCTGCTGAACCAACCACAGGTGTTTGGAAAAAAGATGAAACAGGTGCAGAAACAGTTGTTGTTCTGCCCCAAAACGAAACAGGACTATTTCTCAAGAGAAGACTTTCCCTAACTGAGATTGTTCCTTTTTTGAAGAATATGGACTATGTACTTTTAGAAGGCTTTGAGCATGAACAGGTTTTTGCAAAAATAATTGCTGCCAACACCAAAGAGGACTTTGAATCCTTTTCCGATGGGCTTGCTATAGCAGTTAGTGGCAAAATTGCAGAATCTTGCTCAGAAATTGTTCAAGAGGGTTTGAAAATTCCTGTTTTTAATGCCCTTGAAGACATTGATAAAATCGCTGATGTCATTGAACAAAAAACTTTTCCGATATTGCCAAATCTTGCTGGTTGTGCAACATGCCATTCTGTTGGTGAATGTGGTTATCTTACATGTTATGAATATGCAAAGGCAATTGTCTCAGGAAAATCTGAGACCATTGGTTGTCCGTTAGATTTGAAAGATAATGTAGTTGTTGAGGTGAACGGTGTTAAACTGCCTTTAAAAAATTTCCCTGAGACAATAATCCAAAATTCTCTGCTAGGAATGTTTTCATCCCTTCATGGTGTTGAAAAAATTCAGACATTAAAAATCGAAATAAACAACCGCAAATTGTCATGATTTGTCAATTTGAAAGTTTCATTAGTCCATCCATTTTTTTTAATATATTCTATACTCTTCAGAAGATCCATTTGTTGCCTCTTGTGGGGTGGGCAAATCATCGGAGCAACAATAGTTTTAGGTTACGCATAAACCTCGATGCTTGGAAAAGTGACCCAAATAAAAAACTAGTCCAATAAATCATTTTGTTCGAACTATTTTGAGGAAAATCTTAAAAACAAAATCATCAGCATTGATTTTATAGGGGTGTTGTATTGCAGCTATTAGGGTTATTTCTTCTAATTCTGAACTTTGGTAGTATAGTTGCTCCTGTTGCGGGAGTAGCAATTATTCATTACGAAAATATTATAGAAGTAGTTATGCCCCCTGAAATTGAAAACATTGTTGATGAAACAGTCAATGCAGCTTCATCATTTGAAATGCCCCAGTTTCTTGGAGCAGTATGGGATGAAGATTCGTACACTTCTGACATTACTTTTAGTTTTACAAATACATTCGCTTTTAACTTAACACTAAATCAAGTTTCGGCATATATCAAATGCACCGAGCATGGTGTTCCTTTGGGTTCTGCTGCTCTTAGCGAAAAAGTGCACCTGATACCGACAGAAACAAAAATTATTACAGTAATTTTCACGTGGACCGAAGAAGCTGAAAACCATTTCGCAACTGAGCATTCTGATGAATTAAGTGTTGATGTCACTTTATCTAATCTAGTTTTAGATGTTAGTGGAATTACCATTGAAACTCCCGAACAAATTGTATTGAGCATTCCAACTGTTGCATAACTGGTGAAAATTGTGTTACAATTTAACAAAATGAACTGGGTTGGTATAATTGCAGGTGCAACAATAATTGTTGTTCTGGTAGCATCATTTGTTGTCCCGTGGTGGCACTTAATTGTTGGCGACAACTTAGTAGAAGCAAAAGTTTCACCAGTAAACACATACTTCAATTTTGTCGGAGATTCCTTTACTATACCTTTGATATGGGCACTAAACATTGCAAGCATAATATCTTTGGCAGCAGGCGGAATAACCATGCTAGTTTATTCTATTAAACCCGAAGAAACATATTCTAAACGTTTACTGGATTTTGCTTATAAAAAACCATTATATTCTGTAGTGTTTTTCTTAGTTGGCTTATTTGCAACAACTTATCTGGTAAAATCTCTTTTCAGCTTCGAAGTTCCATTAATCGGTTCAATAACCTCTGTAATGCCTTCCGATATGACACAAGGAGCAACAGTAAGCATCTTAATGACTGCCGAATTCATTTGGCCTTTTTGGATAGCATTAATTGCAGCAGCTTTGTGTATAGTTGCAAAGTTTTATCACAAAAAAATAGTAACCCTGCCTGCCTCTTCCTCGGTTACTGAAAAAACTCAATAATCTCAACTCACGTTTAAAATAAAAAAAGTTAATTCCAAATTTGGAATATTTCATGAAACATTGTGCAAATGTTCGGACTTGGTCTGGTTGGTAGCGACATTTTTTCCTTTTGGTTCGTATTTTCTAAGAGTTTGGCTATTTACTGCAACAATAACCGTGCTTATTGACATCAAAAGAGCACCTATTGCAGGGCTTACAATGATCCCAAAATTGTACAAAATTCCGGCTGCTAATGGAATAGCAAATATGTTGTATCCAGCTGCCCACCAAAGGTTCTGAATCATCTTGGAGTACGTTTTTCTTGAAAGATTTACTACCTTTACCACATCTCTGGGGTCATTTCTTACCAGAATAATGTCAGCACTTTCTATCGCCACATCTGTTCCAGCACCAATAGCTATTCCAACATCAGCAGTAACCAAGGCAGGGGCATCGTTAATCCCATCACCTACCATTGCAACCTTCAAGTTTTTGGCTTTCAATGAGCTAATTTTCTCTGCTTTTTGATCAGGAAGAACTTCAGCAAAATAATCAGTTATCCCCAGTTCCTCAGAAACAGAAGCCGCCACCTCTTTGGCGTCACCTGTAAGCATGTACACTTTAATGCCGTTTCTGGTTAATTCTTTTACAGCCTCTTTTGAAACTTCTCTAATTCTGTCTGAAAGAGCAAATGCACCAGCAAGTTTACCGTCTACAACTGAAAAAACAACCGTTTTACCCTGCTTTTGCAGAGATAAAATGCGTTCATCATTAATTTCGATTTTTTGTTCCTCTATAAAGCTGGGGCTTCCCATGTAAACTGTTTTACCGTTAACTTTTCCTTGTGCACCTTTTCCAGGTATTGCTTTGAACTTCTCAATTTTTGGAATTTTTATTTCTTTCTCGTTAGCGTAATCCACGATAGCTTTTGCAATAATATGTTCCGAGTTTAATTCAACAGCTGAAGACAATTTCAGCAACTCATCTTCGGGTATGAAAGAAACAACATCCGAAACCCCAAATTTTCCTTCTGTTAATGTTCCTGTTTTATCAAAAACAACAACATCAATGTCCCTTATTGTTTCAAAGGCTTTTCTATCTCGAATTAAAATCCCATTTTTTGCTGTAATTGACGTGGATAATGCCACAACAAGAGGTATAGCTAAACCCAAGGCATGAGGACAAGCAATTACCAGAACCGTAACAGATCGCTCAAGAGCAATATCTGGATATCCAAAAAACAACCAAGCAACATACGTTATTATACCCACCGTCAAGGCAACGTAAAAAAGCAATGCAGAAGCTCGATTTGCAAGATCCTGAGTTTTGGACTTGCTTTCTTGGGCTTGTTTAACCAAACTTATTACTTGTGAAATATATGTCTCCTTTCCAGTTTTCTCAATTCTTATCTTTAAAACGCCTTCTTCATTAATCGAGCCACCAATCACTTTGTTTTCAGGTATTTTATGGATCGGCTTTGACTCTCCAGTCAATAAAGATTCATTTACAAAAGATTCCCCGTCAATCACTACTCCGTCTGAAGGGATTTTTTCTCCAGGACGGACCAATACAATATTGTCTTTTTTTAACTCCGAAACAGGAACGTCAATAATTTCACCATCATCAACTAAATGTGCAGTTATAGGCATGATTTTTACTAGTTCTTCTAAAGCTCTTGAAGCCCCCATTACACTTTTTGCTTCTATCCAATGCCCAAAAAGCATTACATCAACTAAGGTTGCCAATTCCCAAAAGAAATCTTTGCCAACAATGACAAAAACTGTTGCTGCAGAATAAAAGAAAGCAACCGAAATTGCTGTCCCAATTAAAGTCATCATTCCAGGTTGGCGGTTCTTTAATTCTTTAAGCATTCCTTTAAGGAACGGAAGACCGCCATAGATGTAAACAATCAACGATAAAATGAACACAATTTCATTTTGTAACGGAACAGTTAGAACAAAACCAAACCAATCTTGAATCATCTCAGAAAGAGCCAAAATCGGAACTGTGAGAACAAGACAAACAAAAAATTTCTTTTTAAATTCAGCTATATGCTGAGAATGACCATCCCCCTGCTTGGATTGTTTATGCTCCATATGTTCATCCAATTTACATTCCAACAAAAAAATAACTACCATAAACTTTGTCAAATTGAATACTTAAATTTTGGTTACCTTTTTTCGAATTATCAGTTTACCCTTTTTTACAGATTTAACAAGAGCAAAATCTTAATACTGCAAAAAGAAACCTTCTAATGGGGGATTTTAAATGAAAGTTTCATTTTACGTTTCATTATTGCTGCTTTTTGTCACTGTTTTCATGATGTTTGCCGTATATTTTGATTGGATTGGACTGCATATTGCAATCGGACCTTACTTTATTCACCACTGGTTAAGCTGGATTGGAAGCACCTTTATTGCAGTTTTCACACCAATATACTATTGGATGAAAAGAAACAAGCCCTCAAGTTTGAAAAATTTGTTAAGAATTCACATTTTTGGAAACCTGATTGCCTTCCTGTTTGTATCAATTCATTTCACCCAACAAATCAGCAGACCTCCACAATTTTATCCCCCGCTAGGAACGGGTGTTGTTCTTTACCCAACAATGTTGCTTTTAGT
Source organism: Candidatus Bathyarchaeum tardum (assembly GCA_029762755.1). Taxonomy (GTDB): domain Archaea; phylum Thermoproteota; class Bathyarchaeia; order Bathyarchaeales; family Bathyarchaeaceae; genus Bathyarchaeum; species Bathyarchaeum tardum. The sequence continues at coordinate 143,047 of JARVGH010000001.1, forward strand.
AGCAACCGGTTTTATCACACGATTCGTCTCCTACAAAAACAAAAAAGCGTTACTGTTTCTTCATAAAGCCATCACTTTAACATTTTACTTAACGATAATCATACACATTCTACACGGAATAGAACTCATTTAATTTTGAAATAAATAATTAAAAAATAAAATCAGTGCAAGACTTTTCAAACATGAATATTGCCTGTAACTGCCCCATTCTTTTGATGTGAGATCCCCCTTTACGCTCGTATATGGACGAATGAGTAACGCTACTTCTTGCGCTGTATACAGCGGTTGAGATAACGGGGGTTAGTTACATAAGATATTAGGAAAAAGGGTGATTTATTGAACTGAATAAAGAACAAATTAACGAAGCTTATAATTCAATCCGAGAAAAAGAATCTATCTATAAAATAAAATGACAAATAATACGTCAATTACTTGCTCTGACATGAATAAAAGTAAATTATGTATTATAGAACAGTATATTTTATATTCATTAATCGCAAAACGTAATATATGACATATTATTGCAACAGCTGTAAACGTTCAATCAGTAAAAATGTCTTTTCTTATTCTATGAATAATTATGGAAAAGTTCTATGCATGGATTGTCAAAAGTCTCACTCTAACAAAAAAAGAAATTATAAAGAAAATGAATCAGAACTTGATTTGGTTTCAGGAGTAAGCAAAATAACTCGAGGATTTTCACAGGTACTAAAAGAAAGGGCTGTAAAAAAAGAAACTGATTTTAACAAATGGACATCTGATTGGAGAAAAGTAAAGAACCTTAATTTTTCAATGGAAAACAAACACTTTTTCTTGATTGGAATGGACTTGGATGATTTTACAAAGCAATTAATTAGAATGGCAAAACAAAGTATTCTAATTGCTAATCCTTTCATCGAAAGTTGTTATTTGACAGATGCCCTCATAAACAGTGCTCAATCATCAACAAAAATCAAAATCGTTACCCGTCGTCCAAAAATGAAGGAAACAAAAAAAGCAGAATGTCACTCAAAACTAAAACGAACAAACATACAGTTGCGTTACGATAATCAAATTCACTCCAAAATCATGGTTGTAGACAACAGCATAGCAGTTGTATCCTCAATGAATTTTTACAGCGGCTCTTCAGGAGGAGCCTCAAAAGAAGCCGGAATGGTCTCAATGGACAAACAAGTCGTTGAATCATCAGCCCGTTACATACAAAAACTTATTGACGCTCTCTAGTTGCAAAAACGTGTCTAGTTCTTGAAATTGAAAAAACGGTTGTTTTCAACATTGGACTGTTATCAGTCTGCTAATATGTTTCAGGACTGTGTAGTCTGTCTGTGTCAAAATTGTATTAATTTTTCATTTTTTGGGGGATTTTGGGTTTAGTCAAGGTTTATTGACAAAAACTTTTTCAATTAATTGGAACACATAGAATCAGTGAATTCCTTGAAGAAAATTGGTGTAGTGTTTGCAATACTTGTTTTTTCAATAGTTATAGTTGCAGTTTTCAGTTTTTTGTCCAGTCCAAGTTCTGACCCTGAGATATTTTACGTTGGAGTTACCTATTGTGGAGAATCAGTTGAAGAAGCTAAAATGCTCATTGAGAAAGTGAAAAATTACACGAATGTTTTTTGTTTGCAGTCGGGTATTTTGCAGCATAATGTCACTGCCATAACTGAGATTGGAGATTACGCTGTTGCTTCAGGGTTGGGTTTTATCCCATCTTTTGGCACTATGAGTTATCATCCGATGAAAAATTGGCTTGACTCCTACGATGGCCATTGGGGTGACAATTTTTTGGGGGTGTATTTTGGTGATGAGCCTGCAGGAAAAATGGGTGATGGTGAAATGAGTTTTTTTGATGAAGAATCCCAAAGTACTCTTAGAAAACAGGCTGATGGTAGTGTTTCCTGTCAAAGTTCTGCAAATAATTTTTCAACTTCCATATACTATAGTTCTGATGAAACAGTCCTACTACAAATAAGTGACGACAACGGAGAAGACTTTGTGGTTGATGGCGAACTCAACCCGGATTATATCTATTCAATCACTAAACTTTATTTTTTTCCTAATGGCACCGTAACGTCTGAAGTTACTGAGTATCCAAACGTTCTCGTTGAACCAAATGATGTTATTGTGCCCTCTGTTGGAAATCATACCGTTACCAAAAAGATTCTTGATAGATACAACATCACTTTCACTTATGAAGAATTAATGAACACCCGCCCTTTCCAAACCTATGATGAGGCTGCTGAACGGTTCATCAAAGAATGCAGTATAACCTTGGAAAAATATGTGCCAAAACAGGTTTTTATGACTTCTGATTATGCTCTGCATTGGTTTGATTACAAAGCAGGATATCAGACTATTTTGGCTCAGTTTGGATGGAATCACACCTTAGCCCAAGACATCGCCTTAGTTAGGGGTGCAGCAACGCTTCAGAACAAAACATGGGGTGTTATCATAACTTGGAAGTACAATAACCCTCCTTACTTGGACAGCGGAGCAGCAATCTACGACCAAATGGTCCTGGCCTATGAGGCTGGGGCAGAGTATGTTCTTTTGTTTAATTATGCCCAAGACATGCAAGGCCCATACGGAACCTTACAAGAGGAACATTTTGTTGCCCTAGAACAATTCTGGAACAACGCAGTCAAGTCCCACAATGTGAAGCACGCTTCAACCAAAGCACAAGCCGTTCTAGTTTTGCCCCAAAACTACGGCTGGGCAATGAGAAACCCCAACGACAAAATCTGGGGACTATGGGGACCTGACGAAAAATCTCAACAAATATGGAAACTTTCCAGAAGCCTGCTTGAGGAGTATGGTACTGGTTTGGACATAGTCTACGATGACCCCCAATTTCCAGTTGAAGGACAATATCCCCAAATCCATCACTGGAACCAAACAGATTAACCAAAAATTCTAGACCAAACAATTTTTCGTAATAGGGAATAAAACTTGTTGTTCTTTGGAATTTGAAAAAAAGGTCGTTTTCAACATAGAACTGCTATTAGTATTCAAATATGTTTCATGTGTTATGTTTTGGTGAGGTGTTTTGTTATGGATGTTAATTTGGTGAATTTGGATGAAAAGTTTGATTTGATTAAGGATTTGCATTCTTACAAGGTTGTTGCCCAGATGAACGATTACTATTTCAAGTTAGTTAAGGCAAAGCGGGAGTTTGTTTGGCATCAGCACCCGGAAACTGATGAAGTTTTTATGGTGTTGGATGGGACTTTAACGATTGAGTTGCGGGATAAAACTTTGACGTTAAACAAGAACGAGTTGGTAGTTATCCCCAAAGGGGTAGAACACAAACCCAGCTGCACCCAAGAATGCAAAATAATGCTAATCGAACCCAAAACCACCCTCAACACCGGAAACACCCAAAACAAACTAACAGACACAAAACTACGATGGATATAACACAACAAAAACAAACGAACAACTTTTGGATAAAAGTTTAACTTATTTTTTTTTTCACCAAAAACTTTTTGGTATAATACCTGTTCAGTTGCATCAATTCTATAAACTTCAAGAAATTCTTTTGTTCGCGCACTAAACTTCTTGTTCTCGGGTAGAGGTGTACCATATTCAATTGTCATCAAGGAGTTAAACACGAATTCTGCACATCGATATGTACTATTTTGTGATGCTTTTTCGGGTAAGTAATTAACGACTGCTCTTAATACGCCTTGTAATGTTACTAAATCATCGTCAACTGTGTCATCGGTAATAATGTGATAATGGGTATCATCTAGTGTTTTTTCAAGTTCTTTCTCAAAACCATATTTAAATTTATACATAACTTAGATGCCTTTCATTGATAGAATTTCAATTATTTCAACGGCTTCTAACTCTTTGTATAAATTCTTCATGCATTCATAATGTGCCTTAGGATACATTAAGTCATGAGAAGATACTAGTTTTCTACACAATCCACATTTTATTTTTTTAGGCATTTTCCTCACATTTTTTTCTTATTAATTGCAGAAATCAATAACTGATGTTTGTCTGTGCATTAAATAATCAAGAATGCTTTGTATAAAAGCGGGTTTATATCCCCCCATTCTCTCTTCAAGTTCTTGCATGGATTTTATCCATGGACTCCCATTTTTTGTTAACCTAGTAGCTAAAATTATGTCATAGCGATAACTGCCTTCTCCAATTACCGGTAGAGAAATAACTAAATTCCGTGAGGTTTCAGTTTTAATTTTTTCAATGTATGCATCCAATAAATCTTTAGATTCTCTGGCTTCTGTCCATCGGGAGTCACCAAAAAAATTGTTTAGGTTATTTTTTGTTTTTTTCCATCCACGGGACTGTTTTTTCACTATGTTAGGTTGTCTCCATAATAATGAGGTTTGAAAGTTTATGAGAACGTCACCATTTTTTGAAAAAATTTTTTTCATTGTTGACCAAGGTACATCCATACCTAAACAATCGACAAACGCTAAGTAATGAGATTTTTCTGGAATTTGTGCAAGTATTTCCTCAATACAATCGTTACAATCACAATTAAACAATTTATAGTCATTAGTAAAGTGTTTGACTCTTTCTTCTAATGCGCTTGCTTTTTTTGGGTCTTGCTCAACTATAAAGTGTTTATTAAAAGGATGATATGCTTCAACACACGCTATTATTGTTGAACCTGCAACAATGTCTTTGGTTTTTCGTACTCTACAAAGACCGCTTCCAGACATTAAGTCTATATAAAACATGTTTTTGAAAAATTTTTTTTGTTTTTCTGCACCGATAATTTTCGTGTATATTTCAACAAATCGACGGAATGCCAATAGTTTAACAAGACTCCAACCTCCTACGTGATAGAAGGTTTTCGGATAAATCTCCTTAACTGGCTCAGCAATTTCAACCAATCGTTTTATTTCCTTTTTGAGCCAATCATATTCATCAGAGATTTCATTCCCTCCCATTTATTCAACATAACTACATCTGCAAGAATCTAGACTTGAATTAAACTCGATTTTTATTCTCTAAATTAAGTTTGCACGAGATAGTTGATTTGTAATGCTGTCTTTAATTCTGATTTTGGGTTTATTATACAATTTGTTATAAATCTCGAATATGCGCTTATCTGAATAATTTCTTCTGATAGCACGATAGTATGGGAGTTCTTCAGATAAAAGATTGTTTCGTTTGATATAGTTCATCCTTCCCACCCAAATTGACTCGGTTGTGTACTCATTAATTTCTTCAATCAATTTGATTGGGTTAAAGTCCAGAAATGGTTCAATAGAAACGCTGGTCTTAAAACCTCTTCTGAATGCAAGTTGTAGAGATGCTAATCTCTCCTCATAACTTGGTGCATTAGGCTCCCAAAATGATAATAAGTTATTATTGTTCGAAGTTATTGTAAATCTAAATTGAATTTGGCTTTTATATCTGTTAAACTGGTCTGATATTTGTTCAATTATATTGAATCGCGGTTTTGTGGTGATTAAAACTTCATTTGAGTTTGATAATAATTTCTCTAAAACTGAAAAACAAGCTTCTTTGTATGGGGCACTTTCAAAAATATCATGAGTACTTGGGAACATCACGCGTCCTGATTTTTTTGAAAATGATTTCGTGATTTTGTCTGTTTGAACATGCATTTCCTTCCAAGTTTCATCTGTACACCTGCCGAAGCGTTTTGCAATTACTTTAGCATAACAATAACGACAATCATTGTAACAACCATTTATGCAATTCACATTGTGGTCTGCCCATTCTTTCGTTCCTAGAGTTAGTTTAGTTCCTTTTTTTCTTTGTGTAACAGTTGTCATTTTTTGTTTATCATCTCTGCAGCTAATGGGATTAATTGAGTGACACGATTAAGTCCCAATCTATTGTTTAATGTTTTCCAGTTTAATTCATATTGAGGAATGGGAGCACCCCATGCATTATTACTTGTTGTCTCACGTATGTATTCTTTTTTTTCAAGCCAAACTAAAGCTTCCCCTCGGAGACGCGGGTTCTTTTCCTCTTTAATGAAATCCTTACAATTAATATCACAAATTCCATTTTCATGGTCTCTGATTGTTTTCCATAATAATTTCCATTCTAAAGGTCTACGATTTCCTGTTAGATTTACAGATAACTCAGGATGCAATGTATTAAATATTGGAAAAAATTTACGAGCCTTTGGAGAATACCTTGGATTTCCCGTTATATCACAATAATAATCTCTAGTTGCTCTAACTCCAGTTTCAAAATTTGAACAAAGAATTATGTGATAAATTTGGTCTCCTTTTGGATTAAATGGCATTGGAAGTACATATCTAAACCACTTGCGTAACCTTTTCGAGTATTCTGATATCAGTTTTGCTTCTCTTTTTTTCAATGGTTCATTGTTTAAGATTTGTTCTCTCCAGTCTTGGTCGCCAAAAAGTCCGTCCGCTTCAAGAATCGTTTTTTCCTGTTCTTGTGTCCAATCTTCTTTATTGGCTGAAGAGGGTAAAGGGATAAAATCAGTTCTACCAATAAACCAATCTGAAGTAAAAACAAAAATAATAAACTCTGTCCCTGTTTGAAAATATTTATTCATTCGTCTACGGGCTACCGTTTCAACATTATTGAATTCAACACTTCGCAAGGGGTCAAAAAAATACAAAGCATTTCCGAGCTCTAAATCCTCAAGCTTATCCAGTGCTTCCTCCAAACTAGTGTTTAATAGCAAAATGCTAGGGTCGTTGATGGAAATACCGTTTCTAGCATTTTTAGTAATAATTGTTGGCCATCTTTTTCTAATTACTTCTGTTAAATTTTGGAAACATTCAGGATGTTGTTCAACTAAAATCACTTTTAATTCTGCTGTTTGAGTTTTTGAATTAACTTTTAAGTCCAAAGCATGACCTGCTGAGCCAAATAGTGTTTTACCAGTATCTTTAATGAAAACTTCACCCGTTGCAGCATTCAATTCAATTATTGCTGTAGGATTTCGAAAATTTCTACTTGGTCCTCCTGAAGTAATACTCAACCAAAACGGGTAATATGAACTAATGACTTCGGACTTCAATTTAGTTCCAGTGTTCCCACTTAAACAAATTGCATTTTTATGAAATTCAAGTGGCAAATTGAAACCCATATTTATTATTGTCTTTTGTTTAATTAGTTTTTTTGCAATATTTTGCAATTTTTATGTTTTTTATCGTAGTCAAACAGTAATAGAAACTAAAAATAAGTATATTCATTTGGTGGCGTCGGGAGTGGGATTCGAACCCACGCGACCCGTTGGGTCACAGGCTTTCAAGGCCTGCGCGTTATCCGCTCTGCCATCCCGACTTGTAGATTTGTTCATTGGGTTTTGGTGTCTATAAGCTTTTACTCATAATTTAGTGTGATAAACGTATCTTCAACTAAACAAAACAAGTTACAAAACAAAAAAAGAAAATGGAAAGTTGTTGTTACTGCAACAGTTTAGTAAAGGTGTCTTCGTGTTCTTCTTCGTCGCCGAGGATTTCTTCAAACAATCTGCGGGTTGTAATGTCCCCGTCGGCTGTTGCCGCTTTGATTGTTTCTTTGTATAATTCTATAGCTTCTTCTTCGGCTTTTTTGTCTAATTGGAGCATTTCTTCCAAGTTTTTGCCTACTACGATGGGATCGTGCTTTATGGTTGGCACTCCTCCTAAGTAAGTTAGGCGTTCTGCGATTTCTTCGGCGTGTTTCATTTCTGTGATGGCAATTTCTTTAAAGACTCCTCCAACCATGGCGCTTTTGATTCCAGTAACCATGACGTGTTGCCACATGTACTGGATAGATACCTGCAGTTCCCGGGCGATTCCTTTGTTCATTAACTCTAACAACTTTTTTGATGCCATACAATCACTTCCAAAAACTATCTCCCACAAATAATATTCTCAGGTGGGCTAATAAATAATTTGATTATACCGTTAAATGTCTAGAAGAAACCGTAAAACTACGCCATCAGAGTCTTTAACGATTTTCATCTGATGATACGTAGCAGCTTTAACCCCCACTTTGGACACATGCCTTTCTGGATCGTAGGTTTCTCCCCATGCTTTTGCAACTAGCTTTAATCCCTTAGCTGTTGGTGTTATGCTTGAAACTTCAAAACTAGAAAACAACATTTGCTTCAACTCAAAAGCAAGTAACAATTCTTCAAGCCAACTGTACAACAAAGCCTCTTCGTCCTGAGCTTCAACTGCAAAAGTTTCTTCCGTTTTTGCCTCGACTGTTTCAAGGGTAGTCATAACATCTGTAAAAGCCAATCCTGCGCTTTCAAAAGCTTCTTCTAAACTGTTTCCGTACGCTTCAATGTACGCGTCTGCGGTGTGCTCCAAAAACTTGAAACGAGTCTTCATATGTGCAAGTCCCATTATTTGTGGGGAAAAGTTTGGTCAAAAATGTTTTGGAACATTCTTTACTACACAAACCAACAAATCAACAGTTTTCTGGACATCGTCCAGATTGATTATGCCTGCTGGACTGTGAATGTACCGAGCAGGAACAGAAACGACACCACTGGGAACTCCATCCCTTGTTAATGCAATTTTTGCTGCATCTGTGCAACCTCGAATTCCCGTTTCCAACTGATACGAAATTTTGTTTTCTTTTGCTGAATCAATTAGCAACCGCAACACCTTAGGATGGGTAATCAAACCTGCATCCGCAACCGTTAACGCTGGACCTCCACCCATCTTGGCAGGAGCATCCCCTTCTACTACTCCTGGGGTGTCCCCAGCAACAGTAACGTCAACTGCAAGGCCTAAATCAGGTTGAATACTAAAAGCTGCAATGGTGGCTCCACGCAAGCCTACTTCCTCCTGAATTGTGCCCACAACGTAAACGTTACAGTCACAATCTTGTAGCTGCTTCATTACTTCAACCAAAATTGCGCAACCCACACGGTCGTCGAAGGCTTTCCCTAAAACAACGTTTTTGTTTAATTTGCCAAACTGGATGTCAAAACTAATAACATCCCCAACTTGAACCCCCATTTTTTCTGCTTCTTCTTTGTCTTTGGCTCCGATGTCGATAAACAGGTGGTCAGCGTCAATGACTTTTTTGCGTTCTTCGTCTTTTTGAATATGAACTGGTTTCGCGCCTACAACTCCAACTAGTGGACCTTTTTCCGTGTGAACAATAACTTTTTGAGCAAAAAGCACCCTATCATCGATTCCCCCAATTTTTGTGAACTGCAAAAAGCCTTTTTTCTTGATGTTTTTAATCATTAATCCCACTTCGTCCATGTGGGCGGCAATCATAACCGTGGGCGCATCGGCTTTGCCTTTCTTAAATCCAATTAGGTTCCCTAGTTTATCTTCTTTGATTTCGTCAACGTAGGGTTTCAAGTAATTTTCAAGCAAGTTTCGAACTTGGTCTTCTCGCCCAGTTACGCCATTAACATTGGAAAACTTTTCCAGAACTTCAACTAACTTCAATGCAAATCACACAATTCTACAAACAAACCCAGTATATCAAACTATAGCCTTTTGTGCAGGCCAGACTTTTGTTGGTTCTTGAAACAAACTCTATAAGCCAGTAACTGTGTTCTTAAAAGGAAATGACCACCGACAAACATGAAAAAGACTCAGTTGTTTTTCCCATGGTTCTAATGGGCGGCTTATTCGTGGTCATCCACCTGTTAGCCATACTAATTACCCAACCTTTTGAAGCAGCCGGACTGGTAGCTTTTGAAGACGCCAACTCCTTGGATAACTTGCTTGTCTTTTTTGTAATAATGATGGCAGTAACCCTCACTATACTGTTAATTGCAAAATACTGGAAAAAACAGTTCATACAAGTCATAATACTGGGGTCAATCTCGTACACCACAGTTTTCGTGTTCTATCCCTTGTTAACCTATGTTGTTTCAGCTGACATATCCTTAATACTTTCAATAGTCGTCGCAGCAATTCTAGTGATCGCCCTTGTCAAATATCCTGAATGGTACATAATCGACCTAGCCGGAATCATCGTCGGGGTCGGAGCCATAGGAATCTTTGGAATTTCCCTTGGCATATTCTTGGTAATTGTATTACTTATCGGATTGGCTGTATACGATGCAATTTCAGTTTATAAAACAAAACACATGATCGACCTCGCAGACGCAGTTATGGACCTTAAACTGCCCGTAATGATGGTTGTACCCAAAATCCGACAGTATTCTTTAATCAAAGAAACTAAAGGGCTAAAACAAAAAATCGAAGAAAAACAAGAACGGGAAGCCTTCTTCTTGGGATTGGGCGACATAGTCATGCCCGGAATACTAGTTGTTGCAACCTTCCATAACATCCCAGACAACGGATTCCTAGTAGCCTTATCTGTTATGATTGGCACCCTAGTTGGCTTTGGCGCGTTAATGACTCTTGTAGTTAAAGGAAAACCCCAAGCAGGGCTGCCCCTTCTATGCAGTGGAGCAATTCTAGGTTACGTAATATCAAGCCTCATACTGTTTGGCGAACTAGCTGGATTAGTTCTGCCCTTTTAGGTTAAATTCCATGTTTTTTACAGTCATGTTATCCCAAAACCCAAAGGTATTTCTGGGGAGAAGTCATAGAATCTGAGTACACAGGGAAAAAGTATTTAAAATGCGGAAATAGGATAAGGCAACATCAAATGGAGTATCTTGGCGATGGTAAGAAAAGCGAGAATCAAGCTCACAAGCACTGACTACAAAAAGCTTGAAAATGTATGTGGAGAACTAAAACTCATCGCTGAGAAGACCGGCGTAAAAATAACAGGACCACATCCCCTGCCAACAAAGAAACTCAAAGTGCCCGTACGCAAAACCCCCTGCGGTCAAGGAACTGCAACATGGGACCGATGGGAACTGCGAATACACAAGCGCCTTATCATAGTTGACGCAGAAGAACGAGTAATGCGCCGAATCATGAGGGTCCGAGTACCCGAAGAAGTTTTCGTCAGCATTGAACTGATGTAACCATCAGTTTCTCTACTAATTTTTTAAATTAAAACATCGCAGTAAAACTTGCTCAATATAGTGTACTATACGTTAAAGCCATCAAGCCAACTGCAACAGCAAACACTGTTGCCCACACTAGTTTGTTCCACTTGTAAACTTTCATCCCATCAATTATTCCAAAGGGTATAAGGTTAAACGTCGCCAAAAATGCGTTGATAAACGCAACAACCCAGAAAAGACCCTGATTTGTAACCGCGGCAATAAAAGCACAAATTACAGAAAGACCAATATTTGTTATCGGTCCAGAAACTGCAACTTTTCCGATGGTTTCAAGGTTTCCTGACCCTGCAATCATTACAGCTCCTGGAGAGATGATCTTAAAGGGCGGAGGCAAAAAGGCTGAAAGCAACGTGATGAGGGCGCCTTGCAGGGTTAGCCGAAATTCTGCCCACATGTTGAAATGTTGAGCTGAAAATTTGTGGGCAATTTCGTGTAAAAGAAATGACAATGTGAAAGCTATTGTTAATCCCACAATGATTATTGTTGATGAACTTGTATTCAAAAAGAAACTTAAACCAACTGCCATGACCAACAGTGTTCCTAAGAGTAAATGTTGGAGTTCTTTTTTGCTAAACCAAAACACGCGAGAATTTTGTGGCGCGTACGACACAGTGTATTTGTATTTTGGCTGAGCAGACCATTGTTTACCCACAATCGGTGGAGTCTCTCTTGGGGCTTTTGCTCTCCACGCTTCAGGACAGTTATGGCTTTCTGGAATGCGATGATCCCCACAAAAGGAGTCCCCACAATACTTACACTTGAAGGGCAGCGTAACATCGTCACCACAGAATTTACATTTCGCCGTTTTGGTCAACTTCCTGATTTTTTCTATGGATTTCAACGCATGGGAGGTTTAAATGTTTAGCCCAAATTCTTGTTGATATCATGCAGATTGCCTTGAATTTTTGGTGATCTTGTTTAATTAGCTTTTATCCTAGGTGTGTCTAATGTTGTTGTTCGGCTGAAAAATTATTGCCCGTACAACAACACTTTAACTGAACCAAATGTGATACCCCTTTTAGATGTAGAATTCAAAAATCCCTTGGTATTTAGTTTGCTTCAATTGGGTTTGTGTCGTTTACTAAACATTTAATAATCATGTCGTATTACGAAAAGAATTAATAGTAATACTGTAAAGTGTTTTTGCTTGTAACTTCAAGGGAGACCTCCAAAATTATGTCTGAAGACGCGATAATTAAGCTCGAAAACGTCTCAACAGTTTATGAAGGCGAAACACGACCCGCCCTCAAAGGAATCAACCTAACTTTCAAACAAAACGAGCTAGTTTACATCGTCGGACCAAACGCGTCTGGAAAAACAACTTTAATTGAAACCATAAATGGGTTGCTCCCTGCATTTAACGGAAAAGTAACAGTTTTTGGATTGGATCTAAAATCGAATGGCAAAAAAATCAGGTGTCAAATCGGATATGTGCCCCAAGACTTTATGGTCAAACCTGGGGAACCTTACAAAGCCCTTGACGTAGTTTTGATGGGTCGATACGGGCAAATTGGTTTTCTTAAACAACCCGAAGCCGAAGACAAACAAAAAGCCCTCGACGCAATGAAACTAATCGGCATTGAAGACCTAGCAGATCGGGCAATGGGTAAACTTTCTGGTGGGCAACAACAAAAAGTAATGCTGGCTCGTGCTTTAGCTAAAAAACCAAAAATCCTGCTTTTGGATGAGCCTTTCAGTAATTTAGACCCAGATTCACGGGGACAAATCCCTTTGTTGATTACTAAACTTCATGATGAGCAAGACTTAACCACCCTTATTGTTACTCATGATGTCCATCACATGCTGGATCACTGCAACCGGGTTGTTGTTATAACTGGTGGCAAAGTAACTTTTGACGGAACCCCTGAACAAGCATTGCCTATTGTGGAAAACCATCCTCACACAACTAACTTGGAGGAACATCGCCAATGATTTGGCTAGAGTTTGCCATAATGCAAAGAGCCCTAATCGCCTGCATTTTTGCTGGATTTTTAATGGGACTAATTGGAGTTTTTGTGGTCAGAATGCGCCTTTCCGCCATTGGTTATTCCATGTCACATGGAGCCTTTGCAGGAGCAGCCCTTGGAGTAGCAACAGCAACAAACCCCCTTGTAACCGGATTGCTTTTTGCATCTGGCACAGCCTTGGTCATAGGTCCAATAGCAGATAAAGCACGCTTACATGCAGACACCATAACAAGCATAGTTTTTCCATTAAACATGGCGTTAGCCTTCGTTTTTCTAACCTTGACCCCCGAAGTGGGACTTAGCAGCCAAGTAGCCAACGTCTTATGGGGCAGCATAATTTCCATGACCAACAGTGACTTGTTGTATCTTACTACCTTGTTTGCAGTTACGTTGGCTGTGGTCTATTTTGTTTGGAAAGAATTATTCGCCATAATGTTTAACAGAAAACTAGCCGAAGCAGATGGCATCAACACCAAACCCTTCGTGTACTTAATCATATTTCTAGCAGGTGTAGTTATCACTTTTTCCCTTAAACTTGTAGGTGGATTGCTTATCTATGCATTGTTGTTTAATCCTGCTTCTACTGTTTTGCAGTTTTCAGAAAACATGAGAAAAGTAGTAATCGCATCCCCCCTCGTAGGGATGGCAACAACAGTTACAGGACTGGTTGTTTCATTGTTTTTTGATTTGCCTGTAGGTTCCTGTATCGTAATTGTTTCAACAATAGTTTTTGTTGTTGCACTTCTTCTTTCACCTAAACGAAAAAGAAAGGAGGAACCCAAAAAATGAAAAACAAAAAAATATTTACTTTTAGTATGACTTTACTGATGCTTCCGTTACTGTTAGTGTCAGTAACCCATGCCCAGACTGCAGAAAAACCAATAATCGTATGCACCACAACTGCAGTAGGGAGCGTAGTTGAAGACTTCCTAGATGATAACGCCGAAGTTTTAGTGCTTGTACAGCCTGGGTTGTGTCCAGCAGATTTTGATCTGAAACCCGGATACGTGGACGCAGTAAGCAAAGCAACAATTCTATTCAAACAAAACATTCAAGGAGAATTCTGGCTAGATAACCTACTTGAATCTGCAGGAAACGATGACCTAACAGTAGTAGCAATCCCTGGTGTTTATAACACTCCTGAAGGCGCAAAAAGTTACATACGTGATGTAGGAGGAAACCTTAGCCAAATCTTAGGAATCAATTTAGATTCAGAAACCTCTGAAATGATAACAGAAATTGACCAAGTTTCAACTTGGATAACAACTCAAGCTGAAAGTTTGGAAGCCTCAAACTTGAACGTCATCTGCATGGGGTGGCTTAAAACCTTCATTGAATCTGCTGGCTTTAATGTTGTTTCAACTTTTAATCCTCCAGAAACTCTGTCTGCTGGGGACATAACCGCTTTATTAGAAACTGCCCACACTGACGATGTAGCCTTAATCGTGGATAACCTTCAAATTGACACAGATTTTGGTGGAGGAATTGCTTCACAGGTGGGTGCAGAGCATTTGGTGTTAACTAATTTCCCTGGGGCTATTCCCGGAACTGAAACTTTAGCCAAAATGTTACGTTACAATGCCGAACAACTCTTCAGGGGCGCTTCTACTTGGCATATTGCTTCTGCTTTGAAAGCAGAAAAAATCAACCTGGGAAACCAAGTAACCCTTTATCAGATAACCACCGTTATTGCAGTTGTAATTGCTGCAACTGAAGCCGTTATGCTTTATTCACGCAAAAAGAAATGAGACAAAAACCATGAACCCTAAAGACTACTTTGACAACGCCGCAAGCACGTGGGACGAAAAATTTCTAACTCCCCATCTTTCTTCTTTTTTGGAAAAACTTGTCCCCCAATTTGGATTGAAACCTGGACAAAACGTTCTTGATGTCGGCACTGGCACTGGCGTTTTAATTCCATATTTGGTTAAAGAACTTGGACCCGAAGGCTCAGTTACTGCCCTTGATTTTTCTGAAAACATGGTTCAACTATGCAAAACAAAACATAAACACCTTAAAAACGTGAACGTAAAACTGGGAAACATCGAAGAAAAACAATTACAAGCAGAAACTTTTGACACAGTTATCTGCTTTGGAGTGTTTCCTCACCTGCAAAACAAACAAAAAGTCCTTCAAAACATCAATTATGTGCTAAAACCTGAAGGCAAACTTGTAATTTCTCATGCCTTCAGCAGCGACGAACTCAAAGATCACCATAAACAAGTTTCAAACCAGGTAGCCCATGACCTGTTGCCCAAAATGGCGGACATGAAAAATCTGCTTGAATCCTCTGGATTTACAGAAATCAGCATCAAAGACGAACCCGGATGCTATTTGTGTATTGCTCGTAAATCCACCTGTTTTTAGGCAGCATTTTCATTTTTTGTTTCGTTTACTTTAAATGTTAAGTTAACCTAATCTTTTTAGGGTAAACTTAATGGTTAGTGATGCAGGAATTTCCAGTAAAGTCGAAGATTATCTGCGAGCAATCTACGAAGTGGTTAACAAAAAAGGCTTTGTTCGCATCAAAGATGTTGCCCGCGAACTCGATGTTAAGCCTCCTACTGCCGTGGAAATGATGAAAAAACTAGACACAAAAGGTTTAGTTGTTTACGAAAAATATGGTGGAATCACGTTAACTGACCGTGGAACACAAATAGCTGAACTAATCGAGAACCGCCATGAAACTTTTAAAAATTTTTTAGAAATCCTGTTGGTTCCAAAAGATGTGGCACTCAAAGATGCCCACATCCTTGAACACGAATTAACCTCTAACACGATACAGCAGTTTTCGCGGTTTGTTGAGTTCATAACTGAGTATTCTGAGCGACCAATGTTCATGAAACGATGGATGGATGAATTCAAAAAATACTGTGAACAAAAAACCGTCAAAAACAAGAATTCGTAGCATAATTTTGAACCTGTTGCACGATGTTTTTGCTCTTTTATGTGGATTGTTATGTGATTTCAAGGACTATGTTTTGATTGTTTGTTAGTTTGTATTTCATTTTTCTAAATTTTTTAGGGTAATCTATACATAAACCGAATTGCCAATTAATTAAAATGATAATTGTTTGCGCCTAAAATTGGGGTCATAAGAAAAACCTTTCGTGCCTCCACTTTAACCAAAGTCTTATGGTCCCAATTTGCGCATCAACTAAATCAAAATAGTTTATTAGTTTATGACTTAGTTTCTTAATTTTTTACGGCAAGTTATACATGAACGAAATGCTAAAGTAATTGTATCAGCGGCAGAAACAGGGGTGGGGTTATTGGGTAAACCTTTGAGTACCTTTAGTATCGCTACGGGAACGAATCCCGTAACCTCATTGATGCACGCATATTCAAACTTAATTGCTTGTTGCTAAAAAATTGCTTGAGAAATATTTTTTCAATAATTTGAGTTTAATGCTTATGTAATTTTTGTTTCTTAGGTTTAATGTATTCAAACCTAATTTTTCTCGGTTTTTTTGTTTTTTTCCTATTTTTGTTCGGGCAAGATTTAGGTTCACCTAACTGTGTTTAGTTTAGTAAAACAAAAAATTAGATTGACCTAAAATTAGGTGTGCTAAATGGAATTACAATTAAACAAACTTGAACCTGGACAAAAAGCCATTGTTGTAACCGTCAAAGGAAGCGGCACCATTAGGCGCCGAATCATGGACATGGGTATCGTTCGGGGCTCAAAAATCAAAGTAATCCGCAGAGCGCCCCTAGGTGATCCTGTGGAATTCGAAATCCGTGACTATAATTTAACCCTGCGCAAAAAAGAAGCAGAATGCATCTACGTCTCGTTGGAGGAAAAACAATGATGGAAGTTCCTCTTGCTTTACTTTCTGTGGGTGCTAAAGGAAAAATAACTCGAATTCGGGGCGGAAAAGAGCTGATTAGGCGATTAAACGACATGGGACTTACCCGTGACTCTGAAGTAACCGTGATATGCTCCCATTCTTGTCCTAACCCCGACCGCGGTGGACCTTTAGTTGTTGAAATAAAAGATTCTCGTGTAGCTTTTGGCAGGGGCGTTGCTACAAAAATAATGGTTCAGGAGGTTGACAACTGATGCCCCACACGGTTGCTTTGATAGGAAACCCCAACGTTGGAAAATCAGTAATATTTAACAGCCTTGTGCCCGGTGCTCGGCAACATGTTGGAAACTGGCCTGGAAAAACTGTTGAAAAAAAAGAAGGCAAATGTGTTCACAAAGGAACTGAACTCAAAATTGTTGACTTGCCTGGAACATACAGTTTAACTGCCCGTGCAGTAGACGAGCTAGTGTCACGCAACTATATCGTAGAAGAAAAACCAGATGTTGTTGTTCATATTATTGACGCTTCAAACATTGAACGAAACTTGTATTTCACGTTCTTGCTGTTAGAGCTAGAAGCAAACGTAGTCGTTGCATTGAACATGTTTGATGTTGCCAAAGAGAAGGGTTACACAATTGATGTGAAAAAACTTTCAAAACAGCTTGGTGTGCCCGTTGTTCCAACTGTAGCCACAGCTAAAGAAGGTTTAGACAAGCTCAAGGACGAGATTGTTTATGCTGCCAAAAAACAGGTATGGATAACTAGTCCTAAGATTAACTATGGAAAAGAACTTGAAAACCAGATAAATTCTGTTGCACAGGTTGTCACAAAAGATTCAGCGCTAACAAACAAGTATCCCCAACGCTGGCTTGCCATAAAGCTACTCGAAAACGACAAAGATGCCCTTGACAAAATCAAAGGCATTAAAATCCAAAACGAAATTCAAGATGCTATAAACCACGCACAAAAAACCATCGGAGAAGATCCTGAGATTGTTCTTGCCGATAAACGATATGACCTTGTCAGCGAAGCATTGGGGTTAAGTCTGGTTAAGGGCGCAAAAAAATGGACCATAACTGACATGCTGGACAAGGTTTTCATTCATAAGTACTTGGGCATACCTGTTTTCATAACCCTGTTTTGGGCTATGTTCAAGTTTGCCTTTGATGCTTCTGCTCCTTTTATGGAAATAATTGGTTTGCTGTTTGGATCCTTTGCCGAAGCATCAGCAGTTATTCCCAATGAAATTCTCGCGTCCTTTGTAGGTGACGGAATCTTCGGCGGACTAGGCTTCATACTGACTTTCATACCGCCGATATTTTTCCTGTTCCTTGGAATATCGTTTCTAGAAGACAGTGGCTACCTTGCCCGAGCAGCATTCATAATGGACCGTATAATGTTCAAACTTGGATTGCACGGGCGCTCGTTTATTCCTATGTTACTCGGCTTTGGATGTAACATTCCTGCTATGATGGCAGCGCGAAGCATTGAAGGAAAAAAAGATCGACTGATTACCCTGCTAGTTAACCCTTTCATTTCTTGCGGTGCACGACTTCCAGTGTACATCCTAATCGCAGGAGCATTCTTTGGTTCAATGGCAACCGCAGCAGTTTGGTCCATGTATTTCCTTGGCATTGTAGTAGCAATCGGTTTAGCGCTTCTGTTACGGAAAACTGTGCTGAAAGGTGAACCTGCACCTTTCATCATGGAATTGCCTCTATACAAGGCGCCTACTATTAGTGCCATTGTGACTCACATGTGGGAACGTGGTGTTCTATTCCTTAAGAAAGCTGGAACATACCTGTTGGCGGGAGCTATCATATTATGGTTCTTGTCAACCTTCCCGTGGGGTGCTGAAGTAGAAATGTCTTACACTGGACAAATCGGTCAAGCACTTGCGCCACTGTTTGCACCATTAGGCTTTGACTGGCGAATCGTATCTTCACTGGTCTTCGGTTTACTGGCAAAAGAGATCGCAGTGGAAGCCCTTGGAATAATCTACATAGTAGAAGGTGAAACAGCGATTGCAGGCGCTTTAGTGGCAAACTACAATCCAGTTATCGGTTTCACGCTGATGGCTTTCACGTTGCTGTATATTCCATGTGTCGCAACAATTGGCACCATGAAAAAAGAGTCCGGCTCATGGAAGTGGACAATCTTCCAAGTGTTATTGACTCTTGTCGTGGCATACATTGTTGGCTTGGTCATCACAGGAATAGGAGCACTATTAGGATTTGCATAAAGAGGTGAAAAAATATGGGATTCAACAAAAACATTGGAACAAAACTAGCAATATACTCTGTAATAATCGGAATACTATATGCAGTCTTCGGAGTCCTAGAGATACTAATCGGTTGGGGAGACTTAACTGGAACCGGTGTATCACTTATTCCGTCGCTGGAATTAGCAGGAGTAACAGTTGTACCCCCAGACGTCTTTGGCGGAGTCATGCTGATAATCATCGCTATAGTATACCTCACAGGAGTAAAACAGCAAGCAAAAGGCAACCGGGAAGGGTTATCTTTCCTTCTTGTAGGTAGCCTTCTTGCAACAGTCTTCTTTGGAGTATACTTGGCAATAATGCTCTCTAACGGTGTCGGATACCTATTCCAGTTTGAAGATTGGCTAGAATGGATATGGCTGGACGACCTAAGACCCGGAATATGGCTGTTCCTTTTAGCGTTGCCCGGAACGTATCTGTCTTTCACAAAAAAGAAATGGAGAGAATAACCCTTGATAAAAGAAATCCTGACCTTGGTCCGGGATGGCGGTCTACTAAGCAAGAACGACATTGCCGACCGGGTAGGAATCCAGCAAGCAACTCTGGAAAGTGTTTTTTCTCTTCTTTCCTCTAAGGGCTACCTAAAAAAAATTGACAACGCCAATGCTGCAACCTCTAAAGCATGCCTTTGCTGTTCAGGTTGCACAGGATGCAACACAAACACAAATGTTCCTGCTGTATACACCATTACTGAAAAAGGAAAAACATACCTGCAGCCAAAATAGCTCTCCCCTTTTTTATTTTTGAACTGTCTTGTGAATTTTAATGCCCAAACACGTTACTCCTTGTTTTGAACGGTACCTTGAAGGCATATATATTCTCCAAGAAAAGAATGAATTTGCCCGAACCGGTGACCTTGCAAAAATGTTTGGTGTAGTTTATGGAACAGTAACTAACACAGTATCTAAACTCAAAAACAAAGGCTTAGTACATCATCAACCCTTTTGGTGTCACCCTCACAGATGACGGCACAAGAATTGCGTTGAAATCAATCAAAAAACACTGGCTGGTAACAAAAATGTTCACTGAACTTTTAGATATTGAACAAGAACTGGTTTACAATTTGGCTTTTAATCTTGCATGTTATCTTCCGGAAACTGTAATTAAGAAAATTGAAGAGAAACTCGGTTCGTAAATTTTTATTATAACTTTTATGGTGTTTTACATTTTCTAAGGACGCTTAACGTGGTCTTTAACCTGTTTTAGAAAGCTGTGTTTATTACATAAAAACTGCTTTAGTCATGCATTTTATTGTTGAATCGAGCAAGTTGTTGGCGTTTTTCTGTAGCTGATAATTAATTGAGGATATGAAACATATTGGTGAACAAAAACTTTACAAATTAAATCGAATAACCAATACGTGGGAGGTACAAAAATGAGTAAAGCCTTGATTGTTTATGGTACCCGTTATGGGGCAACTGAAATGACTTCGAACGAAATTGCGGATGTTTTTCGTCAAGAAGGATTAGATACCACGGTGGTTAATCTCAAAAACGGAAAAGTCAAAGACATAAACGATTACGACCTTGTTGTAGTCGGTAGCGGAATTAAAATAAAAAAGTGGACCAAAGAACCTGAAAAGTTTCTTAACACGTTTAAAAATGAATTAGCGAACAAGAAAACTGCGCTGTTCATCTGTTGCGGCGCCAAATACCCTTTGGACGAAAAGACCAACATAGAAACAGAACTAGAGTACGCCCGAACGCATCATCTGGAAGAAAAAGCTGCCAAATACAATCTGCAACCAATCTCTTTGGGACTATTTGGTGGAGTTTACAACTTCAACAGGATGGGATGGTTTTTTAAAAAAACCTTGTCAGGCGTTAAACCCCAACTAGAAGAAGCCGGAGTCCCACAAACAGAACCTGGACTATACGACACTAGAGATATCAACAATATACGCAACTGGGCAAAAGACGTCGCACAAAAAGCAAATTCCTGATTCTACAAAAAATTCTAACGTCCTTTACATCTATGTGTTGCCTGACGCTTTAGTGTTTGAATCAGGTTATACAAATTTTTTTGATTTAAAACGAACAAAGCAGAAATTTTTCTGAAAAAAACTATTTGTTAACATCTTTTATTTTGCTTATATTAATGTTCGTAACAGAAATGTGAAACGGCAAATGGTTACTTGTATCTTGTCTGTTTCTGGTGATGTAATTAACTGTTGACGGATTTGGGGTAAATTTTATTCTCAGTGCAAAATTTTTAATAGAATCTCAATTAATTAGTTATTATGAGTACAGAAATTTATTATTTTTCAGGAACTGGTAACTCTTTACATGTTTCAAAGGAATTGCAGAATAGACTTCCAAAATCTTCTTTGTTACCAATTATTAGCCTTTTAAAAAAAGAAAAAATTAAAGTAAACGCCGAGAAAGTGGGAATAGTTTTTCCTATTCATGCATTAACTTTCCCTTGGGTTGTTAAGGATTTTTTACAAAAAATTGATCTGGAATCCGATTCTTACCTGTTTGCAATTGCAACAAGGGAATGTTTTGCAACAGTTTTTTCAAAGATAGATAAATTGTTAGCAAATCAAAATCGGTCCCTAGATGCATACTTATCATTTGAGATGCCGACCAACTATGTTCTTATGTTTAATACTTATTCTCAAGAAAAAATTGATAATGCTGAATCTAAAATGTTGGAAAAATTGGATTCATTTGTTCAAGTGGTAAACAATAGAGAAACATTTCGACCAAAAGACAATCCAATGTATTTTGGTTTATCTCATGTTGTTTATCCCCTACTCACTTATTGGTTTCAAAAGAGACGTTTTCCCAAAATGGAACGGTCTTTTTATGTAGATAACAACTGTTCGGGATGTGGAATATGTGAACAAGTTTGTTTATCCAATAAGATAAAAATTGTAGATAAGAAGCCTGTTTGGCAAGAAAACGTCAAATGTACTTATTGTTTAGCCTGCTTACACTATTGTCCTGATTGCGCAATTCAAATAATGGGAAGAAACACTGTTAATCGAGGAAGATATCATCACCCTGATGTTTTGGCAACAGATATAATTAACCAAAAATAAGGCACTATGCAACTCCTTTTTGGTTTGGGGTTAAAATCAAAATCATAATTTAACAAAAGTAGGTGTGTGCTTAAACTAAAAAATGGACTAAACAACCTAAAGGAGTTGGAGACTCAGAAACAGAGCTTGATTCTACAATACTAAAACCATAAACAAAATGTGCAGCTGGTCAACCTAAGTCGCACAAAAAGTAAAGCCTAAAGTTACACATTTTTACAAAACACTTTGGTGCCGGGGGTGGGATTCGAGCCCACGACTTCTGGGCACCTATTTTTTAGGAGATTGCTCTCCAGATCATGAGTCTGGCGCCATAGCCAGGCTAGGCTACCCCGGCGTTGTTTTCTTTTTATGTTGATGCCTAACCCTGAATTAAGGTTTTCTGGGGGTTTGCTGTTTTCTAACTGCCTTTGTTGTTTTTTAATGTTTTTAGTCTAAGTGAACAATGAAACGTTTGGGTTAACTCTAAAATTTTGTTTTCGATTCAGAATTGGAACCTTAATAGTAATTGTATTTTACAGTTACTTTTTACTAATAAAAAGAATATTATTTTCTTTTATTTTTTCATTGTTTTAATTTGTTAATTAAATGATAAATTGATATGAATACTACTTATCTCAACTCAATAGGACTTGTATTGTCGCTTAATGCTAATTGATAAAGAATTATTTTGATTATTATTTTGTCTTCTCAAAGGATATATACAATTTTTGGTATACTGGAGCTTGGTTAACGCAAATGAGACGCTCTAAATTGGAAATTCATATCGCAATTCTTCGGGCTTTGGCCTATCATGGCCGTTTAAAGCCAACTCACATTACCTATAAAGCAAATGTAAACTGCAGCGCCTTAAAAGAATGCCTAGACTTTTTGATCGAACGCAATTTAATCAAAGAACAATCAATAAGCAAAAGAAGCCAATCGCGAAAAGTCTACGCCATAACTGAATTAGGTTTGAATGCTCTACGAAACGTCAAAGAAATCAACAACGCCCTACACGTCTTCGATGAACTAAATGTATCCTCGATAGAATTGCCTGCCCAAATGGGCTGAATTTTTTTGTTCTTTTAAATTCTTTTACCACCATTATTTTGGTGAGCGCTAAAGATAATTCTATTTATAAAAATGTAAATTGATCGTGACTTTTTATCTAGTAAAATTTTTGGCATCATCGCGTTGGGTGCTTTTTGGTTAACATTGCATTATTTTTTCGGCTAGATGAAGTCTGTTTATTTGAAAAGATTGATTCATTCTGTTTTTTCCTTCCAATCTTCTACAATGAGTTTGTTATCTCCGATGGAGAAGCTGATTTTAACGGGAACAGCAGAATTTGTTTGAAATGGGAACATGCTGTCTTCAGCTAAATCTACAGGGATGTAGATTAGATATTTTCCATCTTTTCGCTTGAAGAGTCGTCCTTTTGCTTTGTTTACCATTTTTGGTACCGACTGAGAAGAATGCAAGGAGCTTGCGCTGATATTTAAGCTTTTTAGTTACTATTGGGTTAATTAAACACTATTTTTACCATAAAACAAATTATTTAATTCACATATACAAATGAATTTTATTTGTTCAATTACAATATTTAATGTTGTATGGTTCTTCTGTGTTCAAAATTGCCTTTATGTTACTTCAATCTTTTGAGCCAACGTGTTTTTTGAAAACTTTTTCCCAGTCAATTTTTATCATGGCAAAAATTACTATGGCGAGAAGTACAACGGTGATTGCTGTTCCAAGAAACCCTGACTCGCCCAAGATTACTGTGATTAATTCCAAAGACTGTTGACCACTGTATGCGATAATGAATGTCATCAAGGTTTTTCCAATTATAGCTGGTATGAAGGCTTTTAAAAATGAGTAACGCATTACGCCTAGAGGAATAAACAGCAGATCGTCAGGCAACGGAGTTAATGCAAATAAAAATATTGTAACTGGTCCATACTTGTCAAAGATTTTTACCATGAAATCCATTTTTTTGCGTCTTTCTTCACTTATTTTAGATGTGCCGTAGTAACCTAAAGCGTATCCTGAAAATTCTCCAAGAGCTGCTCCTAGTCCTCCGCTGATTGCTATAAGGACTGGGTCTAAAACGCTTCCTAAGCCAAAGATTACGAGAGTGTATGGTATTGGAAAGATAACCGAAACCGAGCCAACGAAGCTTATAATGAAAATGCCCAGATACCCAAATTGTGTGAATTGTTGTAACCACGCTTCGAGCAATCAGTTTCTCTCCAACAATGACGGATGTAATCTTTCAGGTTGCAAACTATCACTTTAACTTTTTCCGTAAAAAATCAGTCTTGGATTATTTGTCTAAATGGGGATTGAAGTTTGGAAAACAAAAGCTATCCCTGCTGTGGCTAGCATTACAACACTCCACGTTTTGTTCACGTTGTGCCCTAGTTTGTTCATGGTGAACAGCATAAGAGTTGCAATTATCATAAAAGGTGCGGTATACAAAATTTCAGCCAATGAAACAGTAAATTGGGATGTTAATCCCACGGTTCCAAAAACAAGAGTGAGAGTCAGCATATTGTCACCGATTACGTTGCCGATTGTTATCTCTTCTTCACCAGCAAGGGCTGCAGCCACGGAGACTGCGACTTCTGGGACAACACATCCAAGGGCTAGTACTGTGAGTCCAACATAGAATTGGTCTAATCCAAAGATTGTAGATATCGTGATGGCGCTGTTTACCAATATGAATGTGCTGATTACCAGAGCCGTTGCTCCGAGAAGTATGTCTGTGCCTATGTTTTTCTTGTTGGGCTTGTGTTCTGAGCAATTTTCTTCAACAGTGCATGTTCCGTTTTTGATTGAGTGGTAAATGAATATGGGATAAAATGTGATAAAAATTGCACCCATCCACCATGTTACCTGTTGCATTACTGCTAGTAAGGTGACCAGCATAACGCTAAGACCGAGCATGAACATGCATTCTTTGTTGATGGATGCGTTCTTTATTTGAAGTCCTCCACCGACTAGGCCGCAGATTCCGATGATAAGGGGAATGTTGTAAATGTTTGAGCCAATTATGTTTCCCAAGGCCATGTGGGATGAGCCTAAGCCAACTGCGAAAACTGAACTAAGCAGTTCGGGCAGGGCGGTTACAAAGGCAACAAAAACGGTTCCAACAACTACTCTACTGATGTTTAAGCAAGAAGACAGTCCTGAAGCACCTCTGACTATTCGCTTGGAGCCCCAATAAAGTATAATCAGGCTCGCTGCCAGTGCGGCGATGCTTAAGACTAAAGTTATCACGATATTTCACCGTAATTCCAATAGCAACTTAAATGCGATAATATAAATTTTGCCTAAATAGTCTACATTGACGCGTTAACTTTCAATGGCATTTTTTACAATAACCGTGGCAAATTAACATAAAAATGTCAAAAAATAACTCAATAAAATATTCCCTCTCAACTTGATTCACAAAACAACAAAAAAATTGTGGCTGTAACCAAACAAAACCAAAACTATAATGATCAACAAATCTTAGAACAAAATTTACCAATGCAAGAGTGAACTTTTGAATCTAAAAGTGTGTAGTGCAGAACAATTTCAAAAAATAGGTCGTTTCGATATTCTCCTTCTGTTAACCTCCATATATACTGCACAAACGTGTGGACCTTTGAGCTTCGTATATATTTTTCAATTTTGTTGTTTTACGCTATTATCTATTTTTTTTCTATATATAATAATTACAAGTACAGTAATTACAAATGTTGCAGTTCCGATTATCAATAACATTATGTATGACTCAAATTCTGGGATTGTTACTAATTCGATTTCAACAGGGTCTGTTAAGGGGAAGTGGTCAATGTTTACTTCGTTAATAACAAATGGTGTGTTCCATATGCTTGAATTATCTAATTCTGTTGCATTCGGATATCTTGTAGAATGGTCGCTCCAATAATTTCCTTCATATCCGTTATCCCAATTATTACTTTCAGATTCTCCCGACCCCCAAAACCAAGGGTTAGAAATTGAAAGACCTTCTGTTCTATTATTGATGAAGTTGTTATGATAAAAAATGTTGTTGGTGGCTCCTGACAAGTAAACTGCAGGTGCAAGGTTTGCCGTAAATGTATTGTTCACTACTAAATTTTCTTGACAATTAACTAATCTAATTCCTGCAGAACCGTTATCTGTGAAGTTATTTCCAGATATGATATTATTGTTGGATCGGCTGACATCAATTGCAGGGGTATTTCCGGTAAAATTGTTGCACCGTATTGATACATTGTTTGAGCCCTCATAACCAGTGTGTTGATAGTTGTATCCAGATAGTGTGATTCCAAAAGCATTGTTAACTAACATGTTTTCGAAAATTTGAATGTTGTATGAACTTGCAAGCCGAATCCCTGAATGTATGCTGCCATTTATTGTGTTGAACGAAACTGTGATGTTTTGAGAGTTTCTTATTTCAATTGTGTTGCCGTTGAGTTCGAACGTATTATTTTTTATCGCCGAACCAGTTGTTGAATAACAAAGGATTCCAACACCATTGTTCGAGATTTCTAAGTTTTGAACAGATATTCCTGAACAGTTTATTAACGCTACAAAACCCGCATCAAACGGAACTGATATGTTATGTTTATTCACCCAATAATAGATGGGTTTGCCGTTGACAATGTTTGAGTCGTCAGCGTCATGAACAACATCTTCAAAGTCTTTGAAGGCAACTAAGAAATTTTCTGTATTTCCATATATTTGGTTGTCACGAAATATGTTGCCTGTAGAGTATTCAACACTAATTCCAATTTTGTTGTCAGTTACTACGTTGCCAGAAATGTAACAATTACTTGTTAAATAAAGGTAAACACCAAATTCGTTGTATCCTTTCACTGTGTTGTTTATCAGTTTATCGTTAGTTGAACCTTGAAGCCAAATGCCAATTTGGAAACTTTGGTCACTGGGACCGATTATTGTGTTTTCAACAATTATGTTGTTTGAAGTTCCATCGAACATATAAAGTCCAATACAAAAACCTATAATGTTCAAATTCTGCAGAGTTACATTTGATCGCCCAGAAAGGTCAATGCCTGAAGAAAACGAGGCATTATTTTGAATGCTGAAACCCTTTCCATCAAGGATAATGTTGTCTCTTTGAACTGTAATTCCTGCGAAAATTCCAAGAGTAAAATTGGAAACATTAATGTCATCTGTTAAATAGTAATAGTCGCCATCATGTTCAATCTTATCTGTTCCTGTGATTGAACCATCTGATTTGATTATAATTGACTGTTCTGATTCAACAGAATTTACACTTGGCAGAACAGAAAACAGACATGAGTTAAGAAGTAACAAAACTAGAATACCAAATATTTTCTGCATTGTAATACCGAATTACATCTAATACCTGAAAAAGTAAAAGGATTTTTGTCAAACTTTCTTGACCATCAGATGTTTTGTTTGGTCAACATTTTTTGACTTGATTTTTGTATGTTTGTTGAACGCTGGCTTTAAATCAATCTTGTAACTGTTTTTGCGTATTGTGCTGGTTGAATAACATAAATATCTTACAGTTTTTTATTATGGGTCGTTAATGTTGTGAAGTTTGAGGGTGTACGGTTTGCCTGTGAAACGACAAAAATGGCGTGAAGATTTTGGTGAATGGTTCCGTGATGTTCTGATTAATGCGGGAATAATGGATTATCGCTATCCTGTTAAGGGTTCAGGAGTTTGGATGCCTTACGGGTTTAAGATACGAAAAAACACTCTCCAAATCCTGCGCGACCTGCTAGATAACACTGGGCATGACGAAACCTTGTTTCCTTTACTTATTCCTGAGACTTCTTTGGCTCAAGAAGCCGATCACATAAAAAGTTTTGAAGGGGAATGCTTCTGGGTCACTCATGGGGGGTACGAGCCACTTAAGGTCCGGTTCGCGTTACGACCTACCAGTGAAACTGTTATTGCTCCTATGCTCAAGCTTTGGATACGTTCCCATGTAGATTTGCCCATGAAACTTTACCAAGTTGTGAACGTTTTCCGATACGAAACCAAAGCAACCCGTCCAATAATCAGAATGCGGGAAGTTGCTACCTTCAAAGAAGCCCATACCTGCCACGCTGACGGCGAAGAAGCCGAACAACAAGTCCGGCAAGCTATCGAATTGTACAAACAATTTTTTGATTCTGTGGGAGTTCCTTACGTGCTTTCTAAACGCCCTGACTGGGACAAGTTTGCAGGTGCCCTTTACACTTTAGCGTTTGATTTGTTATGTCCCGATGGTAGAGTTTTGCAAATTGGAACTGTGCACAATCTTGGACAAAACTTTGGCAAAGCTTTCGACATAAAATATGAAACCAAAGACGGAGATCAACAATACATCTGGACCACCAGTTACGGCATTTCTGGACGAGGAATCGCTGCAATTTTCATCGCCCATGGAGACGATAATGGTATTGTTTTGCCTCCTGAAATTGCTCCCGTGCAGGTGGTTGTGGTTCCGGTTCCTTACAAAGGACAGGAAACAGAAGTCAAGCAAGCCTGTGCCCAAGTTGCTGAAATTTTGAAAAATGCAGGTTACCGCGTGGAGTTAGACAACAGAAACGAGTTGACTCCTGGAAACAAGTTCTATTACTGGGAACTTCGTGGAGTGCCTATTCGCATCGAAATTGGTCCACGGGATTTGGCTAATGGTGTTGTTACGGTTGTTAGGCGAGACACCTTGAAGAAACAGCAACTAAAAATGGATGAAGTTGTTTCTGGTGTCCACTTTTTGGCAGAAACAGTCACAGCAGACTTGAAAACAAGCGCTGCGGCTTTGATGAAACAGCACATTTATCGTGTAAGTCGACTTACTGAAGCCAAAAGTTTATTGAAACGCAAAACCGGCATAGTTGAAGTTCCATGGTGTGGCAAAGAGGAATGCGGTCATAAGCTAGAAGAAGAAGTTGACGCTCGGCTGCTGGGAATCCCTGAAGATATCAATGAAAAGATTGATGGTAAATGTGTCATTTGTGACGAATCCGCTGAAAACGTTGTGCGGGTTGCTTCGGCTTATTAGTTACCAAAGCTGTTTAATCTGGGTTGACCGTAAATCTAAGAAACCATTAGCCGTTACTGTTAACTTGAACAATTAAGTGTGGAATATAAACCGTGCTTACAAAACTAAAAAAACAAGTCCAAACCGCCTTGACTTCAACTGCGAATACGTTTCACAGTTTAGGTTTAACTCCTAATCACGTTAGCATCTTGGGAATCAGTTTTTCTATACTCGCTGGCGTGGTTTATTCTCAATGGCATGTTAATCGAACATTTTTGATACTTGCCCCTGTTCTAATGCTAGTCTCTGGATTATTTGATGCCGTGGACGGAGTAATCGCTCGAGTCCACGGAAAAGCAACAACCTTTGGTGCATTTTTTGATTCTATGCTTGACCGATATGCTGACGCTATTGTTCTGTGCGGAATTATCGTTGGGGGCTTGACCAATATTGCTTGGGGTCTTGCTGCTTTGGTGGGTTCCATGATGGTTAGCTATGCTCGGGCACGTTCAGAAGCAGCTGAAGTAAAAATGGAGTCTGTAGGCTTAGCAGAACGTGCAGAACGTATAGTTTTAGTTGGGTTAGCAAGCTTTGTTAGCTATTTCTGGATTGATGCATTAAACTGGAGTATCCTAATCCTTGCTGTATTAACAAACTTTACAGTTTTACAGCGGGTGAACTATTTCCGCAAAGCGGCAAAATAAAAATTAAAAGAAGAAAGAAATTGTTTATCTGCGTCTGGGTCTTTTTGGAGGACCTGATCGGCGTTCGTCTTTGTTGCGTACTTTGACTACTCCACGGTGTACTGCACATGAGATGCAATAGAATTTTGTTTCTTGGCTGCTGGCAATGTATGTGCCTTGTTGTTTAAGTTCCTTGTAGAGTAGAGAGTCAACTAACGAAACTCTTCGGGAAACACGTTTTGCTTTGTCACGTGGCACTTGCTGTCCACACCCTTGACATTGAACAAGTGATCCTTTTCCTTTGCTTCCTTTTGCTCTGCCTCTGGATTTTCGTTTTACTGGCATCCTCTTTTCCTCATACTCTAAATTCTTTTTGAGATTATTAAGTATACATTGACAAATGTGTGGACCTTTATTATACATACTTTTTTGTCTAATATACCTAATTTATTGGATTCTAGTAATTCGGATAGGGGTTAATAAAACTGTTGTTTAGGCATGTTTGGATTGTCAGATTATTACTGCAATGCTGAATAATTTATCACAAACCCAAAACCTATTCTCGTCTAATTACTATTTTAATGAACTGTGAATTGTTTAACGATGCCATAAAGAAACCAAATGTATTTTATTGCTTACGAAAAATTGAAAAATAAGGAAAACCATTTTTAAGCGAGGGGAGAACATTTGGGCAAATATTGTGTTAAAGATAAGAAAGTTCACAAGTTTCCACCAAAATGCGATACAGAACATTTGGGGGAAAAGATTTACGGATCACCACCGAAGGGATATGTTAAAATGCCCGAAATGTTTTGAGTTGTCTTTTACTTATGGTGGAGGAGAAAAAATTAGTTAAAAACTTAGGTGTCTTTCTAAGAAAAATTAAGACTAAAGTTTTTTAGGTTGTACAAAATTTTTCAGTAAGCTCTTTAATAGTAACAATATACAAATTCTATTCTAGCTAATGTGATGATTATGACTAGTGGATTACTGGTTGCATCAAAAAATGGCTTAGATCTTCAACTTGAAAACTTAACTCCTATAGAAGATTTTGAACAATTAGATTTGTTTAACAAATATGGTTTCAAAATAGGGTGGTATACTTTTGGAAAAGCCATTCATGTCATTTTAAAACAAATTCAAATGGGAGAAAATCAAATTTATTTGGCCGAAAAATTAATTGAAGCAGAATCCATCCTAAACAAACTAATAAATGAATTAGTTGAAAGTTTTGACGTCACATCAGAGGATCAAAAAGATATGTTCAAAATGTTAAAAGAACACGGTTGTTGTTATTTTTAATCTGAAACATACACAATTTAACTATAATCTCATTTTCTAGCCTTGTTCTTCAACACAACGATTGGTGTCGTCCATAATTTCCTGCAATTTTTCAAACATTTGTCTGTCTAATTCATCAAGTGGTGCAATAATTACTAAATTATCTCCACTAATTGAAATGCTTCGACCCAAATAGGCTTCATTAATACGAGCCACTCTATCAAAACATTTTTCCCATTTGGAATCAGGAGTTGAATCTAAAGGAAAAAAGATTTTGTAAGTCTCAGGAAAACAAGTGTCTTTTTGAAAAATCAAGTTATCTGCTTCGAGTCTTCCTTTAAAATTTATTTTCTTTGCTGTCAAATTATCCCCCTTCTTCTATAAACAATTTATAGTTATGGTAAATATAAACGGTTTCACTTCATGATTTCGTAAGGTAGTTTACCTTAAAAAAAGTTGGTTTTGTGTCGATTTCATATCTGTTTATGAATTTCAACCCATCACTGCTTCCAAATTGTTACGTGTTTTTTCAATGTTTACCCATTTTGTGCTTGCTAGCAATGCAATATATAAACTTGTAAACCCAATAACACCTATTAGTTCTTGGTTAAAAGCAAAATAAATTGCAAGCATGTCTGAAATAAAAGCAAATACCCAGATGTGTTTTACATTAAGTTTCATTTTTGTTGCTCCATTAAATTGTTAAATTTATTGCTAGACCATATGTACATTTCTACCAAAAAATGGCAAAAATGTGTCATTTTGTGAGAAAAAAATTTAAACTTTTGAAAAAGTTTTTGTTCTAAACTATTTCATCTGTTATTATTGAAGAAAAAAGCTCTTCAACCCCTCTTTGACCTCTTAATTTTTCAATAAAAGAGGATAACGCTTTAAGTGTTTCAAATCTACATTTCAATATTAGATCAAAATTGGCCCCCTGAACGTCAGCTAATTCGTGTACCTCTGTATTTTTTAGAAGACTATCCACAATTTTAGATTTTGGAACACGGTCAGTGTTAGGCGTAGTTTCAGATATATTAACAAAAAGATATGCCCCTATCGGTCTATTGGTTTTTTCATATTCAATATTTGCTCTATAACCCTTGATGATTTTTTCTTGTTCTAACTTCCTTATCCGTCTATGGACTGTTGAGATTGGTAATCCAATTTTCTGTGCAATAGATCTACTAGACAATTTTGCATTTTTTTCTAACACCTGCAAAATCTGTTCATCTTTATTATTCATGACATGTCGTATGTTATGACCCGCATATAATATTTTTTTATAAAAATAGAACTCAATATTTTCCCTCATTTAATTAGAGGCTTAAAACAAAAAACTGAAACACAAAAGAATTATTTAGAAAAGAGAATTTTGAGATCAATTATTAATTCTCTTTGATTGGTGCAGGAAGGTTTGGTGGCATCTTTGCTGGTGAATTCGGTACTTTTTGTTGATCAATTGTTTTGATTCCTTTTTTGTGTACCTTGTTAATATGGTTCGACAATTTGTTCTGTGCCTGACTTCTTTTTGGTTGTAAAGTTTTCCATTGGCAAAGATCACATTTTGCAAGCCAATTCCCATTATCTTCTTTAATAATCAAAATTATTTGCCCCCATAAAACACATGTTCTATCTTCTTAATAGGATTATCGAACAAGGGATGATCACTCAAATTCTTGCACTTAGCAAGACACTTTGTCAACAGCAAAAGCAATTTTGACATTTGTTCGATACTCAACAATCTTTCCGTTTTCTACATGCCCAGTCCAGCTTAGAACATCTACGCCTTGTATGTTTCTAATTGTTTTTGCTGCTCGTTCAATAGCATTGTCAACAGCATCTTGCCAGTTTTTATCTGAAACTCCAACTAGCTCAATTACTTTAATAATGGTCATTTTTTCACCTCGTATATTAACAAAATATAATTATCAAGCGGGGTCTAAGCCTTGATTTTTTGTTTGGCCCGTATAAAACAACGTTTTTGTCGTTTCCCAATCTTTCGCCTTTTGGATTGGTTCGCTCGTTGTTAGAACGCAAAAAGGTTCTAAGCGTGCTCCCCCGCTCACATTAAAATATATTCTCAGCACCACTTATAAACCCTGTCTTAAGCTATGATTTCATTTGAAGTCGGAGCGCTATTGTTTGCCTTTTCAAAAAGTACCATTATTTTTATGTTTTTAACAAAAATGATTCCTATCGAAAAAATCAACTGTCAATTGAAAACAGTAAAAAACAACTTAAAGATTATTAAATATCTACGGCTCCCTGTTCATGTATCTTATGTTTTCATCCCCTAAAACTATGTTTTTACCTTGAGGGTCAACATACCTGACGACTTTGTTCAAGTCTTAGTGCCTAATTGTTTTGTCTATATTTCGGTTGCCTTGTTCCACATCATTTCAAAATAGTCTTGAAGAATTGTAACTAAGTGCTGGTTACTTACCCATAAATCTGGAGTTTCTTCTGGACTGGCAACTGAATTGCTAATCATTGCCTCTTTTTTATCACGCAGAAACAATATTGCTGGAGGCGGGGGTGGAATACACTTGATTGAATATAATGGATGCTCTAATATCTCTTTGAGTTCATTTTTAAATTGCTCTTTGTCTGGAGGTGTATCTATAATCTGGCGAATTTGGATGCCTTTGTCCAAAGACTTTTTGATGTTTGCATAGTTATTGTAAAATGCTTTTTTTATTCTAATCCATGCCCCAATTCCGTCTATTGCTTTTTGGCTTTCACCTAATCCTTGATGTAACTTCGATAAAGTCAGCGCTTTTCCAGAAACAACAACAAATTCTGGTTTTTCATCTTGGACCGAACTTGTTATTGTTTGTTTTTTGACGCTTTTAATCAAGTCTGTGGTTTCTGTTTTCAGGTTGGTGAATTCTGTATTTTTATTCTCCATTAAAATCGAGATTCCAATCTCTATTGGGGTTGCCTTGAATTTTGTTGGGGCGTCTAAAATTTTTTCAACTAACCCTATTTGGTTGAGGTTTTCTGTTATTTTGTAAATGTGCTGTCGGGCAATTTTTGTACCTCTTGAAATAGTTTTGATGGGTGCTATGCCTGATTTAGTTAACCAAAGGTAAACTATGGCTTGCCTGCTTGTAAGTCCTAATTTTGTCATTGTTTGAACTTCATTTCGTGGATTGTTCAACTTTTTCACTTCTTTAAAGATTTTAGTTTTTGTACGTTTTAGCTTAAATATTTCAACCTTTTCGTCCTAATGGGACACTCAAACCATTAAATGTTGCTCTTTGATTTTGACATTTCTGTAGAAGGAATGAAGCATTTTTACTGCTTATTCCATCTCTTTGAAAAAATGAAAAATAATTGGTGAAAATACAAATGGAAAATACGATTAAAAAATCTAAAACTTCTACTATCGCTTTGGTACTAATATTAACATTATCAACTTTAATCATTGCTTTGCCAACCGTTAACGCTCAAGCAACCCGAAAACAATCCTACCCTTATATCGGTGGAATTCCCAACCCAGTTGGTGTGGGTCAAATGGTTTTGTTGCACGTCGGTATAACCGATTCAACACAAACCACAGAAGATGGATTTACAGGTCTAACTGTAACTGTCACTGACCCTGAAGGAAACGAAGAAATCCTTGGTCCCTTCAGAACCGACTCAACTGGTGGAACTGGTACAGTTTACACCCCTACTATGGCAGGAACCTACGAGTTAGTAACAAATTTCCCTGCACAATGGTACAACTACACTGGATTCTACTACGGGTTCCCAGTTAGTTCTGCAACTTACTATGAAGAAGGCACCAGTGACGTTCTAGAGCTCATCGTTGAAGACGTGCAAGTTGAGTACTACCCAGCAGCAAACCTTCCAAACGAATACTGGACTCGACCAATCGATTCCCAACTTCGTGAATGGAACACAATTGCTGGAAACTGGTTAATGACTCCTGAAAACTTGTATGCTCCCTACAATGACGAAGCGCCAAACACTGTCCACATTCTGTGGCGAAAAACACTAACAACAGGAGGTCTTGTTGGCGGTGAACTAGGAGATCACTCCTTTGAATCTGGTGACGCATACGAAGGATTCTGGAGCAATTCAGTAGTCCTTGCTGGTAACCTTTACTACAACAAATACAAGAGCGGCTATCCCATTCAGGAAGTTGTTGCAGTAGATCTTCACACTGGTGAAGAACTATGGTGCAAGACTTTAGGTAACAACGAACAAGTAGCATACGGTCAAACTTTGTTCTGGTCCTCATTTAACTACCACGGAACCTTTGATTACATATGGACTCTCGAAAGTGCTCCTGGTTTAATGGGACTTTCAGCTACTACTTGGCATGCATATGACCCAATCAATGGTGAACTTGTTTACAGCATGGAAAATGTACCTGGTGGTCTTCTAAAAGTTGGTCAAAACGGTGAATTTCTGATATACACTGTAAACTTGAATGCTGGTTGGATGAGTATGTGGAACTCAACGCATGTAGTCTCCGATTCAGGAAGCTGGATGGCTGGGTTCTCAGGTTCTGGTTTCGGAACATACGATGCCACAGCAGGCTATCAATGGAACGTAACTATCCCAACAGATCTGGTTGGAACTGCTCAAGCAGTAGTTGGCGACCGAATCATCGGTGTTGATGTTGGCGCATTGTTCGTCCAAGATTCAGACGGTACACCCATTGAAATGTGGGGAATTGACTTGTCTGAAGGAAACCAAGGAGACGTATTATTCGACACAACTTGGACTCCGCCTGCAGGTGGTAACTTGAGTTTCCTATGGTCTGCTGCAAGCTTTGAAGACGGCGTGTTTGTAATATCTGCAAAAGAATCACGAACTCACCACGCTTTCAGCATTGACGACGGCGATTTTGAATGGTCAACTGACTCTCAATACTACATGGACATGTGGGTCGAAAATGCCTTCATTAACCTTGGAGTTAACATCGCTTACAACAAACTCTTCTCGGCAGGATATGGTGGAATAGTATACTGCTACGACATTACCGACGGGAGCCTACTATGGACCTATGACGCAGTGGACACATACTCCGAAATTCTCTGGGGCAACAGCTGGCCACTAGACACACTATTCTTCACTGACGAAAAAGTCTACATTGCTCACTCTGAACACTCACCCCTTGATCCTAAAGCACGTGGTGCACCCTTCATCTGTCTAGATGTAAAAACTGGTGACGAAATCTTCCGTGTTGACGGTATTGTCCGATCAACAGTTTGGGGAGGCGACGCAGTCATCGGTGACAGCATCATTGCATCAATGAACACCTATGACATGCAAATCTACGCTTTCGGAAAAGGTGCAAGCGCAACCACCGTTGAAATCAAGAACAATGTTGTTTCCCTAGGAAACAGTGCATTGGTCACGGGAACTGTGATGGATGTTTCTCCAGGCACAAACGAAGCAGGTTTGACAATCCGATTCCCAGATGGTGTTGCAGCAATCTCTGACAACGACATGGGCGCATGGATGAAATACGTCTACCAACAAGCAGACCGCCCAGCAGATGCAGTTGGTGTTTCAGTCAAAATTGAAGCAATAACTCCAGACATGGAATGCATACCCCTAGGCACAACCACAAGCGACTCTTATGGCAACTATGCCTTGGCATTTACTCCCGAAATGGAAGGAATATACACCATCATTGCAACCTTTGAAGGCTCTGACGGATACTATGGCTCCTCACAATCAACATACCTCAATGTTGGTCCAGCACCTACACCAGCAACTCCAATCGACAACGAACCAGTCGACACTGAACCCGTAGAAACAGAAGAACCAGCAGGCTTCATCACAACAGAAGTAGCCATAATCGCAGCAATTGCAGTCGCAGCAGTAATCGGCGTAGCCGCATACGTTCTGCTCAAACGCAAATAAATCAACCCCCCTTTCTCCCCTTTTTTTCGTGGGAGAATCCATTGGAAGAAAACAAGGGGCTGAAAAGACCCTAGCACAAATGAAAATAACCAAAAGATAGTAGCAATGGTTTTTTCATTTTTTCATTCCTTCAAAGCCTTGTGCTAGGATCTCAGCAAACCCTTGTTTTCCGTTTAGTTGTCTTTTTTCTTACTCAAAACAATTAAATTAGCGCTGGGCTAATATGCAATGAAGTTAAATTATTAACAGAAAAGGAGCAGTGAAATACTTTGGGTCGAGTAGGTAAAGGACAAAAATGTAGCGTTTCAGGCTGTGATAAAGATGCGATTCGTTCTCTTCCGCGGGAAAAAGTAAGCTCAGCAGGACTAAAAGTTGACGGCGAAAAACGATCATACCTTTGCAGAGAACACTACAAAGAATACAAAAAAGGCAGCAAAAAAGACAAACTCCTCGAACAATGGAGGCACAAAGGCTAATGCCTAAATGTGTTTGTTCATTGGTCTTCAATTTTATTGACTTGAAAGCTGGCTGTTCAGATTGAGAATTCTTCAGTTACATTCAAACTTTATCGAATACGAAGCAATTGAAAAAGAAATTCCCTCTGCAGAGGAACTCGAAAAAACCAAAGACCGCATCGAAGAAGTTGTAGTGCTTTTTACTGCAGTTGAAGAAGGTGACGACCTAAACGTTGCAAAGAAAGCCATGGAAAGCACTAAAGTATCGTTAGATCAACTCAAAGTTAATCGTGTGTTGATTTATCCTTATGCTCACTTGAGCAGCAATTTGGCTAAACCTTCTGAAGCTTTGAAGGTTCTTAATGAACTCAAAAACGTCGCCAAGGAGATGGGGATAGAAACATATTCTTCACCTTTTGGCTGGTGCAAACAGTTCTCAATTTCCATTAAAGGTCACCCATTGGCTGAGCACCTTAGAGTAGTTACATGTGACTCAGAAAAAGAAGAGGTTGTCTGTGATGCTCTTAAAGCAGAAGAAAAACTCAAATCATATTGGTATGTGTTGCAGCCTGACGGTGAGTTAATTCCCGTAAAAGAATATCGCTTCAAAGACTGGAAAAACTTAGAAAAATTATGCAAATATGAAATCAAGAAAGTTCGTGCTGAACAGAATGTTCCGCCTCATGTTCCTTTGATGAAGCGGCTAGAAATCGCAGACTATGAACCTGGAAGCGACCCTGGCAACCTGCGGTGGTATCCTAAAGGTCGTATGATAAAATCGTTGATAGAACAGTATGTAACCGAAAAAGTAATCGATTACGGGGGAATGGAAGTTGAAACCCCCATCATGTACGACCTTGAGCACCCTGCAATTGCTCATTATCTTCAACGTTTTCCTGCCCGTCAATACGTCTTATGTTCGGACAAGCGCGACTTCTTTTTAAGGTTCAGCGCCTGTTTTGGTCAGTTTTTAATGGTGCACGACACCCAATTCAGTTACAAGCAACTTCCGTTGCGGATGTATGAATTAACAAAATACGCTTTCCGCCGAGAAAAAAGCGGCGAAGTAACAGGGTTGCGCAGGCTTCGTTGTTTTACTATGCCTGATTGTCATGCTTTGGTTGCTGACATGGATCAAGCAAAAGAAGAGTTTCTGGTTCGTTTCCAAATGTCCATGGGAATTATGGACAGTCTGGAACTAAACAAAGAAACCGATTACGAGTTAGCAATCCGAGTAACCAAGGACTTCTATGCTGAAAACAAGGATTTTGTTCTCAATATGGTGAAGTTATTTGGCAAACCTGTCCTCATTGAAATGTGGGAAGAACGCTTCTTCTATTTTGTTTTGAAATGGGAATTCAATTTCGTGGATAATCTAAACAAGGCTTCTGCTCTTTCCACTGACCAAATCGACATAGAAAACTCTAAGCACTACGACATGACCTACGTGGACGAAAACGGCGAAAAACAATATCCTTTGGTTTTGCACTGTTCCCCAAGCGGAGCCATCGAACGGGACGTATATGCCCTGCTGGAAAAAGCTCACCGAGACTCTTTGAAAGGAAAAACACCAATCTTGCCTTTATGGCTGGCTCCTACTCAGTTGAGGATTATTCCGGTTTCCGAAAAGTATCTCGACGAGGCAGAAAAACTGATGAAAAAAATCGAAAACTGTAACGTGCGCGTTGACGTCGATGATAGAGCCCTAAGTTTAGGCAAAAAAGTTCGAGCTGCAGAAAAAGAATGGGTAAACTACGTGCTGGTATACGGCGAAAAAGAAGCAAACTCTGAAGTATTGCCAGTTCGGGACCGAAATGCTGGAAAACAAATCCGTGAAATGAGACTTCAAGAATTAACCAATGAAATCAATGAAAAAACTGCAGATAAGCCCTTCAAACCTTTAGCCTTGCCCAAGTTGCTGTCAAAAAGACCTCAGTTTTCTTTTTAATTTTTCATTTTTTTGGATTTGTATTGTTGTATACTTTGTTTCTCGTAATACTTTTGAAGAATTCTTTTGAGGTAATACTTGGACCTAAACGTTAATGACGCCCAAACACACTTTCTGCATAAAATTTCACCATCAAATTTGTAACGGTTTGCTCGAACTGTTTGGTATTCTTCTGAGTTAACAATTTCATTCCATGTCTGTTTCAATAAGTTTCCAACAAGATGTTTTAATTCATAATCCATGCAGCATAAAACTACATCACAGTTTGGGAGCATAACAAACTGGGGGCCTATCAGTTTTTCACAAAAAAACCAACCTCGAACATGCCTTTTTGGTGTATCATCACAATGGCCTGCTCGTTCGTTTGAAATGAAATTTTTGTCCATTACGTAATAGCCTGTTACGTTTAAGTTCTTCAAAACTGTATCTAGGGTTTTTTTGTAGTTTTCAGTAACTGGAATATTGGTGTTACCCATGTTGTCTGGCAGATGCAAAATTACTTCAGGGTTACAGCGTCTAATTCGTTCTACGTTTTCACTTTTTAATCCAACAAGGGTTGAAAATAAGACAATCTTGTGTCCTTTCAAGGATGCGTGTTCGATCATATCCAAACATTGCGGATTAAGGAACGGTTCTGAAAAACCTGAAAAATGAATTGCTACTTTTCTGGGTACTTTCGAAAGTGCCTTTTTGAAATTTTCTAGTGTGAGAATTTTGGCACCTTGATACTGTTCTTGAAACGTTTGTTGTGGACAATACCTGCAGTCAATACTGCATTTGCTGATGGTTGTAATTTCCAGCCACGGCTCTGTTTTAAGCACAAGTCCACTTTCCTGTCACTAAAACTAGCTATTAATAACTAGTTTCTGTTTGATTAACTTGCCTTACTGGTATGCTAACAATTTTTTTAACTCTTTTCGAGAATAAAGCCAAATAGAAGACAAAACTGGAAAATTCTTTTTCTTTACAAAAATGGTAGATTTAGTTTGTGTTGTGTTAAAATTTAAATATCAAGCAGATAGTTTAAGGTTGACGTCTATAATAAAAGGAGAGATTTGTATGGCAAATGAGTTGCTTATTTACATCGATGGCGAGTATTATCCGAAATCTGAGGCAAAAATCTCAGTGTATGATCATGGTCTTCTGTACGGAGACGGCGTTTTTGAAGGAATCCGAGCCTACAACGGTGTAGTCTTCAAACTAAAAGAGCACATCGACAGGCTATACAGGTCTGCCCATCCAATCTTTCTGAAAATCCCCCTAACCAGAGAGGAAATGACTCAAGCGGTGCTTGAAACTCTTAGAAAGAACGACCTAAAAGACGCCTACATTCGCCTAGTGGTCACAAGAGGCGTTGGAGATTTAGGTCTTGACCCACGAAAATGTCCAAAGGCAACAGTTATCATAATTACTGAACCTAAACTTCAGTTACATTCTCCTGACAAACTAGAAAAAGGAATATCTACAATTATTACTTGGGTGCGAAGAAATTCTGTGGACAGCGCAACCCACGAAATGAAATCCTTGAATTACCTTAACAGCATCTTGGGTAAAATTGAAGCAAACAACATCGGCGCCGACGAAGCCATCTGCCTGGACAAAGCAGGCTATGTCTGTGAAGGTGTCGGCGAGAACATATTCATCGTGCGAAATGGCAAGCTTTTGACTCCTTGTCTTTCTTCAGGTGCCTTGGATGGCATAACCCGAACTTTGATTATCAAGTTGGCAAAAAAACTTGGAATCGAAATAATAGAACGAAACATTACTCCTAATGAGTTGTTCACCGCTGACGAAGTGTTTTTCACTGGAACAGCTGCAGAAGTTGCACCTATAAGTAGCGTAAACAGTCGTGTGATTGGTTCAGGTAAAATGGGTCCAGTAACTAAACGAATACTGGAAGCCTTCGAAAAAGTTAGGGAAGACCCCTCTGAAGGGGCTGCCATCTAAACAGAAACCAGTTTTTCTGGTTTCCATTTTTGTGAACAATTTTTTAGTTTACGATGTTGTTTCGTAAGAGTATCCAAGGAACCCTTCTGACGTTTCTACTGTAATTACTATGTTTTGGTTTCTGGTTGCTGACCAGTCCCATGCGCATGTCATTGTTAC
Source organism: Candidatus Bathyarchaeum tardum (assembly GCA_029762755.1). GTDB lineage: Archaea > Thermoproteota > Bathyarchaeia > Bathyarchaeales > Bathyarchaeaceae > Bathyarchaeum > Bathyarchaeum tardum. The sequence goes on from JARVGH010000001.1 coordinate 184,436, forward strand.
TGATTGACCTATTGGAATCTCATACGGTAGTGTTTGGGGTAATATTACTGGAACATTTATTGTAGTTGTGTCTGTAATGATTTCAATTGCTACTATAGTGGCTGGTTCTGCTGAATTTTCAGAGTTTTCAACTGTAATGTCAAAGGTTTGTAGACTGGTTGGGTCAAAGGTTACGTCTTTAACCAGAATTTGGGACAGTTTTGGTGTGCTTCTTTCTAAACTGAATTTGTAACCCTGTGACGTGTAAGCGGTAATTGTTATGTCTTTATCCCTGTAGTCATCCCAGTTCCATGCGCAAGTAATCGTGATTGTTGAGTCTTTAGAAATTACTGTCGGCAATGCAGGTGATACGTTCCGTATGTCAAGGTCTGTTCCGTTTTCTAGGGTTACTACAATTTTTGTAATTGTGAAGTCAACTTCTGATTCTTCAGGGTTGCCGATTGTTAACGTGAAGTGTTCTGTGTCTGCCCCTGAAAATGCCGACGATTTTATTTCTAGTCCTATGGCAGCTGTTTCCAGTTCGTAAACTGCACCTGATCCATCTTCAACTACTACAACTATGTTTATGTTTTTACCGATATAGTCTCCCCATGTCCATTTACACTCAAAGATTTGGGTTTCTCCTTTGTTTAGTTCGTATGGAAGTTGTGGGTTTACAGACAAGATATTGTGAATTTCGTCGTTTTCTGTTATAACCATGATTTCTTTGATTTTAGCTTCTGTGGGAGAATACGTTGGATTGAGTACAGTTATGCTGAAAGAATCTGCATTTTGTACATCAATGTTTACGTCAGTTACTGCTATTGTTGTGTTTTCTGGAATTGTATTCCCAATATTAACATTCAATAATGTAGTTACACCAAACGAAAGTGCTGCTCCGACTATTGCAGCAATGATTACTCCGATAATGAACGTGTTTTTTGGGATTCCAATTACTTTTTTAGACTTTCTCAAACGATTCCCTTCTGTGGACAATTAATTAGCTTTGTCCTTCTTTAGAAGTTTATTATAAACTTTTGCGGATTATATCCGCCCAGTTTTTTGGGATTTAGTTTGAAAAAATTTTCTAGTTTTTATACTGTTTCTTCTGCCCCAAGACTTGTTACTGGTTCAATGGATGTTGTTTTAGCAACTCTAACGTTTCTGTAGTAAACGTTTGTTGCTTGTGCGGCATCTGCATCGTTAACGATTACAATTCGGTTAAAACTGCCGCTGAAATCATCCAAAATTATGGAATAGGCTTGCCACTCATCAGGAGTATATCCGTAGTGGTCAGTTCTTCCCCAGTTTTGGGTTCCGTATATTCGGTACGTTTGGCTTTCACTTATTGAAGAATCAGTGTCTAGACCTACTGCGTTAATTTCTGCTTGGGTGCCGTTGCTCTTAAAATCAAAACAGATTGCTTGACTGCCATCACCAACGACATTTATGGTTTTCATTACAGCTTTCCAGTTGTTTCCCCACATGTGCAGTGTCGTGTCACCAATGATTTCTACTTGGGTGGGGTCTCTGTCTTGATTTGTACCGCCATAAGTTTCTACGCCAGCTGTGGTGAAGTCCAAAAATATGTCAAATGTTTCTTCTGGGTCACTTTCTGAACTGGCAGATGGGTTACCATAATACATGTAGACAGTTTCAGTGGACAAAGCAGGTATTGATGGAATATTAACCCAAACTACAGTAGAATCTGAAGCAATGTAGCTTTCAATCCAGTACGGAATTAAAGTTTGCTCATCACTGTTTGTGAATCGAAGATCAGAAAAATCTGAGTTCATATCTGAATCGTATGGAACGTTAATTTTGATTTGATAATTAGTTAAGCCTTCAGGGTTGAGACTGTTGTCTATTGTTACTTGTTTTCGTTTAGTCCAAACCTCATCAAGTCCCACTTGCAAACTTGAAGGCGACATGCATGTCTTTTCAGCATAAAGACCCGCTGTGGTTGCCGTTTTTATCCTGTATTTTGTTCCCAGTTCCCAATTATGATCCAGAACAATACTAATACATTCTTTACTTGGAATTTGCTGAGCAACCTTTTGGGGCACATCATCAATGTAAATGGTGTCTACTTTAAGGTCTCCAGTGCCAGTATTACGTATGGACAGTTCAATTTTGTCGCTGTCGTAAAAGCGTACATTTTCCATGATAATAAATCCGCTAGCCTGATTTAGTTGAGTTGTGGTGGTGCTTTGAACCCAAGAATAGGCAACAATCGCTGCTGCTACCACTATTACGATCAATAGTAAACTTGCTAGAATTGGAGAAATTCCATTATTTTGTACGTTTTTTAATACTCTTCTCCTAATTTTTTTATTACCTATTTTCAATGGATGTGCCTCAACTTACATTCAGATTCATATAACAGAATATAATAATTCAGAATTTTTACTTCATACTTTGACTCTATGGTTTATTGAATTGTTTTTTGATAATTTATATAACGGTCTGTGTGAACAAGTATTCTGCATAATTGTGGAGAGAGAAGTATTGCACCTGATTACGCTTAAAGACTGGACTTCAACAGAAATCAACCAGGTCATTGATGATTCGTTAGAAATAAAACAAAATCCTCAGGATTACGAGTTCGCATTGGAGGGCAGGTCTTTAGCTTTGATTTTTCAAAAAACATCAACTCGAACTAGATTATCTTTTGAAGTTGCAATGACTCAACTTGGGGGACATGCAGCTTACATGGATTGGAGAAACACCAATTTGGTTTTAGCTGACCTTGGGGATGAAACTAAATCTATTTCTGGTTATGTTGACGGAATTATGGCTCGAGTACTGAAAAATTCAACCTTGCAGAGTATAGCTGACGCGGCAACTGTTCCTGTAATTAATGGCTGTGACGAAAAATATCATCCTTGCCAGATTATTGCTGACTTGGTTACTATCAAAGAAAAAAAAGGCAAACTCAAAGGCCTTAAACTTGCTTACATTGGTGTTCACAATAACATTTGTAACTCATTGATTGAAGGATGCACTCGAACCGGAATGAAAATAGTTACAGTTACCCCTTTGGTGAATAAAGCTTCAGTTGACGAGAATATCTTGGAGGCTGCAAAATCTACGGGATTATATTCCAATTCTATGGACGTAAATGCTGCAGTGGAAGATTGTGACGTAATTTACACTGACACTTGGGTGGATATGGAGTTCTTTTTAGACCCAAAATTTGAAAAAGAAAAACAAAAACGAGTTAACTTAATGCTTCCGTATCAAGTCAACAAAAAACTCCTTGCAACTAACAGTGACGCCCTTATAATGCATGATATGCCCATCCATCGGGGATACGAAATTTCTGATGATGTAATAATGCACCCTAATTCTGTGATTTTCCCTCAAAGCGAGAACCGTTTGTATTCTGCCAAGGCGATACTCAATAAATTGTTAAGATAGTTTGGTCTGGAAAGACCTTATAAAACAGTCTTTCCATTTTTGTTATTAGATTTACGTTCCAATGCACTGTTAACTGCAGGTTGTCTTATGCAAATTAAGCCGTATGTTGTTAATTGCTCATTCACTTGTTTGAGTAGACTGGGTTTTCGGTGCTTGTTAGAACGTTCAGTTGAAAAAACGAGTTGAAATAAGAAAATGTCTAATGAAAAAGAATATGTTCGCGGATTGCGTGATGTTGCCGCTTGTCAAACACGCAATAGTTTTGTTGACCCCCTTGGTGCATTATATTATGTTGGATACGACATCGACCGTCTTTTAGGTCGAGTCTGTTACGAAGAAGTTGTTTACCTACTATTGCACAAAAGATTACCCACAGAAACAGAATTGAAAGAAATCAAAGATGCACTGTTTTCTGAAATGAATTTACCTGACAAAATAATTGAAAGCATACAACATTCTCCAAAAACCAGCCATCCCATGGAAATATTGCGAACCTCAATCTCACAGCTTGGAGAATTTGACCCCGACCCAGATGATGTCTCTGAAGCTTCCAGTTTGAAGCGGGGGCTTAGTTTGATTGCAAAGGTTCCCACATTAGTTGCGGCAATTTATCGGTTGCGTAACGATCTGGAACCTGTTGAACCCAAGAAAGATTACTCTTTTGCAGAAAACTTTTTGTACATGTTCCGGGGCAAACCTGCCGACAAAGAAGAAATCGAATCCATTGAACGTTACATGATTTTGCATGCTGACCATGGATTGAATGCATCTGCTTTTGCTGCTCGTGTGACTGCCAGTACTTTTTCGGACATGTATTCTGCAGTAACTTCCGCGGTTGGCACTTTGAAAGGTAAACTGCATGGAGGAGCCAGCGAACGGGTAATGAATATGCTTTTGGATGTTAGCAGTGGTGAAGTTGAAGCTTACATTCGGGGAATGTTATTTGATCACCAAAAGATCATGGGTTTTGGTCACCGAGTTTACGTGTCTAATGATCCTCGGTCACGGCATCTTAGAACTGTAAGCAAAGCCTTGTGTGAACGCAAAGACCGCATGGATTTGTATCGTACCTGTAGAAAAATTCAAGCAGTTGTTCACAAAGAAAAAAACATTTACCCCAACGTAGACTTTTATGCTGCTCTTGTTCTTAATGCCTTGGATATTCCTAAAGAATTCTTTACCTTGTTTTTTGCTGCCAGCAGAATAACAGGATGGACCGCCCACATACTTGAACAATATTCAGACTCAGTTTTGTTACGACCAACATCAAGCTACATCGGAGCCTACGGAACAAAATTTGTTCCCATAAAAAAGCGGCGACAACCCACAGGTAACGGGCAAAAAACAAAAATGCCCTAGTTTCCTTTTTTATTGTTTATTGTTCTGTTTCCTCGCAATGGACTTATTCTATGTCATGTTCTGATAACCTGAGTGGTGCATATTCAACAGTTTGATGGTTTTAGTTGTCCACTGGCATTGACCAATTTATCCAAGGTGTATTTTTATTACTAACTTGCTTGTCATGTCCTAACCTGTTACATGGAATTCCTGTCTTAGTGGCGTTCAATTTCCCTGTTTATAGAAGTCACCAAAAAATGACTCTTGTGTCATCATTGTTTTCATGATGATTAAAAACTGTCTACCTTACCTTACTTTATTTGCTTATGCTAATGTTTTACCCTTTGGTATCATTACTCGTCTAGACAATGTGGCTGCTTTTAGCACAATGTCCGCTTGTTCCTCTATTTAGTTGAAAAAAATCTTGCCCTGAGGTATAATCCACTCTTTAAAGCTCATGAGTTAATGTGGAAAAATATAGAGTATATTTAATTCTTTTGACAAAACCGTAGAAATCCCCACAAAAACCTACACATGAAATATTTTGAATGATATAAGAAAAAATACACTTTTCAATATTGTAGATTCAGGTACAAAACCAGAGAGAACACTGTTTTCAACAATTAACCTCTATTATATTAGTAACATGTTGACCAAACAGAGAAAAAACAACTTCATAGGGGTAATTTGATGCTTGTTTGTTTTGGTAAGATTTTGATCCAGTAATGCAGAAAAAGATTTTAATCTCGTAGTGGTTGAGTGGGTTTGTGATTTGCTTTGCCCTATTGCGAAAATTGTGGAAAAGAACTCAAAGAAACTTCCAATTTTTGTGGCACCTGTGGAACTCCAGTTGCTGAACCTGCTAAAGTTGAAGCAGTTAGTGCACCTGCTGCGGTGGAATCTACTGTTTCCGAAAAAACTCAAGAATCCTCATTAACTGAACCTGTGCTAGGAGTTATCCTTTTAAGAAAACCCAAATCTCTTGGACGTTACGACACATTCTCTGGTGTGTTAACCAATAAGCGCCTAGTTTTTGCTCAAATGACCTCTGATATGCTAAAGGACATCATCAATAAAGCCCGCGCCCAAGCCAAAGCCGAAGGAAAAGGCTTTTTTGGACAATGGGGGGAACAACTCAAAGCTTCGTCAACGTTTGCCCAGCGTTATTACACTATGGAGCCCTCAGTCGCTTTGTCTGAAACTGCAGGAAACTTTGAGATACAAAACAGCGGGGTAAGTGAAATCAAGTTGAAACGTAAAAGTTACGGAAACTCTGACAATAACCAGTACGAGTTTGAAATCGAATTTAAAGGCAGTTTCGGAAAATACAAATTCAAAATGGACGAAAATAACAACTACGTAAACTCGCTCAAACAAGTATACGGCGACAAAGTCAAAGCCCCCAAAGGCTACTTCAGCAAAGGCGGAATAAGCTTCAGAATAGGCTAACTGCTAACAAACTTAAGTGCTAACAATTATGCGAAATAAATGAAAAATAAAATCAGGGGTTTTGAAAAAACTGTTCGGATGCTGGCAAAAACGAACATAAGAACCTCTTTTTGTAATCTAAAAACTGATTTGAGTTTTGTTAGCCTTTATATTTGTTGACCATGGGCATTTTCCATCCGATGCCGAATGCTTTGGGGGTTATTTTGATGCAAGGGGTTGCTTGCCGTCGTTTGTATTCGGAGTTTCTTACTCGTTGGTATGTGTCGTCTACTGCAGCTTCTGGATATCCCATTTTTATTAGGTCTTGTTTGCTTCTTCTGTTTTCTATGATTTCATCAACTAGGGGACTTACTATGTCAAAATCAAAAGGGTCAAACTGGCACTCTTTAAGTTCAGGGGACGGACGTTTTTCGATTACATTTTTGGGAATAACCATCTTTCCGGTTTTGCTGTTAATGTAATGTGCAAGCTTGTAAACTTCCAATTTGCTCACATCCCCCAATACACCAATGCCACCAGCCATGTCTCCATACAGGGTGCAAAAGCCTAACGCAATTTCAGTTTTGTTTCCCGTGTTCAAAACCAAAATCTTCAGTTCCTTTAATCGATTAGAAATATCCATCAATATGTTTCCCCGCACGCGAGGCTGAATATTCTCGTCTGCCACGGGATCATCTTGGTCATTTTTTGTACCAAAACAATCCCGGATCTTTTGCAGGGGCTGGTTTAGTTGCTCATGAAACACGTTAACAACATTTTGGATGCCAATTTGCACAAAACAAATCCCCAAATTTTCCGCAAGTTGTTCAGCGTCTGATTTACTGTGGTCGCTAGAAAACTGGGAAGGCATAGAAACCCCAATCACGTTTTGTTTTCCCAGGGCTTCAACAGCAATAGCGGCAGTAACTGAAGAATCTATTCCTCCACTCAAACCGATAACCGCCTTTTCAAAACCAGTCTTGGCAAAATAATCATGAATCCCCAAAACCAAAGCCCCAAACATTTCCTTAACCTTATCATGCAACGGAGCTTCAACCGCTACTCCCGTGCCTTTGGTTAAGTCAATATCTGTTACAACTAAATCTTCTGTAAACTGCGCACTCAAAGCAACTAAATTACCAGTTTTGTCCATCGCCATGCTTTGACCATCAAAAACCAGTTCATCTTGTCCCCCAACAAGATTCACATAAAAAACTGGCACTTTGTTTTTGGAAGCTTTTTCTACCAATAATTTATGGCGTTCCAATTGCTTTCCCACAAGAAACGGCGACGCAGAAAGATTAACAACCAACTGTGCACCTCGCTCCACAAGCAAATCTGTAACCTTAACCTCGTAATCTGTGTCCCAAAGGTCCTCGCAAATTTCTACACCCAAAAGGACCTGTTTTCCACTAATGGTAACTGGAACTGGATTAATTTCATCTGTTTTTGCTGGTTTGAAGTAACGGTCCTCATCAAACACGTCATAAGTAGGCAAAAGCGCCTTGTGAACCACACCGAGTAACTGGTTTTTTTGGAAAACCGCCGCAGCGTTATAGATGTCTTTGCCTTTGTAGTCAACAAACCCAACAACCGCAATGACATCAGCAGTGTTATTTTCAATTAATTCAAAGATTGCACGTTTATTGTTTAGCACAAACCCATTTTCCAACAACAAGTCTTGGGGCGGATAACCCGTAACAGCCAACTCAGGAAAAACAACCAACTCAGCTCCACACGATTTTGCATCTGCAAGATATTGTCTAATTTTTGCTATGTTTCCCTGCAAATCGCCAACAGTTGCATTAATCTGAGCCATGGCAACCTTCAACATTGTTTTCCTCCGTTGCTTGACCACACAAAAACTCCGTTACTTTAAGAAAAATAAGTTTGTTTCCCCCTAAAATATGCATCCTATTTGAGCATCATGTCGACAAACATTTCTGGCTCAAACAACTGCAAATCCTTGTATTCCTGACCCACCCCAATGAAAATAATTGGCTTTCCGGTAACGTGAGCTACACTCAAAGAAGCTCCACCTTTGACGTCGGCGTCTACTTTGGTGAGTATGTTTGCGTCTACCGTTACGCTGTTGTGGAATTCTTCAGCCTGCAAAACTGCATCGTTGCCAATTAATGAGTCAATAACTAAAACCGTCAAATCTGGATCCACAACCCGCTTGATCTTGGCTAACTCGTTCATCAGGTTACGGTCAGTTTGAATACGACCCGCTGTGTCAATCAAAACAACATCAATTCCATGGCTCTGGGCATGACTAATCGCATCATATGCCACCGCTGCAGGGTCTGCCCCGTAATCGTGCTTAATCATTTTTACGCCCAATTTTTTCGCGTGCTGCTCAAGCTGCTCAATAGAGCCTGGACGGTACGTATCACTGCCTGCTAGAACTACAGAGTAACCTTTCTTTAACAAAAAGCTAGTAACTTTTGCAATACTGGTAGTTTTACCCGTACCATTAATCCCCACGACCATTATCACGTAGGGTTCGTTGGTTTTTCGTTTTTGTTCAATTTTTTCTATAAGATTGATAGGCTCTTTGGGGGTCAAAATGTCAATCAAAACTTCGTGAAGGGTATCCTTCACCAAATCTTTGCGGTCACCTAAACGGTTAACTTGACGACCCTCAAGGCGTTTTTCTAGTTCGTCAGTAATAAAATAAGCAACAGGAACTGCAACATCGTTTTCGATGAGGCTTAACCTGAAATCATCTAAAATTGGTTGAAGCTTTTCGGCTTTAAGTTCTGTTACAACAATCTTGTTAACTGCGCTGCTAAGGCCCTTTCTGAGCTTGTCGAACACCTGACTGTTCTCCTTTCCTTAGCTTAGCACTTATCTCTTCCATTTTAGCGTTATTTTCTTGAAGCCTTGCAACAATCTGATTCAGTTGTTCACCGAAAGCTTGACGAGTTTTTTCCATGTCAGCCAGACGAGCTTCAGTTTCTGTTTTTGCTTCAGTCAAACTTTTTTCAACAGCAACATCAGCCCCAATGCCAACAATAACCTGTTTGGACGTCTCCAGTTTGGCTTTAACGTATGAGCCTCCACCAACTGGAACAAAAAGCTGTGTACCTTTCTTTTGGTTTTCTAAACCTTCAAGGGTTACATTTGAAAGTCGCAGTTCAGTTATGGCCGAATTAATCATGCTGATTCTGGACTGCAACTCGTTCATAGTTTCCTCTAAGTAACGTGACTCTAAAACTAACCTACGGAAAGTTTCTTGGTCACTTGACAGCTTACTCAGCTCCTTGAGTCAACTTTTTCACTATAAGATCTTCGATTTCGTCTAAGCCGATTTCTTCGACTTTAGAAATTGACATCTGAAAACGTCTGACTCTGTGCTTGCTGCCGATTAAAGTGTACACTTTTTCTACTGCATCTTCGGGTTTTATTGCTCGAATTTCTTTGCTGAACTCGGTTTTCAAGTTTGGCTTGTTGATTTTTCCGCTTACTCGGTATACTTTTACTTCACTCATTGTTTATTCCACCACATCAAGGGCTTGTCCAATTATGAACATTTCAGGTCCAGTAGTCAACAACCCCGCTACTGCCCCATAAATGTTACCTATCAGGCCAGTAGCGACGTACGGGATTCCACAGTTTACTGTTCCCAAATCAACCGGAACCTTCAATACATCACTTAAGATTTTCTGTTCATTTTCCTTTATCAAAGGATGCGCCAGCACCCCTTTATTTGTTGCCGTAGCAAGGGAACCAACATAAGGCAACCCCGCAATGTCTCCCCGAACAACTTCAACACCTAAATTGTCAGAAATCTTAGCAATAACATCTGATTCCAGCCTAGAATCAACAATGGCTCCTTTGTCGTTAGCCAAAACCATGTTGCCGTAAGCTGTCCTTTTGGTGTCCATAACTGCTATGTTAATGTCTGAAACAACAGATTTGATTGCGTCAATTTCGTCGTCAGCTACAAAATAAGGAAGAATAACTCCATTGGAGTTAGAACAGGCTAAAGCACCATTAATCAAAGATTTACCAATTGTAGTTGCAACGACCTTTACATTCATCCATTCAGCAAATTTTTCCCGTTTAGGTTCAGGAACCTGAGGAGGAAGAATTGCTATGCGATCGTTTGCAAGACAATAAATTCCAATACTTGCGTTACCAAAAACATCAAAAAGATATAATGACAAGGTTAGTCTCCTTCTGCGAGAAGAACCGTCACTACTCCTTCATTGTCTTTAACAACACGAACGCGTATTTTTCTTGGAGGTTTTTCGATTCCTCGACTCCAAAGTTTTTCATTAACTTCATTATCGATAACGACCCTTTCAGGCTCTTCGTCCTCGTCAACAGCTTCGGCACTAACCTTCATGTGCTTGGCAACAAACTTTCGCACAATTCTTGCTGCTTTTGGAGCACGTTTCTTTCTTGGACTAATCCAAGCATTACGCAAAGGAATTGTATAAAACCTTTCTTCAACAATGTCTTCGTCTAGGTCTTCTTTTTTCACTTTCTTGGAGCTCTTTTTTGCTTCTATGAACTCCTCTTCCATTTCCTCTTCTAAGTCTTCTTCTAGTTCCACTTCGTCTTCTTCAGGAACTTCTGACTCCGCCTCTTCTTTAACTTCTTCAGTTTCTTCTAATTCTTCATTAACTTCAGCAACATCAACAGGTTTTTCCATCTAGATATCCCTCAAGCTTTAATCTTTCTTTGTCTCCAGCGTCTCCGCTTGGGATTTGATCGAACTTGACCGCCAGTTTTGGCAATAACCCAAGTTGGAACAGCTTTACTTTCTTTTCCAGCCTTGGCAAGTCTCAATTTTTTGGCAGTTGGTTTGTTTCGTGCCATTTTTATACTCTCCTAATCGTGTAATCTCTTTTTCCTGACTGAAGCCTCACTAGTAGCTCTTTTAGTTGTTCATCAGTTATGGGCAACTTTACGCGTCCCGCCTGGGCTAACTGAATCAACTGTATTTCAAGTTGCTCAGTGAACTCGGGTTTAACCATGTTCAAGTTTGTGAGGCGGCTCCTCGCTTCAGGGGTTAATATTCGGCGGAGAAGAGCTTGTTTTTGGTTCTCAAGATTTTGTTGAGCCTGAGCTTGCTGTTGTTCCGCTTCCATTCTTTGCTGGAGCTCATGCATTCGTCGTTTCCTGAGAGAATCAAGTTCTTCTTCACTCACTATTTACACCTAATATTTTGCGAGTTCAGGTTGAGCTTTTTCTAGTTCACTTTTTATTTGGGTTGACAACCTGTCAAGCAGGCGTCTTCCTTCACTTGTTACTATGCGTCCTTCTGTTCGTTGAGTCTTTACTAGACCTGCTTTTTGAAGCTGATGAATTGCAGTTCGCACAATGGAACCGCTTCCTTTGCTGGCATGTTCGGGTCTTGCTCCGTTGTCTTGTCTGCCGCCGTATTCTTGGCGAAGTAATTCAACGCCGATGGGACCTTTCACGTAAATTTTACGCATAACGGAGGCAACCCTGACAAACCACCAATCAGGGTTAGTAGGTGACCTTTGATTATAAACACCAGTTTTGGCAAAGCTCGCCCATTCTGGTGGAGTTATTACATCTACTTCATCTTTTAGATGCTTGGCTAATCTCTCTATGAGAACAGATGCTGGAATATCATACGGTGTCGGCAAGGCTTCATCTTCCTAATTTTTCCTTCAGTAAGGGAAAAGGCTTGTCCTTATATTAGTTTCGTGTGTGACAAAAGAGAATTTAACGTTTTTTCTTGCTTTTATACAACATAAAGGTGTGACCACGCACATCAACCAGCTCTGCTTCAGCTTGTTGGGCAACTGTTGAGGCAATGTTTTTTGCTTCTAGTGCTTCCTGTTCATGCAAGGCGGTTTTAAGAATTTTTACTTTAATAATTTCTCTGACCTTAAGCTGTTTTTCTACCTCACCAACTATCTCGGCTGTGGCACCTTCTTTTCCTATGCGCACGGTGGGTTTTTCTGCGCTAAGTGCACTTTTTATTCTTCTTATCATTTTTGGCGTTAACATTGGGTTTTTCTTCCTTTAATCGGGATACGAGTAATTCTGCCACAATTTAAGCAGGTAATTACTATGTGAGGTTCCCTTCTCGATTGTATTCTGGTACGACAGTTTACACCAGGTAAGATAAAGCTTTTACATTTTCTGCAAACCAAAAACCTGTATTCTCTAGGCAAACGCAAACGAGCCCGCATAGCAACTTTACGAGCCAACCGAACATAACGTTGAGCTAATTCCGGGTTTTCATGAGCCACTTGCTTTGCTAAACCAAATAGTATGTGAACCCGCTGCAAAGCAATCTGTTTAACAGAAATCATACGCAAACCCCGCATCCAATAACATGCATTATAACTTGTCAAATTTATATTGCAAGTATTCAACCCTACAACATATTATAAAAAAGGGGCCTGTTCTTTTTATCTTTTGGAATTTGAAAAAGATCCATTTTCGAATTAGTTTAGGGATTTTAACACACATTTTTCTACTTTTTGAAGAATGGCGCATCTGAGTAGTATGATCTGAAGACGCTATTATTGTGATTTTCTTTTTATGTAAATTTTTTATAATAAACAAGAATTCCAATAATAATCAGGAGAATCCCGATTATTTCAAAAGCTAAAAACCTCTCCAAAGAGATTCCTTTATGAGACATAATTTTTTGAACAAACCACTTAAAACTAAGCCACCTCCACCGGCACCAAGGGCCGAAATTAGGGGATAAAACTTTTTAGCTTTTTTCATTCCAGATTACAAAAAAGTAATGCGTTTTATATACATTTTATTGAAAAATATAACTGTTTTGTTTAGGCATTATCATTTCTATTTTGTTTCATTGTATATTTCTAAACGGCTTTACTTCCAAAAACAGGGGCATTTCATTTATTTTTAAACTTACACCTAAAAGATGTGCAAAACGGCTGTTTTTGCTCTACACAAGCACTGTTTTGTAGTTCAAATAATTGACATTTTTTCTTCCATTTTGACGTATCAAAATGATTGTGTTTTGGTTTACCGATTATTTAATCAGTCTTTTTTTCATGAGATTTATGGCGAGTATGAAGAAGATTGGGGCTATTATTAGCATCCATGCTAGGCTGAATAGTATTGTTGTTTCGATGTTTCCTAAGGTTAGGGCTCGGGTTATGGTTACTGCATTGGTTAGAGGAAACACCACATGGGCGGCTGTTTGAACGATTTGGGGCATTGCTGTTAAGGGGAAAAAGGTTCCGCTTAGCAATGACATGGGGGTTATGAACAAAAAGGTGGGATAATTGAAGGCGTCAATGTTGGGAACTATTGCTGTGAAGCACATGGCGATGGATGCAAACAAGAATCCAACCAGAAAGGCGACTAAGGGAATAAGCAAAAACAGGGGTGAAGAAACTAAACCTGCCGCGGTTATGACTGCCAAAACTATGGATGAGTTAATCAGGCTTTTTGTGGCGCCCCATAGGATTTCTCCGGTGATTACTTCTTCGATGTTTACTGGAGTTGCGATTATGGCGTCGAAAGTTTTTTGGAAATACATCCTGACAAAAGACGCATATGTGCATTCATAAAATGATGAAAACATCATGGACATTGTAACTATAGCTGGGGCAATGAAGTTCACATAAGGCGTTCCGTTGATTGTATCAACAAATCCGCCAAGACCCAAACCAAAAGCCAATAAGTAAAGAATTGGCTCCAACAGAGAAGGAAGAAAATTGGTTTTGTAAGTTCTCATGAAGACGTCTTTGTTTCTTTGCCATATTTTGAAAACACGATACGACAGCTTAGGCATCTGAAACAGGGAATTTAATTCGATCATTAGTCTTTCAAGCTCCTTCCTGCTAGTTTCAAAAAAACATCTTCAAGGTTACTGTCCCGAATTATTCCGCCCTTGAAGGAAATTTTTTCAAGAGTTTCTGATAAAACTCCTCGGGGATTGTTTGCAAACAACTGAATTTTGTCGTTTACGATATCAATTCGCGCATCTGGAAAAGCCTCTTTTAAGCATTGCATGGATTCTTCGCTGTGCAAAGTTTCCAAAACTTCGTAACCCACATGTTTTTCCACAAGCTCTGCGGGTTTGCCCTTTTCTATGATTTTTCCGTGGTCCATTATGAGGATTCGGTCACATAGTTGGGCTGCTTCATCCATGTAGTGGGTAGTAAGAATAACAGTGACCCCCTGTTTTTGCAACTCTTTAATTTTAGACCAAATAAGATGCCGAGCCTGGGGATCCAAACCTGTTGTTGGCTCATCAAGGATTAAGATTTGGGGGTCGTTCATCATGGCTCTTGCCAGAATTAGCCTGCGTTTCATTCCTCCTGACAACGCTGTCATGATAACATCCCGTTTTTCTTCTAGTTGCATGAACTTAAGGAGCTCTTCGGCTTTGGTTTTTGCCTTTTGTCGAGGAATATCGTAGTATCGGGCATAAACCAGCAGGTTCTCAAAAACAGTAAAGTCAGGGTCCAAGTTGTCTTCTTGAGGTGCAACTCCGATCATGTATTTTATTTCTCTGGAGTCGTTGGTAATGTCCTTTCCGGCGACGGTTAATTCTCCACCAGTTAAGGGCGAAACTCCTTGTATCATATTCATGGTAGTAGTTTTGCCTGCACCGTTAGGTCCCAGAAAACCAAAATTTTCCCCTTTGAAGATTTCGAAATCCACAGCATCCACTGCTACAAGGTCACCAAATTTTTTAGTTAGCTTGGTAGCTTTAACCAATACTTCACTCATAGCTGTAGTTCCTGTGATTTGACCACAATTTTTTGTTATTGCTTTTGGGACTAATAAACAGGTGTAGTACCTGATTAGTTCAAATAATAATTTTTGTTTACTTCCATTTTAAAAATGCTGATTTTTTTTAACTCAAAGGGGTCTTGTCAAATTTTCTTGAGAAAAACCTTTTTTTAGTATATTGATGTCTTAAATACGAAACTAAAAGAAAATGGAACTGAAAAGGCTTAAACACAAAAATGAAAATTACAAAACACTTGTTCTGTTTTTTCATTTTTTCACCTTCATAATCGTGTGGCGGCCTCAGTAAATCCGTTTCTTTTTGTTTAACTTGCCTTTATTTGGGTGCAAAATTTTATTTGCCTTTAAGTTGTAACTAGTTCTGATGTTTATGTTGAGTATTGGACTAGGTCATCCTAGGTTCATTCATACCGACTTGAACCTGCTGATACAGATTCTGACCCTTGCGATAATCTTCGTGAGTTTATACTACAAACGAAAAGGAAAAATGAAACACCACGGGGCGATAATGGGCGTTGCAGTGATTTTGCATCTTTTGACTTTTGTTTCTGTTATGGGGCCAATTTTCTTCGAATACTTCGACTTCTATTTTACTCAATTTGGTGATCCATTAGCACAAGTTACTTGGATTCACGCAGTTCCCGGAGCAATTGCACTGATACTCGGAATATTTCTTGTTGCAATATGGGCAGTTAACTCATCAAACATTGCCGGTTGCTACAAGCGAAAAAGAATAATGGACGCAACATTGCTGCTTTGGATGATTTCATTAGTTTTCGGAATTGCAACATATGTTCTGACTTATCTTTGACAGTTCAGCCGCTTGGTTGGTAGCGAAAGGAAACGTTCGTATTCATAGATTAACCTAGATGTTATTGTCCATGTTTCCAACATCTCAGAATCCACACAAACTGTTTCATCAATAAGCTGTGTAGTAGTCTTGGAAAAATGGTCATGAGCAAACCCGCCCACAACAACTGCGGGATTCTGTTTAGAACTAAGACATGAAACTGCAGTTTCAATGGTTTTTGGTTCCCCTTTCCTGCTAAATCCCAAAATATAATCAGGTTTAATTTCTGCAACCAGTTGAGGCAACGTTTTTTGTTCCAAGACAAGTAAGGCTTTTCCTTCTTGAGGGACTTTTTTTTGTTGAAACAGTTGCTCGATTAATCCAACAAATCTGTTGTAGTTTTTGGGCAACCTAGTTTCTGGATTAACCTTGATAACATAATCATTGTATGTATGAATAAAAACTCGAAGACTACCTGCCTTATTTAGTGGAGAACCTAATGTTTCAAGCAAAACAAAATGGGCAATGTCTGGGCGCCCCCGTTTCAAGTTATTTTCAAGCTTGAGCATGGCTGCATGGTGAAGAGACCTATCTAACAGAAGTTGTCCTGAATTTTTTTTTTGACGTTTGCCGTGGCGCTCGACTGAAGGGTGGTTCCAAATTTTTTTGGGAATTGTTTCTAATGCTGCTTCTGCTAATATAAACGTGAGCAAACTTAACCACTAAGTTAGGTTCAGGTTATTGTGATAAAAGTTTAACTTCTAGATCTTGCTGGCAAAATTGTCTATTTCTTGTTTTGGAGTAAAATTATATTCACTTTTTTATTTCAACTGATTAACTAGATTACATGACGCAATGAAATGGATTTATGCTTTTTTTGTATTCCATTGGTCGTTGGTTACTTTTTGTAGTCTTGGCAATCATAAATGGATCACTCAGAAATTTTGTTTACGCCTCAAAAGTTGGTGAACAAAAAGGTCACATGATTAGTTCTGTTGTTGCAGTTTGTTACACATTAGCGGTAACTTATTTGTTTGTTATTGCTACTAAATCAACTGCTACTTTAACGGAGTTACTTTTTATTGGAGCGTTTTGGGTAACAATAACGCTTTTGTTTGAATTTGGTTTTGGACATTATGTTATTGGGCATTCTTGGGGGCACTTGATTGTTGACTATAATTTTAATAAAATGACGAATCTGGAGCCTGGTGCTCTTAACAATGTTTGTTGTTCCCGTTTTTTGGGGGTTGTATTGAATTTAAGTTAATAAAAAATTTTGACCAACTGGACGAGCAGTAAAACTGCCCGCCCAGTTGGCGGCGTCTCCTATCCGATGCTACTTAGAAAAGGAGATGACAAATGGAGGTGTTCCCATGATTCGGAAAATTGTGTTTTACATTGTTTTCCGATTGTGAAATTTTGGATATTTTTTCCAGTTGCACTTCCATTGGGTCCTTTTCGTTTTTTACTTTAAATTTGTTTAATGTTTGAAACGGTTAGGCCAATTTGATTCATGGAGTTTGTTAAATCAGTAATGCTGGTGAATCTGCTTGAAACCTTTGGCATTAGTTTGTCTTTGGTGAATTTGTGGACTCTTTGAGTTATCAGACGTTTTTGATAATATTTTGTGCCACAACTGCATTTGTAGCCGACTACTTGGTTGTTTTTTAGTAGTAATGTTTCAATGTTTGATGCGTTACAACCTGAGTTGTGTTTGTGGGTTTTCCACATTAGTGCAAGTTCATCTAGGTTTAATGGGTGATATGTTTGTGCTTTGAAAAAATACCATATGCTGTATGCTCCTAACGTCGCAAAGGAGCCTGCCATTAATATTTCCAACATTTTTTATCCTTCCATTTTTTGTGTAGTTTTGTTCTACATCCATACAATATGTCTGTTTCAGGACATATGTATAAGATATCTTAACACATCAGATATTTAAAGGTTTTTGCTTTGCAGTAAAAACATACAATAATCTGCCTTTTTCAATCATAAAACAAACAAATTAGCAACAATAATTAACGTCGAATCTCAAAACATCACCTATTTAATCATTCAAAATTATAATTTTTGATCATTAGCTGAATGATTACTTTCTTGTTTTTTGCTCAATACTGTTGCACCCAATAACAACATAACTCCAATTGTCAATACAATCAAAATTTCTGGACGCAAAAATAGTTCCAACGCTTTTTCAATGAAACCTTTGGGATAATATGTAGGAAGGTTTTCTTCTGCAATTTGAAAATTACTGTAAGCGATGTTTGACGGCAAACTCAACGTAGACTGTTCGGGGCACTGGCTTGAGGAACTAAACTGTGCGGAGACGTTCATCCAGACAAAAATTTGAGAAACAGCATATAAATCAAGGGTTGAAAGCGGTTTAACAGTTTCACGATATTGGACAACAGCGTACATGGCATCTTCAGAATAACTGCAGTGACCTAGACCAAAAGTGTGCCCTAATTCATGAACAACAATGTTTTGCATGTCGATCTCTGTCATAACATGACCGCTAGGTGCTTTTGCTGCAAGGCAAACCGTGCTGTTAATTATGGTGCATGGCTTATTAGCAAGAAGTCTTGTTTGCCCAATTGTTGATTCCATTTCACATTCAGCAATCCACCCGATGTATATGTCAAACCCTGAAACTGCTTCAGTTGTTACTATTGGAATCAAAGTGATTCTAGACAAATATCCAAATTCTGGATATTGGGATGAAAAATCTTTAATTGCATCATTCCACTGGGCGACCCCGTGAAGAGCAGCATCAAGGTACGTGGGTTCCCACCATGATTGGTTTTCCTGCGGAATTATGGCCACTCTGAATGTTGTGTCTGACCACGTATTCCCTCGTATTTCTATTGTGTGTTCTGATTGGGCATTAGTTTGCCCGCAAAAATCAAGCACAAGCAATAAACACATCATAATTGGTAGGACAGAGCTTAACACAAATCTTCTCACATTGTGCCCCATTTACGTTATAAATATCATGAAACATATGAGTTTCTATCCCAAATACGGATGAATATACGTAAACATTGAAGTTTGATTTAGAAAGTATTATATTTACAAATAATTGATTAAAAGGGTGAATTGTTTCTAAATCTGAGTTCCACTGAATATTTTCTTATTTTTTTGATTGTTTTAGTAGTGGCGTTCATTTTTTTTGTGCTGCTGCCATCTTTGTTGGAGTTAAAGCAAAAAAAAGACTCTGGACCGCGGAAGATAATCTAAAACGCGTTTAACGTGATTTCTTATATAACAAGACTTTTGGCGCCGCCGGAAGGGCTCGAACCTTCGACCTACGAGTTAACAGCCCGTTGCTCTACCGAACTGAGCTACGGCGGCTCTGTCAACAAATTACATGATGACGCTATTCTGAGAATTTGTGGCGCTATTTAAGTTTAATCGAGTAAACTCCAGAACACGTCCCTAATAACGTGAAAAATAACTGAAAACCCTGTTATTCTTAAGTTATTTCAGCTTCAAGATATGTAGAAAATGCCTTCACAACCTTAACCTGAACAAATTTTCCTAGCATGTTTTCAACTGATTTTATCACAATGGGTTTGTACGCAAAATTGCGGCTTATCCAAGAGTCATTTTTTCCTTTTTCATTAATCAAAACTTTTCCTGTCCAGCCTTTCCAATTCTTGTTTTGATCAAACGAAACATGCCTAGCAAGTAATGACATTTGTTTGCTTCGGCGATTAACCTCTTCTGGTGCAATAGGATGCATTTTTTCTGCCGGAGTGTGAGGACGTGCAAAAAACTTGGAAACATTCACCACATCAGGGCTAATCTTAGTTATCAAGAGTTTTGTGTTTTCAAAAGCTTCTTTTGTTTCGCCTGGAAAACCACAGATGACATCCGTTGCAAGGGTTAACTGTGGAAACTTTTTTCGAAATGTTTCTACAACAGTTTGAAACTCATTAACAGTGTATCTTCGATTCATTAAACCAAGAACTTTATCGTCCCCGCTCTGAACTGGCAAATGCAAGAACTTGAAAATTTTATCACAATCATATGCTTCAACAAGTTCGTCAAGCATTCCCAAAACATGATCTGGATTCATCATCCCTACTCGGACCAAAAAATTTCCTTCTATATCTCCTATTTTTTTGAGTAAATTTGCAAGATTTGTTTTTTTGTCATTTCCGTAACATGCAGTATCTTGAGATGTTAACCAAAACTCCTTCGCCCCTGAACACAAATCTTGATTCACTCTATTGACAATGCCCTCAACAGAGTTGCTCCTTAGTTGACCTCTAGCGAAATGAACACAACAATATGAACAATTGCCCAGACAACCGTAATTAATTGGAATTACGCTAACAACAGGATTTACGGCAACCCTTGGGAGTTCTAAACCTGACTCTGAATTGTTATCTACTGAAACTACTTTTTCTCCAGATTTTACTCTCTCTAACACATCAACAATTTTTTCTCCTGGAGCTGGACCTGTTATGGCATCAAATTTGATCTCTGACTCTATGCGTTCAAAATTTATCACTGGCAAACAACCAGTAACAATCAACTTCTTGTTTTTTGGAACTTTTTTTAGCATGTTTATAATCCGATTTTCAGTTGGAGACTTAACGGCACACGTGTTATAAACTACAAAATCTGCGTCAGCAATGTTCTCAACTAGTCTAAATCCTGCCTCTGAAAGACATCCTGCTATGACTTCTCCGTCTGCAAGATTTGCTGAGCACCCAAAACTCTTGATGTAAACCATTTTAGACTCTTTGCCCATTACTTTCAGCTCGTGTTACATCAAACCGTTACAGAATGAGTAATATGAGTTATACGGTTTTACCTATTGCCAAAAACCTAATGGTTTTCTGAATTGGCTTTTTAACACGTTGGTAATATGAAAACAAAACTGAATGATGCAAAATCTTATAAGTTGATGTCTATTCATGTTTGTATCATATTTTTATCTTAACATTAAGACATATAAGTCCCAGCCACTGTCTGCATAAATAATTGTCACAGTGGAGAGAATAAAAAATGAAACTAATTACACTACACTTACCTGAACCGTACATCCAAGCCTTAGACAACTTAGTCGATGAAAAGTATTACCCTAACCGTGCTGAAGCAATACGCACAGCTGTCAGAGACTTGCTCAGCATAGAAGCATGGGGGCGTAGCCGAAATGGTTAGAAACCTAGAAAAACTCGAAAAACTTGAACGCCCAAGCGATCTCACTAAAATGGCAATGGAATCATTAGATATCTGTCCTTCATTTCCCAAACTAGACCTAACTAACATTGAGTGCTTCTCTGACGCTGGACCAATTGTTTATGTTGATTTTGGTCTAGACCAAATCGAAGAATTAGAAGAATAAACTCTTCTATTTCCTACATTTTTCTTTTGAATTTTGAAATTGACCTTTTTACCCTAATTTTGAACGGTATCCCTTTTCCCCTCGGAGATGTGGCTCCGCGAATTACTGCCTTTGCAATTTCGTCAATGTTGGGATCTGCGTCAACAACTGTGTATGCTGAACCAATTTCTGGGGCATAATGCGAATCGCTTCCTCCAGTTTGGGGAAGATTCAGTTGTTCTGCAAATTTTCTGCTGTAATGAGTCAAAACAGAAAATGGAATAGAGGCAGCGTTCATGACTTCAACTGCATCATAGCTTGTCACCTTTCTTGTTGCAGGAGATTTGTAAAACGCAGTAGGATGAGCAGCCACTGCTATTCCTCCAGCTTCGTGAATCTGTTGTATTGTTTCTTCCATGCTTAATTTTGCTGGAATTGGTGTTGTCAGGTTAATCCCCAGAAGATGTCCTTGTAATGTGGAGACCTCTATTCCGGGGATAACAATAATTTCTTTAGTTTTTAGTTTAAGTGCTCCTTCAACACTGTTATGGTCTGTTATTGCAACCCCGTCTAGTCCACGTTTTTTCGCGAAGGAAACAACCTGCTCAAGGGTTATAGATGAATCTTTGGAATAACATGTATGAACGTGAAAATCGATTTTTAATCCCAAAGATTTCCCTTCGTTGATGGTTCTATTGTGTTTTTGATTTTTTTAGTTTGGCTCTTACTTGCTCTACTCTGGCTTGAAGCTCTTCTTCGTTTTCTTCAATTTTGCTGAACAACAATGTAGGGTTGCTTATCTTGTGACCTGCAGGCAGTTTTTGTTCTGTTTGGTTCCAGTTTTGTTCATGTACTGAGCCATCTAAATTAAGCAACTGCCATATTTTCTGTGAAGTAAAGGGAATAAAGGGTGCCATAATTATCGCCAACTGTTTCACGATTTGAACAGCAACATACATTGTATTGCAAGCTTGTTGGGGCTCTGTTTTGATGGTCTTCCAAGGCTCTTTATCATTAAAGTATCTGTTTCCTAAATGAGCAAGACTAATTGCCTGACGCAGGGCCTCTTGAAGTTTGAAAGTTTCCAACCGATCTGCAATGGTTCTAATTATATCCTTTGCTTCATTCAGGGCTGCTTTGTCTTTTTCATCAAGATTATTTGGCTCTGGAATTGTGGCATCGAATCGTTTGTTTATGAACGTTAATGTTCTGTGAACAAAGTTCCCGAAGGTGTCGTTTAGGTCTGAGTTCACTTTTTCGATAAGAGTTGTCCACGAAAAGTTTGTGTCTTTTACTTCGGGACGTATGGCCAGCAAGGAGTATCTCCAGTAATCTGCAGGAAACAGTTCCAAAGCTTCATCAATCCAAACTCCGATTCTGCGGCTTTTAGAAAAGGCTTGACCGTCAAACATCAAAAACTCTGTGGAATGAACCGTCCAAGGCAGATTATATGATTCATGAGTGGCAAGCAACAAAGCAGGCAAAATAACTGTGTGGAACGGGATGTTGTCTTTTCCAATGAAGTAAATTGTTTTGGTTTGTTTGTCAAACCAGTATTCTTTCCATTTTTCTTCCTGTCCCAGATTCTTGAAGTATTGAATAGTAGCAGACAAATAACCCAAAACCGCTTCAACCCACACATAGATTGTTTTACCTTCAGAACCCGGAAATGGTGAAGCAATTCCCCATTTGTTATCTCGGGTAACTGGTCGAGGCTTTAGTCCGCTTTTCAAAAGATTCAAAGTAAAGTTTCGAGCATTATCTGGCAAATTCTGGTTGCCCTCAATGTAATCTTGAAGTTTTTCACTCAACTTTGGCAAATCAAAATACCAGTGCTTTCTTGTTTGAACAACCGGGGTCTCATTACAGATTGCGCAACGAGGCTCCAAAAGATTAGTAGGCTCAAGAAGGATACCACAAGCATCGCACTGGTCTCCTCGTGCACCCGTATCTTTACATTGTGGACATGTCCCTTCAACGAACCTGTCAGGTAAGAAGCGGTCACATTTTGGACAGTAGAGCTGTTCAGTTTCTTGGGTGAAAATATATCCGTTCTCATAAATTTTTAACAAAAAGTCATGAACAAACTGTTTATGAACAGGGTTTTCTGTGCGAGTATAGTTGCTGAAGGCTATTCCCCATCGTTTGAAAAGGTCAGATACTTGGGCGTGGTTTCTATCAGTCAATTGTTTTGGAGGAATATTAAGACGGACTGCCTCGATTTCGATAGGGGTTCCATGTTCGTCTGAACCTGTTACGTAAACGACCTCTTCTCCTTTTAGTCGATAATAACGAGCAACAACGTCGGCAGAAAGAATCGAACTAACAATGTTTCCTAGGTGTGGAACATAATTGATATACGGCCATGCAGAAGTAACCAAAATTTTAGTCAACACATACACTTCCACTAGTTTTCTTAGACTCATCCGTCCTTAAAGAGATAATGTACTTAAAGACAACGGAAATAAAAATAAGATAGACAAAAAATTTTTAGTTAATTGCCATAACTTCAAAATGATAAAAATTAACTATTTTTTTCCAGTGCATAATATCTATGCTTTGCTTCTTCAGAAAACTATTCAACATTGTAGAGCATCTTAATTGCAGAAGGAAACCAAAATGACTGTCCGCCCTCAAAGCCGTAAAAACAAACCTTTGGTCATTTTTGATGTTGAAGGTGTCATAATACCAAAGAACCGTTTTTTAGTCTTTGAGTTATCCCGCAAAACAGGCATTTTTTCCTTCATTAAAATCGTTATCCTTGGTTTGCTTTACGAAGTCCGAGTATTATCTCTAGAATACGCTTTGGAAAAAATATTTCAAATGTTTAAAGGAATTCCAGAAAACGAAGTTATAGAACTTACCAAAAACGTGCCCTTCATGCCTGGAACTGAAGAAGTTTTCAAAAAATTGAATTCAAAAGGCTATAAAACTGCTCTTATTAGTTCGGGACTTCCAACCAAAGTAGTAGAAGATTTTGCGGCAACCCTTCAGGTTGACCATGCTTATGGAATTGATCTTGAAGTAACAGACGGACTTTTGACCGGAAAAATAAAAAATGACTTGACAAAAGCAGGTGCAAAAGCTGTTATTTTAAAACAACTTCTCGAAACTGAAAAAATTACCCCCGAAGAGTGTATTGTTGTAGCCGATGACCGTAATAATCTTCCTATGTTTTCACTATCAAAACTACGTATTGGTTACAACCCTGATTTTTTACTAACTGCAAAATCTGATTTCATCACACGGGGCGCATTAACAGAAATTTTGCCCCAAATATTGGGGGAAAAACAATCAATTTCCAAACCCAAAAAAACACAACCTAAAGGTCCCCGGGAATTAATTCACATTGGTAGTTTCCTGTTAACCTTTATTTCAATGTATTTTCTTGGAAGCTTTCTACTTGCCTTTTTGATAGTTTTGGTTACTGGTTTGTACACCTTATCCGAAATTGCCCGAATACGAGGCGTAAATATTCCTGTGCTTTCATTCATAACTTGGAAAGCAGCAAACAAAACTGAACTCTATGAGTTTGCTACTTCTCCAATATTTTTTGCTCTTGGAATCGCTCTTGCCCTTTTTGTGTTTCCTGAACCGATAAATTACGCATCTATTGCGGTACTCACCTTGGGGGATGGGGGTGCTCATGTGTTTGGGATGAAGTTTGGAAAACATCCTTTGCCTTCTAACAAAGGAAAAAGTGTAGAAGGAACCATTGCAGGTTTCTTTTGTGCTTTTTTCGGTGCATTGTTTTTTGTAAGTCCTGTAATGGCTTTGGTTGCTGCTGCTGTGGGTATGTTGATTGAAGGACTTCCAAATCCATTAAACGATAATTTGTTATTGCCTTTAGTTTCAGGTTTTGTTCTTGTTTTAATAATGTAATCTAACGGGCGTTTTTACGATAGAATTAAAAGATTCAATTAATTATACTATTACGACACATAAAATTGATAGCCTTCAAAATAACAAATCAAAGGAAGTTTTCGCTGCTTGGCTGATTCTAGTAAAATTGAGTACAGGCCTATCTCTGTTCGTGACGCACTTAAAGAAATGAAAGATGTGTCCGAAATAATGATTGACCTAGCCTATTCTGCAGCCCTTTTTAACAGTGATGAACTCGCAGAAGAAGTAATGGAACTCGAAAAAAGAGTAGATTATCTAGATTATATCATAAACATGAACATCATGCTTGCAGCCAGAGATGCTGATGATGCAAAACACCTAACAGCTGTATCTACAGTAGCTGCAGCTACAAACAAAGTTTCGGACGCTGCAGCAGATATCGCAACTATTGTTCTAAAAAACATTGGAATTCATCCAATTGTGCGCAAAGCCTTTGAGCAAGTTGAAGAACGCTTAGGACGAGCAATAGTCAAGTCGGATTCAATTTTAATTAACAAAACCCTTGGCGAGCTAGAATTAGCCGCTAAACTCGGAGTTGACATAATAGCCATTCGGCGTCATTGTGAGTGGATAATAGACCCCGAGGACGATGAGAAAATCGTGGACGGTGACGTTTTGATTTCTAGGGGTGCTCCCAATGGTACGGATGATTTAAAGGCTTTAGCTTCTGGTAAATTAAACGAGTTGGAAGAATAAGGAAAGAACTGAATTGGCAATAACTGATGAACATTTAAAGCAAATAGTTGACAAGCTTGTTATCCTGAAGAATACGTCTGAACTCATGATTGACCTGGCCTATTCTTCACTTTTGCTTAACAGCCAATCCTTAGCTGAAGAAGTTGAAGCCCTAGAAAATCGCATAGACGACCTTTACACTGAATTTGAGCTATTAGTCTTATCTGTTGGATTTACGCCTGAAGAATCAAAAGACTTCTTGGGCTTAATACGGTTAGGCGCTATTACTGAGCAAATTGCAGACGCAGCAATGGAAATTGCAGATGTTGTACTTAAGGGACTGGAACCTCATCCCATTTTGCGCCTTGTTATCGAAGAGGCAGAAGAGACTGTAACTAAAGTAACTGTTTCGGAAGATTCCTCGTTCGTGGGAAAAACTATTCGAGAAGCCCAAATACAAGAAGAAACAGGCATGTGGGTTTTGGTTATTAGACGAGCAAACTGGTGGTTACGACCTCGCCCCAACACAGTAATTCATGCAGGTGACGTTTTGATTGCTGCCGGTTACGCTGAAGGAGAAGCAGACTTTGAATCTTTAGCTTCAGGGACACAAAAAGAAACCCCTGACAAAGATTCTTGATCTTTTTGTTTTGATACACCCTGCTAAAGATATGATTATTGCAGCGTTGTTATGGTGTCTGCTAATGAACTTTCAATTGAACTATTAAATTATCTGGGATTCATCCTGTCTGAAAGTGTAAATTGCAACGCATCTGCAATAGTTGGAATTATTAAAAACTGCAAACACGTTTGTTGTTAGAAATTGACCCCTGGATGTTATTGACTGCTTGATTGTTGTCGCATCGTTAATAACCAAAGAAAGTTACTGGCATACACTAAAAACATTCAATGAAAAATAAAAAAGTAAAATAAACTAAAAAAGGTAGGGAAAAAGTTTCATCAATTTAGTTGTGTTTCCCTGCCACAACAAACTCAATTGCCCAATTGTTGTTATTAAACTCAGTTTACAGTTAGAGTTAGGCTTTTGTCAAGTTAAGACTCTTCATTAGATCCCGTTTTCTGTTTCGAACAGTAACTTCTGTAACGTTTGCTGCTTTAGCAAGCTGTGCCTGTGTTACTTTTTCTTTAAGCATTTTGGCTGACAAATAGAGAATAGCGGCGGCTAATCCTGATGGATCTTTTCCTGTGGTTGCATAGTTCCGTTTTGCTTCTCGTATCAGGTTTATTGCTAATCCTTCAACATCGCTGGAAACTTTGGCGTTTTCTGCTACTTTTGTAATGTAATCTGTTGGGTCGTCAATTGGCATTCGCATGTCAAGATTTCTAACGATTACGCTGTATGATCTGGCAATTTCTTTTCCAGTTCGTTGGCTGGCTTCTGAAATTTCTTTTAATGTTCTAGGCACCTTAGTGAACCTTACTGCAGCGTATAATGATCCTGCGACCATTCCTCCAATGCTTCTTCCCCGAACTAATCCTTCATTCAAGGCTTTTCTGTAGACAATTGCTGCCATGTCATGAACTGAAGATGGCATGTGGAGAACATCAGACAGGCGTTGAAGTTCGCTCATGGCTAGCATGAGGTTTCTGCTTTGTGATGCGTGAACTTTTGATCGTGTGTGCCATCGTCTTAGGCGCCACATTTGTTGTTTAACTTTTGGCGAAAGTGGGCGCCCAAAAGCGTCTTTTTCTACGCGTATGACTGTTGATAGCCCTTTATCGTAATGAGAATAGTTTGTTGGGGTTCCAGCTCTTGCTCTGGAGTCTCTTTCTTGTGGTGTAAATGCTCTCCATTCTGCTTCTTGGCTTTGCAGACTGTCTTCTACTACTAATCCACACTTGCTACAGACAGATTCTCCCATTTCGGAGTCTAAAACTAGGTTTGTACTGCCACATTCAGGGCATTTGAGTGAGACTGCCTGTTTAGTCAATATTATTTCACCCCTTTAACGCTCACATCTATATCTTAGGCGG
Organism: Candidatus Bathyarchaeum tardum; assembly: GCA_029762755.1. GTDB lineage: Archaea > Thermoproteota > Bathyarchaeia > Bathyarchaeales > Bathyarchaeaceae > Bathyarchaeum > Bathyarchaeum tardum. The sequence goes on from JARVGH010000001.1 coordinate 212,032, forward strand.
TCTGGTATATAAATATGACGTATGTCATATCCAGTTTTTGGGTTCAAAAACAAAAATTTATCATAAAACCGTAGTGAACTAAACAATTTTTAGGAACTTTTCAAACGAATATAAGGACAATTTCATCAGTAAATACAACAACAATGAAAAGCTGATAAGTAAAATAGTATGCTTATTGAATAACTGTACAGCGGAGTTAAAGTTCATGGCACAAGACAGCGATAGCACCCGAAAAGAAATTGAAATATTGCGAATTCTTAGCGAGTTTGAAGATCCAGTGGGTTCGACATTGCTTAAACGGGAATTAAGGAAACGCGGTTTTCTTCTCAGCGAAAGAACAGTGCGGTATCATCTGCAGTTGTTAGAAGCAAAAGGTTTTGTTTTAGGCCATGAACGCAAAGGACGAACAATAACTCAACAAGGTTTAGAAGAACTAAGTAGATCTCTTGCCACTCAGCGCCTTGGGTTTACTACAACCCGTTTTATGTCTTTAGCTTATTCTGCAAATTACGATCCAGTTGCTGACTCTGGAACTGTTGTTGGAAACGTGGCGTTATTAGACAAAACTCTACAGCATAAAGCCGTGGATACAATGAAAGCCCTCCAGAACATGAATCTGTTGTCTGCACCTTACATCAAAATATTAAACGAGGGGGAAGAATACTGTGACATTTCCGTTCCAAAGGACAAATTTGCCCTTTTCACTGTTTGTAACTTAACTTTAGATAGCATACTGATTCATTCGGGAATTCCCCTATTTTTCAAGTATGGGGGTCTTGTTCAAGTAGTAAACAAAAAACCAATCCGGTTCGTGGAAATAATCTCCTACGAGGGAACAACTATTCCTCCGTTGGAAGTTTTTGTTTACCGAAAAATGACTTCTATTTCACGTATACTAAAAACAGGTTCAGGAATGCTGCTGGCTACTTTACGTGAGGCGCCTTCAGAAGCACGGGAAAAAACTGTAAAGATTCTTGAAGAACAACAAAAGAAAGGCTGGGGCGGAGTAATAGTTTTAGGAGAACCCAACGAACCCGTTCTTGGTGTACCCGTGGGCATGGACAGGTTCGGAATATGTATGGTTGGCGGAATTGTTCCAGGGGCAGCAATGGTTGAAGAAGGAGAGCATGACGTTACCTTTACGTCACACTGTTTTGTTCCAATCAATGACATGACACGAATCTAAAAAAAGAGAATACAGATTTTTCCAATTCTTTTTTGGCTTTAAAGAAGACTTTAAAAGATGCTCATTTGATTAAAGGACACGGTAAAGGGATCGTTCATGAAGCATGATTCAATTTTGGTGCTGGATTTTGGGGGGCAGTATTGTAATCTTATTGCTCGAAGAATCAGGGAACTCAAAGTTTACTCAGAAATTGTTTCTTGTGACATAACTCCCCAAGAAATCGAAGAACTAAACAAAACCCTGAACGTCAAAGGTTTAATACTTTCTGGCGGTCCATGGAGCGTTTACGAACAAGATGCACCAAAATTTGATCCTGAACTCCTTACTTTAGACATCCCTATTCTTGGATTATGTTACGGTCATCAAATGATCGCGTTTTTCTCCAACGGAAAAGTCAAACCCGGAACAACAAAAGAATACGGAATAGCATATGTAACAATCGACAAACCAGTAGGACTCCTCAAAGACCTTAACAAACATGAAAAAGTTTGGATGAGCCACGGGGACACAGTATATGACCTGCCGCAAGACTACGAGATGTTGGCCTTTACTGAAAGTTGCCCAATAGCAGCTTATCATCATAAAACAAAACCAATTTACGGTCTACAATGGCACCCTGAAGTAGTCCATACTGAAAATGGAATGAAAATGCTTAGAAACTTCATCTTTGAAGTGTGCAAATGCGAACCAAACTGGAAACCTGAATCTTTGATTGAAAAGGCAGTGCAGGAAATACGAGAAACAGTTGGTGAAGGAACTGCCATAATTGGGTTGAGTGGCGGCATCGATTCTAGTGTTGCTACGTTTATGGCGGCTAAGGCTATAGGGAAGCGGCTTTTGGCGATTTATGTTGATCATGGTTTCATGCGCGAAGGTGAAACAGAATACGTTGAATCTACCTTCAAAAAGCATGGAGTTAATATCATTGCGATTCATGCTCAGGACCGTTTTATGAAACGCCTTTTTGGTGTTATTGACCCTGAAACGAAACGAAAAATCATTGGGGAAGAATTTATCAGGGTTTTCGAAGAAGCTGCAAAAAAAATTGCGGCTGATTATCTCATTCAGGGAACTATTTACCCTGATCGAATCGAGTCTGGTTTTAGAAAACACTCCGATACGATAAAAACTCATCACAATGTTGGAGGTTTACCCGAAGATATCGAATTCAAATTAATAATTGAGCCTCTACGTGATCTTTACAAGGATGAAGTTCGTGAAGTTGCAAAAATCATGGGTTTACCTGACGAGTTAGTTCATAGGCAGCCCTTTCCTGGTCCAGGATTGGCAGTCAGAGTTATTGGTGAATTAACTGAAGAAAAAGTAGATTTAGTACGCAAAGCAGACAAAATTGTTACTGATGAAATTGAAGAAGCTGGTCTTGGAACTAGTTTGTGGCAATATTTTGCTGTGTTGACCCAAACAAAAAGCACTGGTGTAAAGGGGGATTCCCGTGCTTACGGTTACACTATTGCGGTAAGAATTGTTGACAGTAAAGAAGCCATGACTGCCGGTTTTGCCCGGATTTCTTACGATATACTTGAACGAATTTCAACCCGTATAACTAATGAGATGCCCAAAATAACTCGAGTAGTATATGACATAACCCACAAGCCCCCTTCAACAATAGAATGGGAATAAACTTTCTTTTTTGTGGCTTGAAATTTATTAAGGAAAAGCTTCAAAAGATACCTAGGGGCGAGTTTGGATGAATCTTGAAACAGTTAAGGTTGACGTTCCTGACAACTGTAACGTGATTTTGGGTTCTGCTCATTTCATTAAAACAGTAGAAGACATCTATGAAGCCGTAGTTAATGCAGTTCCCACGGTAAAATTTGGTGTAGCATTTTGTGAAGCCTCTGGACCCTGCTTGGTGAGAGTTGAAGGAAACAATGAAGAACTGAAAACGACTGCTTGTGAACACGCTTTGAAATTAAGTTGCGGCCATTCCTTTATTGTTTTTCTAAAAGATGCTTATCCTATTAATGTTTTAGACAAAATCAAACAAGTGCCCGAGGTATGTACTGTGCATGCAGCAACTGCTAACCCTCTAGAAGTTATAGTTGTAGAAACAGAACAGGGCAGAGGAATCCTTGGAGTTATTGACGGCTTCAAAAGCAAAGGAATCGAAGCAGAAAAAGACGCCACAGAACGAAAAAAGTTCCTAAGAAAAATTGGATACAAACTATAACTATTTTTTTTAAAAAAAAGAAAAAAAGGGCTATTTGCGCCTTTTCTTGATGATCATTACTATAATCACGATAGCGAGAAGCCCTACAATTGCTGTGCCAATTAGTATGTTATCAATTGTTAGAGTTGTAGTGTTTTCTAGTTCTAAGTTAGTTGTGTCAGTAGTTGAGTTTTTAGGCATAAGGTCTCCACTAAATCCTAGCCCAAAGCATTCAATAATTTCTGGTGTGCCTGCCCATAGATTAACACGAATGGCATAAATATTTCCTGGATAAAGCTCTTCTAGGCCCAGTTCAACAGCCCAATAAGGCTGTAACATAGAGTCTTTTGGTCGCGTCAACAATTTTGCTGTTATATGATTTTCTGCTATTTTGAATCCACTAATTTTAGTTCCATTTACAGTGTAGGAATAATTTTCAACAGCTTTTAGTGCAATGTTCACTGCCTCATCTGTTGTTAGATTTACATCAGTGTTCCCAATCGCATACCTGTTTCGATTATCCATGAACGAAAAACAAGATTCTTCAAAAGAAAGGCTTACTGTTGAGTAATCTGCGCCATTAATTGTGGTTATCCAATTGAAATTTGTATACTTTTCTTCACAGATTAATTGAAATCGCAAATTGTCTACTGTTTTTGTAGTTGTTGTTAATTCATTTACAGTATCAATTATATTCACCATTTTTTCCAGATCAACATCCATCGTTAATTCAGTATTTTTCTTGAAATTATAGTAGCGTTGGAGAAAATTTTTGGCATCATCCAAAACTTCAGCGGACTGCAACTGAGTATAAAGTAGTTCACTTCCCTCACCTATGCGAAGAGAATATGCACTTATAGCTCCATTTTTCAATTGTAGCAGTGCATCCCATTTATTTTCACTAGATTCAATAGTGTAACTTATGTCTTCTTTAGCAGACTCAAAAGGATTAACACCGTATGAGTGTAATGTCACGTTTTGTTTGGTTTGGTCAATCATGGACACTTCAGATAGAAAAGCCATTGCTTTTTCGTTTGCAGTTGCTTCTGTAGAATATGCCGGCAGTTGAGGCAAGGAAACTGAAAACATTAAAACTAAGATAGCTACGAACATTCTTTGAATTTTTTGGTTCATCATCGTCACCTCTAAGGTAATGATAAATCTCCATTACCGTATATTGCCAAACGACTCCAAAAAGGGTCTGGAAATGGTGGTACTGTCACATTTTTCCCATTATATAATGTGCTATTACTAAACAAACAGCCAAGGGTAGCGACAGATGCAGAATTGAGAGCAGTCTTTACACTATAGTCATAATTTAGCAAATAGTAATAAAATGTCGCTGCAAAGCAACCGTAATCGTTTCCATCATAATTTGTTGGATTTTTGAAATTGTCTGAAGCATTTATGAAACCTAAAAAGACTTCAGCACCAGTATCAGTAGTTTCACTATAACCATCAGTAGCTAAAGAGTTGTCATGAGTCCACGCGTAGCAATGACCTTTGTATTCACCATAACCTGAACAGCCACCTAGATAACACACGGACGATGGGTATTCATGTGCTGTGCCACAATGCCAAAGAAAAACAAAGTCGTAATCAGTTCCGGTTTCATCAGAGATGTCTGCATCTGTAATTCCAGCTCCATGACGAGCTTTAAGTTCATAGTGTTCTCCACAGTCGCCCCATGGGGTGTCATGTCCTTTAGAGAAAACAGCGCAATAGTCATAAGTTGATTCACAAAAACCTGTGACATACAAATAGAATGGTTGCGTTACTGTTTGGTTATAAAAGATTCCATAACCATCAAAATTACCATAGTTAACGATGCTGTAATGAATTACGTCACAAACGTCACAAGAGTAACTTTCTTCATAATCTGGTTCGTATCCAGTTTCATTGTTAGGTACCCAAATTACGTGCGAATTAGTGCCATAGCCTGCATTTATGTGGACAAGTGGTGTTGAGAATACAAGCAAACTTAGGACAAATACCAAAGAGGTAAAAATATTTTTTTTATTCATTAAATTCTCTCTAACCGATAATTAAGTCAATAACTTATTAATAAATTCTTTGATGAAAATAAGATTAATTTAAAATAAAATTTACATATAAGTCATCAAAACATCAATATGTAAATAATTACGTATTTATTATTAAAAATTCATATTTAGTGCGATTTGTAACAATTTCTTACAAAAACAATAGCATCAAAACAAAGAATTTGGAGGAATTTTGACTAAATGAGTCATTAAAGTTTAAATAAATCTAAAAAATGCACATTAATTTTTAAACTACGCAAAGGTGCTTTGTAGATTAGAAGAACCAAAAAAATAATTAAAAAATTAACAACTTTATAATATATCTGCCGCAATTAGTCTGTTGGATTTAGGTATTGGAACATAACACGGCAGAGGAATCTTAGGAGTAGTTGATGGTTTCAAAAGCAAAGGCATCGAAACTAAAGACGATGTTGGTGAACGAAAAGAGTTTCTTAGGAAAATTGGTTATAAGCTTTGAGCTTAATTTGGTCCGATAATTATTTTTTGATGTGTACTTTTTTATCATTTGATACTGTATTTTTGTTCAACAAAATATATATTGTAATTATCCAGAAAATCTGCAAGAGGTCTCTATCTTGGGAAATAATTCTGGTGTTAGTATTGGTCATCAACAACATGGACCGAACTTGGTTCATGTATTGATTGGTTCTGTGGTTGCTGTTGCTACGTTGTTTACTAGTTTTCAGTTTATCCAAATGCTTGATAGTGTGGCTTTGGTTTCCATATGTTTTTTCAATTTTCTGTTTGTTTTTCTTTTGTTTCCCTTAGAAGGAATCCTTAGCCACAAAATAATATTGCTGGTTGCAGGAAATATTGTAGGCATAGTATGGCATTCTGTTATTCTTTCTTTCGAAAGCATGTTTTTCTGTTTTACCGCTGGTACCTTAAAATTGGTTTTTCTAGTTTTTTCACCCCTTGCGAATTTTATGTGGATAGTGTCTTTGTGGTCAATTAGTTTGTCAATTTTGGCAAAAAACAAACAAAAAGTTGCAAATTGGGGACGAGCTTGATTGAATTTTTAAATGCTGTATTTACGGTTCTGGTTATAATAATTTGCATTTACATTGCACGCCATTATTTGTTCACTGTCGTTGCTTTGTATCCGAAAAATAAGCCCTTCCCGTCAAGGGAGTATTCAAATATTGTTTATGAGCCTAAGGTTTCAGTTTTGATTCCTGCCCGAGACGAAGAGGATGTTATCGAGCGGATTCTTCAAAGAATGACCGAATTAACTTATCCTAAAGAAAAATTTGAAGTAATCGTGATAGATGACGCCTCTACGGACCAAACAGCAAAAAACGCCAAAAGATTTGCCAAACATTATGATTACATTCATTTTGTACAAAGAAGCCAACAGGAAGGCGGGAAAGGAAAACCTGAAGCTTTGAATTACGCCTTAAAGTTTGTATCTGGAGAAATTATTTACTGTTTTGATGCTGATTACTATCCTCAAAGAAATGTAATCGAAAAACTAACTGAAAGTTTCAAAGACCCTAAAGTAGGCGCAGTACAAGGACGGGTAACTGTTCTAAATGAGTCCAATACCATAATTACCCGACTTGTTACGCTGGAACGAACTGGAGGCTACCGTGTTGACCAGTTTGCTCGTAATGAACTGGAACTTATTCCTCAATATGGTGGAACTGTTGGTGGATTCAGAAGAAACTTAATTGAACAATTAGGAGGGTGGGACCCAAACATGCTGGCTGAGGACACCGACCTAACTTTTAGGATTTATTTGGCTGGTTTTACAATCAAGTATCTAAATTACGCTGATTGTTACGAAGAAGCCGTTGAAACATGGGGTTCATACTGGCGACAGCGCACTAGGTGGTCGACAGGTCATATGCAATGCGCATTTAGGTACGTGAGGGCGGTTCTGAGAAGTAAGAATCTTAGTTTTCGCCAAAAAGTTGACGGCTTTTTGCTTCTGAACATCTATTTTCTGCCCTTGTTATCTGTTTTAGCATGGATTCTTGGTGCATTATTATTCTTTTTTTATCCCCTGGAACACCTTAAGTTACTATGGATGGTGGTTCCCCTTTCATTTTATAGTTCTGTAGGGAACTTTGCTCCATTTTTTGAAGTTGGAATCGGTGCATATTTAGATGGACGCGACAGAATCTGCTGGTTGATACCTTTGTTGTTCATAACATTCATGTTTAATGTTCTAATCTGCACAAAATCCTTCATTGACATTTGTATCGGAAAACTTTCTGGAAAAAAGAGTCATGCTTGGAAAAAAACAGTTCACAAAGGAAACCGAGTTCGTGGAGCTATCTAACTGGAAGGCTCTTCGTGAGTGGGTTATTTGTTTGTCGACAAGTTTCATTAAAATCGATATCATGTTGTAGTGTAATCCAACTGTTGGTATTTTGGAGGTATTCAAAAGAATAAAATCAAAATACAATAATTAAATTAATTCTTTTAACTATTTTTTTGTTTGAAACGTATTTTTTTTGAATTTTCCAGAATATGGGAAATTGGTAATATTTATATGTGTAGAAAACAACATACAATGTAAGACTTGTAACATTTAAAAAAATAAAATGAGGTGATGTTATGTCACAAGTAACTTTACGTGTAGCTGAAGCCCAATCCCGTGATGTGGGTCGAGGCATAGCAAGAATTGACCCAAAGGGCAGTTCTGAAATGGGTCTTTCCGCTGGAGACGTTGTTGAAATCCACGGAAAGAAAAAAACTGCAGCAATATATTGGCCCGGGTACCCCGAAGACAATGGAAAGGGCATCATCCGCATCGACGGATACACCAGAAATAATGGTGGTGCAGGAATCGATGAAAAAGTCGATGTAAAAAAGGTTGAAGCCAAAGAAGCAAACAAGATTACGATTGCTCCAACAGAACCCTTGCGAATTACTGGTGGAGAAGAATACCTTAAACAACTCCTAGAAAACAGGGTAATTACTCGAGGTGACCTGCTTCCGTTATTGATAATGGGTCGCAGAGTAAACCTTGTAGTAACGGCTGTTCAGCCACCATCAGCAGCAGTTCTAGTGGTTCCTTCAACTCAAATAGTGTTAAGCGACAAACCCGCCAAAGTTTCAGAAACAGAAATTCCAAAAATCTCCTATGAAGACATCGGCGGCTTAACTGATGAAATCAAAAAAGTACGCGAAATGATTGAACTGCCTTTGCGTTATCCAGAACTCTTTGAACGTTTAGGTGTAGAAGCTCCCAAAGGAGTACTATTACATGGACCTCCAGGAACCGGCAAAACTTTGTTAGCAAAAGCAGTAGCTAGCGAAACAAACGCCAACTTTTCCAGTATAAGCGGTCCAGAAATAATAAGCAAATTCTACGGTGAAAGCGAAGGACGCCTACGCGAAATCTTTGATGCCGCCCAAGAAAATGCGCCAAGCATAATATTCATTGACGAAATCGATTCCATCGCCCCCAAACGAGAAGAAGTAACCGGGGAAGTAGAAAAACGAGTAGTTTCACAGCTTTTGTCCCTTATGGACGGACTGCAGGGCAGAGGCAAAGTAGTAGTTATCGGAGCAACCAACCGACCAAATGCGTTAGATTCTGCTCTGCGCCGACCTGGCCGTTTCGATCGTGAAATCGAAATTGGAGTACCTAATAAAGATGGGCGTTTGCAAGTGTTGCAGATTCACACCCGGGGTATGCCCCTCGCTGAAGATGTGGACTTGACTAAGTTAGCTAATGTTACCCACGGTTTTGTTGGTGCAGACCTAGAAGCCTTAAGCAAAGAAGCTGCCCTTCATGCCCTTAGGCGAATACTGCCTGAGATTGACTTTGAAGCAGAAAGCATACCCGCAGAGATTCTCAATAAGATTATTGTAGACATGAACGATTTCCAAGAATCCCTCAAAGAGATTGAACCCTCGGCAATGCGTGAAGTCTTGGTTGAAGTTCCCAACGTCAAATGGACTGACATCGGAGGCCTAGAAGAAGTCAAAGAAGAACTTCAAGAAGCAATCGAGTGGCCACTAAAGTATCCTGAAATCTTTGCTTACATGAACACCGCTCCACCAAAGGGAGTACTATTGTATGGTCCACCTGGAACCGGCAAAACATTACTGGCAAAAGCAGCTGCAAACGAAAGCGAAGCTAACTTCATCAGCATCAAAGGTCCCGAAGTTCTAAGCAAATGGGTCGGAGAATCTGAAAAAGCGGTAAGGGAAGTCTTCCGAAAAGCCCGACAAGCAGCCCCCACTATCATATTCTTTGATGAGTTGGATTCGATCACTCCTGTTCGTGGCACAAGTTGCGGCAGTTCACAAGTAACCGAGCGAGTAATCAGCCAGTTCTTGACTGAACTTGATGGTCTTGAAGAACTTAAAGACGTTGTAGTAATCGGAGCAACAAACCGAATCGACATCGTAGATCCAGCATTGCTACGTCCTGGACGATTTGACCGATTGTTGAACGTTCCTGTCCCTGACTTGGATGGACGAAAAGCAATACTAAAGATTCACTTAGAGAAAAAGCCCCTAGTAGATGACGTGAAAATTGATCTCTTAGCAGAAAAAACCGATGGATACTCCGGAGCCGACCTTGCATCCTTAGCTAACACAACTGCGATGCTAGTCATAAAAGAGCACATAGCCAAAAGCAAAACCTTAGAAAAAGCCAAAGAAAATCTCAAAGACCTCAAAATCAGCATGAAAGACTTCGAAAAAACTCTAGAAAAAATGAAGCCATCAACAAAGCAGGTCCAAAAAAACTTAACAATCTAGGCATCGGGGAAAAATCCCCGTAAACTCTTTTTATTTTCTTTTTGTTTTTTGAAAGGACAGTTAATCGTTACTTTTTCCAAGAGATTTATTGGTGAAACAGTTTGAACCAATGGGAATGTGTTCAAGTTAAACATCAGAAAAGTGTGGGACAAGTCATCAAGGAATATCAAAGCAACGGATGGAGTTTACACACCTATTCTACAGCTCAGCTCTGTGGCTCAGAAGTTAACCATTATTTGTTATTTGAAAAAAGCAAGTAAATGCGAGTTTCTTTAAATGGTTGTGTTATTAATGGCAATGCAATTATAGCAAATGATAGTAAACCGTGTATTTGGGTGTAAACTTTGAGGGTTATTGCTGATTTTCAGTTCAAGAAATCTACAAGGCTGTAGAGCGGAATTATACATTATCTGTCTTTCAAACAGAATTTACAAAATATAACGAGCCAAGGTTTCACCATGAAACTAGGGCTGTATTGAATCAGTTATTGCAGAATGGAGAGATAATTCGAAAAAGCAGAGGCAAATACAAACGAGCACCGAAATGACTTTCTACATTTGAATTATATTATTCTAAACGCGTAAAGGTTCGGCGATGATAAGAAGGTAAGAAAAAGTTATTTTTTGTTTCTAAATGAGTGTTCTAATTGTAATATTTGGGCTAGAGTGAACATGCAGTTCGCATGCAATCCGTAACCCGCAAAACAGGCAACATAAAACTTGAGGTCAAATAGTTCTGATTGTTCATATTTTTTAATCTCAGGGTCAAAAAGAATCTTTTTTAGTTTTGAGCTACGTGGATTGTGATTGGCAAGTATAAAAATGACTTCAGGTTTATCGTTAACGTTAAGCTTTACTTTGGCATTGCTTCGGCCTTTGTTGAATTTGAGTAATTCAAGTTCATCAAGTTGATTGAATTGACTCTCCATTGTTTGCAATCGTTTTCTGTATTTTTCCTTGTCAGAGATGAATGTATCCATATCCTTCAGATGCTTTAATAATCCGGCTCTTCCTCCTAGAGCACTATCACTATATTTCATTTCAATCAAGGCAGTTGTGCATTTGCTGCCATATTTGCGGTCTTTCGCCAGCCAGCGAATTGCCATGATATCAAAGCGACCAAGAGGGTCAGCAGCTTCTATATCAGGTATGAAATATTCGGTTTCATTTGAAATAGATGAATAGTTGTTTTCACGAGCTAATAACTGTTGGAATTCTCGCTCGGCCTTACCGTAAGCGGAGAAGTATTCATCCATTATATTTTTCCGCTCGGAGAAAGAAACAACCCATTTCTGGGAATCATCTTGACTTATGATAATATCTGGTGAGTTAGGAATATTTTTCTCGGTTTTGTTGTATTGATTGTCAAAAAATGTTTGGTAAACACCTTCAGGGTGCTCTGTAATTTTGAGGATGTTTCCACCCCTATAGTAAATGTTGATGTAATTTTTTCTTATTGCCAGCATCAGAGTTTGGTCTTTTTTTATTCGTGTAAGTATTGGATGAAGTATGCCTTCTGGTTTCAACAAGTCATTCACAAATGTTTTGGACAATATTCTCATTATATTGCCCACCATTCGCCGTCCTCATGAACTTCCACATTAGGAAATAACTCGCAATATCGTTCAGGGAAAAAGGTGTGGATTGGAACAACCTTGCGAGGATTGATGGCTTCCACGATTTTCTTAAGCTCTTTGGGGCTTGCATGTCCTGAAGTGTGAATACTAGTTTTCGAGATGGCGTGTCGTTCTAACCATTCTTTCAGTTTTTTGTAGGCATCTTTTTCCCAGTATCCTTCCCATTGAGAATAGATGTAAACGGCTCCTTTCAGGCAATCTCCCCTTTCAAGGTCACGACAATGCAATGGCCGAAAAAGCAAAACGGACTTGTTCTGAGCCTCTCGCAAATCTTCAATGAAAATTCGATTCGTTGCATGATGTTTGAGCAGGTCAAACCAAGCGTTTACTTTAATTTGGATACGTTGAGCTTGAGGAATAAACAACTCGACATCTGGCCAGTTGGATTGGGGAATATTTTGGTTGCCCGTTGCTTCTAGAATTGCAGCCGTGTAAAGGTCGATAATCAGTTTTCTTCCTGTTCGTTTACAAGCTCGCATTATGGAGACAACACGGTCGATATTTTGAGCTGAAGTATGAACCAACACTAAACCTTCTGTACCCAAAATGGCTTTCACAAGTTGTGTTTCAACCTCAGCTTCTGTGGGAAACTGTTGGTTATAATTGAGCCTTCCCAGTGAAGAGCCTTCTAAAAGTAGCGTATCTATATCCTTGGGGGGATTTGCAGCCAAGCGCTTGACCAAAACCCCTTTGCGACCATGAGTACGCAAATCACCGCTGTAGAAAAGACGTTTTTTTCCGCTTTCAATTAGAAGTGCATAGGCATCATAAGCGGAGTGGTCAACAAGATAAGGGGTAATACGAAAAGAACCTGCATCAAAGCTTTGTCCATTTTGGTAATCCCATCCCTGTGCGGGAATAGGCCAGTTGCCAGGCAAGAAAGGCGTGGCAGCAATTAAGATTTGGCGAGCAGCAGGTCCCATTCCAACTGGAATTTGCGGAGCACTATGCGCTAATAGTCCGAAGTGGTCAAGGTGAGGATGAGAAATTAAGATTCCCAATAATGATGAATCATTGCCGTCTAATCCTGAGATTTCAGGCAAATACTGAATACTATTTTTTTCTGCATCAAGCGGTAAGCCCAAATCAATGAGTAATCGTTCACCAACGCTTTCTACTTCTACGCAACTTCCTCCAATTTGGTTGCTTCCACGATGAATACAAGCACGCATGAAGTTTCTTTCCTTAAACTTTGCTGAACGTTGATTATTCGCTCTCTGATGGACTTGACTTCAGACATTCATGTTTTCTTAGCTTCAAATATTTAAAATTACCATTATGGCATTTTACCACTTAGCATTATCTACCAATTAACATAGTATCTTTGAACGGGCTTCACTGTTGGAAAAGGTCTTAGGAAGCAGCAAAGTTCAGCCAAACAACCGAATAACAATCATCAAGCAGATACAGAAAAAACTGAAAGTGAAAATTGGCGATATCATAATTTATATCGAAGACGAAAAAGGCAACATAATAATCAAAAAAGGGCAACTAAAACCGATTTCATAGCTGAAAGCAAAATTTTGGGTTGCATCAGAAAAACGTGGAAAAATAAGAATTAAAACGTGTATTGAATACCCTGTTTATTGTTCCACGGCAGTCACTAATTCATATTTTTGAATTTTGGAGTTGTTGTGCTGCACTTAAACCTCATTATATTCAATTAGACAGGAACTAACTAAACAGTAACTAAAAATCAAAAATACAGATGTGTTTTGTAAAGTTAGCCTCTAAGTTTCAGCAATATTTGGAACAGATTCTTTGATATTTTCTGTAATTTTCTAACTGCCATTCGCTGGACCCTCTGGCTTGAGGTTGAGGAATAACCGTAAAAGCAATTCCATTTTTTTGCAAATAATATCCAATAACTTTTGCTACGCTTTTTCCGATAACGATAACATGTTTTGGATTTGATTCAGTAATAGTATTTGATATATGGTGTTCCCAACAAATCCTCAAAATATTCTCAATCATCAATGGGTCTTTTTTTCCACTTCCATAAAGATCAACTATGCTTGCATCGACTAGCCAAATTCCTTGATTTTTCATCTCTTTTAAAATACTAATTTTGTTCTGAAGTCTTGTTCTGAAGGAAGTGTCTCTCTTTAAAATTTTATTCCAACCTAAATTGTATTCATCCTTAGCTAAGCTTGAACTAAATATTTTCCAATATTGTGTAGTACCTGAGTTTCTTTGTTCAGTTCTGGTGTTAGATAATAACATGTCTTCTCCGTAACCTAAACAGTAAACAAACCTCACGAAATGATTCGGAAAATTGGGTAGCAAATTTTCAAGGAGACTATCGTCAAGTTTGATGTTATAATCCTGTTGGCAAGTGAAAACATGAGATTCAGCCAATAAGATAACATTGACTTTTTCTGGTTTCCAATATTGACGATAGTTCTCAACCTCTTTAACGACATTAAATGAATCTACATTTACACTTCGTGAAAAATTTCTAAGAATTTCATTATAAGCTTTCAAGATACTAGAACTGTTATCTTCAGTTTCTATTGATATCGAATCCTGAAGAATCTTTTTTGGATATTTTCTTTCGCTTTTAATTATAAACTTACCACAATTACTACAGAATCGACTTTCATCAAATTCTTTGGAAGAAAAGGGTCTATCACATTTTTTACAAAAATAAACCGGATTACCATTTTCAACCATTAAGATTCCCTTTTGAATTAAAACAAATTATTTGGTTTTTATTTTATCGAACTCTTTACTTAATCTTTTTTGGAATTAATTCTAGAATCACTGAGAATAGCCCAAATATACGATGAACCTCTGACAATATTTGATAATTCTCCGGGTCCTAAAGTAGGCATTAAATCAAAACCTTTTTTGAATTCCGATTTCGATAGAGGATATTCTGTTCTATTTGGAATTAGATAATTGTCTTTAATTCTGTATATGAACAGTTTTCCTGTTTTTGTGTAGAATTCTCCTCCTTCATTCTTCAGAATTCTTAACCAAATTTCATTGAATGATTTTTTCATAGAATTATCCCTAACTTTGCTCATTTTATTTGTAATAATAAATGTTCCACATTCTACACAAAATTTACTTTTCTTTATTTCTTCTACAGAATGAGCTCTTTTACATTTGGAACAAATATTTTTTAGATTTTTTTCTTTATTTTTATTTCTAACTTGCATAAAAGGTGTTGCACAAAAGTGTTGGTGTTCTTTTCCATTCAGAATAAAATAGTTAGGTTTTCTAGAGATTTTAACAAAACTAACAAATTTTCCTAATATTAAATCTAGAACCATCCAACCAGCATCTATCCAAGCCTTTGCTTGAACAGTATCCCCATTAAGCCACCATTTCCCATAATCATAAGCAGATGGCGGTAGTTGAAACCCAATTATCTTTTCAATTTCGGAGTATTTTAGACACTCATAATTTTTTTGGCTTTCCTTAAGATAACTTCCCAATTCTTGATATTTACCATAGATTTTTCTTAAAACCTCATCATCTCGAATATCTCTCTGTTGAGTGCTGTCTTTTGTTTTTGTCAAATTCCATTCGGGATTTAGTTGGTCGATTAGCCCCTCTTCAACCTCGGTTATCTTGCTGGTTTCCTTGAAAAAAAGTTCAATTTTATGACCTTGTTTTGTTGAATCCAAGATTAATTTATTTAATCTACAATTGGTTTGTTGACCACCTGCATAACAATTCTTTGGGGAAATATTTCCGTAACCTAAATTGAAACGAATGGAAAGGTTTTTAGTTTTGCCAATATATTTTGGAATTTCGTTGACAACAAGAATATAAACTCCCATTTTGTTGTAATTGGTTGGAATCTTGAACTTGCAGAAGGCTCCATATCCATATTTGTGCAGTTGAAGATTTTTTTTGTTTTTATATCTATTTTGAGGTGAATACTCTCGCAATTCACCATTAATTTGACGCTCTGGCGTAATATCGCAAATAAAATTGAATTTATTAATATCCAGAATTATCCCCTTTTTCTATAAACCAAAATGCATTATATGTAATAATCTCGTTGCGATTAAAAACTTGTGGCAGAACAAAAACGAAGTTATTGTATGTTAAAAAATGAATTATTATTTTTAGTTCTTAGAAAATTAAATCTCAAGTCTTTTCACATAAATATTTAGAAGGGATTCGATTTCCTCGAGCTTAAGTTCTGAAAATGCTTTGTTAACGTCACCAGGACCAAATAAACGGATGGCATTTTGCAGTTCTTTTTGTGAACCGGTTATTATACTCCATGAACCGCTTGGGTTCTTAATTTTCTGATAATTTTCAGCTAAACTGATAAAATGGTCTTTTACCTTATCAGAATGTTCTCCGCTGTCTATGATGTCTAATAATTCTATACCAAAAATCTCGTTGTTGTGCAGATATTTTAGGGCAGATATTAATGCTAAAGGTTTTTCGCCATTAACCCCATATTTAGCACGGTCAATCAAACTGTTAATGAAACTTGACACAATAGACATGGTTGATGATAGATTAACATCGCTGATTCGGTAAATTTTATCCTCTTCAGTTTTATAGCCATTTTTGGGAATTGCTAATAGCGATTTGTGAGCTGTTCCGTAAGGAGCATTGTGATTTCCTCGAATATCCCATTTTTCAGCAGTCCAACATAGTATGTCAAACAGTCGAACAGGCGTTAAATAGATGGGTAAATCACTAGTTTGTTTTAATAACTTTTCAAATTCAGTTCTTTGTTTAATGATTAGTTCTCGAACAGAATCTAAAACCATCAAACCAATGTCTACGTTGGAATCGGTAGAATCAAAAAGGAATTTTATAACAAAACTGTCAAGAACTGGAAACAACTTGGGCCTTTTTAGATGCAATATTTTAGTAGCTTTAGCTAAGCCAATTCCTCTAATTGCTAATAGTTGGTCCAACAGTTTCTTTATCTTAGGTCTTAAGGATACCCATTCGTTATCTGGAATGGCAAAAATGTCTGTATTTGGGATTGAGGAAAGGATTTTTGAAATATTCCAAGATTGGCCTAGCAGTCGTTTACTTTCATGCGTATCATATCGGTCAATCATGGCAGCAAGGTTGTTAGCCGATTCAATATCTTCTTTAGATATTTTGTTGTCAATGCTATGCTTATCATCGTAGCCCCTGTAAACTTCTATTTCACAATATTCACGAATTCTGGATTGTGAGTCCCTAAATATCACGTCGTCTTGGAGTCTAATCATGATATTCACAAATTAAAGACAAAGAGTTATCTTAAAAAAACTTCCATTTTATTGGAATTTTTGTGCACCAAATCTTAAAGTGTAACCAAAAATAAATATCCTGTTAAGGAATCATAGTTGAATTCTCAATTTAGTGTAATATTGATAACAAAAAGGAACGTGATTTAAATCCGAGTAATTGCCGACCTTCATATTCATAGCAGATTTAGTCGTGCCACAAGCCAGAACATGACCATAGATGAGATTACGCATTATTCAAAAATTAAAGGCTTAACCCTTGTTGGCACGGGAGATTTTACCCACCCAACTTGGTTTAATGAGTTGTCTGAAGAGTTATCTGAAGTTTCAGGCACCAATTTGTATTGTTCAGCTACTAAACCTGAGTCCCCTGTTCGTTACATGTTAACTGCAGAAGTTTGCACAACCTATTACGTAAATGAAAAAAACAAACGAATACACCATGTGATTTTCACGCCTAACCTTGAAACTGCCTCCCAAATCAATGATCGACTAAAACAGTATGGCGACCTGACTGTTGATGGCAGACCTTTTCTTGAGATGACCTCTGCCCAGCTGGTGGAAGAAATCATGCAAGTCAGTGACCAAAATGAGGTTATTCCGGCTCACGTTTGGACTCCTTGGTTTAGTTTGTTTGGAGCATTTAGTGGCTTTGACACCGTAGAAGACTGCTACGAAGACATGACTAAACATATTCATGCCTTGGAAACTGGGCTTTCTTCTGATCCGCCGATGAATTGGAGACTAAGTACTCTAGACCGTTTCACGTTGATTTCTAACAGTGACTGCCATAGCCATTGGCCTTGGAGAATTGGACGTGAAGCTAACGTTTTCGAATTACCCAAATTAACTTATATGGAAATAGTTGAGACCCTTCGCAAAAAAGACAACAAACGCTTCAAGTTTACCATAGAAACTGACCCCGCTTACGGAAAATATCATTGGTCTGGTCACAGAAAATGTAAGGTTTCCTTTTCCCCTGCAGAAGCAATAAAGTACGGTAATATCTGTCCAGAGTGTGGCAGAAAACTCACCCGAGGCGTAGACCAAAGAATTGAAGAGCTAGCAGACCGTCCAGCAGATTACGTTCCAGAAAATCCCATAGGTTACAAGCGGTTGTTACCTTTGCATGAAATAATAAAAGCTGTATTGGGGGTAAGCTCACCTGCCACAAAGAAAGTTTGGGCAATTTACGACTCGTTAATTGAAAAGTTTGGTGATGAATACTCTGTTCTAATTGATGCACCCCAAGAAGAAATGAATGCAGTTGTTGAGCCACGGATTGCTGATGCAATTGTTCGAGTACGGGAAGAAAAAGCCCACGTTACTCCCGGGTATGACGGGGTCTATGGGGAGCTTGTTCTTTTTGACGAAAAACAAACAGAAAATACTGCTGTTGTCCCGCCGGAGCAGCCCAAACAAAAGAGCATGTTCGATTTCATGTAAGTTGCTAACAGTTTTAAGACTGAACAGGTTCTTTATCGGATTACAAAAAGGGCGTTGAATGTTTTGAAGGATGTTTTAGCGAAAACTGTTGAATACGGTCAAAGCCTCGGAGCAGAATATGTTGAAGTTAGGGCACAAAACTTGTTCAAAACTAGCTTGACTACAAAAGACGGCATAGTTGAAACTGCAAAAGACGGAACCGAATCAGGAGCTGGAATCCGAGTGTTGGTGGGGGGCGCATGGGGGTTTGTGTCCCTTGGGAACCTTGAAGCTAACTTGTTACATGAATCTGTAAAAGAAGCAGTTAAGCTCGCAAGAGCAGCAAGTTTGCATGTTAAATCTCCTGTAAAGCTTGCTGACATAAAAGCAGTTGAAGATACTGTAGTTGCTAAACCAAAAAAGAACCCCAAAGACGTTTCCATGGAACAAAAAATTGAGAACACCCTAAAAATGGACAAGGCAATTTTTGGTT
Source organism: Candidatus Bathyarchaeum tardum (assembly GCA_029762755.1). GTDB lineage: Archaea > Thermoproteota > Bathyarchaeia > Bathyarchaeales > Bathyarchaeaceae > Bathyarchaeum > Bathyarchaeum tardum. The sequence continues at coordinate 230,946 of JARVGH010000001.1, forward strand.
ACGATAATCGAATAAAAAGTTGCACAATTAATTACTTGGACGTAACTGGAACCAGCTATTTAGTTAATAGTGACGGAACCTGCATCCAACAAGACAAACTGTATGTTTGGTCACGTGTTCTTGCATCTGCCCGTGAAGCCAGCGTTTTTGCCTCTGCACGAGAAGAAATTGGTTCAACTGCAGGCTACGAAGTTTTTGATTCACAAACCCCTGAAAAACTAGGAGCCATGGTTGCAAAGCGCACCGTAGACCAACTGAAAGCTAAAACTCCTAAAGGTGGAACTTTTCCAGCAGTTATTGGTCCAAACGTTGTAGGCGTTTTCATCCACGAAGCCATGGGACATCTCGCAGAAGCAGACTTGACTTTGTCGGGGTCAGTATTGTTTGACAAGGTTGGAAAAAAGATTGCATCCGATGTTGTAACAGTTTATGATGACGGGACTGTTGATGGCGCTTTTGGCTCTTTCAAGTATGATGATGAAGGAGTTCGGGCACAAAAAACTGCGTTGATACAAAAGGGAACATTAATTGGTCTTATGCAGAGCCGTGAAACTGCCCATAAACTGAACATGGAACCAACAGGTAACGCCCGGGCAGAAGACTTCAGGGTTGAGCCCATCATCAGGATGCGTAACACGTACCTTGCTACTGGACACAGCAGTTTTGAGGAACTAATTGAAGATGTTGATTTTGGTTATTACCTGAAAAGTTTCCGGGGTGGTCAGGCGAACTTGGATGGAACCTTTCAGGTAGGAATCCAAGAAGCATACGAGATTATCAAAGGCGAAATTAGTGCCCCTGTTAGAAGCGCCTCGATTAGCGGTAACGCCCTTGAGACTCTTCGTAGGGTTGATGCCGTAGGTAAAGACTTTGAGTTATGGCCCGGCAGGTGCGGTAAAGGTCAAACGGTTTTCATTTGTGATGGCGGTCCTCACATACGCGTAGGAGAAATTACAATTGGTGGCGGAGCATAATACGTTGCAATTAATTGAGTTAGGCAAAAAAGCAGTAAATTTTGCCCTGAAAAGCGGAGCCCAAGAAGCCGAAGCCTTTCTTGGTTTTTCTTCAGGTACGTCCATAAACATTGAACGGGGTCAAATAGTTAGAAGCGAAAAAAGTGTCGACCAAGGCCTAGGGGTTCGGGCAATTTACCAAAAGGCAGTTGGTTTTTCTTACACAAACATTCTGACAACTAAAACAGTGGAAGAAACCGCAATTCGAGCCTACAACGCAGCAAAAGCCAGCAAACCTGACCCCAGTTGGGTCAGTCTTCCTAGTCCCCGAAAATATTATGAAACAAAAGGCACTTACGACAAAAAAGTGGAGGATATGACATCTGACCAGTTAGTAGAGATGGCATCTACGCTGTTAAATGCAGTCACCTGTTATGATAAACGGGTTTTAGCTGTTGATGGTGGGGTGGCAACGTCTGTTTTTAGTTCTGTTGTGGTTAATTCTCATGGGATTGAAGTTTCTGACATGGGCACTGCCGTTGGATGTTCCATGGAAACCATTGCCCGTGATGGGACAGATGTTACTCCCGCTTGTTTCGAGATGGATACTCGCAGAAACTTTGGCATTGACCCCGTAAAGGTTGGAACTGAAGCTGCTAGGCAGGCTGTTTTTTCTTTAAAAGCACAAAAAATGGCTTCTGGTGTGTTTCCTGTTATTTTTACTCAGGCGGCGTTTCGATCGTTGTTGTATTATACTGTTATTAATGCAATTAAGGGGGATTTTGTTTTACGGGAACGATCTGCGTTTAAAGACATGCTTGGTAAACAGGTTGCTTCAGACCTTGTTACTGTTTATGATGATGGTCTATTGGAAGGTGGGTTGTTAACGCGAAAGTTTGACGGTGAGGGAGTTCCCAGCCAGAAAACGGCAGTAATAGAAAATGGTGTTCTGAAAAATTTCTTGTATGACAACTATTCTGCAAATAAAGCTGGACTAAAAAGTACAGGAAATGCCGCAAGGTCTGGAGGAGAATCTTATGCTTCTACCCCCGTTCTTGAGGCAAACAATTTTGTTTTCCTTTCTGGAAATCAAAGCTCCGCCCAACTGATTGAACAAATTCAGGACGGTTTGATAGTTTATGGTGTTCAAGGTGCTCACAGCAGCAACCCCGAAAGTGGCGAATTTTCTGTAGTGGCAACTCCGGCATGGAAAATTGAAAACGGCACAGTAACTCATGCCCTGCGTGATGTTATGATAACTGGGGTTTTCTTTGATGTGATAAAAAACATCTCTGGTCTTGGAAACAATGTTCGACAACTTGGGCAGCTTGTTGCACCTTGGATTAAAGTAGAAAACGTCAAAGCTGTAGGGGCGCTTTGATTTGGCTATGGATCCTGTGAATCAAGTAAGAAAAGAGTTGCAATCTAAAGTTGATGAAAAATATAAGCAGGGTTCTGGACGTTTTTTCAAAGAAGACGTAAAAGTTTATGGCGTAAGGGTTCCAGAAGTTAGAGTTATTGCAAAAAACTTTTTTAAGGAAATCAAAGACTCACAAAAAACTAAAATTTTTGGAATGTGTGAAGAACTACTAAAATCTGGTTACATCGAAGAAGCTTTTATTGCATATTTTTGTTCAGATTGCATGAAAAAACGCTTTGAAATTGAGGATTTTTTTGTTTTTGAAAAATGGCTTAACTGCTATGTTAGTAACTGGGCAGAATGCGACACACTATGCAACCACACAATGGGTTCATTTATCGAAAAATATCCAAATTACATTGAAAACCTCAAAAACTGGACCAAATCAAACAACCGATGGATGCGAAGAGGCGCAGCCGTTACTCTTATTTTGCCTGCCCGAAAAGGAAAATTTTTAGAAGATATTTTTGAAATCGCTGAAAGTTTACTGCAAGATAAGGATGATTTGGTGCAGAAAGGATATGGCTGGCTGCTAAAAGAAGCAAGCAAAAAACACCAAAAACAAGTGTTTGAATATGTGCTGAAAAACAAGGATAAAATGCCCCGAACCGCACTAAGATATGCTATCGAAAAAATGCCTCCTCAACTAAGAAAACAGGCAATGAAAAAATAGTTTTCACAGGTTGCATCTGTAGCATCGTTTTGTGTGGATACATATTACTCCACCACATTTGGGACACGTCCATTTTTGTTTCTCATTTTCTAAAAATGCATCCATGCCCTTTTCCTTGATGAACTTAAGGTTTTCAATCAAACTCATTTCGTACTTTGTACGATAAACGTAGTCAATCTTTGCTAGGTTCTCACATGCAAAATCTGAGCAATCAAAACAGTAATCAACTGGCTTTTTTTCTGCTATCCGTTTGCATCCTTTTTTAATAAAAGCACACAAGGATTTTCGTGTTCGACAACCCAGACAAGGGTGTAATCGCTCTTTTCCATCCATTGTATACCCAAAAAAGGCAACACAAGCTCCACAGTTGATTCCACATTGACTAACTAGTTTTGCATCAAAGTTATCTTTCAAGTCTAGTTCACCATGAACTAATAACAAACATTACCCTTTCAAAAGCCACATGTTGTATTGTAGACTCATTGTTTGTTTATAGCCATTTTAATGAACTCTACAGGCATCAAAGATTTTTTAGCAATTTCTTCTAGACTCAAACCTTTCATGTTTAATCGTCTAACCACAGTTTCCATTGATTCCCCAAACTCTACTATGTGACCGTCTGGGTCTCTGACTCTAAAGGCTCTTTGGCCCCATGGATGTTCAGTTACTGGATGAATAGCCGTTACTTTTTGTTTCATTAACCGCTCATACAAGTTATCTAGGTCTTCAGTTTCAAAATAGATTTCAGAATTATTAGACCCAACACAGATTTTCTTTGCTTCATCTCGAAAAATCAAATTTAAGGCATAGTCTTTCTCCCAAATAGCTAAACCACCTTCAAAACCAACGTTTTCTCCAAAATCCATTACAATCTTTTGACCAAGAACGACATTGTAAAAATGCTTTGATTTCTCAACATCTTCAACTAGTAAAACACAACTACGATAAACTGGACACTTCATTGATTTAACCCCTAGTAAACAGGATATAATTTACTGCAACATTATAAAAACATTATATCACTCAAAAACAACACAAAAATTGAATAACAAAAGAATGTGGAAAACCAAAACAACTACAAGTTCCAACTCAAGAAAAAACTCTCAAAATATTAACAGATGCAAAATGGCGCGGGGTGCGGGATTTGAACCCGCGTGGCCCTACGGACCACAGACTTAGCAGGCCTGCTCCCTACCAGGCTAGGAGAACCCCGCATAGTTTATTGTGTTCATCAAGAAACCTAAAAAAAGTATCTGTTCTAAAGAAACCAAGTTTTTATTAGACAGAACTAAATCTTACTGTAAAACATGGGCCGGTTGTCTAGCTCGGTTAGGATGCAGCCCTTACGCGGCTGAGGTCGCCGGTTCAAATCCGGTCCGGCCCACCACTTATTTCTGCCATGTAATGAAGAATGCTTTTTATCATATTTACTTAAAAGAATGATAATAGTATAGAATATTTCTTGGAAAGCAGGTCACCAACTCATGCAACATAAAGAAGACCTAACCAAAACAGGAATGCGAACTTACCTTTTTTTAGTTAAAACTGGAAAACCTGTTGGCCCCCGAGAAGTAATGCGAGGCGCAAAACTAACTAGCCCAAGTGTTGCCTACAGGAATCTGCAAAAACTCATAGACATGGATTTGGTGCACAAGGACAATTACAGTAATTATGTTGTTAAAGAAAAAATTGCAATCAATGGATATGTTTGGATAAGAAAACACCTTATTCCTCGCTTTATTATTTTTGGACTTGTTTTCTTAGTTGCACTAATTATTGAAATTGGTATTTTAATACCTCACCTTTTGGCTGCAACCTCAGTTGAAGGCTCATTTTGGTTGCTAACTGTTGTCACAGTAGTATCTGCTGGAATGTTCTTGGCTGAAGGAATTAAATGGAAAAAGCACAAACCATTAATTGACTGGACATAAACTAACTTTTTGTTGTTCCAGTTCTGGAACAAACTGTTCCTTGAGTAGAACTAAATACGAAAACTTTGTGAATAAATTTTAAGAAAAAAACTAGTTGAATCTGGATTTGTTTGAGGGAATCGAATATGGGAAACTGGCTAAAAAATCAATTAGGTTCATATCGGTTCTGGATTTTTATTGTTACTCTTTGCTATTTTGGATATGCTATATATTTTTTGATTTTTGGATTAACTTTTACTGTTGGATTAATTTCTGACCAGTACGTCTACAATTTAGTGAGCAAGAATCCTTGGTGGTGGATCATTTTATATTATGGCAGTGAAGGAGTTTTTGGCACTGTAGCTGGTTTTCTTCGGGTTTTTGCTGGTTGTTTTGCAGCATATTCGGGTTATTTGTTTTGGAGAAAAGAGGAATTGGCGTTTCCTTTGATTAAGAAAGCAGTAACTAAAGCTTTACTTCTTGAGGCAGTTCATTTCGTTTCTTTAGGTCTTTCTGTTGTCGGTTCTTTTGTCTACTTTTTTTCAGACGAGCCCCTTTACTATTTTGATGGCACTCCAGCTTTAGTTTATCTCCTAGTTGCTGGGGTACCCTTACTATCAATGATTCTAATTGTAACTCCTAGTTTGCTAAATCTAAGAAAAAAAATTAACTACAAAGCAGGCAATCAAGAGATCACTAAATGGGCATGCATTACTGGCGTAGTTTACCTTTTTGTAGTCTTTTGGTTTAATTATTCCATGTCTTGGGCTGGAGTTTTGGTTCCTTATACTACTAAGGCATATCAGCAATTTGGATTAGAGTTTTTACTTTTGCCCTTTAATTTCATTAGTTTTGTTGTCACAGTTTTTGGTCTTTTACTACTAGCTATATTTGGATTAAAACTCACTTTGCCAGCTATTCAAAAGAAGCCTACTCAATTAGAATTTAAACACATCACCGTACTGGTAACTGCTTTAGGAAGTTATTTTCTGTTCAATGTGATTCTTTATTATTTCACTGGCGGATATGAAGCAAATCCTAGCGTTTGGTACGAAGTTATTGGTCCTCTTCATAACCCATACTTTTGGTGCTTATCCTTTACTTTCCTAGGAATAGCAATGATGATTCATTTCAAAACAAAAAAGAACAAACCACTCACATAGACAGTCTTGAAGCTCGCTCGTGATTAGCTCACACAAACGTTTCAACTGCTACTTTCTTTAACATAAAATCCTGCTCGGCTAACTACTTTTAACTAACCTATATCCATTTCATCCTGTTTTTATCACTTAGGTGCCTGTTGTTAGAGCTGCGAAACGTATACTCTAAGAAACAGCAAATCAATAATTAGCTCTCTTCGAAGATTTTGAGTATCCCCCTCAAACAAGAATTGTTCCTTAAGTCACCATTTTAATGCCGTCTGCAACTGCGTCGGCACGTTTGAGGTTATTAATCAAGACATTTCGCCTGTACGAGCTTGTAACAAATTTGGTCAACTGCTTCACAATATAACCAGGTCGAATAAAGAAATCCTGATACGCGTCATGAATCATTTGCTCAACTTCTTTAGCGGGAACCGCGTCAGAACAAACATCAGAAACCATTACTCCTGTTTCCCAGTGTTTTTCTTCATCCACTAAACCTTGGGTTTTGAGTTCTTCCCAGATGTCCGTTCCGGGGAAAGTGGCTAAAATGTTGAATTGTGGGATGTCTACTTGCAGTTTTTGGGCAAACTTTAGAGTGTTCCAAATTTCTTGCCTTGTTTCATGAGGTGCCCCAACAATAAACGAAGCAACAATAACGTCGATTCCAACTGTTCTTGCCCGCTTAACTGCATCCATAGCCTGTTGGGGCGTGATTTCTTTATCATAATAATCTAAAACTTTCTGGGTGCCGTTTTCGATGCCAAAATAAATCATCTTACAGTTGGCTCGATACATTTCCTGCAACATTTCTTGAGGACAGTGATCAACCCTGCCTTCTGCAAAAAATTCAACATCAACTTTTTCTTCTTTTAATCTTCGGCACATTTTGATGACGCGTTTTGGATTCAAAGTAAAATTGTCATCTACAAACATGAACTGCTTGTAACCTTGGCTGCTCAAAAGGTGCATCTCTTCCATTATGTTGTCCACAGACCTAGACCGCCAAAGAGTTCGCGCCAATCGCCTGCACCCACAAAAACGGCACTTGTAAACACAGCCCCTAGAAGTAACAAAGTTACTGAATTTTTTAGGAGCAACAACTACCCCCGCTGTAGTGTTATGATAATCAATATCCAACAGGGTTCGGTCTGGAAACGGTAATGAGTTAATGTCTTTGATTAGGGGTCGGTCAGGTGTTGAAACTATTTCGCCGTTATTTCTGAAGTTAATTCCCAAAACTTTCTTGAGGTCACCATTTTTTTTTAAACATTGAGCCAACTCAAGACTGGTATGTTCTCCTTCACCTCGAACGATAAAGTCCACAGCAGGATATTTTTTCAAAATCCGTTCTGCATTAAATGTTGCAAAAAAGTTACCGAAAACAACTGAGATGTTGGGGTTTTCTTTTTTTACAGTTTCTGCAATAAGTGCTGCTTTTCTCCCATTAGCGCTGCAAGTAGAAAAACCAAGAATGTCGGGGTTTTCTTTTTTTACCCAGTCTACAGTATCTTTTAGTGAGTTGCCTTTTGGGGCTTCGTCTATTATTGAGATATCAATTCCGTTTTCCCATAGGTAAGTTGCAATATACAACATGCCCAAAGGTGGAGCTGCCCCTACCATTTTTTTAACATCTTCGATGGGCATCTCAGGATTTGGTCCGGGATTGATGAACGAAAATTTCATGATATCTCCTTGTTCCAGTCCGTTACTTTTCTGCAGACGCATTTAAGTTTACTGCAATATTTCCTTATCAACTCTATTGAACCAACAGCTCCCCTGTGGTGGATATCAATCTTTCATTTGAAAATCTTTTTTCAAGACACAAAAGAAAGTTGATTCTGATTTACCACCGAATGTTTTTAATGCATGTTCTAAAGTTGAGTAATTGTGTTTAAAATTCAAACACCACATGAGTATCTCAAATTTACTGCAATTACACAGATTATTGGGGACTTTGCAAAAAATGGAAAACAAAAACAATCAACAATTATCTTATGATATTAACGAGTTTCTTGCAAACAAACTGGTTTCAGTTTTATGTGTAGATGATGAAGAAAAATTTCTCAAAACCACAAAACAACTTTTGGAATTAAAAGGAGGATTTACTGTAGAACTTGCTTTTTCTGTTGACGAAGCCTTGCAGAAAATGAGTGAAAAAACGTTTGATGCTATTGTTTCAGATTATCAGATGCCCCTGAAAAGCGGATTGGATTTTTTGAAGCAATTGCGAGAGAACCGAAATGATATTCCATTTATTTTGTTTACTGGAAAAGACAGAGAAGAAGTAGCAATCAAGGCCCTTAATCTTGGTGCAGATAGATACTTTAACAAATTTGGATCCCCCGAAACAGTTTATGGTGAACTTATTCATGGGATCCGTCACAGTGTTGCTGAAAGAAAAGTGGAAGAAGCGCTAAGACAATCTGAAGAGAAATATAGAACAATTGTTGAACTTTCTCCTGACGGCATTGTTTCTGTAAATGCTTATGGAATAATCACTTCAGTAAACCAAGCTGTTTTGGATCGAACTGGTTTTTCCAAAGAAGATTTTCTAGGGAAACATTTCACCCAATTGGCTGCGTTGCAAAAAGAGCCTCCGCCAAATTATACAGAACTGATTGATTCTTTTTTGAACGGAAAATTTCCTGATAATTTTGACTTTAATTATACTTGCAAAGATGGAACCCAACGTTCTTCTGATGCCCGTATTGGGTTACTTAAACAAAAAGGGGAGCTTGTAGGACTTCAAGTAATATTTAGAGATATCACTGAACAAAAACAAATGGAACAAAAAACCAAAGAATCTGAAGAAAAATTCAGAACATTAGCCGAGCAGTCACCAAACATGATATTTATCAATCAAAATGGGAACGTGGTTTATGCAAATCAAACATGTGCAGAATTAATGGGGTACACAAAAGATGAACTTTATTCGGATGGTTTCAACTTCCTTGATATGATCTCTGCAGAATCCAGACAAAGAGTGGAAACAAATTTTCTTAAACATATGAAAGGAGAAGAAATTCCGCCCCATGAATATTCCTTACTGACAAAAAATGGGAAGACAATCGACACTATAACCACTACAAAATTAATCAAATACAACGGTCAGTTTGCAATTCTTGGAACAATAACTGATATCACTGAACATAAAAAAATAATTAAAAAACTGAAAAGACACCGCAAAATGGTGGACTATCTCACTGAAAAAATGGGGGTTAAAATTGCAACAATCACCCCAGATTTTCGTGTAGAATGGGCTAATGCTTATGTTAACAACAAAAATCTTGAATTAACAAGTAAACGTTGTTACGAAATTTTTCATAATCGTAACGATATGTGTCCTGAGTGTGGAGCCAAGGAAGTTTTTGAAACAGGCAGAGCACTAGTTGTACATCAGCAAAAGGTGCTTGACCCTGATGGGCAGTCTCGTTGGCTTGAAGTATATTCTACACCAATTAAAGAAAATGGAAAAACTATATTGGCTTTAGAACTCGCTGTTGACATTTCAAGACGTAAAGAAATGGTCAACTCTTTACGTGAAAATGAAACAAAACTTAGAGCCTTGCTTGACACTGCACATGTTATAGTTCAATCAGTTGATGCAAATGGCAAATTTGTTTATGTAAATGAACACTGGAAAAAAAGTTTAGGATACACTGATGGAGATCTAAAAAATCTGACATTGATGGATATAATACGAAAAGATTACCATGAGCACTGCATGATGCACTTTAAAAAAGTGATAAGTGGAGAGCTTGTTGAAGATGTTGAAGCAGTTTTTCTTACCAAAAATAGAAAAGAAATAATTGTACGGGGAACTGCCAAACCCATATATCGGGACGGAAAAATCTATTCGACAGTCGGTGTTTTCTTAGATATCACTGAAAGCAAAAAAACCGAAGAAAATCTGCGAAAAACATTGATGAATTTATCACGATTAAATGAAAAACTAGGGGTGGTCGGTAAATTAACTCGTCATGATGCCCGAAATAAACTTTCAGTGATACTCAACAACGTTTTCATTGCCAAAAAAAGATTAACTGAAAACTTAGATCCCTCAACCTGTTTAGATGCCATTGAAGCAATTTCTGTCCAAATTGGAGAAATTTTTGAGTTCGCTAGAATCTGTGAAAAGGTAGGCACAGAAGACATAACATACATTGATGTATGCAAAAGTGTTAATGAAGCCATCATGCTGCTTTCAGGTTCAGATGACAAAAAATTTGTGAACAACTGTGACGGACTAGTAGTTTTAGCAGACTCTTTACTGCGGCAAATGTTCTACAATCTAATGGATAACTCACTTATCCATGGCAAAAATGTTACTCAAATCAAATTTTTCTTTGAAGAACTTGAAAATAAATTGATGCTGGTTTATGAGGATGATGGTGGCGGCATACCCAAACCGGAAAAAAATAAAATTTTCAACGAAGGCTACGGTAAAGGCACAGGTTACGGACTTTATTTAATCAAAAAAACTTGTGAATCTTACGGCTGGGCAATTGAAGAAACTGGGGTTTGGGGTAAAGGCGCAAAATTCTGTATATCAATACCTGAAATAAATGAATATGGAAAAAAATGTTACATGATAAACTAGAACTGGTACCATTTTTTTATCATCGTGTCAGGTTTACCCGATTTCTCTTTTCCATATCGACAATGAGGTTTTGTTAGATGCCTCTGAGATCGTGGTGAGGTAATGTACAAACCAGTCGTGATATCCCGTTCTTCATTGACCTTAATTTTTGTTAGGTCAGAAGAACGAAAACCACATTTGTCACATCGGAAGCCTTGATTCACACCCATAGACTTCATACGTTTCCCACATTCAAGACAAACTGGATTAACAAACATCTGTTTGGGAACAAGTTCCAAAACATGTATTTTCTCAAGATTAATCGTTAGCTGATTTGTTGACAGTTCACGAATTCCACCATAAACTTTTATGATATCCCCTTGTATCATTTTTCGTGCAACATTACATAAAGTAACTGTCGGTTTGTAAGCTGCACAATCAACTTCACCTGTTTCATCTTTAAGGCCAAAAATTACATGACCTCCTTGAATTATTTCAGGCGCTTTTGACACCACACCTTTCACGACTACAGGATTGTGGGGCTGTATCTGGTTAATAGTGCTGACCCTACGCAGGTGGGCATCAGTTCCTTGGTTTGTACGGAAAATTATCCATCGCTCTACTGGTTCATTTATTATAAGCATCTTGTAAGCATCTTTTACTGCTTGTGCAGTTTCTCCACGGATTCCACAAAGAATAGGATCTGGACCTCTTGGCGTTATGAGAACTCTGCCTGTTTGAGGGTCCATATTGTTAAAAGTACGGGGACAATTTTCATTCATCCTTTTTACTGATGAGGCTTGGATTTGTCGAGGTACAGTGAGATTTTCGGGAGATCTATAAGTTATGATCTCAAAAGTGTGGTCTTCCTTCAAATCTTCCCCGATGGCAGCTAGACCCCCAATAGTTCCTCGCCCCTTTTTGAATTTAATAATTTCAGCGTTTACCTGATTAGCAAGGGCTATGGCGTCTTGTACTTTTAGCATACTTTGTTTTGCTTTTGTTGCAAAATCTTTGACTTGTTGGGGAACTTCTCCAAAAACAAAAACAATTCCCGGATTGGTCTCTTTATAGCCTAGTTTGGAGTTGGTTTCAACTGTTTCTAAAACTGTTTTTTTTATTTTGGGAACAAGATTTTCATCACATTCAACAGAAATACATAATGCTCCGTTGCCACGGGTTTTCCATGGAACATTTGGGTTAAGCCTGATTAATCTTGGATAATCTAGAAAAGTGACACCTATGTTGCTTAATTTTTCAACAAGAATAGCAGCAATGTATGTGGTGCAGCCTCCATTTGGTGAGTCTGTGTCGTCGAATCCAATGTGCAGCTTAACCATTGTTTAGCGTCCGCTCAGTGTATTTAATTGTTTTTGGGGATAAGAACATTCAGTTACAAAGAAGTTTTCTTGGTTCAAAAAACAGTAAGAAAAGAGGGGAGGTGGAGGTTACTTTTGGCCCTCGATAACAATCATTGTTAGGGTTGACCGAACTTTATCCAGTCTCCGGACATTCCATGTGACGATTTCTTTGAGTTTTTCCATGGTGTCTGCGCCGACTTTGGCTACAACATCATAGACTCCATAAACCATGTAAGATTCTTTTACTGCATCGATCTTTCGTAATTCGTTCAAGACTTCACTTTCGCATCCTATTTCCGTGTTTATTAAAACAAAAGCCATAGGCATAAAATCAATACTCCACAGAATAATGATAGTTCTTGTCTCCCTAAATAATTTGCGGATTTATGTCAAAAAATCAAAGGTTTACTGCATTTACCTGTTAAAGGGCAGAGTTAATCAGGCATGGCAGAGAATCGACAACTATAAAGAATCGGTCTACGATGAAGTAATTGGTGAATGATTCTCTTGCAGTGCGAAGTTTGTGGTCGAAAAATTTTTGGCACCCCTATTCGGGGAATAATTGAAGGCGTTCAAATGACTGTTTGTAGTCAATGTGGCAAACTTAGTGAAGGTTTCTGGGAACCTAAGCCTCAACCTAAACCACGTTTAAACAAAAGCATGAGCCGTCAACCCGTTCAGGTTTTTTCGAAAAGGAAACCTAAAGCAAGCATTCCTGAAATGTTAGAAATTGCAGATGATTATGCCCATTTGATTAGGCAAGCCAGAGAAGATTTTGGATTAAGTCATGAAGATTTAGGTAGAAAAACCCAAGAAAAAGTTTCAGTTATCCGTAAAATTGAAAGTGGGAAAATGATTCCTGACCTTGGGCTTGCAGAAAAACTTGAGCACACTTTGAAGATTACTCTTCGTGTGCCTGTTGTTGAGTCTGATAATAAATTTGATTCAACTTCTAAGCCTTCTGGAGCTACTTTAGGTGACCTAATTAATTTTGAGTTGAAAAAAGAGGGGGCAAAAAAGTAATAAACGTCATCCTTGTTCAGCGACGGCTTGCCAATGAACCTTCAAGCTTAGATGAACTTAAAGGGCTAGCTAAAGCAGCAGGATACGTCACGGTAGGTTTAATGGAACAAGTTAGAAAACGTGACCCCAAATACCAGATTGGACGCGGCAAAACCAAAGAACTAGTTGAACTTGTAGAAAAAACAGGTGCAAAAAAAATCATTTTTGATAATAACCTGTCTCCTTTTCAGTCTTACAATTTGGCTGCCCTTACAGGTTTAGAGGTAATTGACCGTTTTCAGTTGATACTTGAAATATTTTTAATTCGGGCTTCAACTTACGAGGCTGAACTTCAGGTTCAGTTAGCTAGTCTTCGTTACGAGCTTTCTAGGGCAAAAGAGCGCATAAAACTTGGGAAAATGGACGAACAACCGGGTTTCATGGGGTTAGGAAAATATGAAGTGGACGTTTACTATGAACGGGTCAAGTATCAAATCGGTTTTATTAATGAAAAACTGAAGAAAAAACAAGAAGAACGGCAACTGCATCGCATTCGAAGAAATGACCTAGGTTTTTCCGTTATTTCGTTGGCAGGTTATACTAATGCCGGTAAAAGTTCGTTGTTTAATTTGCTAACAGAAGAAACTGTTGAAGTCGACAATGCTTTGTTTACTACTTTATCTACTACCACGCGGGCGGTGGAGTTTTCTAAAAGAAAAGTTTTGTTAACTGACACTGTTGGATTTATCGATCGGTTGCCTTTGAAGTTAGTTAAGGCTTTTCATTCAACTCTTGAAGAAATGGTCTTTTCGGACATAATAATTCTTGTTTTGGACATGAGTGAATCTCCAGAAACCATTGAAAAAAAACTGTCTTGTAGCTTGGACACGATAAACCAAATTGGGGCAACTGAAGTGCCTATTGTAACTGCCCTTAACAAGATTGATTTAATTGACGAAAACGAATTGAACGCAAAAATTGAACGGATAAAAGACAAGGCAACAAACATTGTTCCAATTTCTGCAGATAAAAAGATTAACATAGAAAAATTAAAAGAAGAATTAACAAAATTCCTTGAAGTGTTTGTTGAAGCTTCCTTTTCTGTGAAAATCAGTAACGAGTCCATGTCCTTGGTTTCAGAACTTTACAAGCGGGCTCATGTGCAAAACATAAACTACGATGGTCAAACAGTGAAAGGTGTTTTTCGTGCAATTCCATGGCTTGCTGACCGAATTAAAGGGCGCATAGAGAACCTTGGAGGCGTTTATAGCACTGAATCCAAAAGTTAATGACGTGAAAGCTCCTCAAAATGTTGCTATTTTACGTTGGGGTCATCGACATCGTGACCAAAGGTTAACTTCTCATGTGGCTTTAACCGCTCGGGCTTTGGGTGCATCTGGTTTTATTATGGCAGATGTTTCGGACCAAAAAGTGAAAGAAACAGTTGAAAAAGTTGTGGAAGCATGGGGTGGCGATTTTTATTTTAAGATGGACCAACCATGGAAGAAAGTTGTTAAAGATTGGCGGGCTAACAATGGGGTTGCTGTCCATCTTACTGCATACGGAGAAAACATTCAAACAAGCGATGTAATGCAACGAATCCGAGAAACAAAAAAAGACGTGCTGGTTATTGTGGGCAGCCAAAAAGTGCCTGGAAACTTTTTTTCAGAAGCTGTTTCTGATTTTAACGTTGCTGTGGGAAATCAGCCCCATTCTGAGGCTTCAAGTTTGGCGGTGTTTCTTGACCGTTTTTTTGAAGGAAAAAGTCTGTCTGAAGATTTTATTCAGAACAAGAAAAAGAAAATTGTTCCTCAAGCCAGAGGAAAACGTGTTGTTGAAGTTTAGGTCAAGTAACGATTTGGTAACAGATTTAAGCCTTGTTATTGCTTAGTATAAGGTTGGAGTCTAAGGCTTAATGTTAACTTTCGTAGACGATAAAACTTTGCAAAGGGTTGCTGAAGCTTTCGGTGGCGAAGACGCTGTTCAGATTATCAATGCATTAAAAGGTGTAAATGAAACTACAGATGATGAAATAGCAGCCCAAACAGAAATACGGCTTAATACTGTCCGCAAAATTCTCTACAAGCTTTACGACCACTCTTTAGTGGGTCTAAGACGGTCGCGTGACAAAACCACAGGATGGTTTATTTTTCACTGGAGACTTCAACTTGACCAACTTGCTGGATTTATTTTGAACCAGAAGCGTCGTGTTTTAGAAAAACTTGAGACAAGACTTGAATATGAAAATGCCCACGATTTTTATTCGTGTTCCACAGAAGGATGTAAACGCATCCCCTTTGAAGAAGCAATGGAACTCGTTTTTCGCTGTCCCACATGTAACAAACTTTTGATGCATTTTGATAATACGGAACTCAAGAGTTGTTTAGAAGACCATATCAAGAACCTAAGGAAGGAATTAGGTGAATGATAACCTGCTTTCACCGCAGATGGCGTTGAAACTTCTTTTTGATGTTGGATGTTCTGAAAGGGTTGTTTCTCACTGTAAGGCGGTTTCTGCTCTTGCAGTGAAGTTTGCCAAAATTTGTGAAAGCAAAGGAATACTTGTTGACACTAACTTAGTTGAAGTTGGTGGGCTTCTTCATGATATTGGGCGCTCAAAAACCCATGACGTAACCCATGCTGTCATTGGGGTTGAAATTGCGAAATCTTTGAATTTTCCTGAATCTGTAATTTCCATTATTGAACATCACATCGGCGGCGGAATAGGGGCACAAGAAGCAAAAAATCTTGGTTTGCCTGTAAAAGATTATTTTCCAGTGACTTTGGAAGAAAAACTTGTAGCCTATGCTGACAAACTGATTTCTGGTTCTGAAATTGTGCCCATAGAACATGCAATAAACCAGTTTTCGGAAAAACTTGGGGCAAATCACCCTGCAATAAATCATGTTATAAAGCTTCACGAAGAAATCTCTCCTTTGGTAAGTGAACTGGATGCCCACAATAACTCTTCTTGACAAATTTTATGGTTCAAATTCTGCAACAATTTTTCAAGATCTCTATTCTAGTTTAGTTGAAGGTCTTGAAGTTCAGTTACAGTTTAGGGGTAAAACAGACCGCGGTTGGATACAAGTCGACATTTCAGGAAATGATACACCAATAGCTCTGAATTTGTTTGAGCAAGAAATTGGGTTAGCGCCCTGTTTTTTCGATGAACTGCATAAGTTTTCTGTTGTTAAAGGCAGAATTTTTTCTTCAAACAAAAAAAGTGATGAACTGCACGTGGATTTGGGGATTGTTTCGCCTAAACCTTGTGATGCAATAATTTCTGAAACTGATTTGTGGGCTCAATTAGCTGACGGGAAACAGATTCCATTTCAGGAATTGGTTAAACTTTTCTGTTTGTATAATAATGTTCCCGTTGAAGTCAAACTTACAGAAAATGTGAATCCGAACCGTTCAACTGTTAAAGCGGTTTTGTCTGATAAGCAGGTTTCTTTGTTTCATGATTGGGTTGGTTCCCGTTTTGATAGATTGGTTATTCTCGGTTCCCATTTTTCAAAGGTTGAACAAGTAATACAATGGTCCAGACATGCCCGAGACATAATTAAAATTGAATCCTTGGGGGTCTTGGAGCAAGTTGTTTTGTGCAAATTGGGAACAGACGCCGTAGGATTGATTCCAAAGATTGGGCGTTACATTAAGTCAGCTGTTTTGGTTCCTTTTTCGCCAAAAAAAATAATCCAAAAAATTGGCAATCAACCTTTTGATGAGTAAATCTTAGATTTTGCTGGTTTTAACTGTATTCATTAAGGTTTTCATGTCTACGATTGTGTTTATACAACCATCTTTTAACAACTCTACACCTTGAGCGAATACTCCACTTTTTTCGCACATGCAGATTCCCATAATGAGTTCTTTTGCGCATGCTACGCCTATCACAGCTTTAGGTTTCATTTTCGATATGATTGATTTTGCCAAACTTCCTCCAGGAAGCATAAAAGTGCCCTTGTATCCAAGTTTTTTTGTCGTTTTTGTTATTTCGGTAGCATCACATTTTCCACATTGTTTACATTCATATCCATTGTTTCCAATTTTGGCTGGGCAATTTAGGTCTCGTATGCATCTTGGCAAAAGGATAATTCGTTCATCGTAAGATGTTGATGCAAAATTGTCTATGTGTGAATTATTTTTTGCTTCGAGATAAAGCTGAAACAGTTCTTTTTCTTCTACTCCAACTTTGTTAGCAAGTTGTTCAAGCTTGTTGATAGCAAGATTGCTGACTTTTGTTTTAGCAAGTGTTTTTACAACACGCATAATTGAACTGTCTTCGGTTGCATCCATTTTTTTGTAATCCCCCATTTACAGATACAAAGTTTGGATGTTCTCTTGAAGTTTACATCTCCATATAAAGTTAACCAGAAAAGCAATTCTATTTATTTTGCAATTATGGGTTGATTCTCTGGTTCCAGTAGTAAATCAGAGTGTAAATGTCTTCTGGCGCATAATTTGGATCGTCATAGATGATGTCTAAGTTTATGTCGTATTTTTCCAAAAGTATGCAAAGATTTGTCCAAATTTGGTCTGATTCTTCTATTGGTTCCAAGAACGCCCAGATTTTGTCTGTTGGGCTTCGCATTCCCCAACCATAATTTTGGGGCAACACCAAAACTGCTTCCGCTTTTTCTGAGCCATGAATAACTTCCGAGTTAGTTACGACATTGTTCCAAAAGTTTTCTAAGGTTTCAAAATGATTGTCGGTCATTATTCCGAACTGGTTTGTTTCTGGATACGTTGGATAATTAAACAAGACAATGTATTCTGCTCCTGTCTTATATGAGGTTAGCATCTGGTCGTAGATGTTTTCTGCAGAGTCAAGGTAAGGGGGATTATTGTATTTCCATGTGATTATCGTGCCCCAGCTTTTGTTTTGCATTGTTGCAGCTCCCCGTATTAATGCAATGTCTTGGGCAAGAGTATGGTTCCATCCTATCTGTGCAAGCATCACATCATAGCCCATAAGGTAATCAAACCAATAAAGCACGTAATCTGACGAAAAAAGCATCAAAGAATTCTCTCTAATTTGATGATATCCTCTGTCACCCTCATCAGCTCGTATGTATGCTTCGGCTACTTCATCATATGTTGCTTCAACTATCGCTTCATGGTAGTCTGTAACATTAAATGCCCTTTCAATAAGAATGTTCCAGCTTTGGAAATCAAGCCACTTTCCTCCGGGTTCGTCATAATAATAAATTCCAAGGATTTTGTCACCATACTTTTCCTTGGCTTTGGCAAGCCAAGAAGTTCTCCAAGTCACATTTTTTTCCAAAAATTCTTCTTTTATCTGAAGTACTTGGGGATCAAGGTCACCAAAAAACACGATTAAATCCAGTCCAGCCTCTACTGCATAATCACAGATTTCGGTTGTTGCTGTTTCGTTTTCACTCACTGGTCCGGACTGTAAAACAAACAAGTTTGTGTAATCTTTCACCCTGTCGATGAGTAGCTTTGCTTCTTGGGTTGTGTTTCCACAGAAGGCTACGCCAACTAGACAATCTGCATTTGTTGGTGTGCTCGATGTTTCGTGGACTGAAGAAACAAGAAAACCCGTTGTTACTATTAATAGCATGCACACTAACGGAATAGTGAAAGCTTTTTTCATGTTTTTCTCTTCTGGTTAGTTATGGTTCTGGTGGTTTATTATCCTTGTTTTTCAAAGGCAGCATCGTTTATGGCGTGATTGGCTGAATATTTAAAATGGAAATATATTAATGGCTAGCTTGCTTTATCCAAGTAGGTTGGCGTTAAGATTTGGAGAAGTCTTCTGGTGATAGATTAATTCCGCGTTCTATGTCGACGCAGCATCCGGATAATGCTTCTGCTCCGTTGTGGCAAACTGAGGAACTGATTGAAGGAGACTCTGAGATTCATGAGGCATATTTTGCTTACAAGGAGTTGGGTTGCCACGAGGTTATGTGGGATTCCGAAGGAAAAGACACTGACATTCGTGTTGTTCGTAAACTTTTGAGCTTTAATCCTGACTATTTCAAGGATAATGTGCTTGGTCGCGACCTTTTTTTGACGTATCGTATTCCTAATCCTCGGGTTGAAGCTACTGAACGCAAAATCGTTGTTGAAACTCTTCAAAACATAACTGCAGGCTGTGATGTTGGTTCAGCATTCTACAAATGCGAGGTTGCGCCTATTTTTGAAGTTATTCTCCCATTGACCACTGACAGCAGCGAGTTGCTGTCTTTGTTTAATTATTACAGAAAAGCCATTGTTGGAGTACAAGACATTGAGTTACAGGATTCTGTTACGGTTAAGGATTGGATTGGTTCTGTTCGGCCAAATAGTATTCAAATTATTCCTTTGATTGAAGACATGGACAGTTTATTGAAAGCGGACAAAATAGTTGAACCTTACATTGATGCTGTTAAGCCAAAATATATGCGAGTTTTTTTGGCGCGGTCTGATCCTGCCCTTAACTACGGCTTAGTTTGTGCCACTCTTCTTTCAAAGATTGCGTTGTCGAAACTGAAGACTCTGGAGAAACGCAAGGATGTTCCTTTATATCCTATTGTGGGTGTGGGTTCCTTGCCGTTTAGGGGTCATTTATCTCCTGACAATTTGGATTTGTTCTTGGAGGAATACAAAGGAGTTACCACGGCAACTGTTCAATCGGGCTTGAAGTACGATTTTGGTCTTGATGCCGTTAAACGGGTTGTTTCTACTTTGAATGAGAAGCTTCCCTTTGGTGAGCCAGCCCTTATTGACTCAGAAGAAGAGAAAATCTTGCTTGGAGTGATTAAAAAGTTCCAATCCAAGTACCAGTTGGTAGTGGAAGATTTAGCTCCCCTGATTTCTAAGGTGGTGCCATTTATTCCTAAGCGTCGGGCACGAAAACTGCATATTGGGTTGTTTGGTTACAGCAGAAACGTGGTGGAGGGTGTTGAGTTACCTCGGGCGATTACTTTTGCTGCAGTGTTTTATTCTTTGGGTATTCCTGCCGAGTTTGTTGGGTTGTCAGCCTTAACTGAATTAACTGAAGAAGAACAAGAAGTCCTTAACCGAAATTATGTTAATTTGCGCTCAGACCTTTGTGCTGTTGCTCAGCTTTTATCGTG
The DNA here is from genome assembly GCA_029762755.1 of Candidatus Bathyarchaeum tardum. Taxonomy (GTDB): domain Archaea; phylum Thermoproteota; class Bathyarchaeia; order Bathyarchaeales; family Bathyarchaeaceae; genus Bathyarchaeum; species Bathyarchaeum tardum. Next base: position 251,077 of record JARVGH010000001.1, read on the forward strand.
GCAAAACATCAACATGTTGATGGGAATGTATAAGGAAGTTTCCAAATGTGCTGGCATGAATGAGAACCGTTTGAGTTCAGGTCTTACCCGTTTGTTGTTGGATATTAACGTGGCTCAGGAAAATCTTGGGGTCAAGTTTGGTCCCCGAACCCTCACCCAACGAAAATACGAAAACGCCTTGAACAATTTCTTAATCTCTTACTTGGAACAGCACGACCAACAAGCAAAATATTACGTAAACGAAGCTGCTAAACTAAGAAAAAGCCTAGGATAACAACACTAAATTCAACAACTAAACCAAACTACTTACGGTACAGAAAAAATTTTAAATGCAGTAAGCATCCAGATTCATCTTTAAAATGTGAAAAAGGATGATAATTTTGGTCAAACTTTCTTGACAAGCCAGAGTTGATTTTTGGTCAATGTTTCTTGACAAAAACCCTTTTTCATTGAATTCGCCAAAAAGTAATTTGTGACTTCGATGAAACAACTAACAATGCTTTTTTTGTTGGTAATTGTGGGTGTTTTAGTTAGTTCTCTTTTCACTATTTTTGCTGAAGCTTCCATGATGTGGAGTCGAACTTATGGCGGTGACGGAATGGATATTTGCGTCTCTAATTTTCAAACTGGTGATGGTGGAGTTGTTTTGTTTGGGCACTCTTACTCTTTTGGTTCAGGTGTATGTTGGTTAGTGAAAGCTGATGCAGAAGGTGATATGCAATGGAACAAAACGATTGATTGGGGGTCTTCTTGTGTTCAAACTAATGATGGGGGATTTATTTTTGTGGGCACGGATGCCTTCACTTTTGAAGGGTATATCCCAGTTGGGCAGTTGCCTGATGGGTTTTGGTCGTATGTTTGGTTGGCTAAAACTGATGAGCATGGAAACATGGAATGGAACCAAACCTACGATGCAGAAGTGGGTCATTTTAACGGGGCTTCTGTGACCCAGACTTCAGATGGCGGGTATGCCTTGTTGGGAAATTCTTTTTCGTCTATCGGTGACTCTGACGATTTTTTGTTGATTAAAACTGACTCTCTTGGAAACAAAGAATGGAGCAAACTTTACAATTATTCTGAGCCCGATCGTGCATCTGGTTTAATCCAGACCCATGATGGTGGATTTGTTTTTATTCGGACCCTTTCTACGAAATTTAATGGTTTTGCTGGCTTTTTAGTTATGAAAACTGATTCTGTTGGAAATGTGGAATGGAATCAAACTGATTTGAACATGCAGAATGTCCATTCTTTTGTTCAGGTGTTCGATGGAAGTCTTGTTTTTGCAGGTTACTCTCGTTCTTTGGATGATCAAAGCTTTGATTTCTGTATGACTAAACTTGATTCTGCTGGAAATGTTGAGTGGACTAAAAGCTATGGATTACATAATATGGTTCGTTTTCCTACTGTTATTCAGACTTCCGACGGTGGCTTTGCTGTGGCAAGTTACGTTGTAAGACCTGATGATGATCGTTTGTCTGATTTTTTGTTAATTAAAACTGATGAACATGGAAAAATGCAGTGGAATCAGACCTTTATTGGTAATGCACTTTTGGGTTATCCTTCATTGTTTCAAACCATGGATGGTGATTACATTTTATCTGGGGCTTTGGGTTCATGGGAAACTGGAGACTATGATTTTTGGTTAATCAAAGCACAAACACTTGATGAGCCCAGCTCTCCTTCATTGAGGCTTTTCATTTTTGTGATAATTGTAATTTCAGCTTTAATTGTTCTAATAGTATATTCTGTAACAAGAAAACTCGCCAAAAAAAGTTAGATGTTGTATTTTGCCCGCACATGATTTTGGAGAAGGTACACTAACGCTAGCATGCTGTATGGTATTTCTCCTATTGCGGCGACTTTTGGTGCAGGAATTCCAAGAAAGTTTGTTACATTGAACACTGCTAGGGAATCAACTGTGATCACAAATAATGAGATTGTTACGGTTCCTATCCAGCCTAACTGTTTTTCTTCCCAAATCCAGTATGTGAAAATTATTGTTAACGATCCATAAACCAAAGTGTAAATGCTGTAACTAAACATGGTCGGATACGTGCTAAATGAGAAATTGCCTGAAATCAAGGCTAATCCAAAAAACAGGTGTATAGTTCCAACAATTGCCTGAACAATAGCAAAAAACACGATTCCAAGGTACCGCTGTTTGAAGGTGACCTGTTTCTTGGATTTTTTCATGTTTTTCAGTTAATCCTTTTGTTTTCATTTTTGTTCAATATGTTCGTTTAGTAGTTTTATTGCTGTGTCTGCCCAGTCTATTCCTGCTTTTTCAAAATTTTTGCCCAGTAATACTGTTAGTAATGTGTAAAAGCTTCTTTCGGTTTGATTGGGTCTGTTTTTTATCTCGTTTTCAAAGGCAATAGCGTTTTCAAGCCTTGAATTGCAGCGTTTTTTGAATTCTTTTAGGTGTTTAATAACTTCGTTTTTTGTTGTTTGTTCGCCAAATCCGACTTTAAGTAATGTTTCAATTTTGATTTTTTCGGGTTCAGCTGGTTTTTGTAACCAATCCTGAAGTTTATTTTTGCCCTGGCTGGTAATGGAGTATATTTTCCGGTTAGGTCGGTTTTGGTTCATTTCTACTTTTTTTGTTATTGCCCCCTCTTTTTCCAAAGTGTGCAAGGTGGGATAAATTTGGCCATAGCTGATGTCCCAAAATGAGTCCATGTTGGTTTTTTTCACTGTTTTTTTGATGTCGTATCCTGTCATGGGTTCTTTGTTTAGCATTCCGAGTATTAGAAATTGGGTTGTGTTTCCCATAATGGTTTCACGTTTATATTTTAACCATTCAAATATATAACTTTATTATATATCAAAAAGATATATATTTATCTATGATACTAGTAACTTGAATTAACCACTTAACGAGGTGATTACATGAATTTGAAAACTGCCCGTATTTTTTCAATAATTCCCATAATTCTTGCCCTACTAACTGCAGGTTGCGACGCAACAAAATATCCAAATGTCCACCCCGTTCTAGGGATGCTAACACTAATTTCCACAATACTAACAACAGTGAGCTTATTCCTACTAAAGGAATAGACTTCTATTAACAAAACTCACGTTCCTCTTTTTTGAAAATATCTGGTATTTTCATCAATTTATAATTCTTAAACTAGAACTTGGGATAATTGATATAATTCTTCGTAAATTCAGTAAAGAGTGGGGCTATAACCCTTATGAATAAAATATTGGTAGCTTATGCAAGTAAAGGTGGGGCAACTAAGGAAGCTTCTCAGATAATTTCTGTTTTGTTGAAAAGCAAATACAGTTTCGATGTGGAAGTTGTTGATTTACGTAAAAACAAGAAAAAGCTGTTAAACCTTGATGAATACAATAATATTGTTGTAGGTTCGGGAGTGCGCAGTGGAAAAATCTATGATGAAGTTTTAGACTTTCTTAAACAAGACTTCAACACCAAAAAAATGGCGTTTTTTGTTTGCAGCGGTGACGCCGGAGACCCTGAAAAATACCGTGACGCCTGCACAAAATACGTTACAGACGTTTTGGGAAACTATCATGGCTTGAAACCAATTAGTACAGAAGCCTTTGGGGGTCGACAAAAAATGCTGGGGCGAACAATCTTTAACAATTTTAATCCAGAAAAAATCAATGCATGGGCATTAATCCTTGGAAGTAAATTCATTGAATAAATTGTAATTGGATAAATTAAAAAGTTAGTCTCTGCTGCTCCCTTTATTGTTGTTAAGTTAATATATTGGACAATTTTGTATTGTAATTAGTAAATCCGCTGAGGGGGGAAACAGGGTTGCCTTCATTAGCAAAAAAGAACCAAAACAAAAAGAAGAAACATGAACAAAAGAAGGGAAATTAACCAAATCCTAACGAGTTTGAGTTAAATCCCTTTTTTATGCCAACATGACTTTGTTTTTTAGCACTTTTTTAGTACCGCGCGAATTCTTCTAACGCCTGCTGCGATGCCTTTTTGTTTTACTATTTTGAATTTGCCTAACTCTTTGGTGTTGCATACATGGGGTCCGCCGCAGATTTCAGTGCAGAAATCTCCTGCTGAGTAAACTGACACCGTGTTACCGTATTTGTCGTCAAAGATTGCTTGAGCACCTTTCTTTTTTGCTTCTTCAACTGACATTTCTTTTCTTACAACTGGCAAAGCTTTCTGGATTTGCTCATTAACCAACGCTTCAACAGCAGCAACCTCTTCAGGAGTTAATGCACGGTCGTAATTGAAATCAAACCGCAACCGCTCAGGAGTAATGTTTGAGCCCCGCTGAACAATATCTTTGTTTTTCAAAACAACACGCAAAGCTTCATTCAATAAATGAGTCGCAGTATGAAGCTTCTTGGTTTGTTCTGATGCGTCACTCAAACCACCCTTGAATAACTTCTTTGCACTAGCAGCTGAAACTTTCTGGTGACACTCGTACTCTTGCTGGAACTCTTTTTCGTCGATTTCTACGCCCTTTTCTTCTGCCAACTCTTTAGTTAACTCGATAGGAAAACCAAAACTTTGGAAAAGCAAAAACGCGTTTTTGCCATCAATTTTTGAACATCTTTCAGAAATCTGATTGAACTTTCGTAATCCTTTCTCTAACGTCCGTTTGAATTTTGTTTCTTCTTTGCTTAACTCCTCGAATATGCTGGCTTGCTTTTCTTCAAGAAGGGGATAATCATCCTTGTTAATTTCAATAACAATGCCCGCAAGGTCAGTCAAGAAATCCTGCTCAATGCCAAGCACTCGCCCAAACCGTATGGCACGACGAATTAATCGACGCAAAACATAGCCCCTGTCAGTGTTAGTTGGCTTTACACCTCTTTCGTCTCCCAAAAAGAAGGTAGACGCCCGAACATGATCCGTAATGATTCTGATGGAACGTTCTTCTGCAGCAGTTGGAGAGCTAATGGAAGCAAGGTCTTCAACTTTTTGTGCTATTGGCCTAACTACTCCAATCTGGAAAACGTTCTGTTTTCCTTCTAGCATGGCTGCTGTATGTTCTACGCCCATGCCGGTGTCAACGTTTTTTTGCTTGAGTAACTCGTAACAGCCTTCAGGAGTCCTGTTATACTCCATGAATACATCGTTCCAAAGCTCGAAATATTTGCCACAAGAACAACCTGGTCTACAGGATGGACCGCAGGGCTCTTTTCCTGTGTCGTAAAACATTTCCGTGCATGGACCGCAAGGACCTGTGTTGCCTACTGGACCCCACCAGTTGTCTTCTTTGCCCAAAAAATGGATGTGGTCATCTGCAACCCCTTGGCTGCTCCATGCTTCGTAACTTTCTGTGTCTTTGGGGGCGTTTTGGTCTCCCTCAAAAACTGTTACTGACACAAGTTTTTTGTCAAGATTCAACCACTGCTTGTTTGTCAAAAACTCGTAGCTTAAGCTGATGGCTTCTTTTTTGAAGTAATCACCTAAAGACCAATTGCCGAGCATTTCAAAAAAGGTCATGTGAGAACTGTCCCCAACACATTCGATGTCTCCGGTTCTAAAACACCGTTGCACGTTAGTCAATCGTTTCCCCAGAGGATGAGGCTGACCCAAAAAATGTGGAATAAGGGGATGCATACCCGCGGGAGTGAACAAAACAGTTGGGTCGTACTCTGGAATAAGAGGCGAATTAGGAATCAAACTGTGATTGTTTTGGGTGAAAAACTCCAAGTACAGCTTTTTGAGTTTTTTTGAATCTATGACCATGCTAGGACTTGGGTAAAAACTGCTTAATATCCATACCGAAAATGTTTGCTTAACCTGTGTTTTTGTTTGCATACATTTTTAGACAAAAAACTAAAGTCTCCAAGGATCCAAAAATTATGTGAGCAACATTTTAGTGTTGGAGATAAGTTTACATATTAGAACCTAATTTGAAAGGGGCGAGGAACATTGGGACTTAAATCATTCTTCGAATCAGCATCAAGATTGCTAAAACTTGCCAAAAAACCTGGCAGAACCGAGCTGTGGCTCTCGATAAAGATATGCTTTTTAGGCATTCTTGTAATCGGTGGAATCGGATACATTATCCAGCTTCTGGGCACAGTAATACGATAGAGTTGAAAAATTATGTCTGAAGAACCTAGACAAAAAACTGCAGTATTCGCCGTACGCACTACTGCAGGTCAAGAAAAAAACGTGGCAAACCTTATCGAAGCAAAAGTCAAAATGAATGACTTACAAATCAAGTCAATCCTAGTTCCTGAAATGCTGAAAGGCTATGTTTTCATCGAAGCTGACGGACCTCATTCTGTGGAAAAAGGAATCACAGGAGTTAGGCACGTTAGATCTCGTGTTCCAGGTGTTGTTACTTTTCCAGAAGTCGAAAGGTACATCGTAGTAAAACCTGTAATCGAAGAACTTGACGAAGAAGACCTCGTTGAAGTTATCGGAGGTCCCTTCAAGGGAATGCGGGCAAAAATCACAAGGGTCGACAAAGCAAAAGAAGATGTTACCCTTGAATTGTTGGAGGCCACATTCACTTTACCAATCACAGTTCACGCAGACTATGTGAAACTTGTTGAAAAATCAAAAAAGGAAGAATAAACCATGGGCGAACTGAAAATAGTTGAATCCTTAGTAAGCGGCGGAAAAGCTACCGCTGGACCTCCCCTTGGGCCTGCTCTGGGTCCTTTAGGAGTTAACGTTCTAGCTATTGTAAACAAAATCAATGAAGTAACAAAAGATTTCTCTGGCATGAAAGTTCCAGTAAAAATCAGTGTTGACACCGAAACCAAAGAATTTGAAGTTAGCGTAGGCACTCCACCAACTGCTGCGTTACTTGTTAGCGAGATTGGAGTATCCAAAGGTTCTGGTGTTCCTAACACAGAAAAAATTGGAAACATAACTCTAGAACAAGCAGTTAAAATCGCTAAGATGAAAAAAGAAGATGTCTTGGGTAGCACCCTTAAGGCTGCTGTCAAAGAAGTCTTAGGCACTGGCGTAAGCATGGGCGTAACTGTGGAAGGCAAAGATCCCCGCGAAGTTCAAAAAGAAATCGACTCAGGAAAACACGACGCCTTATTGGCGGAGTAATCTTTCGAGTAATAAGATTTTTATAACTGGCTCTTGTTACGTCATTGGCGCGAGGCTCATAGAATGCCATTGAATCAAAAAAACCTCATCGAAGCGATTAAAGAGGTAAAAAGTAATAATAATGAACGTAAGTTTTCTCAGTCTATAGACCTCGCCATAAACTTACAAAACATTGACATGAAGAAACCCGAAGGCAAAATCCAGGAACGTATCGAACTTCCTCATGCTGCCGGAAAGGACTTGAAAGTTTGTGTTATTGCGACCGGCGAGATGGCTTTTAACGCAAAAAAAGCTGGAGCTAGCTTTGTTCTTGAAAAAGCAGCCCTTGAAGCATTAGTGGGCGACAAGAAAAAACAAAAAGACATTGCAAAAGAATATGACATTTTTATTGCCGAAGCCCCAATGATGGCCCTTGTAGGTAAAAGCTTGGGTGCATCCCTTGGACCTCGTGGAAAAATGCCTACTCCCGTTGCTCCAAACGCTGACATAAAAGAACAAATTGAGAAACACAAAAAAATCGTATCCATCCGGACACGTAATCAACCCGTTATTCAGTGCCGTATAGGTAACGAAGAAATGACAGACGCAGAAATTGCTGAAAACGTTCAAACTATCGTAAGAAGACTTGAAACAAAACTCAAACGAGGAATCAAAAACTTCAAGACAGTTTACTTGAAGACCTCCATGGGTAACTCAGTTAAGGTGGCAATGTAGGGAAAAATCATGGCAGTCCGAGCATCTACTGTAATAAAAGCTAAAAAAGTCCAAGCCCTCAAACAACAGTTATCAGAATATAATACAGTTGCAATTGCAAGTCTGGAAAAAGTACGAGCATCCCAACTTCAAAGATTACGCAAAAAACTTCAAGAAAACGCCAACATGCTGGTAGTCAAAAACTCTATCATTTCTAGGGCTGTTTCCGAAATCACCGATAAAGCTGGAATTGAAAAACTTGCTGAGCACTTGACTGGACCTAACTTGTATTTGTTTACTAATTTGAATCCTTTCAAGCTCGTTATGCTTCTAGAAAAAAGCCGCGTAAAAGCCGCTGCCCGTGCTGGCGACTTGGCTGCTTTTGATGTTACTGTTCCTGCTGGAAACACTGGATTGCCTCCTGGTCCAATCATCAGCCAGTTTACTGCTGTGGGTTTGCGTACCCGAATTGAATCAGGCAGCGTTTTCGTTTCAAAAGACACTATGGTCGTCAAAAAAGGCGAACCTATAAGCGCTCAACTTGCAAGTTTACTAGCAAAACTGGGAATAAAACCAGTTGAAGTAGGCTTAAGCTTAAAATTAGTTTTCGACGACGGAGTAATCCTTTTTGCAGATGATTTGTCAATTGATATTGACGAGTTCCGTCAAAGTATCGAGCAAGCTCACCAGTTTGCTTTCAACTTGTCGATGGAAGCAGCTTATCCAACTGCAGAAAACACTAGCATGCTAGTTAAGGTGGCTCACCAGAAAGCCTTCAGTTTGGCTATGAGTGCAGGCATCATTAACTCAGATACTATCGAAGAACTAATTCGAAAGGCTAACATGCAAATGCAAAGCCTGAGCGAAAAATTAGATGAAGCCGAAAAGAAAGGAGCTTCATCAAGTTAAAATTCAGAAAACTTGAAAAGTAAGTATGATGGAAAACATGGAGGAGAATGAATAATGGAATACGTATATGCTGCAATGCTCTTGCACAAAGCTGGAAAAGAAATAACCGAACAAAGCGTATCTGAAGTTCTCACAGCAGCCGGCGTCAGCGCCGATTCTGCTCGAGTTAAAGCTTTAGTTGCATCAGTTGCTGAAGTTGACATTGAAGAAGCAATCAAAGCAGCTCCCGCAATGATGGCAGCCGCACCAGCAGCCCCAACTGCAGCAGCACCCGCAGAAGAAAAGAAAGAAGAAGAACCTGAAGAAGACGAAAGCAAGAAAGAAGAAGCTGCAATGGAAGGCTTAGGTTCCCTGTTCGGATAAACGGTCTTGTACCGTTTCTTGAACAGAGAGACTTTCCTCTCTTGTGTTTCTCTTTTGTTTTCTTTAGTTTCTTAGATTTTCCAATTTTATTATAACTTATTTTTTCATCATTTTTTGTTCACTACTCTCAAGTCCAGAGTAGAGTTTTAGTGACTTCATTACTCTAAACAAAATATCCACAGCCCAAAACAGCGTCATGGTCTAGTATTGATTCAAGTGTAAAAAAAATTCTTTAACTGATTATTTTCAGTCTGCTTTTTTATTTGCACATTTTTAGTCCAATTTTTTATTTAGAGTTTTTTTAATTTTCTGAATTATTGGATTTAAATCATCTATTTCATGTTCCCAGAAATGCATGACTTTCCACCCTGCATTTTTTAATCGTTCATCTTTTTTAATTGCTCTTTGTTTGTTCTTTTCTAGTTTGGGAATCCAGTATTTTTGGTTGCTCTTTGGAGTGTGGCCGTGTTCAGGGCATCCATGCCAAAAACATCCATCGACAAAAACTGCTACTTTTTTTGATGGAAATGCTATGTCAATTTTTTCTTTGTTGTAATGAATTCTATACCTTATTCCCTGTGCCCATAAGGCACGCCTTAAAGCTAACTCAGGTTTGGTGTTTTTTGCACGGATAGCCGACATTATTTTTGAACGTTTTTCTTTAGAAATTTTATCTGCCATGCTTCACTCAAAACATTAATACTTGCTACAAATGATATTTAGTTTATGTGCCCTAACCTGCTTACCGCAATTAAGAACATTTCCGATTTCAAAACTAATGATTTGCGAAACTATTTTACAACTTATGCAATTCGAATTAATGCCGTGGGACAGCAACTTGAGTATTATGTAAAAGATGCCATTAGTGGCTCCTTCCAATCTGCAAAGGAACAAACCGACAGAGACAGATACAAAGGAATTTTTTCCTATTTGGGAAACCAGAACAATCCACCTGACTTGATAATCAAGAATGGTGATGCTTTTGAAGTCAAAAAGATCCAATCGTTTAAAGCGAGCCTTGCTTTGAACAATTCACCGCCAAAAGATCGCCTAAGCTGCAAAGATCCTCGAATCACAAATCAATGCCGACAAGTTGATGGCGGACAATGGAACTGCAAAGAAATTTTTTATGTCATCGGCTGGGTTCAAAAAGAGAAAATAAAGTACCTGTATTTTGTGCAAGGCAGTTGTTATGCTGCAGAAAAGGAAATCTATGAAAGACAGGCAACTGGTCTTAAAAACAACATTGAAAACTATTTTGGTGCTGAAGGCTTAGAATCAACTAGAACCAAAGAGTTGGGAAGAATAAATCGGATTGATCCTTTAGGAATTACAAACTTTAGAATAAGGGGCATGTGGGAAATCCAAAATCCAGTTAACGTTTTTTCTTATCTTTACACTTATAATAAAAATCGAGATTTTTCTTTGGTTGCTTTGATGCTGAAAAGCAAGTTTGATTCTTTTCCTGAAGAAGATGTTAAATCATTGCTGGCTGATGACCAAATAGAAGTAAGTGATGTGGAAATAAAAAATCCAAATAATCCTGCAGAACTGGTTTCTGGTAAACTGATTACGTTGTCGTGGTAGAAAATGGAAATAGTGTCATTATTTTCAGGTTGCGGCGGTTTGGACCTAGGCTTTACAAACGCAGGATTCGATTTAGTTTATGCTAATGATAATGACAAAAAAGTTTGGGAAACATTCGAAAAAAACCACACAATAACTATTGACAAGCGTTCACTTTTTGACATACGCTCTGATGAAATACCTGATTCAGACGGAATCATTGGAGGCCCTCCCTGCCAAAGCTGGAGCCTTGCAGGAGCGATGCGCGGAATAAAAGATGATAGAGGTAAACTTTTCCATGAATACATCAGAGTGCTAAAAGATAAGCAACCTAGCTTTTTTTTGGCAGAAAACGTTCCAGGAATAGTTTCACGAACTCATATTGATGAATTTAATATTATCCTCTCAAACTTCAGTAAGTTAGGGTATAATGTTTCTTACAAGGTTCTTGATGCTAGAAATTATGGAGTTCCCCAGGAACGGCGAAGAGTTCTAATTGTTGGGTACCGAAAAGAATTTGGGAAAAGGTTCATTTTTCCGTCTCCTACTCATACAAAAATTGCAGGCAATACAATAGACGGAAAAAAAACACCACCATGGAGAACCTTAGAAGATGCTATAGGTGATTTGCCAAATCCTGTTTCTGCTAAAGCAAAAAATCATGCAAATGAGTTTTTAGAAATTCCAAACCATGAATACATGCTTGGCAGCTTTTCTACAATTTTCATGTCAAGGAACCGTAGAAAGGAATGGACTGACCAATCATACACTATTCAAGCAGGAGGAAGGCACGCTCCTTTGCATCCATCGTCAACAGAGATGGTTAAGCTTGAAAAAGACAAATGGGATTTCAAAACTGATAATCCGTTTTATAGAAGATTTTCTGTACGGGAATGTGCTCGAATACAAACTTTTCCTGATGATTTTGTTTTTTATTACAAAAATGTTGCTGACGGCTACAAAATGGTAGGAAACGCTGTACCTGTAAAATTAGCAGAAGCCATAGCAAATAAAATTAGAAAAGACTTAACCGAAAAAATTGAAAAAACTCTTGTTGTTGTGCAATGACATCTTTTAATTAAATTTGATGCAGCAGCTCTGTTATCTCATTTTCCAAATCATAGTAATTTTCCCCATAGAGCAACGTATTTCCTTTCAAATCTGCTGCTTGAGCATCTATTGTCGGATGTGCTTTTCGTATCGATAATTCAACCAAATCAATTATTTCATGGGCTAATCTTTGAAAACGATCCAAACTTTTTATCTCCAACAACTCTATTTTAACAACCTGGTTTCAATAAAAAAATCTTTGGGAAAACGGTTATTCTCAGTCATGTATTCTAAGTTGCATTTTTAGATGTTGATTTGATGTCATCCAGCTTGCTTTAATTAGAAAAGTTTGTTGCAACGTATACCCCTTCTTCATACCATAGTCTCTTCAGCATGATAGTTAATGTCATATCCAACATAATGGATTACACCAATGCTGTCAACAAAACTGTTACGCGTTTTGCAAATAGCAACGTCTCCTAAACCGCAAACACACTTTTTTCATGGGAAATTTCAAAATTCAAATCCACATTTGATAGCCTTTTACATTTTCTGTTAACTTATTTGTCCCTTTACAGAAGTTTCGGAATCGTTCAGCCAACCTGTTTTTTCGTCGACAGGTCTGTTGAAGATTTTGCCCAGTTTTTTTCTCTCTTTTGCTTCATGATACTTGAAGTACATTTCATTGCCGAAAATTCCCAGTATCTCTATTTTGCCTGTTCTGTGGGACATAATATATTTGAACCGTTTACTGTGGCCGTTACATTGTTTTTTTGCTTCTTCAACTATTTTTACGCCTTTGCATAATGGAACCTGAAAATGGTGCTTAACCCTCTTTACTGGTCTACATTGGAATACATAATATGGGTTAACGCCTGTCCGGACGAGCCTGTTTTGTAATTCTGCAAGTGTTTGTGGGTTGTCGTTGATTCCCCTTAGTAAAACTGTTTGATTATTAACTACTACTCCTGCTTTGAGAAGCTTGTCTACTGCTTCGGTTGATTGTTTCGTTGTTTCTCTTGGATGATTAAACTGGGTAACAACATATAATCTTCTTTCTGGAGACGAATATTCTGCCAGTATTTCCAGTAGTTCATCGTCTTGAAATCTTGAAGGAAACGTAACAAGAGTCCTGCTGCCAAACCTTACAAAATCAAGATGGGAAACCTTGGAAAGCATCTTTAAGAAACTTTTAATAATTTTATTGGGAAGCACAAGAGGGTCGCCACCTGAAATCAACACGTTGTTAATTTCTTTATGGTTCTTAACATACTCGACAGCGTCTTTGAAATCTGAAATTATCTCATTGTTTTCTCTTCTTCCAACAAGGCGCTTTCTAAAACAGTATCTACAATATGTTGCGCATCTTTTTGTGGCAAGTATAAGGGCTGTTTCCGAGTATTTATGTTGAAGCCCCTGCAGTTTTGTGTTTTCTGCTTCTCCGCTAGTGTCGTAGGAGCCTTGAAGATTCAACTCGTCTACGGATGGAATAGCCATTTTTTTTATGGGATCTTCTGGATTATCCCAATCAATAAGGGATATGTAATACGGTGTTACCTGCATGGGATGTATAGCCGTGATTCGTTTGAGTTTTTTTGTTTCCTTTGATGATAAGTTAATGTATTCTTTCAATTGTTCAATTGTGTTGATTAAGTTGATGTCTTGCATCGTCAACTAACCATGTTACAGTTTTTTTTCTGACATATATGTCCTACTGTTCTAATCGTTTCTATTTATAGAATCGTTTCGAAATATACATACAGTTTTTATGTGACCTCCTTTAAAATTTAAAGAAGGACTAAGCATGGAACGAAAAGCAGTTCAGGTCATCGAAGATTTAAAAACCATAAAAATATTAGCTGATCCTTTACGGCGAGAAATTATCAGGGAAACAGCAAATCAACCGCAGACCCAGAGTCAACTCGCAAAAAAGCTGGAACTAACTCCATCCTCGACGATGTATCACCTGAAAAAGCTGCGTGAATCAGGACTAATGGAAATCGAGCATAGCGAAGTAGGAACATATGGTATATTAGAAAAATACTATGAGCCTACAGCAAACTTGTTTATTGAAAACTATAAAAAAACTTCATTGAAACTGCAAAAATATTTCCTTCATACTCATGTGGAACGTCTAAGAGGCATGTTAGCTACGTTACAGCTTATTGCCGAAAAGAAAGGGAAATCTGTTGAAATTAAACCCGAAGATCTTTATGGCATGGCCCAGGACATTGCAAACGTTTTGCCTGAGATCGGAAAAAAATTTGAACATAAAGAAACGGATGAAAACCGAGAATCTCTTATTGTAAAAATATACGCCGAAGCTCTTAACACTATATCTAACGGCAAATGGAGAGACCTTTGTACCGATATACTCTAAGCAACGCATCGGCAATAGATGATTTTCAAATTCAATTCATATATTTTTGTTGAATTCAGCAAATAACTAATACTGAGTTTTAGCCTGTGAAGAAGAAATAGATTAGCCTTAATGCTGATATGATAGCGATTAATGCGAGAAGGTTGCGTATTGTTTTTCCTTTTACGCGTTTAGCGAGCAAGCATCCTACTTGGGCTCCGATTACTGTTCCTAGAGTTATCGGGATTGCATACTCGATTAGAATATTGTTTAACAGGCCATGAGTTAGTACTCCTACTCCGTTGGTGATAGCCATTGCGAAATGGGATGTTGCAACTGCGATGTGGGTTGGGATGCCAAGTACCATCATGGATGAAACGTCTGTTATTCCGCCGCCTAGACCTGCTAAACCTGTTACTATTCCGCCGACAAAACTGCTGGTTAATGCTAAAGCTGGATTACTAAGGGCATATTTTACTGCGTTGCCTTTGTGGTCTACTCCGTTTCTTATCCATCCTTTTGTAATGCTTTCTTTTGGTATTTCTGGGCAAGCACAAACAGGTTTTCTTTTGTTTCTTATCAGGACCAATGTAATGAAAAGTATGAAGATGCCACAGATTCCTGCTAGAATGTTTTCGGGCAAAAATGTGGTTATGTATGCACCAATGATTATGCCTGGAACGTCCATCACATCGTATAGCAGTCCAAGCTTGTAGTCGATTTGTTTATGTCTAACATAACCAATCGTGGCAGAAACTGTTGTTCCTAAGATCGCCACTAGACTAATTGCAATAGCATTTTGGGCAGGCAACTGAAAAAGTACAATTAAAGCTGGAACTATAATTACGCCGCCTCCAAGCCCAACCATCGCTGAAGGCACACCAACAATGAAACCCAACACAAAAACAAGAAGGGCTCCAACAAGAATCATTTTAATCGAGTTTGGCAAAAACAATGGAATAATTTAAACATTCCCTTACTGACGGAACTTTCAACAGAATATCCTGCCACGCTTGCTAAATTTCTAGGACTACATCACAGATGCCAAGATCCGCCCAAAATAGAATGATTCGCAATCGTTTGTAATCTGCAAAAAATCAATTAGGAAACATAGTGGAAATTTCCTTTTCTCCTTTTTTTGTTATCAAACATTTTATCATTTGTTTTGCTGTTGAGAACAAATTCATTGGCGATGCATGAACTTACGAAAAAATTTTTACCTAAAACTATGAAAAAAATCGTTGTTAACTAATATTTAATGTACGGAAAGATGGACGCCTTACCCTTGGGAAAAACAAAAATATAAAACAGTAGAAAAACTGCCGGCTATGCCCACAAAACAAGAAATTAATTCATTGATTGGCGGTTGTAGCAAACAGATAACCATGTTTCTTAAAGTACTAATATTTCCTAGCGGTGTTGTTTGTTTATTCTTTGCTTTGCAGATTGATAGACAGCCTGTAAATCGAAAACTGAAAACAGCAATCAAAAGTGTACATAAAACAAGTTCCCCCTGCGAGCAAAGGGTTAGCGTTTTCCAGTTTTTTTGAATTTTTTTCTAACCTCTATGCTAATTTGACCAATAATCCAGACTAAGGTGCTGAAAACAGCGACCAAACTCCAACCTACCGAATTAAGTTTATTTACTTTTAGGGCTGCAGCTAACGGAGCAAAATAGGGGGTAATTAAAAGCAATGCTGTGCAAAGGGCTAAAGCTATCCAAACATAGCGGTTAGATGAAATATTGTTATGCAAAAACCCAGAAGCATCATCACGCATATTAAAAACATGTACTAACTGAGTAAAAGCAAGCGTCAAAAATGAAATAGTTACTGAAGTTTGATAATCAAAACCAAACCAAGTTAATGACAAAACGAAAGCAACAATAACTGATGTCGCCATGATGCCTCCATAAATAAGCATGTCTCGCCAATGTGATTTGCTCAATAGGGACTCGTCTGGATTTCGGGGAGGGCGATTCATTATATTTATGTCTCCTTTTCCTACCCCAAGTGCGAGAGCTGGAAAAACGTCGGTAATCATGTTTAAATAAAGAATTTGAAGCGGCAAAATTGGCAACTGCAAACCAAGCAATGTTGCTATCGTGATAATCATGACTTCGCTTACATTACAGGAAAGCAAATAAAACACAAAATTGCGAATATTATTGAATATTTCCCGCCCCGAGTGAATCGCCGAAATTATAGACGAAAAATTATCATCTTTAAGGACCATGTCTGCTGCTTCTCTTGCTACTTGTGTTCCTCTCTGACCCATAGCAATCCCGATGTCTGCTTTCTTTAGCGCAGGAGCATCATTCACTCCATCTCCTGTCATGGCCACAACTGCGCCACTTCTTTGTTGAAGAGAAACCAAATTCAACTTTTGTTCTGGGCTAACTCTAGCAAAAATAGGTGCTTCTAATAATCGTTTCTTTTCGGCTTCCGACAGCTTTTCGATGTCTGCTAATTCTTGCCCTAAAACAGTATATGACTGATCATCATCAATAAGCCCAACTTTCAAAGCAATGTTTTTGGCAGTTTGAGGGTGATCACCAGTTACCATTACAACAGATATGCCAGCATTCTTACATAGTTTAAGAGCTTCTTTCACACCTTTACGTGGTGGATCTAACATACCAACTACACCCAAGAGAGAAAGATCCTGATATGCATCAGCTTCTTTAGATTCCATCGTTTTGGTGGCAACAGCCAACAACCGTAAACCATCTTTAGCCATCTTGTCCGTTTGTTTTTGCCATTTTTCTTTGATTTCATTAGTAAACGGTTTTTTTCCATTTTCCGTTAAAACATGGGTGGAAACATCAAAAAGGCTTTCTGGCGCGCCCTTCACCGCAAATCGATATTTTTTATCTTCTCTGTGAACTGTTGCCATCATCTTAATATCTGGGTCAAAAGCCTTTTCCTCTACTTCAGGCAACTTCTCTAGAAGCTTCTTTCTTTCGAGACCCGCTTTTGCTCCAGCTACAAGAAGAGCAACTTCTAGTGGCTCTCCGCTTGCTTCAATTTTTCCTTCTGCATCAGTGTTTAAAGATGCGTTGTTACATAACATGCCATTGATAATGAGTTCCTTCAGAACTTTTTGGTCTCTTGGGTCAATTCTTGAGCCTTTTATAATAAATTTCCCATCTGTCTGAAGTCCTTCGCCACTTATTTCTACCTCAAAGGAGTCTAAAGCAATATTGGCCACAGTCATCTGATTTTCTGTCAACGTTCCCGTTTTATCGGTGTCAATCACTGTGGTAGTGCCTAATGTTTCTACAGAAGAAAGACGATTTATTAACGCGTTTCGTTGTGCCATGCGCCAAACTCCGCGAGCTAAAGCAATTGTAGCAACAACAGGTAACCCTTCAGGAACTGTTGCGATAGCTAAAGCTATACCTGTCTCCACCATAACCAGTACATCTCTTCCAGAGATTATCCCTATTATTGTAACCGCTACAGCAACAACCATTATGACCGCAAACATTTTTCGTCCAAAAGATTCCAGTTTACGTTCTAACGGAGTTTCCTGCTCCTCCACCGCTTCAACCAATGAGCCTATTTTGCCTAACTCAGTCTCCATGCCAATGCTTACAACTACCCCCTCTCCGCTACCCCTAATGACTGAAGTTCCTTTGAATAACATATTTGAACGGTCAGCAAGAGGCACTTCAGGCTCAATCGATTCAATACTCTTTCCCACTGGTAATGATTCTCCAGTGAGTGTTGATTCATCAGCCTGTAGCTTTGATGCCTCAAGCAGTCGAATATCGGCAGTTACTATGTCTCCAGCTTCGAGAATAACAATATCTCCAGGCACGAGCTCTTCAGCAGGTACCTCTTTAACTTGACCTTTGCGTCGGACTTTGGTTTTAACTTGCCCAATTTTTCGAAGTGCCTCTACCGAACGTACAGCTTTCAGTTCCGTAAAAAAGCCAATTGCAGTATTTATAGCCAAAACTACTGCTATAGCAATCCCTTGAGTAATTTCCCCAAAAACTATTGATATCAGAGTTGCAACAAGAAGTAACACAATTAACAATGATTTGAATTGTTCAACAAGGATTTCCCATAGGCTTCGTTTTTTAGCACTAACCAAAATGTTTTTTCCATATTTACTGTGCCTTTTCAAAACCTCATTTTCTTCAAGGCCACTTTCTTTTGAAACATTCAACCTCGCTAAATTTTTGGCTGGGTCATGAGCCCACGGTTTCTGTTTCATAAGATGAATTCACCAGAAACTGATTTACAATTGCCGTTCATTGTTTTTAAAATCATTTCCAATTTTGTTTTAAAACAAAGACTCACATATTGATAATCTTTTCGCTTTAACTGGTGTCAAACAGAATTTTTATTATTCTTTCATCTGATGCAGAAATACTTATCCCAGTTATTCATTTCACAATATTTCCTTTTTTATAGTAGACTTTTCTTAATTCTTCGATTTTTATTGCAAATTCATTAAGAAAAACAGCAGTAATGTCATGTTTAGGATTAGACGCTTTGGAATCCCCTGTTGAAATACAAAATCCGCAATTTGTGCACAACCAACTTCCATATGTCTTTTCCTTGATTTCATTGCATTCATTCGCACAAATCGAAAAAGGTAACAAGACTTCTTTTTTGCATATTGGGCAAATTGCGTACTCAGTCACGCTCATTATAAATCCCTGATGATTATTAGTTCTTTTTTATTTATAAAAACCTTGTCTAAATTGACTAGAATATCAACCTTCTTTGTCTGTTGACCGAAGTGGAGCAAAAAAAAGAAATTTGGGTTATAATATCCATAAGCATTATCAAAAACACAAAAACATATACTCGACATTGTAGAACTCGTCATGGCGACGAAAGGTTTATCGTTAAGATTGCAAGGAACGTTAAAGAAGCAGCTGAACTAATAGAGAACGGCTACGAGTACACAACAGGCGAATACAAAGACGGCGGCAAACTGTTTAGAAAGCAAAAGCGGTCGTTTTTAGGGTCGTCATCCACATCTGAGGGGTCGTGGTCTAGCATGGACTAAGATTCGCGCCCGGGGCGCGCGAGGTCCGGGGTTCAAATCCCCGCGACCCCACCAGTAATCCCCCTCGGACATTTTGAGGGAAATATGGCGAGATCTTATTTTGGTTTACTGAATATTTTTCCGCCATCGTTATAATCTCCTGTAACATATTGAAATCCGACTTTCACTAATTCGCATGCTTCATCTGTGTTTATTGCAACTTTGACGATGAAGTCATTTTGTTTGAAATCGACTAGTTGCGTGTATAGCATCGTATAGAGTATGCTTCGATGTCCTAGAATTTCCTTTACTCGAAGTAGGTCCGGTTTTTTGTGGTATTCCATTGTTGCTTTCCAATGACGTAGGGTATGAAATGTTATGCTGTTTATCCGCTGATTCTGAAGTTTATAGGCGATTTTTTTTCTTTGTCTTCTAAAGCTTCGTGCGAAATGCCTGAGTGATCCATTAAATGCCTTGTCAGAAATTTTAGGCAATCTATTCAGCATAGCTATTAATTCGTTTGAGATTGCTAGAACTCGTGGGTTGCTTAATTTTTCTGGAGTTATAGATACTGTTCTTTTTTCAAAGTCAGAAAATATGTGTAATTTACAGTTTAATCTCTGAAATAAGGAAGATTTAAGCTGTTTTAGCGAAAAAAACCCTTGAAAAACATCTATGATGAAAATACACATTAAATATGTGATATTTTCTAAAATTTGTTTATGCTCTTTATGTTTCAAAAGGTAAGGTATTTGTCTTCAACAGAAATGTTAATCGGTTAACTTTTTTCTGTAGATTACGGCTACAAGCACTACGGCAATAACTAATGGAAGAGCAGTCCATAACGGAAACTCTGGAATAATGCCATATTCATCTGTCTTACCTAACAAAATCACTGATTTCCCAGTGAAAAACTCAAAAAGGTTACCTGCAATGATGTATCCTCCATCAGAGGTCTCAATCACTGAAGATAGGCGTAGAGATGACCATTCATATCTGGGTTCATACTTCTCGGTCCATACTACATTTCCTTGTGTATCAGTTTTAACCAAGCTAGCTCCAGAAAGAAAAGCAAATCCTCCATCGGCTGTTTCAACCAAAGAGGTTCCTCCATGGGTTTGGTTCCATTGTATATTCCCCAAAGAGTCAGTTTTAATCAAGAATCCACCCCCAGTCAGGGCATACCCTCCATCAGAAGTTTTAACTAAAGATCGAGCAGCACCAACCAAATCTTTCTGTTCCCATTCTGTGTTTCCCTGAGAATCAATTTTAACTAACCACGAGTCACCTACGATAACGAATCCCCCATCATTTGCTTCAACCACAGAATAAGCACGTTCATACTCTTTTCCGCCGTATGTTTGGTTCCACTCCATATTCCCCTTTGAGTCAGTTTTAACTACCCAAAAATCATCGTTTCTTTTCGTGACTAAAATGTTATGCTTTATGAGGTCAGGAATTGTCACATAACCCACTAACGCGTATCCACCATCAGATGTTTCAATTAACGAATACACCTTTTCAGGGCGAGGTCCACCATATGTCCTGTTCCATTGCATGTTTCCATCAGCGTCAGTTTTTACCAACCAAAAATCTTCTTCTCCACCTCCAAAAGATTGTGTGGAACCAGCTAGTGCGTATCCTCCATCGCCAGTTTCAACTATGCATGTTGCGTAATCCTTTTTTTCTCCCCCATATGTTCTGTTCCATTGAATGTTTCCGCCCTGGTCAATTTTGATTAGCCAAAAATCATTAATATTGCCATATCCTCCAGCTAGTGAGTATCCCCCATCCATTGTGGCAATCATTGAATAAACATTCTGATTTTGGTCAGTTTCGTAAAATTGTCTCCAAACATTAGATGAAGCGTCAACAGAAGGAAAACTAATCCAACCTAAAACAATTACAGTTATTAAAAATAATTTTTTAGATAGCATAGTTTTTCTCCTAATTAAGTTTTGAAAGTTTCAAATAAGAGGTTTTTTGTCAAACTTTCTTGACCAATTTAATTATTCTTGGAAATATTGTTTTGACAGAAAACCACGTGTGATGGAAACAAAACTAACAACACATTCGGTTTATAGCAAAAAAGAAAAGGGAATTTAAGTTCTGTTTGAGTGCACTGGTAGATTACGGACTATAATGTGCTGTAAATACGCTATGTTTCAGGAGCCCTGAAGTTGGGATTTGAAGGCATTAGTGGTGACAAACGGGCACGCTGAAGCATTAACTTTTTTCTAAGGCAGCATGATGCACATTGCTTTTCTCAAGTATTACCAATATTGTTTTGCAAAGAACGTCACGCTAATAATCTTTCAAGCCAATCTAACCTCTACTGGTTTCTGTTCACTCTTATGACCACAATTTGAGCGTTGATAGGCAAAACGTCTATTTCTCCAGCTTCATACTGTTCATTTTTTCGAAATCTAAAAATGAAACAAAAAGGGGAGTTTTTCTGCAAGAAAACAAGTGGTGATATCCCCATTTGACCCTGTGCAAATCGCCACGACTCCCTCTAAAATGCGTATTTTAACAAATAGGGATTAATTAAGAGTTATTTTCATAAAAAAGATGAAATTAAGGATTTATTGGTTTTGCTTCTTGGCTTTTCTGAAACTGGTAGATATTATCCGTAATTGAACACGTTTCTGATTACTAGTAAAACACTTACTGTATGGACGCGGCATCGTATTGCTGAATAGATTTAACAACTGATTTTCCCAAACAATAAGCGGTAATGCCCTTAGCTGCGGCGATAGCAGCTGTCAATGTCGTGATGTATGGCACTTTATATTTAATTGCCGCTTTACGTATATACGAATCATCATGCTCGCTCAGTTTACCTGAAGGAGTATTTATCACCAGTTGTATCTCTTTATTTTTAATAGCATCAGTGATATTAGGTCGTCCTTCATGTTCCTTGAGTATAGATTCAGAAACGATACCATAGCTAGCCAAAAAAGCTTGTGTACCTTTAGTAGCCTTTAATTTAAAGCCCGCTTTAATGAATTGTTTGGCTACATCTTTGACTAAAGCGGAACGATGACGCTCAGCGATCGTTATCAATACTGTTCCTGTGGTTGGCAACGGATTTACTGCCTCTTGAGCTTTCCAATAAGCCAACCCGAATGATTTAGCGATACCGAGCACTTCGCCTGTAGATTTCATTTCTGGTCCAAGAACAGGGTCGACTTCCGGAAACATATTGAAAGGAAATACGGCTTCTTTAACTCCAATATGTGAAATTAAACGCTTTTGCAGGTTCAAATCTTTTATTTTCTTTCCCATCATCAAGAGTGTGGCTAAACTTGCCATAGGTATGTTGCATACTTTAGATACCAACGGAACGGTTCTGGAGGCACGTGGGTTTGCCTCAAGAACATAGACCATATCCTTACAGATAGCATATTGGATGTTAATTACGCCAGTTACTTGAAGCTCGCTAGCGATACGTCGCGTATATTCTTCAATAGTGTTTATATGCTTTCTACTTATACTGACCGATGGAATTGCACAAGCTGCATCTCCGGAATGAACGCCTGCATATTCGATATGTTCCATAATTTCCGGAATGAAGACGTCACTTCCATCAGATATGGCATCAGCTTCGACCTCGATAGCGTTCTCTAGGAAGCGGTCGATGAGGATTTTACGGTCTGGCGTGACGTCGACAGCTGCCGCCACATATAATTTCAACTCATCTTCATCGTGCACTATTTCCATGCCGCGACCACCGAGCACATAAGAAGGCCGTAAGATAAGCGGGTAGCCTATACGTTTCGCCACAACCAATGCCTCTTTAAGATTCATGGCGGTACCTGACTCCGGCATTCGAATGTCGTATTTTTGCATCATTTGACTGAAACGACCGCGATCAGAGGCGATATCAATCGAGTTAACCGATGTACCCAGAATTTTCACACCAAATTTCTCCAGTTCATCGGCAATATTGAGTGGAGTTTGTCCGCCAAATTGGACGATGACTCCAATGGGTTTTTCTTTTTGGTAAATACTCAAGACGTCCTCAACGGTCAGCGGCTCAAAATACAGTTTATCTGAAGTATCGTAGTCAGTAGACACCGTCTCAGGATTGCAGTTTACCATGATAGTCTCGTAACCCATATCGCGCAGAGCAAAAGCGGCGTGGACACAGCAGTAATCAAATTCGATACCCTGACCAATACGGTTAGGACCTCCACCTAAAACCATTACCTTCGGTCGCTGGCTAACTATGTTCTTATCCGGTGCATTATACGTCGAATAGTAATACCTAGCATTTTCTGTGCCGCTGACTGGAACAAAGTCCCATGCTTCCAAGAGTCCTAACTCAACACGTTGTTTGCGTACCTCCGCCTCATCTACGGCTAATAATTTGGATATATATTTATCAGCAAATCCATCTTTCTTTGCCTGAATAAGTAAATCACTTGGTAGTTTTTTGCCTTTATAACTAATGATTTTCTCTTCTTGTTCTACTAATTCTTTCATTTGCTGGATGAACCAAGGCTTAATAAAAGTTTTCCGATAAAGCTCCTGAACATCTGCACCTTTACGCAGAGCTTCATACATAATAAATTGCCTTTCGCTGGTAGCGTAGCTAAGCATTTTCATTAATTCTTCAAGTGATTTTTCATTGAAGTCGTTAGCAAATCCCAGCCCGGACCGTCCTATCTCTAGAGACCTGATAGCCTTCTGGAAAGCTTCTTTATAATTTTTACCGATACTCATAACCTCCCCGACAGCGCGCATTTGGGTACCAAGCCGGTCCTCTGCGTCACGGAATTTCTCAAAAGCCCAACGGGGAAACTTAACCACTACGTAATCTCCGGAAGGAGTATATTTTTCCAGAGTACCTTCTCGCCAGTATGGTAACTCGTCTAGAGTCACGCCGGCGGCTAATTTAGCTGAGATTAAGGCAATGGGGAAACCGGTGGCTTTCGAAGCCAATGCAGAAGAACGTGAAGTGCGCGGATTGATCTCAATTATTACTACCCTTCCTGTTTTGGGGTTGTGTGCAAATTGTATGTTTGTACCGCCGATAATTCCTAGCTTTTCTACTACCTTGTAAGAATACTCCTGTAGGCGTTTTTGAAGGGATTCACTAATCGTAAGCATGGGAGCAGTACAGAAAGAATCGCCAGTGTGAACGCCCATCGCATCTACATTTTCAATAAAACAAACGGTAATAATCTGGTTTTTTGCATCTCGGATGATTTCTAGTTCTAGTTCCTCCCAGCCTTCTACCGATTCTTCAATTAACACCTGACCAACCATACTGGCAGCGATACCGCGGCTTGCAATTATCCTTAACTCTTCGACATTGTATACCAGACCTCCGCCGGTACCCCCCATCGTAAAGGCTGGTCGGACAATGACTGGATAGCCAAGCTCGGTAGCAACTAATTCGGCATCCTTAACGCTGTAAGCAATTTTACTCCGAGGAGTAGCGATACCCAGTTCTTTCATTGTTTCTTTGAAAGCCAAACGGTCTTCGCCGCGACGTATAGCTTCCGGGTCTACGCCGATTACCTTTATATCATATTTTTCTAGGACTCCACAACGTGACAGACTTGAACTGAGGTTAAGTCCGGTTTGTCCACCTAAATTTGGTAGTAGGGCATCCGGTCGTTCTTTCTTGATGATTTTAATCATTGTCTCAAGATTAAGGGGCTCAATATACGTGGCATCTGCCATGTCGGGGTCAGTCATAATTGTTGCCGGATTTGAGTTAACTAACACAATCTGGTAACCTAAAGATTTCAAGGCTTTACATGCTTGAGTGCCAGAATAATCGAACTCACAAGCTTGCCCAATAACAATTGGTCCGGAACCGATAATCATAACTTTTTTAATATCATCACGTACGGGCATGGTCATCTCTCAATTTGATAATATTGATTTCTATACATTTCCGTTTATATTACTTACCACAGATATGCGATGACATATAAAATAACTTTAGCGCGCGCGTTACTACATGGGCGATTTTATTTCCATCAATTTTAACCTGTTCGCTAATACTTTCCATATATTCCCTCAATTACATTCAAGAAGCAAATAACCTTACATAATCACCTTCTAATTGCTTAATGGTTTTTACTATCTTTCACCAAATCCCTGAAATATTAACACCCAATTTTCTGTGTATGCAAAAAATCAAGTAGTTGTGTATTCCACTTTCACTCCTAAAAAAGTGGAATTATGAGATTTTCTGCGGTTAGTACCAACACCTGCCTTTTCAAATCCCCGCGACCCCCCAGTAATCCTCCGGACATTTTGAGGGAAAAATGGCGAGATATTATTTTGGTTTACTTAAAATCTTTTCACCATCATAATATTCTCCAATTGTGCCTTGAAATCTTGTTTCTAACATCTCACAAGCTCCTTTCGGGTTTCTTGTCAATTCGCGTAATCAGCAAACAAACTCTTGTATGTATTAATTCCACAAATCATTGAATGAAGACTTTAAAACCTAAGCGATTCCTAGGACAAGTTCATCAAGAGCCAGTATTATTTTGGCAAGACTCAAAAAATTTTCACATGGACAGCCTACGGGTATGTCATTTGTTGTTGTTGACCCCCCCTACCCCCCAACAACAACATTTAAGCCCTCTCTGAAAGTAAGTTGGTCCAGATGATTGTGGGTTTTTGCAGAAGCCAGCCACAAAAACCTTGTTGAATATCAAAAGCTGATCAAGATAAAACCAAAGGCTGGAACAAAATTCGTTTATGACAAAAAAGATGCAAACGTCAAAATGGTTGCAGTTGACCTAAGAGGAGCGCAAAATGCTTCAGTAGACGTAGCAGAACGACACGTTATGAGCCCCCAGCGATTTATTAAAAGAATTGTGGACCGAGAAATCTTCACGCCCACTTATGAAACTGGTCAAATTTGAGATCCAAAAAAGTTAACTGTCGACTAATTGGGGCCTGCTAAAAAAAACCTGACATAGCTGTGATACCCCTAACAGAATTCCGAAATAACTTCATTACATAGGATTGTCGCTCAAAAAACAAAAACAATTAATCCCTGTTCAAATCCCGCGATTTCACCATCAACTAATTTTTTTACAAAATAGTTTGTAATTTCTTCTTGTATTTGTTATTTTAAGAGCGTTTGTAGTACTGTTGCGTTGGTGAAGAGTGCTTTGGTTCCTCCGATGAGGTAGGCTATTCGTAGGGTTTCGATTATTTCTTGTTTTGTGGCTCCTAGCTTGATTGCTTTTTGGCCTAGGACAATGGCGCCTTGTGTTGCTCCGTTTTCTGCGTCTATGGCCATTGCTATTAATATCTTAATTTTCTGGGACAGTTTTCCTTCAGAAAATGCTAAACCTTGTATATTCTCATAGGTTCTGATGATTTCTGGGTCAAATTCTCGATATGAATCAACTGGGTTTTTGGACATAAAATCACTAAATATTACTCCCAAAAAGAGCGAAATAAACTTTTTTTTGGGTTAAAGCTGAGGGGCAATCGGTATTTTTTGCATTTGATTCCGAGAAGTAGTAGTTGTAACGTGCGTACAGCAATAAACAACTACTTCTAGACATTTTTCAATTGAGTTCATAATCTTTGAATATTTGATTAAGGTGTTTTTAGTTCGAGTCCTAATAAAGAAAAACATGCGAATATGGCTAGCACTCCGACGAGTATGAATGTGTAAGAAAATCCTAATAGTTCTGCTATGGTGGCACCGACCACTGCGGCGATTGCGGTTCCGATTCCTGTTGCTGTGGAGTATATGCTCCAGTCGTAACTTTTTCGGTAAATTGCAGAGTTTTTGCTCCAAAGTCCCATCCAAGATGGAAATGCTAATCCGCTTCCTAGGCCGTAGATTATTTGGGCTAAATAAATGTAAATTACTTGGGTCGCAAAAATGTAAATAAACGGAACTAATGAAACCACAAAGGTTCCAGCTATCACAAGTTTGATTCTAAAGCCTCGTTTGCGTTTATCAACAATTTTTGAAAGGGGTAATTGTACTAAACTCTTGGTTAACATAAACAGCATGACTGCAATCCCTGCTGCGAAAACTGTTCCGTCAACCAGATTGTCTTTAATGAAAATCGATAAAATTGGTTGCATTAATCCAAAACCAGTTAACAAGAAAACGTCCGATACCATCAGCAGCAAAATGGTTTTGTCCATAAATAAAATCTAGATGCGTCAAACAAAAGGATATCTGTCTAAACATGCTTGGTAGACAGAGTTTACTTCAAATTGTGTTCTTCATGTAAGTCAATTCTGTGGGCTGGCGTTTTTTGTGTTTTTTGTTTTTCATGCGATTTTTTTAAATTTTATTAGGTATTTTCAATGTCTTGTTCATTTTTTTTTAGAAAAAATCGGATAATTTATTAGCGATTAAGTTGTGGATAACCAATCCATTAATCAAGTGATGAACATGAATACGAAAACTATAATCATTATAATTGCTGCTATCGCAGTTGTATCTGTGGGAGCATTAGGTTATGTTTACCTTGGTTCTCCATCTGAATCTAATGAACTAGAATATCCAATAACAATAACCGACGGTGCAGGAAATACTGTCACTTTTGCGGAGTATCCTGAAAGAATAGTTTCCATTGCACCTAGTTGCACTGAAATTTTGTTTTCTATCGGATTAGAAGACAAAATTGTTGGAGTTCCAATTTACGATAATTATTCGCCAGAAATTCAAAGTGCAATTGCCTCTGGCAAAATAGCGACAGTTGGGGACTTCCAAACAATCAGTGTAGAAAGTGTAGTGGCGTTAGACCCTGATTTGATTCTTTCTAAGGGAGGTTTCCAGCTTTCTACTGCTAACCGGTTTATTGAACTGGACAAAACCGTTGTAATTGTAATCCATTCCGGATTTACTGGGTACCTTGATGATATTTCCTTAATTGGGCAAATAACTGGAAACGAACAAGAAGCTGCTGCAGTTGTTGCAGGCATCCAAGCAGATGCCCAGTTAATTGAAGATAAAGTCAGTGACCTAGAAAAGCCAACAGTTTACGTTGAGTACGGGTCCATGAACAGTTTTGGTGGAAACTCTGTAGTTAATGAATTAATTACCCTTGCTGGAGGAGTCAACGTGTTTGCTGATTATAATGGTCAATACTTGTCAACATCTACTGAAGAAATTCTAAACGTTAACCCTGACATTATCATAATTTCTGAAGGAGTCATGTCAAGCTATTACAGCTGTACACCTGAAGAAATTAAAAACCGAGAAAGCTGGAACCTGTTAAATGCAGTTATTAACGATGCTGTTTATGAAGTCGATGAAAACTTGATTACTGTTGCTGGACCAAACATTGTCGATGGAATACAGCAATTAGCTGAAATATTCCATCCTGAAGCATTCGCGGAAAGCTAAACATCCAAAACTTTATGAACAAAAATGGCGATGAGGACAAAGCTATCAGTTGGTGCTGAAGATCCAAAACTCGCCTCACGTCCTTTTAACTCGTTTAAACCGCTGGAAATTAATCGTTTTTTTGTTATCCGTTAGTCTAATTGTTATAGTTTTAGTTACTGTAACAATTGGATCAATGGACATTTCATTACCTGATGTCTATACCGTTTTGATCAAAAATTTGCCCTTTATTGGAGATTTTGTACAAAGTGACGTATCAGCAATTCAAACTGAAGTTGTCCTAAAAATCAGGTTGCCCCGAGTTTTAGTCGCTGCAGTTGTTGGAGTTGCTCTTGCCGCGGCGGGAACTGTTCTTCAAGGATTACTCAGAAACCCCATGGCTGACCCATACGTTCTGGGAATTTCTGCAGGAGCAAGCGTTGGAGCCTCATTGGCTATAGGATTTGGATTTGGGTCCACCTTTCTAGGGTTTTTGTATGCTGTACCTTTATTGGCGTTTATTGGTGCTCTTACAACAATCTTTGTAGTATATAACATCGCAAAACGCAGCGGTGGAAACTCAATGCTGACTTTGTTATTGATAGGAATTGCAATAAGCAGTTTCTTGTCAGCTATTGTTTCATTGATCAAAATAATCAGTTCTGATGCTTTACAAGGAATCGTTTACTGGATTATGGGCAGCCTTCAATTGGCTGGATGGAACCACCTGTATATTGCATCCCCGTTTATTTTTGGGGGCATAATTATAATCTTTTTTTACGCAAAAGACTTGAACATAATTTCTCTTGGAGAAAATCAAGCCCAACATCTTGGAGTAGATGTTGACAGCCTTAAGACAAGACTATTAATCTGTGTTTCTTTGATTACTGCCGCAGCAGTTTCAGTAAGTGGCATAATTGGCTTTATTGGTTTGATAATTCCTCACATGACACGACTACTTGTTGGACCCGACCACAGAATTTTGATACCAACCTCTGCTTTGCTTGGGGCAATTGTTCTAATTATCTGTGACACCTTAGCCCGAACATTGATGAGCCCCGCCGAAATTCCAGTTGGAATAATAACATCCGTTCTGGGTTCTCCTTTCTTTGTTTATCTGCTAATTAAACGAAAGAAAACTGTTGGCAGCTGGCACTAACAATCTTCAAATTGCTACGAAAACATCTGCATTTAGTTTTTCAACTTGTTTTTTACTACTATTATGCCAACAAATATTGCTGCTAGTAAAAGTGGAAAAATCATCCCTGACGGAAATTCTGGAATCACTTCCACGTTGTCATTGTTTATGGGGTAAATTTCCTTATTTGGTGCCACAGATAATTGATAAACTGGGTATCCTTGTTGGTCTTTTCGGATTGATTGTGTAGGGTCCTGAATCTTTGATGTAAAATCTATGTCCTCTGGGTACATTACTAAACGGGATTTTATCCATTCGCCTGGAGATTGATAGAGGGTGTTTTCAAAAAATATTGTAACTTTGATTGTTTCGTTATTTTGCAATTTGTGATTGTACACTTCAATAATGGTGTTGTTTGTTTTAACTGTTGAACCTGAGGTATTTACTATGATGGAACCTTTTTCGTAGATTCTAATCTTCATTTCTGGAGTATCTGGTGTAGTATGCCATGAAACTAGTTCTAGGTGTGGAGATAAAGTAACCGATAAATACGAGTCAGCATGAGAAGTTGCACCAAAATTTGAGATGTCAAAGGTCGCCCAGAATTCTGGATTGCATACGTCGGGATAGTAAACAACTGTAGAAAGCTGAGGAACTGGGTTAGATGAAGCATTAACCTGTTGTAAACCTTGGGTAATGCAAAATATTGAGCTTGTAATAAGAAGAATGAAAAACAGTTTTTTCATTGCTTTTGTCTCGCATTTACTTGTTTTGATTGCTTCTTTCCAAGTATAACGGTGTTATATAAACAGATATGAAAACAAAAAGAACGTTTCTTTCGTCTTAAACCGTCAGAATTTTTCTAGAAAAAGTTGCAAGAAGTAATAACTTAAGTTATTTCTATATGAAATATCCTGCAATGATTGAAATGGCGTAAATCAGCATGCTTACATGGAATAGTGGCAATGCTTTCATTGCTGAGTCTGCGGTTTTTCCTTTCAAGATTTTGTAGTTAGCTAATGTTAAGAGTACAAAACTGATGCTAAACCCGATTAATGCTATGGTTCCTAGAATGCTAACAAAAACTATTGCAGCTCCAATATGTAATGCACTAAACAGTAAAATCCAGTAACTGGTGCCTTTCATTTCATAGAGCAAGGGTATAGTTTTCATGTTTTTGACTTTGTCATTGGTTACATCTGCCATGTCATTTACTCCTAAATGTGCTTGGGCTAAGGGATAAAAAAACAAACCAAAGAGTAATGCATTGAAATCAAAACCTGCAACCGCGATGTATCCTGCTACAGGAAACATTGTGAAATCAATCCGCCCAATCAGTTGAGCGAAAGGAAAGCTTTGGTTTCTTTTTTTGATTTGGTAAAAAATTTCCAGCCCATAACAAACTAGCATGATGGTTACAAGATACAGGGACGTTGGAAAAGGAAACGTGAAAATCAAAACAGTCGTAACTGCAACTAGTCCAAAAAACACAATCAATCCTTGCTTGTAAGAAAGCAGACCTTGGGATAGGGGTCTTTGACCAAAAACTCTCCAATATTTTGTTAATTTATTGGTTTCAACTTCTTTTTTGTCTATATCCCGATCTATGATATCATTCAAGACTAAGCCTGCTTCAAATCCTGCTAAACCAATAAAGATGGCTCTGAGTATAAGAGACCACGAAAAAATGGCGTTTAATTGAAACCCAAGGAACACTCCCGCGCAAAAAAGTGTGGGCCAAACAAAAAAGAAATGCACTCTGGTCAGATCAAAGTACGATTTGAGTTGTGCTTTCATTCACATTCCTCAAATTTCATTATGTAATTCATTATATCTTTTAATAAGCTATTCCATCAATAAACAAAGAGAGAACTTCATGAATTCCCTGATAGTCTTACGCGTAATTCGTGTTCACATCGTGGCGGGTGGAGTTTTAGCCTTTTCCCTTGGAGCCTTACTGGCAATTTTAACTGGCGGAATCGTAAATCTTTTACACCTTGCCTTGGGTTACAGTGTGGTTTTCTTAGGCGATTTGTCCACTCATTTTAGCAATGACTATTTCGATGTTGAATTGGACCGGCATCAGAAAAACCAAAAACTGTTTTCGAACAAAAAAATCTTGGTAAACCATCCAAACCTTTCTCCATTGGCAAAGAAAATCTCATTGATCCTGCTGATGTTGTCAAATGTTTTGGCTGGGATAATGGTTCTCTTTTTTGGAGCCCCCACAGAATTGTTCATCATTACATTTTTAGCAAATCTCTTGGGATGGGCATACTCAGCTCCTCCAATGCGATTAAGTGCAAAAAGTCTAGGAGAACTAGCTATTGCCTTGGCTACGGGATTCATAATCCCCAGTATCGGTTACCTGTCCGTGAAAGGTCAACTTGATTTGCTTTTTGTTTTTCTTTCAATCCCGTTTATGATGTATGGTTTCTTTCTTAGTCTTAATCTTGAAATCCCGGACATAAAAAACGACCAAAAAGGTCAAAAAACTACATTTGCAGTTCGAATAGGTCCAAAAAACAGTTTCTATGTGCTTACAGCAATCACTTCCCTTGTAACATTAACCTTTTTTGTTCTCATGGAACAACTTTTTACCAATGTTATTAACTTGAAAGTCATCTTTTTTCTTTCTTTGGTACCCTTAACAACAACAGTTCTTGGATTTCTTGCAACCTTCAAGAACAAAAACGTTAGCCAGTTTTGTTCATTGAATATTATCGCACTTTTTCTGTTTATAATCTCATTAAACGCATACTTTTTTCTGCTCTTAACATAATTTGTTGTTTTGTTAAAGTTTAAAAATAAAAAAATTAGAGGTTTGATTTTTTTTATTTTGTTACTCAAAACCCGCTGCCGTCTGAAATTCCATCACCGCAATTGGGTGCTGGACCCTTTCCAGGGGTATCTGGTTGAATAAACTGGTTACCGTCTGGAATTCCATCGCCTGCTCCCTCGGGTGGTGCAACACTATTTTCTGCTGCTACTATTCCGATAATCATGCTGGCTACAATCAAAACCAATATTGCGCTAGTTGCTATTTTTTTCATTTTGATTTTCCCTCAACATTTCCAGTTTATGATATATATCAAGATTTGATATAAGGGACATTGTGAAACGAGAAATTCAAAAAATGAAACGCCCAATTCTAGCTTCAATAACTATAAATTTTGCAGAGATCTACAATTTTTTGAGGTTAAATAGATGGACGACAACGAAAAAATGGTACTGGAAACCATGAAAAAAGCAGGAAAACCTGTCCGACCTGGAGATTTAGCAAAAATGACTGGATTAGACAGCAAAGAAGTTTCCAAAATCATAAAAAGCCTGAAAACTCAAGGTGAAGTAATTTCCCCCAAAAGATGTTTCTATGCCCCTGCTTAGCAGTTGTTTTTTTGGAAAATATAAAATCCTGAAATATTTTCCTCTGGTTTTTTTCTAAACATGTTGACTTGGTTTTGGTATTTTTTAACGATTTCACTGTTTTCTGGGTTTTTCTTCCACTTTTTTATTAGCCGTTCCAAAGGTTCAAAATAATTTATCTTCCACTCGTCATCAGGTAAAATAAAATGATCAATCAGGCTATAGCCCAAATCTGATGTGCTGATAAGAGCACTTGATACGTGATTTATTCCATCATGAGCGACTATGAAACCTCCTTTTCGTAGTAAATGTCTTAACTGATTGAGGCTTTTCTCGAAACCAACTATATGTAACGAGCCTTCAGCCCAGATTATGTCAAAGGTTTCATCTGGAAAATCAACATCCAGTATCGAACAATTTTGGGTAGAAACACGGTTCGAAAGTCCTTCTTCTAGGATTTTTTTGTCTAGCTTTTCCAGCTCTTTATGGTCTGTGTCAACGCTGACTATTGTTCCCTTACTTAGTTTAGCTAACTCAATTGTTGGAATCCCTGAACCGCAGCCAACATCAAGAATGTATGGTTCATTAATTTTTGGAAGAATCTGAAACGCTTGCCGTGTATACTTCAAAAAATGTTTTCTGATTTGCTCTACTTCAGCTTCCAGAATTGATTCAGTTGACGTTTATCCTATCCCCCCTATTTTATGTTGGCTTCAAAGTT
The DNA here is from genome assembly GCA_029762755.1 of Candidatus Bathyarchaeum tardum. Classification (GTDB taxonomy): domain Archaea; phylum Thermoproteota; class Bathyarchaeia; order Bathyarchaeales; family Bathyarchaeaceae; genus Bathyarchaeum; species Bathyarchaeum tardum. The sequence goes on from JARVGH010000001.1 coordinate 284,607, forward strand.
TTAAATTTTGGCTTATCTTTCCTTTTCAGTTTTCTTTGACAATTTCGAATACCAATTCTCTTCTTTTCTTATCCACAACAGTTACTGCATTCATTTTTCTTAGACAATACGTAATTTTTTGAGCTAACCTAATAGGAATCCCCATTTTCTTTGCCAAAATTTTATTCGTAAATGGATCATCCATATTGTCGGGTAAAACTTTAAGAAAATCTGTTTTTTTCTCAAAAATAACGCTGCCAAAAATTTTTAGAAGCTTTCTGTCTTTGACGCTTATTCCTTTTCGTCGCCAGCTTCCTTTTCCGTCGTTGCATCGTAGTTCCTTTTCTTCGATGAATAAAACTTCAATAGAAAAATTTTCATTATTAATCAAACTAGGTAAATGAACCATTTCAACAAAAAGGTCAGTTATTTTTCCTTTTTTTGGTGATTTTCTTTTTTTAACAATCTCTCCAGCGTCTGACACGTAAACAATCCATTTAATCTTGGCAATGGGATAAACAAGTCTTACTTTGTTGCCTTTGAGGAGCTTTCTTAATTTCTTTTTGATTGCTGAAAGGTTTCTTGTTTGTATTTCAATCAGCAAACCATCCTCATTTATTACATCAACAATAAACTCATCAACCTTAACCTCAACTGGGTGCTTTGCTTTGGAATACCAGCCCTTGATGTCAGCATGCAACGAGTATTCTGTCATAACTATTTTCATTCTCAGAAACGGTATTCAAGGGTTACTGACGTTACCGAAAAATCAGCCCGAATCTGTTGGTGCCCCTTGGGTTCCCCTTATTTCAAAATGTTTAACGTAAGCGATGTGGTCAAAGGTAAAATATATCGAATTATGGCTTCCATTATATGATTGAATGTAGTGTTCATCGCTCATTTTGTAATACTTGTCAATTACAGAAATTTCTCCCCCGATTAAACCCGTTGGAACTGTTATGTTACAAAAGGAATTTTCTGGTTCACCTATGAACGCAAAAGAAACAATTTTTTCCTCTTTCAAATAACTGACTTCAGGGGAAGAAGAATAATTACTTAGCACATTTACGGTGTAAGTTTCGTTTCCTACTGAAAACGGAAACGAATACAGTTTACCGTTTTCTGTTTTATCTTTTCCTGAATCAATAAATAAAATTGTTGCGACTGTCCCTGAGGCAATCAGCAGTAATGTGATGAAACCAATTATGGCTCCTTTATGTTTTTTAATCAATTAACAACCTCAGTAATAGGTTGATGTTTTTATTGTTGAATGCATAAAGTAGTATGGATTGAAGAAACGGGTTTGCTGAGGTTTTAGTACAATTAAATTGAAGGAATGAAAAAATGAAAAAACCATGCTACTATCACGGGTAATTTTCATTTTGTACTTGAACCCTTTCAGCCCCATTTCTTTATTTTTTTCCTTTTTTGTTTCTGATCTAATATTGCACATTGAAAGTTTTTTAAAATAAAAAACGTTTTTCTCAAAAATATTTGACAAAAATTTTCCAACCCACAAAAGGTCTTACTCAAGAAAACTTGACAAAAATATAATTAAGTTTTAAAATTCAATTTAGTTCTCCATTAAACAAAGAAACAGAGATGAATGAACTAATGAGGTTTAGTTCCCGTTTTTCCGGTTCACGTGTTATCGATTTTTCTATTTTTAATCTAATTTTGCGTTTTTCAACTGTAACGGTTTTATATTATGAGTAAACGTATAGAGGATGAATTACGATTATCTGGTTCGTTATTTCATGGAGGACAAAAATATCACACTAAAATCTGTTGCAAAGATTGCCATCGTGTTTCCTGCATTGAATGAATGTGAAGCAGTTGGAAAAATACTCGATGAAGTAAAAAATGTCATGACAGATTACGACTTTGACTTGGTTGTTGTTGACGGTCATTCTACTGATGGTACAGATAAGATCGCAAAAAAACATGGTGCTATAGTCCTTTACCAGCCCGGGAAAGGTTATGGAGACGCTTTAAAAACTGGTTTTCTTTATGCCAAAAACAAACTTAACTCTGAAATTCTTGTAATGCTTGATGCTGACCTGACTTATGACCCTAAAGACATACCTAAACTAGTTCGTCCTATCATGGACGGTGACGCTGAGCTAGTAATAGGCAACAGATTTGCAGGAATGCAAGAGGGTGCAATGCCTGCTGTTAACCAAATTGGCAACAAGGCAATTTCAACCCTTGCCAACATGTCTTTGGGTATTGGAATCAGTGACACACAAAGTGGAATGAGGGCTTTCAAAGCAGAGTTGCTAGATGAAGTTAATTTGATGGCTGTGGGTATGCCCTTTGCTTTGGAAATGTTGGCAAAGGCACGTTCGGTTAACTCTAGAATGCTTGAGCTTCCAATAAGTTACAGGCCACGGGTCGGAGAAACAAAACTCAGTCCACTAAAAGATGGCTTTAGAATCTTCAACGTAATTGTGAGGCTAATGTTTGACGTTAGACCTCTGTTGTTCTTTGGAACAATCGGGACGATGTTTGGTGCATGGGGGCTGTTTCTTCATTACGTGTTGCTTCCAATCGAAATTGTTTACATTGTATTTCCATTACTTTTGATAATCGGAGGCATTTTGGCTTTCGTAGTTGGTTTTGCAATGTTTGTTGAAAAGGGCGCTTTACAAAAAAATAAAACCACCTAGTCAAAAGATTTAATGAACATTTTTGTTCATCACATCATTTGTTTTATCCTTATAATTTTTAATTATGCCCTAAAAAACACAGATGGACTTACAAACCGTTTTTATTCATTTTTTTCAAAACTGTTGTTGCTGTTATTAGAACTATTGTGAAAACTGTGATTAAAATTCCTGCTGGAAATTCGGGGATATCTTGTTTTTTTACCAAACTAGTCCAGGTATCTGGATTAAAATCATTTTCTTGGTTATTTATTGCTAACAGTTTGTGTTCAAGCAACAGGTAATTAACGTTAAGGTAATGGGTTGAATTTAAATCAACATATACAACAGCAACAGTTCTGTTTCCGGTTCCCGTGTAGTCTGTTCCGTACAAGTTGTCTATGTCAAGGTAAACTGTTTTTCCTTCAACAAGAGAAGCTAAAACACTCTTAGCTGATATGTAACCCGTTGAATTGTCAATATCTGCACAAGTGGGGTCTATGTCCGCCAACTTTATCGTGCCTTCTGTCTCAGTTTCAAAGCTGTCATCTCCTAATACTTCGGTGACAACAGTTGAAGCGTCAATTTCTTCAGAACCCTGAACCAATGGAATAACTAAAACCATAACCAGAAGAAAAAAGCTGGCGAAAACTCCTGTTTTCATATCTTAATTAACTGCTTGAAAATATTTTAACTTATATTTTTGAGCATGAAAATCAACTGGTAGCTATTGAAACTCTCGGTTGTGGAGTTTGTTGTCGGTTGCGGTTTATTGTTTTCTGATTGGAATTTTCATGATTGGATTTGGTCCTTTGTCCTATACTTCAACATGAAGCCAAACTTCATAACTGTATTAACTATAAAGGATTCACGTCAAACTATGACTCAACAGGTAATGCTAGAAAAGCTTGCTAAAACAGAAACTGTATGCACCAGTTGCAAACACTTCATTGAATCTGAGGGCATGTTCTACTGTAAATTTTATCAAGCTTTTTTCACTGCGGAAACTCTTTCCATTCCTTGTGATTTCCAAGAAAAACTAGACTTTTTAGTTTCCTTGGTTGGTTCTGGCAATTTTTAGTTTCAGTTTCATTTGCTATTTTTGTTGTAACCTTTTTTCCAAAAAATGCAGCTAATACCTAATTTCATAATACAAGCCAGATTCCTGACAAAATGTATAAGTCACATTCACCTTTTAAAACTAAAAATTTTATGATTTAATGTCAAAAATTTTTGTATTTGAATTTCAAAACTGTTAATTGCCAATTTTTTGGTTACTTGAAATGCGTATTAGGCGTTCATAGGCGTTAAATATTCAGTCAAGCTTTCACAATAATCGGTAGTAAAATATGTCCGCTGATGTTCCATTAGATGAATTGCTGGAAAAAGTCAAAGAAGCAATATCAAAACAATCACCGGGCAACGCGGATAATAAAGACAAAAAACAATTCAAATGCCCTCATTCTTTTGGTTATTTATCCAAAATGCCTAAAGGAAATCCGATGCCTGAAGAATGCTTCTTATGTCCAAAAGTTGTCGAATGTCTAGCTTCTTCATGATTGCATATTTTTTCTCCAGTTTATTGATATGCTTTTAGTTGGGGGTCGATAAAATTCATGTTTTATGGTTGTATTTGTTTCAGTTGTGGATTTTAGACCAATAACACTTTTAAACAATATATTGTATATTAATAAACGGGATAAATTATGGTTGCAGAAACGCTACCTTGTGCAGAAAAAAAATGTGCAAGTAAAATGTCCCTGGTCGAAGACAAAGATAACGTCCTCTATTATCGATGCTTAGCAAAACATAACGAGCACTATTTTTGTTATAATGTTGCCCAAAAACAATGGGAGCGTTTAATTGTAACTCGAAAACTTGTGCTTCGTTACGCTGAAAACCCCTGTGGGGAAGCCCCTGCTGAAACTCAAAGTGAATCGGCAGAAAACAACAAGTTTGAACTCGACCAATCAGTTGTCCAGGAATTTGAAAAATCCCTGGTAGGGCCTGTCGAGGTTCCAGCAGAGGAATCTGTTGATGAAAATACAGAAGCTTCTCTTGAATTGCCTGCTGAAGCACCTGCCAAAGTTTCGGATGCAGAAGAAATTCTTGATGATATTGGTCAAAACCTAGAAATTGTTTCTGATTTAATGAAGATAAAAGGAATTGGTTCAAGTCGAGCCCAAGATTTGGTGGAGGCTGGGGTCTATACTATTTCTGATTTGGCGAAATGTTCGGCTTCTGATCTTTCTAAAGAAACTGGGCTTCCTGTATCAAAACTCGTTACTTGGATTGTTAAAGCGAAAACCTTGGTAGATGATGAAGTAATAATTTCCGCTTAATTGATTATTTACGGAAAAGTGATGTTTGTTCCGTTTTTCCTGTGTCGTTTTTTCCTTCAGGTGATTGTTGCTGGCTGTTTTTGTCTGGTTGAACAATAAATATACTAATAAATCGTAATATTTAATACATGATTTGGTGTAAACTAATACGGTTATCACTAGGTGAAGTTTCCACAAACATAGAGGTTGTTTTCATGATTGGAATTACTTTTGTTGAAAGACAAATGGTTTCTTTAGGCTTGATGGAGCGTGAATTATACGAACTGTATACTAACTTGTCCTTAAAAGTTGAAGATTTAGCTGCCAAGACATTGTTTACTTACATTGCCAGTGACAGCCTAAAACATTCTACTGTTTTGGTTAGAATCCTTGAAGAAGCAGGGGGTTCAAAACTAAAAGAAAATGATTGCAACGAAACCATCAGGTACAATATTGACTTGATTAGTACTCTTTCAGCAGATATTTCACGTAGAAAAAAACTTAGTCGGGAAGAATTGCTTTCAGTAATTGATACTTTAGCGGGTTTTGAAACTTTATTGTACGATGAGTACGCCAAAGCCTTTCACGTGGACACTGCTCAATTTACTGAAGATGAAGACCCCGACAAGAATGAACCTGATTTGAGTATTTTTAGTTTGATAGTTAAAGATGAAGATCTGCACAAGCAGATTTTGCTCTCGTTAGTAAATCTATGTGACAAACAACTCGATTTCAAAGATAACACTCCTGTGGTCAAATATCAAAGCCCAGATTCATGGTACGTTCCACCACGATGAACCCGACAATAAATTAATGTTTAAAATGCAGCTCTATTCCTTTCTCTTTTTTGAGACATATTTTCAAAACTAAATCGGATTTGATATCTTCTTTTTTGCCAAAAATTTTTTAGAATTTAAATTAACTGCTTTACTAATTTGAATTCTGTCTACATAACACTTTTAGCTCAACTGCACAAAAACTTGAGTCTGTGGCTAAGGTGGGGTGGGAAACCTGACAAAATGGGGGTCAAGTACTGATAATAGTGCAACAACTTTATCCAATTCTGTGGGAACACCAGCCATCAAAGTGTTGCACGTGGATGATGATTCAGATCTTTTATCTTCTGCCAAACAAATTTTGGAATTACAAAGTTGCTTTCGTGTCGAAACTGTTTCTACCGTAAGGGAAGCCATTAAAAAATTAAGTGAACAAACTTTTGATGTTATAGTTTCTGATTATCAGATGCCTGAAAAAGATGGTTTAACTTTTTTAAAAGAGCTAAGGGAAACTGGTGATGAAATTCCGTTTATATTGTTCACTGGAAAAGGTCGTGAAGAAGTAGCAATTAAAGCCCTCAATATTGGTGCTGATTATTACCTTAACAAACTGGGGCACCCAAAAACTGTTTTTTCTCAACTTTCCCATTATATTCTTCAAGCTGTAAATAAAAGAAAAGCAGAAAAAAGGTTAACATACAAGCTAGAATTTGAGTCAGTTATATCACGAATATCTTCAAGGTTTGTGAATCCCCCCGATTTTGATAACGCAATTAATAAATCTCTGGAAGATGTTGGGCGAACAAGTGGGGCAAGCCGTGTTTGGCTATTTTTATTGAGTGATAATCAAACAGTTATTAAAAACATCTTTGAATGGTGCTCAGACTCTGCTGCTCCTCAACTTGAAAACCTTGAGAAACTTGCAATTGAACAAATTTCTTGGGGTTTAGACCAACTTCGTGATGGAAAAACAATTCAACTGTCTGATGTTTTACTGTTGCCTTTGGAGTTAAATGAAATAAAAGAATTTTTGGACAACAAAAGCATCAGATCAATTTTGGTGTTGCCTCTTTTTTTGTCGGGTGAGTTAGGGGGTTTCATAGGCTTAAATAATGTACACAATACTGAATTTTGGGGTCCTGATGATATTGCCCTTATTCAGATATTTTTAGAACTTATTGGAAATTATTTAGAGCGCAAGGCTGCTTATGAGAAACTGCAAGAAAACGAGAAAACATATCGGTTGTTGACAGAAAACATTACTGATGTAATCTACATTCAGGATATGAATCTAGATGTCACGTATGTGAGTCCCTCAATCAAAACTTTATCTGGTTATTCCCCTGAAGAAGTCTATGATCTAAAACCAGCAGATTTTATGGTTCCAGAATCTTTTGAACGCGGAATAGTTGATTTCAAAGAGGCCCTTTCTTTAGTTGCTGAAAAACCAGATTCTGAAATTCCCCTTAGGCAATATGAGTACATACGAAAAGATGGCACAACATTTTGGGGTGAACTGCGAACGAAAATATTGTTGGATTCCAAAGGTCACCCTATTGGAGTGCAAGGCGTTTTACGGGATGTAACTGAACGTAAAGAAACTGAAGAAAAGCTTAAAGAAAGTAAGGAACAGTATCGGTTACTGACTGAAAATATTACTGATGTAATATTCATTCAAAACTTAGATCTGAGTATCAAATATGTCAGTCCTTCTGTCGAAACTTTATCTGGGTATACTCCTGATGAAATCATAAATCTTGGACCAAAAGGTTTGATGACTCCTGAATCTTATGAGCGTGGACTTGTTGAAATCCAAGCTGATCTTGCTTTATCCGTAAAAAATCTTGATTTTGAACCTGAATTTCGACGTTACGAATACATGCGTAAAGATGGTTCTACTGGTTGGGGCGAATTTAAGCCTAAATTACTGCGTGATTCCAAAGGCAATATTGTGGCTATCCAAGGTACCCTGCGAGATGTGACAGAACGCAAAAAAGCAGAAGACGCGTTACGTCAAGAGCAAGAAAAATTTGAAACGGTCACTGGCACCCTTAATGTTGGACTTAGCGTTATCTCAAAAGATTATAAAATCTTGTGGGCAAACAAGTTTCTCACTGACTTATGTGGTGATGTAATCGGCAAAACGTGTCACTCTGTATACAATGACCTTGGTAATATTTGTCCAAACTGTGGCGTTAAAGAAATTTTTGAAACCGGAAAAACCCATGTAGTGTGTGAACAATCTGTCCCTGCTCCTAACGGACAACGTTGTTGCATCGAACTTACAGCCAATCCAATTAGAGACGACGAAGGCAATATAATTGCGGTTTCTGAACTTTCTATCAACATAGATGACCGCAAAAAGATGGAAAACAGGCTCCGTGAGGCAGAAAAAATGTATCGTTTTCTTTTTGATAAAGCTCCTGTAGGTATTTCTATAGCTGATTTAAATGGTTGTTTAGTTGAATTCAACGATGTCGCTCATAAGCAATTGGGTTATTCGCGAGAAGAGTTTAAAAAATTGTGTATTGCTGATTTTGAACTTTTGGAAACAACAGACGCGATAAATGCTCGAATAAAGCAAATCCATGATACTGGAATAGATGAGTTTGAAACTAAATATCGTGCAAAAAACGGTGACATCAGAGATATAATAAATATGTTCCAGTTGGTTGAGTTTGATGGAAAGCAGTTTTTGTATGTTATTGCCCGTGATATCACTGAACGCAAGAAAGCAGAAGACTCAATGGACAGAATTATGAAGGAACTTTTGGTAATTAATGAAAAGTTGAGGGTTGTTGGCAAGTTAACTAGGCATGATGTTCGAAACAAGTTGTCAGTTATTTCAAACAATATTTATCTTGCAAGGCAACAATTTGCTCATAACAAAGATATTTCTAAATATTTTAATTCTATAGATTCAGCAGTTGAGCAAGTGATCCGAATTTTTTCCTTTGCCCAAACTTATGAGCAGTTGGGTGTTGAAGAGTTATCGTATATTGATGTCAAAAAAAGTGTTGATGAAGCAGTTTCCCTATTTTCATGCATAAATGGAATCAAATTTGTTAATGCCTGTTCCGGATTGTCTGTAGTGGCTGACTCTTTGTTAAGGCAAATTTTCTACAATTTTATTGACGACTCTTTGAAACATGGCGAAAAAGTAAGTGAAATCAAAGTTTACTACAATGAAGAAGTGGACCACATAAGCCTAATTTATGAAGATAACGGAATCGGAATACCTGAAACTGAAAAAGAAATTTCTTTCAAAGAAGGTTACGGGAAAGGCAGTGGCTACGGACTTTACCTAATACGAAAAATTTGTGAAGTTTACGGTTGGACAGTAAACGAGCTTGGAAAATTTGGTGAAGGCGTACAATTTGTGATTTATGTCCCGAAAATTAACAAGAATAATAAACCCAATTACAAAATTGAATTGGATTAAGGCAGTTGTTTGCAATTATTGTTATTTGTACCTTTGATTTGTATTTTTTGAAAGAGTAACTCTGAAAAGGGAGAAATGCTGAGTCTTACCAATATACTGGTGAACGTTATAATGAGTGAAACGAATTTAGTGTCAATACAACTAAATGGAATAAAGCAAGATTTCATTTTGAACAAAAAAGATTTTAAAACTGGGAGCCGCGGATACCATGCACAAGGAAAAATGCAAATTGGTGACAAACGCTACCAATGTAACATCTTGTGTGTAGAAATCGGTTCAAAACCAAAAGACAAGTAAGACTTGTCTCATCGTTTTTATAATAAAAGAAAAAAAGAAAAAGGCTGGATTTTTTAGTTTCACAAGTTTACTCGACAAGAGTCATGTTTTCTCCGCAACAAACTAGGGTTCCAGCACCAGCATCTAGAATTTTTACTTTGTTTCCACAAATTTCACAAAGGTATACTTGTCCTTCTTCTGTCAACTTTACACCTCCTTTTTTTGTGCTATAACCAGTTAGTAGTTTTCACACCAAACTTCAAAGTAAGCTCTTGCATGGTCACACACGGGACATTTTTCTGGAGCTTCAATGCCCTCATGCACGTGGCCACAGTTTCGGCATTTCCATTTGATGACTTTGTCTTTTTTGAAGACTGTACCTTGTTCAATATTGGCTAACAGTTTTCTGTATCGCAGTTCATGTTTAGCTTCTACTTTTGCTACCATCTGAAAAGTATTTGCAATGTCCATAAAACCTTCTTTTTCTGCTACTGCTGCAAAATCAGGATATAATGTTCCCCATTCCATTTTTTCTCCTTCTGCGGCTGCTTTCAGGTTGGATGCTGTTGTACTAATAACCCCTGCGGGGTATGCTGCAGTGATTTCAACGTCTCCACCTTTGAGATATTTGAAAAACAGTTCAGCGTGTTCTTTCTCATTCCCTGCGGTTTCAGTAAATATTTCTGAAATTTGTTCGTAACCTTCTTTCTTTGCTACACTCGCAAAAAACGTGTATCGGGTTCTGGCTTGTGATTCACCAGCAAAAGATTTTAGGAGATTTTTCTCAGTTTCACTACCTTTTAATTCCATGGTCAAAACCTCATTATACTAAAATATGCGTTATTCACAATTCTTAAACCTATCTAAATCTGTCAAAAACCACATTTTATGACCTTATTCGTTCTTTTGTTTTCATGCAATTTGTTTTTGTTTGGGTATTTGAGATTCTTTATCACAAAACTTTCACTCTTAAAATCACGAGGAAAAATCACAGTAACTAACAAAAAGCTTGATGACCTAGCAAGAAATCATCAATGACGCTTTTAGTATCGTTTTTTTGGGGCAATTCTAGTGGATTGTTGCATTAATAATTGTGGCGAGGGGTCTTGTCTATTTGGCGAAGAAAAAGAAAACCCATTTTTTTATTTTGTTTGAATTTTTTCTTTCATATCGCATGGAATGTAAAGGGTTTGTTCTGCAAGGAATGCGCCTAGAAAATTGCAAAAGAATTGCCCGTCTATTTTCTCTAAGTGTTTGCATGTTTTGCACACGCTGTCTGTGCCTGAGAATTTTCCGAGGACCGTTTGATTCGTCATGTTAACTTTCCTGTTTTTCATCTACATTAAATTCCTTTCGGATTTTAATAGATACGATTTTGTTTGTATTGGGTGTTAGATTATTCTTGGCTATTGATCATAGTTTACACCAACAAAAATGGGGGTGGTGGAATATTTCGTGCTTTCACTTATATGAATCTTTGACCTCTGGGCTTGGATTTTGGCGCTGATAATGTAGCCATCTTTTTCTCTAGGTTGTTGACGCGTATTTTCAGGTCCACTATCTCTTTTTCTAGCCCAGCCACTGTGGGGTTGGGCATGATTTCCGCATCCTGTTTCATCTTTTGGATAAATATACAATAAATACCGTATTATTTATAAGATTTACACGTTAATGAAGGTAAGTGTTGACTAATTAAACAAAGAATGATTTTTGTGTTGAAATTTTTTTATTCACATCCCGACAAATGCCTTTAGCCTTTTTGAACGTTTCTTCATCCCTAACTTGCATGATAAGAACTAGTGTTCAAATTTGAAATGATAATAACACACAAAAAATGGAACACTAGAATCCCTTTAGGGCTAAAGAGCTGTTTAGACACCTTAAAATAATCTTGTTTCATATATTTGGAACTTGAGTGAAACTTGTATGACTGTTGATTTTAGTTCCCTGAAAAAAATTGTAGAAGGCAAAACCAAGATAGTCTACGAAAACCCCAATGACCCCAAAACTGCGTACATGGTTTTCAAAGACGACATCACCGCCGGAGATGGAGTAAAACATGACATAATTCAAGGCAAAGCTTTGGTGGACTGGAAAACAAACAAGGACATCTTTGAGTTGTTAAACCGAAAAGGTGTTCAAACTCATTACATTTCTAGCCCCGAAGAAAAAGTTTCACTGGTTAAGAAGCTGGACCGAAAAATTAACCTAGAAGTAGTCAGCCGAAGAGTTGCTGCAGGTTCAATTCTAAAATGGGGCAAAATGGTTGAAGGAACACGGTTTGATCCTGTAATTACCCAGTTCCATTACAAAGATGATCCCTTGCACGACCCTATGCTTGATGACAAATACATTGATTACATTATCACAGCAAAAGAAGGCGGAACGGATTTTGCTGTTATGCGCCAAATGAATGCCGAAATTTTTGTTCATCTCGAAAAAGCTTTTGCACGATTTAACATTCAATTAATTGACATGAAACTAGAGTACGGCATAATTGGCGGACAAGTATACTTAATAGACGAAATCACTGGAGGCTCCTTCAGATTATGGCCTTATGCCCATGACAATCCCAACTTTGACCAGCGTAATGTTCTATCTGAACTAAATCCAAAAGGAAGACTTGATAAAGACACCTACCGCATGGGTGAAAACGTCACTAATGTTCTAACCAAGTTTGAAGAAATCGCAAAAATAACTGAAAAATTCAAAAACTTGTAACAATTATTAATCTTCGTTTTCGTCTGTCGATTGATATTCAGCTACTGTCTCTCTTCCATGGGGCATAACGTAAACTTTGGCGTTTTTACCTGCAATCTCAAAGGCATCTCGCATGGCATCGTTCATTGCACTTGACGTTCGCATCTTGAAGGTGTTAATTGCATAACAATCAGGCATAACGGAAACCAGAATAATTGTGACTTTTTGAAGAGCCTTGTTAATGAAATATGCTTTGTGACCACCTAGAACAAAATTCTTTTTTATTTCTCGTTCTAACCGTTTTATATCCGTATATTTTTCCATCCACTCGGCAAAAGCTTCGTTACCATGACCTTCTGGGCATTCAGCAACCAAAATTATTATTCCTCTTCTTTTCACGGCATCTAACGCGTTTTGTAATGCTTTAGTTGCTTGATACAGGTTAATATCATGAGGGTGCCCGCCTGCACTTACAACAACAATGTTTGCCCGTTGCTCAATAGGAACTTTATACATTTCGTCAACAAGTTTTGTGCCTTCAAGAAAAGCTTGCTCTACATCTCCGGCAAAGGCTTGAACCAACTCGTTTTTGCTGTTGGTTACAACATTAAGAATGAAATCAACCTTTGCCAGTCTGGCTGCTTCTAACATGTCTTCGTGAACGGGGTTGCCCTCTAAAACGCCGGTTGTGGCTTTAGCGCTTACCAGTAATGAATGGTTTTGTTGAATAGTTTCAGCGCTTGAAACCGCAGGAAGAACTCCTTTTCTTCCTCCGCCATATCCAGCGTAATAATGCAAGTTTATTTCACCTGTCAAAATTTTGACATCTGCTTCGGCAAAAACTTTGTTTATATTGACTTTAGTTTCATGGGATGTTTCTCCTACAAAAACTTGGTCTTCAGCCTTGGAATCATGGTTGAATATTTTCACTCTTTCTAAAGCTTCTTTTCCTATGAGTTTTTCTTGCTCTTTAGGAGTTACTGGACGATGTATTCCACATCCAAAAATAATTGTAACGTCAGAATCGTTCACTCCTGCTTTGTTCAGTTCATCAAGTAACGGAACAACCATCAAATGACTTGGAGTTGCTCGTGTAGCATCATTAACAACTATGGCAACTTTGTCTCCAGATTTCGCAATTTCACTTAGCTTTTTGGTTCCTATGGGCTCATTTAAGGCTCTTTTAATTTCTCCTCTCGGATCTTCTACCCCTTTTTTCTGTTTGGGTTCAATATCTCCCAAAAAGTTACGTGTGGGTATTCTTGCACAAACTTCAGTTTTCCCGTAAGGAATCCACGCATCAACCATAAAAGACACTTCTGACTGGCTAGAAGGTTTTCTTTGTGCTTCATTTAAAAGTAACGGCTAAACGACGATACGTCTTTAAAACTGTCTGCACATAAATTCAATAGAGGATGAGGAACCTTGGAAAAACAACAAATAAAAACTGAACTGGGAAAAATATTGACCAAAGTAGGTGCTTTAAAATTTGGAACCTTTACCCTGACCAGCGGAGAAATCAGTCCTTACTACATGGATTTGCGAATTGTTCCAAGTTTCCCTGAAGCCTTCACACGAATATGTGATCTATACGTTGAACTGATAAAAACTCAAGTCGGAATTGACAACTTTGATAGAATCGCAGGAATACCCACTGCAGGAATCTCTTTTGGGGCAATCGCTGCTTATCAGCTTAGAAAACCTTTCGTTTATGTTCGCACTGAAGAACGCAAGCACGGAAGAGGAAGAAAAGTTGAAGGTCTTTTATCCCCCGGAGACCGCGTTTTACTAATTGACGACCTTGTGACTAAAGGGGGCTCAATCATAACTGCTGCTGAGTCTGTTAGAGCAGAAAGTGGTGTAATTACTGACGCGGTAGTTTTGTTGGATCGTGAAGAAAATGGAACTCAGAATTTGGCTGATGTAGGTATCAAGCTTCATTATATGTTAACAATCCGTGACCTAGCCCAAGAAATGTTCAATATGGCTACAATAACAGAAGAACAGTTGAATACCGTATTAAAACGGACAAAAAGTAAATAGGTTCATCAAATTTATTATTCAATTATAAACTCATTTTGGATGAGTTTCTTTTATATTCTCAGTTGACATAGTATTTTGTATGAAAAAAATCTTGTTAATTTTTATTCTTACTCTTGTAATAGTTTCTCAAGTAACTTTCAATTCTTCTTTTCATACAGTATTGGAACATTCTCATGTTTCTGACACTTCTGCTGTCATTATTTCCAAACTTAACTACGCAACTGTGCGAACCACGATTAATATATATCTCGATTATGACTCTTCTCCAGTGTTTTTGATTTTCCCAAATGGAACTCAAATGGAAATAACTGATGATTATACCCTGATTGTTTTTCTCCCAAAAACTGGTAATTTTATCGGTAGTTATTCAACGGGAACAACTCTAGGGGTTTCTCAAAACTCGGATGAATATTTATCCATGAGACTTTCTAAGGACAACCCAATTGATATTGATGTTGTTCCACTTCCCAGCTCTTTCCTTTTATGGTTGGATAATGATAATCCATCACCATATTTTGAATATGTGGATATTTTCTGGTTTAAAATCCAAGGTGAAGCTCATGTACACATTAATGGATGCGGGATTGCACTATGATGGAAACACAACTTTCCTCTAAAATGGCTGAATTCATGGTTTCATTGGACCAAGTAAAAAAATATAGAACACTTGTTGTCTCAATGACCGACTTTATCTTGATAGTTTTGGGCACAGTTATTGCTTGTTTGTTTATTCACTCAATTACGCAATGCTTCACAGTTTTTGTAGGTCGAAATAATTTATTAAGCTTAGTTTCATCTTTGTTGATTATCGTCATTTTTCCATCAGGAATTGTTCTCGCAACGCTTTGGGTAAACCGAAAACTGAAATCAGTTAAAACTGGACGATGGAAAAACACATTAAAAGAAGGAGTTTCTGGATCGATTGAGCTGTTACAAAATATTGATTGGGCCAAAACTTATAATGACATACGATACGCAAAACTCGGATTCTTTCTTTATGGGTTTGCAAAAGTTACCGTTTTTTGGGGTTTGGCGATTGTCTCTTTATCTTTGGTCAATTCAGTTGTTGAGACCCTAATCCATTTGAGCATTGACAGTAATCTTGTGATGATTTTTTCCTTAGTTATTGTTCTAATATTGAGCAAGAAGGACCTTGTTAATCGCTATGAAGAGATAGGTCGACTTGATTGGCTCTTGTGGGAGCTTCGGTGGTTTGAGAGTGAATTCAGGGGAGCCGATTTCGAAGCCTGACCTTTACGTGTTAGCACGGATAATCAAGGTTCTAAATGAACAAAAAAAACTGAATCGAACCTCCCTTGCTACTTACACTGGTTTATCCTATGACCGATTTGTAAAATATCTAGAATGGATGTCCAACAAAGGATTTGTAGAGATAAACTCCAACGGTGAAGTTTCTCTCACCAAGTTAGGTGTAGAAACTTACGATCGCCTAGTAAACTGGATTCTCAAGTATGTTGGAAAAGTACGATTTCCAAAATTCAGCGAATAAACTTGGTTTCAAAAACTATTCGTAGTAGATTAGGTCTTCGAGTTCTAGGTTTTCGTGAAGTTTAGTTACTGCTTCATATACGTTTTCTTCTTTTTTGGCTCCTGTGCATACAAGTTTTCCGCTTGCGAAAAGAAGAATTACGACTTTGGGGTCATCCATTCTGTAGATTAGTCCTGGGAACTGTTCGGGTTCATACATTGTTCTGCCCAGAGTGTATGCAGAGCGTTCAAGATCTATTAATCCTGCCAAGTTTCCTGAGGCTACAATGTTTTGTATGTTTAATTCGGGTTTTCCAACAATGATTATGCCGCTTTTCTTTAGTTCCCTTACGACTTTCATGACTGCTCGTCTGGATTCTTTTTCTGATTTTGCACCCGTGCACACCATTTTTCCAGAATTAAAAATTAAAGTTGCAGTTTTTGGTCTTTTTAATCGAAAAACCAGTCCAGGAAATTGTTCTGGTCGGTACTCGACTCCGGGGTACCCTTTTACTATTGCGTTCAAGTCAAGCTTCTGATTCAATGATGCAGATGCAACAACATTCTCTATTGTAATCGACGCTATAACTTCGGGTACCTTTTTTCCCTCCCTTATAAAACATCAAGAAGTTGTTCCAGTTATTTATAAAGGCTTTCTTGAGAGTCTTCTTGACTGGTAATTTTCCTCTTAATTGTTGGTCCAAACTCAACAAGCAACAAAATTCCAGCTAACAACACAAAAAATGCCAATTTTACCTCAAAGGGTTGAATAAAAAGAACAAACTCCCCAACCCACGGAATCTTAAATCCTATGTATCTACCAACAATTGCGCTTTCGTCAACTTCCCACCAATCTTGAAATGAGTTATTATCTCCCCACGTTTTGAAACTATATGTTCCATCCCCGTTGTCTATCTTAGTTACTGCCCTGTGAATAATTAACTCGGTTGAACTGCCTGGTTCATCAAAAACGATTATGTCTCCAGGGGTTTCAGAATCTTTTGTACCAACTTGAATTTCTGAAATATCTTCTATTCCCTCAATTAGTATTAGGTCACCTTTGTACAATACTGGTTCCATGCTTCCTGAAGCAACAGCCAAAATTGGATGATCCGTTTTGAAGGCAAAACCAATTCCAAACCAGAAAACCAAGACTGCACCTATAACAATCCCTATCATTAGGATCGTTTGCACGTAATCGCGTTTCAATATCTCCGGTAACTGCATTGTGCGTTTTGGCTCCAGCAAATTCAGAATTTTTTAACTTTCTCTTTGTGGCAGACCATAAAAAGATAACGCATAAAACAACAAAAAAAGAGGATAATATGGACTACCGGGTTAGCTATATTTTCCCTTTTTTCAACCTTAATTTACTGATATGTTGCGCGCTAATTGTTGTCTCGGCTTTGGCGAGATTCCTTATCAGATTTTTTGTTTGTTTAAGACAAACCTGAAGGATTTCCCGCATTTAGTACAGTCGAAAAGTCCGATAGTTAGTTCGGTTTTTTTTCCTTCATTGTCTGGGCGACCAGCCATCTTCCATGTTTTCCGAGGAGATGCGACTTCAGCTCCACAATTTTTACATTTAGGCATTCATCAATTCCTCCATTAAATAACACATACTTTTTCTGTGTATGTTGAATAAAAGATTTGTCTTTCATCTTTACTCCTGATGAACGTGATAACTTGTTACATAAAAATTTTTTAAATCTGAAACAGTTGTTATGTTTCATTTATGCTTTTTTACTGACTTTTACTTGTTGGGCGTAAATCCTTGTAAATGAACCTAATTGGTGCGGGTCCAACTGTTGTTTTTCCGTTTTTTTGGTCTTTTCTACTTGTTGCTATGTCATAATTGTATTCTTCTTTACATTTTTTAATCAACTTTTTTGCCTCGAAAACGATTTTGTATCCTTCACTTGTATTTCTTAGCAACAAGTGAACCCCTTGAACAACAAATTATTCAATTCTACAATTTAATTTAGTCGGTAGTTGCATTTTGTAATGTGATTTGTCCTTTAACTGTAGATCACGAAAACAATAAAAGTAACTGCTTATTTATAACCAGAATCGAGAGGGTACATCTTGTTTCTTGCACCTTTTGTTGCCTCGCCTGCTGCAGTAGTGCGCCAAATGTTATTTTTATCTGAACTAAAATCTGGCGAAGTTTTATATGATCTAGGTTCTGGAGATGGTCGTGCAGTAATAATGGCTGCCAAAGACTTCGGTGCAAGTTCAGTTGGAATAGAATTGCGGGATGATTTAGCAAAAAAAGCCTTAATGAGCATTCATGAGCTTGGTTTGGATGGTAAAACCAAAATCGTTCAAAGTGACATCTTTGATGTTGATTTGTCTGATGCTGATGTTGTTTTCTTGTATCTGACAACTAGTGCCAACGAAAGGCTCAAGCCAAAACTAGAACAAGAACTCAAATCTGGAACACGGATAGTTTCTCACGACTATGAGATTCTAGGCTGGAAACCCAAAAAAATTGAAAATTTCTGTGAAAACCCTAAGCTTGGTTATCCTTCACACACTCTTTATGTTTATCATGTGTAACTTTTCAATTTGTTTGGGTATTTTTTGGCTGGGTTACAAAAGAAGATGTTTAAATTCAGGGTTTATTGATTATTTGCCCAGTTATTCAATCAATGAGTGTGTATTTTCGGAAAATGAATCCTGTAACTTGGCGAACTGTAAAGTCTTGGAGCTGTGTCGGGTGTGGCATGTGCTGTAAAGATTATCATGTTGTTCTAAATTTTAACGAATGGATTTCTATTGTAAAACACTACGGTGCAGGGACAACAATACCTACTCCAAGTAAGTTACTTTTGGGAAAAAGGAGCAACGGTACGTGTTGTTTTCTTAATCAGTTCAAAAACACTCCTTCTTGTGGGTTACAACACGCAAAACCCCTTGCTTGCAAGATTTGGCCTTTCAAAGTTTTTGATGAACCGAAGTTTGGTCAGGCAGGTGAAGCATTGTTTTTGTATCGTGGACGTAACCTCTATGTGTATGTGGACCCTGAATGCACCGGAATAAATAAGGGAGCACCAACTACTGATTTTAAATTCAAAATTTTGCCAGAATTCATTGATGTTGCATTAGGTTTGCGCCAAAACCAATATTATTCAACTTCAAAAACCCGTGTTCAACCGTTTCAACAGCGTTTCCGAGGGCGTACTGTAATTTGATGTTTTCACGGTTCCTTTATATGTAATAACACCGTTATAGATTTGTGAATTCAATTGCGACCCCCTTGTGAAGTTGTTGTGCGTTCGGTTTTACCTGCTTTTCGTTCACTCGTAGCTAGGCGCCTGATAGAAGACTTCAAGTTTTCTCAGGTAAATGCAGCAAAAAAACTTGGAACAACCCAAGCTTCTGTGAGTAACTATCTGTACTCAAAACGAGGAAAAAAGCTGGTAAAACAACTTGAAGACTCACCAAATGTTCAAATGATAGTCGACGAAATTGCCCAAGGAATAGCAGAAGATAAAATTTCTCCGATTGATGCGATGTTACATTTTTGCAAATTATGTGAAGCACTACGATCAGAAGACTTGGTAAATGATTGGCACAAAGAAATAACTAACACTCCAAAAAGTTGTAGTGTTTGTCCGTCAACAAAAAGTAAAGATTGAAAACCTTTTTGAATTGTTGAGTTTTTAAACTTGTAGTCTTAACGACAAAAACTAAGGACACAAGAGTTATGCTCCCGTGTGTATGATAATTTATTACAATTGGTGAGTTATGTGCAAAAGAAATTTCATCGCTGTGCTATGAGATCAAAAGATGCAAAAAAAATTACTCAAGAATTTTCTGAAAAAATTGGGATTAGTATTAATCAGTTTTTTGAAAACAAAATTCATATTGAATCATGTCAAATTGAAGCTTCCACACTGTTTCTTTTTAACGGGAAACCCCTGTTAGCAAAATCAGATAATATACTTTTTTTCACTCTGTTTTTTGATGAAATTTTTTCATTATTTCCAAAAGTAGTCGTAGATATGGGGGCTGTTCCTTATGTTTGTAAAGGAGCAGATGTAATGGCTCCTGGTATTCAAGAAATCCACGGTGAATTCAATGAAAACGGTCTTGTTTTAGTCGTTGATGAACGCCACAGGAAACCCTTGGCAGTTGGTTTAGCCCTCTTTAGCTCTGAAGAAATGAAAAAGATCGATCGGGGTAAAACTATTAAAACTCTTCACTATGTCGGAGACAAATTATGGAACGGTTTGAAAGGTTCCTGAAACCACGTTTTTTCTTGATTTTTTCCAAAAATGGGTTTAATCATCATATCTGCTTTCTAAGAATCATAGAATGTTAATTAGAACCATGGATTTTTGAAGATTATACCCTGCGTGAAGCGGAAATGTTTAAAATGAAACTACTATAACTAAATAACTGGAGTGACGTCGTTTGTCCACAACAGAACGAGAGATTGGTAAAAATCAAAAAAAATCTTACCTTAAAGCAATGCCCCTGCGAGACCTCTCCGATGTGGAAGTTATCAAACATGAACTCAAAATGGGAAACATCATAATTTTAAAAATCACGCCTCTAGCAAGAAAAAGCATTGACGACGTAAAAGTTGCAGTAAATGAGCTTTCTGTTTTTATCAAATCCATTGAAGGTGACATTGCCAGCCTTGGGGAAGAACGGGTTGTTATTGTTCCAAAAGAAGTAAGAATATGGCGCCCAGAGACTGTTGTCTCTGAAAAAGCGCCTACCGCAGCTTAATTGTTTCCAAAACTTCTGGAACCAAAGCCTCTATGTTGTATTTGCGGTTGAACAAATGTGCCATACTCAAACTTTTAGATTTTTCACCGTGAAGCACGATTATTCTTTCAGGTTTTGGTTTCATCCGATGAAGGTAATTCATAAGTTGTCTTCGGTCTGAGTGACCAGAAAATCCTCTTACGGATTCAACTTGCATTTCAACGTTCGTTACTTCCATTTTGCCGTTGCTGTTGATTATTGGAGCTTCTGTCATACCTTTTTGGAGTCTTGATCCCATGGTTCCGTCAATTTGGTAACTGACAAAAATTATGGTGTTTCGTTTGTCACCGGCTAACCGTTTAAAGTAATCGATTACTGGTCCACCTTCAAGCATGCCTGATGTAGCTAAAATTATACATTGTTCTCCGTCTACAATTTCTTCTCTTGCGCTGGGGTGTTCAACAATTGTGAAATAGTCTGACTGGAATGGGTTAATTCCTTCATACAAAATACTATTTCTAACGTTTTTGGCGAGATATTCTGGATATGCAGTGTGTATTGCTGTTGCTTCTGAAATCATTCCCTCTACAAATACAGGGGCTTCTTTCAATATTCCTCGTCGCATATAATCGTCTATGATTAACATGATTTCTTGGGCTCTTCCAACGGCGGGAACAGGAATCAAAACTTTTCCTTGCCTATCTAGGGTCTGGTTAATTATTGAGGTAATTCTTTCTTCGGACTCTGCTCTTGTAGGCATAATGTCTTCTGGAGCACCGTATGTGCTTTCTGTGATTATTGTCTCTACTCGTGGGAACATTGCAACTGCAGGTTCAAGTAACATGGACTTACCAAACTTGTAGTCTCCCGTGTATACCAGATTGTGCAGTCCCTCTCCTATGTGAAGATGAACCAACGATGAACCCAGAATGTGTCCAGAATTATGCAAAGTTAAACGCATGTCTGGGGCGATATCAGTTACAGAGCCATACCTTAATGGAATGGTATGCATAACAGTGTCTCGGACATCTTTTTGCCCGTAAGGTGGCATTACCCCTTGTTTATTTGCAACATCGAGATAGTCAAGTTGCAGCAAAGTCATAAGACTAGACGTAGGGGCAGAACAGTATACTGGACCATCATATCCGTATTTGAACAAAAATGGTAAAAACCCACAGTGG
Source organism: Candidatus Bathyarchaeum tardum (assembly GCA_029762755.1). GTDB lineage: Archaea > Thermoproteota > Bathyarchaeia > Bathyarchaeales > Bathyarchaeaceae > Bathyarchaeum > Bathyarchaeum tardum. Next base: position 306,177 of record JARVGH010000001.1, read on the forward strand.
TCTAAGTGAGCATGACTGATTACTACAGCATCTAGATCGTCTAAATCAAACTGTGGAGTGTCTAATCTTGGAAATGCTACTGTCGGATCTGTAGCTCCTGGGTTGATTCCACAATCCAGCAAAACACTGCTTTCTCTTGTTTGAACAAGAATGGCTGATCTTCCTACTTGTCGGAAGCCTCCAAGTGCAGTAAGTCGAACGTCTCCGACATCGTGCAGTGATGGTCTAAAAATTCGTTCACCGATTGATCTTAGAATACGTTCTCTTTCTTTACTTTCTGAGTACAAAAAGTGTCTCATGTGAGCAATAATCTTTGATGGTATAGGTGGACTTCGTAAAATTCGAGGTCTCCAGCGAGTCTGTTTAATAATGTCCTGAAGAACAGTCCCATTTTTTCCAATAACTACTCCAGGCTTTTTAGCCTCTATGATTACCTCTCCAAGGCTTGGATCAAAATTTATGTTAGTAATTTCAGCTTCTTCAGAAACAATCTCTTTTATCAGACGTTCTGTGTCTCGTTCTTTCGCTCGGATCGATGGATCAGAACGGACAACAATTCTTTTTCGGATCAGCTTGACAATTTCTGCAATAACAAAACTTTGTTCAACTAAAACTTCAGGTTTTTTGGTGTAAACCGCCAGAGCAGGTCCTTCATACTCGATGCGTGTTACTTCAGCTTCTGGAGGTATTTTTTCCAAAATGTGCTGACTTATATCGACTTGGTCTTTTCCGTTTGATGTCAAACTGTTTTTACGCTCCTTAGGAGCCTTCTAAAATCGCCTTTTTTTCCTCATTGCTGAGTGAGCGGTATCCATCTTTTGTTATAACGGCTATGTCGTAGTTGTTTCCACTTGCTATGTCTCTTTTCATGGCTGAATCAACAGCACGGACAACTACTGGTAATACTTCCGTAATTGGTAGTCCTTCTTTGAATTTATCTTCTAGAACTCCATATGCAATGGGAGAACCTGATCCAGTGGCAACACATTTCTCTTCTAAGAGGCTGCCAAGAGGATCTAACGAGAAAACGTGGGGTCCTGTATTATCATATCCTCCGACTAGAATTTGTGCCATTAGACCTCCTCGTGCAGAGAACAGGACATTTGAAACTAAGCGAGCTGCTGATTTTATTGGCATTGGTCTGCTATTGTTGAGTTTGTATAGTTTGGCGTTTACTTTGAGCACTTCAACTACGTATTGTGCATCTGCAACTCCGCCAGATATAGTCATTCCAATATGGTCATCGATTTGGTAGATTTTTTTACCTTGTTTGTGGGCTACAAAATATCCCATGGTTACTCGAGTGTCTGATGATAGAATTACGCCGTCGGTGCAAACTACGCCGACCGTTGTTGTTCCTTTTAATGCTAATTTTTCAATGTTTTCTTGCATTTTAGTGCCCCCGAAAATATGTTTTTTATTTTGATAAAATGACTCGGGAGAAGTCAGAGGTGTATATACTCCTTTGGCGTATTTAAAAACATTTCGAAACCCAATCTTTAATTGACCGGTCTTTTTTTGTTGAATCCCTGAAACTTAATATGTAGCCTTTTATCATACCGTGGTTACGTTGACAATGCAGTTACATCGAATGCAACTTCCTCGTGAAGTTGTTGTTGGAAACGAAACTTTGCTTTTACTAAGCGAGATTTGCCAGAAACTAGGCTTTAGTGAATCGGCTCTTGTAGTCACAGGTCCAGACACTCAAAATGTTGCAGGGCGTAAAGTCATTGATTTGCTTAGTGACAAAGGAATGGATGTTGATTTAATTGTCGTGAACTCTTCAACATTGCAAGAAGTTAATTCTGTTGAAGAACGCATTAAAGAAATTAAACCTGAAATTGTTCTTGGTGTTGGTGGCGGAACAAAGATCGATGTGGCAAAACTAAGTTCTACTCGTCAAGAGCTTCCGTTCATAAGTGTGCCAACAAATGCTTCACATGATGGTATTTCAAGCCCTGTTGCTGCTGTGAAAGGTTTAGATAAACCGTATTCTGTGATGGCACAGTCTCCTATGGCGATAGTTGCTGACACTGACGTAATTATTCGTTCAGATTACCGCTTTACTGCCAGTGGATGTGGAGACCTTGTATCCAAGTTCACTTCTGTTCGAGACTGGGAATTAGCTTACAAAGTAAAAAACGAATATTATGGCGAGTATGCAGCAAGTTTGGCGTTAATGAGTGCACGTCTAGTTACAAAAAATGCGGATTTAATCAAACCGGGCTCAGAAGAAGGTCTTAGACTTGTTTTGGAAGCCCTGATTAGCTGTGGAGTTGCCATGAGCATTGCTGGAAGCAGCAAACCATGTAGTGGTTCTGAACACTTGTTTAGTCACTCTCTGGATGTGGTTGAAGCTAACGGGGGGTTACATGGTCAACAATGTGGAGTTGGCGCGATAATGATGGCTTATCTTTATGACATCGACTGGAAGGGCATTAAAGGCACCCTCCAAAAGACAGGTTGCCCAACCACTGCTGAAGGGCTTGGTGTAAAACCAGATTCTATTGTTAAAGCTTTGGTACAATCTTGTAGCATTCGTCCAGAACGCTACACTATTTTGGATGCGAAAGAATTAGATTACGATTCCGCAGAGAAACTTGCAAAGATAACCGGCGTAATTCCTTAGTTTGGTTTTAAGCTGTTGAAAATTCGTTTGAATGGCCAATTTCTATCTTTTTGGTATGAAACGAAGCCCGTAAACTGTTTTTGAACTGACTAATTTGGTGAATTTGCCATGAATGACGGTTGCCGTTTTGTATTTGCGGCTCATTTTCTTGTTTAGATTTTTTCTTAATTTTTTATTTTTTCATTAATTTTTTCTGCTAATTTTTTCTATTTTATTGCAAAAATGGCTAAGAAAGTCTGTCTCAAATTTAGTTAAGCGTGTTAATGATTAATGTTGTACATGTGATGGTATCTATGCTTGTTTAAAAGGCACTTGAGGTTATTTGACAAAAAGAAGGCTATTTTGACAGTTACCGATATATCTGCATGTTAACAACAGTTATTTCGGTCTTTTATAGTAGCTTTCGACTGGGTGTTAGAATTTGATCTCATGGAAGTACTCTTTCGAGAAAATAAGCACGGATTTGGAATTAGCTAAGAAAAAGAAGCAAGCCCTTGATGCTCTTTACAATTCAGGCAAAATTTCGGTTTCTACGTACGATTCCCTTGAAAATGAACTGTCAACCATCATCTCCGATATTGAGATGCGACAAAAACTTCTTGCCGACAATTTATCTTCAAAAGTTGAAGAACTAGAAAACCAAATTAGCACATTGGAAATATTTCTTGCAAACTCTGAAATTCAATACGCCGCTGGAGAAATCGACGATGAAGTACACGCTAACGAAATTATTGCTTTTTCAAACGGACTTTACTCCTTGAAAAAACAGTTGGTTTTCCTCAAAGAAGCAGTAAACACGATTATCCCTGAAGAAGAAGCACCATCCATTTCAGTTGAACCAGAAACGGTTGAACCAGTTCAATTAGGCACTCCAGTGGTAGAAGAACCAATCGATATGCCTGTTACTGTTCCAGAAGTTTCTGTTATGGCTCCAATTGAAGCACCAGTTGAACCGGTTGATGAGGCACCCGATGTTGAAGCCCCTGTAGAGGCTCCTGAAACTCCAGTTGAAGAAACATTTACTCCTTCCCTTGAAGCTCCAGTTGCAGCTTTTACATCTGAACCAGTTTCACCCTTTGAAGTTCCAGTTACTGCTCCAATCGAAGAAATTCAAAGTCCAATTGAAACACCAGTCGCAGACGCTTTTGAAACTCCAATGGATCCAATAGTTGAAACCCCTGAAGAAACTCTGATTGATGATATTTTTGCTCCTTCTGTTGATCTTCCAGACGAAGAAGAAACCTTTGAAGTACCAGTTGAAATTCCAACTGAGCTGCCTGTTGAAGCGCCTGTTGAGGCTTCTGTTGAACCTGTTGCTGAAGTTCCAGTTGAAGTTCCTGTAGAAGCTCCTGTTGAAGAAGTGATGGATTTGCCAGTTGAGGCTCCTGAAGTTGAAGCTGAAGCTCCTGAAGTTCTGGTTGAGGAAACTTTTGAAGAGGAAGCTGTTGCTCCTTCTGTTGAAGTTCCTGAAGCTGTAGTTGAAGAAGCAGTTCCTGAAACATCTGTTGAATATGAAGCTCCAGTTGAAGAAACAATGGAAGTTGAATCAGCAATTGACGAAGTTGAAACTGAAGATGCAGTAGAACTATCCCTAACTAAAGAGCTAGACGAAACAGTTGAAGAAATTCCAGTAGCAACCCCTAAAATACCTGTCACTGAAGAAATAACTCCAATTGAAGCAGTTCCTCAAGTACCCGCAGAAGAAATCGAAATTGAAGAAGAATCTGTTGAAATCATCTCTGAAGACGACGAAGACTTTGAAGAAGACGCTGACCTTATTGATGAAGAAATCATTGAAGAAGAGATAATCGAAGAAATAGCAGACGACGACGATGAACTAACCATCGAATAACTGACTAAAAATTAGCTTTCGAATAACCCCTTTTTTCAAATCCCTAACATTTCTTTTTTCTTTTTTATTATCCTACTTTTCTAGCAGAAAATATGATTTTAATATTTGTACTGAGCAATTGTTGCGTTTTTTGGTGCCATTATTTGTATCGTTATCTTCTTTACGTTGTTGGATTTGTTGTTGGGCTGATGGTCTGCATACGTAACATTTATGAATGGTGTTGGCGGCTAAAAATCAGCAGATAAGGCTAGTAATTAAAGGACGGATATGTGTGGCAATTCAGAAAAGCGACTTTATTATTGTTGACTATACAGGTAAAGTAAAAGAAACCGGAGAAGTTTTCGACACAACTTCTGAAGAAATCGCAAAAGAGAACAAACTCTATCAAGAAGGTGACATTTACGAACCACGACTAGTAGTGGTTGGCGAAGGTTGGGTACTAAAAGCCCTGGATGACGCCCTTCAAACATTTAAACTGAACAAAGATGAATCACTAGAAATTCCCCCCGAAGATGCATTTGGAAATCGTGACCCCGAAAAAATCAAATTTGTTCCCTTCAAAAGACTAGCTGCCCGTGGAATAACCCCCCAGTTAGGTGCTCAAATCGAGTACGACAAAAGACCCGCAACTGTTCGAACAGTTGGCTCTGGACGAGTAACATTGGATTTTAACCCACCTCTGGCTGGAAAAACCCTCGTTTACGAAGTTAACATCCAAAAACAACTAAAAACTAACGAAGAAAAAATTGCTGCTTTAGTTCATCGTCGAATACCCGCAGTGGATGTTTCCAAGTTCGGCTTGAACATCTCAAAAACAAGTGTCAGTGTGAAAATGCCTGATGAATCCTTCTATGTTGAAGGAGTCCAACTAGCAAAACGGGGCATCGCTTTGGACATTCAACGTTTTGTTCCAGAAATTATTACTGTGGAGTTTGTAGAATCTTTCACTAAACCTGGTGCAGAAAAAACTGAAGAGCCTAAAACGAAACCTGCTGCCAAGAAAACTGCACAGAAACCTGAAGCTGAAACTGTAAAGAAAACGGCACCTAAAGCAAAAGCAGAAGAAAAGAAACCAGAAAACAAAGAAGCTACAACAAAAGTAACTAAAACTGTTGCAGAAACTAAAACGAAAAAGACTGCAAAAAAGACAACTTCAAAGAAAACTGAAAACTAAACTACCTCAAAAGCAAGTTGCTTTTGTGGAAAAATAGTTGCCTTTTAGTTTTCCCTTTTTTCTTTTTTAGGATTTCTTGTTTTAGTGTTTTCTCCTGTTGGGCAACAGACAATACATTTTTTGTTGTTTATGTCTGGGTCTGATAACGAGCAAAGTTCACACATGACACCTTTTTCTCGAATTATTGCGCACATGGTGCAAAGTTTTTCTGCTAATTCATATTTGTCCATGTCACCATTAGCTAATGAAAAAACTGTTTCTTGCAAAACCATGTTTGCTTCTTCAATTCTTTGCACTTCAATGACTGTGCCTCGGTAGAAACGGGTGTATTTACTCACCGCTGTCTGGGTTATGCCCAAGAGTTCCGCCACATCTTTTTGTTTAAGATTGTGAACTTGAATGAGCTCTCTTGCGATTGCTGACCGAATTGCTGGAATAACTGATTTTACGGCAACCTCACAGGGAAGCATTCTCTGGTACACCTGAATATATGTTCAATCTTAACCCTATATAAGAATGACGTATGTCATATTGTTAAAAAAATAAACAAGACAGTTTTCTTGTTTTGAATTCTGGCGCTTCTATGAGAAAATAAACTTTAAAATTCTATCTTTTTCCCAAATCCCATCAACCAAAAGATCAGGATTTTCTTCTAGAAGTTCATTTTTTGAATATACTCCTGAAGAAACTGCTATGCACTTCATATTTGCATTTTTTGCAGCTTTTACTCCAAAAATCGAATCTTCAACAACAACACAATCTATAGGAAGAACCCCTAAGATTTTGGCAGTTTTAAGGAAAATCTCTGGATTTGGTTTCGGGTTGTTAACATCATCTGCTGAAATAACTGCTTCAAAGTATGAATCAATTTTTTTTTCAGCAAGAACTTTGTCTATTACTTTTCTCCCACTCATTGTTGCTACAGCTAGTTTTGTTTTTGATGCGAGATCATCTAAAAGTTCTATAGCTCCATCAAAAACTTGGACAAAATCTGCTAGTTCTGCTTGTATTTTGACTTTCTCTTTAGAAAGATTATCCAAAGTCTCAACGTTAATTCTCATATTGCATTTTTTGAATGCTTCAATGATTGTCTTTTTTGTTCCAACACCCATGAGTCTTTCTATAAATTCGTTACTGACTTTACATCCTGTTTTTGTTAAAACCGTCTGAAACGATTGAACCACTGCTTTTCGTGTGTCAGCAAGGGTTCCATCCCAGTCAAAGATAACCGCTTTTGCCATTGAAGTCACTGCTATCTTTCTAGAACAAACGGTTTTTCAAACGAAACTTTCTCTGTTGGAATGCGGTCAATAAGCATTTTTTCACCGAACTTTTCAGTTATGCCAAAGGTTTCAAGTCTATTTGATAATCTAACAGCAGTATTCAACTTTTGTTTGCTTCCAGAATAAATCCTGAATAAAACCTCTCCGGCTTTAACTTTGTCTCCTAACTTTTTATTGAGCAAAACTCCTGCAGATTTCATTTTTGGTGCTCCTGCTTCTCGTGCAATTTGTGCAATGTATCTGTTGTTTATCCACTGAATTGTTCCTGCTTCTTTAGAATAAATTTCGGTAACTTCCTTCCCTATTTGAATATCTTCAGGTTGAACTTTGGGGTCACCGCCTTGAACTGCAATGATTTCTCGAAGTTTCTTTTCGGCTTTGCCTGATTCGATGATTTCTTTTGCTTTTTGCAATCCATCTTCGATTCCCATCATCTCAAAAAGCAGTCCTGCTAAACTGGAAGCCTTGTTCACCAAATCTAATGGACCCTTATTCATTAACGCCAAAAGTGCCTCTCGAGCCTCCAGAGCTGGACCTATCGCATGTCCGATTGGTTGCTCTCCAAAGGTTACTCCACATTGTATATGTATTCCCAGCCTTTTTCCAAGTTCGATGAAATCTTGAGCTAACTCTTGAGCTTCTCCGATAGTTTTGATTTTTGCTCCCCGCCCTGTAGGAATATCGATAACAAGGTATTCTGCCCCTATTGCCTTTTTTTTACTTAGAATCGAAGGCAAAAGCAACGGATCAATGGACAAAGGATATTCAACTTGAATCAATAAATCGTCTGCTGGAGCAAGATCAAGGGAACCTCCCCATGCTAAACAAGCATTTGTTTTTTTTACTACTACTCGCATTTCTTCAAAGGATAAATCGACTGGACACAAAACTTCAACCCTGTCTGCTGTGCCTGCAGGGGAAGTAATTGCCCGTGATGAAGTTTTAGGAATAGTAAAACCTGCAGCAGCAACTATTGGCACAACTAAAATGGTGGTTTTATCTCCTGGGACTCCACCTATGCTGTGCTTATCAAGGATCGGAGTTTTTCCAAAATTTATTGTTTTTCCAGTTTCTATCATGGCTTTTGTTAAGCCTTCTATTTCTTCTATGCTGCTTCCACGAATGTGCAGGCTGGTAACAAAAGAAGCTAATTCCACATCACTAAGATGCCTTTCTACAACATCCACGATTATGCTCTTGATTTCTTCATGACGTAGTTTACGTCCCATGATTTTTTTTCGGATAAATCCAAGGGATTCTGGTCTTTCAGCTGGTTTTATTGTTACTGTTTCATTTTCTTTAATTTTGAGTTTTTCTTGAACTTCTTCATATATTCCAACTGTTTTTTCAGGAAAATTTGTGGCCACGTTAGCAATGGCGATTGTTTTCTTGTTTTTGTATGTGATTTTTACGCGGTCAGAAGAATGAATTCCCATGCGGCTAGCGTATTCATCGTCAATAACTATGATTTGTTTTTCTCCAGCTCGTATGTCTAAAAGCTTAACCTTGAATTCCATGAATTTTCACAACAATTAATCTAATAGTATGTTCTTACTATAATATTAGTTGAATATTAGGGGTTATTGATTAGCTTTGAAATATGTAGATTTTGTTAACCAGTCTTATACACCAAAACCAACTGACCTTCTTTGTGATTTTTATGTTGAACCCGAAGGCATCACTTTAAAAGAAGCTGCTGGAGGAGTTGCAGCAGAAAGTTCCGTGGGAACATGGACTGAGCTTACTACAATAAAACCTTACGTGGAAAAACTTGCTGCCACTGTATTCAAAATTGAAGGAAACAACATTCGAATAGCATATCCCATTGAACTTTTCGAAAAAGGTAACATGCCTAATATTTTGAGTAGCGTAGCTGGCAATGTTTTTGGATTACGTGCGCTAAAAAATCTGCGACTTAATGACATCAGCTTACCTAAAGACCTTGTTCAAAGTTTCAAAGGTCCAAAGCATGGAATAGACGGGATCCGTAACTTACTAGGAGTAAATGACCGTCCCCTGGTTGGAACAATTATCAAACCAAAACTGGGACTAAAAACTAAAGACCACGCCGAAATTGCGTTCAACGCTTGGATTGGTGGCTGTGATGTAGTAAAAGATGACGAAAACTTGAGCAGTCAAAGTTTCAATCCTTTTGAGGACCGTGTTGTTAAAACTCTTGAGATGCGGGATCGCGCTGAGTCTGAAACTGGTGAAAAGAAAGTTTACATGATAAACATAACTTCAGAAACCCAAGAAATGCTCAAACGAGCCCAATTTGTTAAAGACCACGGTGGAAGATACCTTATGGTCGACATTCTAACTTGTGGTTTTTCTGCATTACAAACAATAAGAGACCACGATTTTGGGCTAGTTATTCATGCTCATCGGGCTGGGCACTCTGCGTTTACAAAGAATACAAAACATGGAATATCCATGCAGGTTATCGCAAAAGTCACAAGAATTATTGGAGTTGACCAGCTTCATGTTGGTACAGTTGTGGGCAAAATGTCTGAAACCAAAGAAGAAGTTGCAGAAAATTGTGAAGCCCTCAAAACCGATATGCATGGATTAAACAATGTGTTACCTGTTGCGTCTGGTGGATTGTATCCAAGTTTGGTTCCTGCTTTGATAAAGTTTTTCGGGAAAGATTTTGTAATTCAAGCCGGAGGGGGAATCCATGGGCATCCTAAAGGAACAGTTTCTGGTGCCGTTGCATTACGACAAGCAGTTGATGCAACACTGCAGGGCATTTCATTGAAGGATTACGCCAAAGCTCACAAAGAATTACAACTTGCATTGGATATATGGGAATAGCTTCAAAAAACTGGTTCTAATTAACGTTAGAATCTCCTTTTTTGTTTATTGATCCCACAAATTTTATAATGGGTCAGTAAGCATACTTGCCGTTTAAAGGAATGTAAAATGAAAATCCAAGAAATTGCCCGCTGGGTCTTTATCGCCTTTGTTTTGGTTGCTATACTTGTAGGTTTTATTCTTGGGTACTCTGCATATGATTCGTATTTGTTATCACCTGCTGATCCTCCTCTTGATTGGTTTGAAAACATTCAAACAAACCATGGTTTCGCTCTGTTTTCTATGCTGTTGTTGGGCACAGTTATGGGTCTTATGACTATTACCCGAAAAAAACTGAAAAGTTTCCTGTTTGCTACTATTGCTTTACTTATTGCGTCTGGAGCGAACATATGGACAGGATTATGGTATCTTAGTCCTTTGTTGTTCTTTTGGGCTTACGCCATTCAAACATATGTCATCGCTTTTACTGTTCCAGTTGCTGTAATAATCGCAATAAAATTAGTTCTTGACATGAAAAAAGACGATTAACGTCATTTTTGAATTTTTAACGGATTTTTGTAGCCCTTGTCAACCAAGATTGTGTGAATTGTATTTTTCAGTTCTCCTATACCTTTTCCATTTTTTGCACTGATTGGAAATATTCGGTCTTTTACTTTGGTTGGGTCGCCATCGCTGATTCTGTTAATGAAATCACTCAGATTTGCTTCTAGTTCATCTTTTTTTGTTTTGTCAATTTTATTAGCTGCAACTAAGGGGAACTCGCCTATTTTTTCTTCTAAAAACTTCACCATTTCAACGTCTACTGACATTATTCCCTTTTTTTCTAAGCGCCATGTAACTTCGATGAAGGTGGATATGTCCAAAACTAAAATCGCCAGTATAATCTTGTCTTTGTTATCGTTCAAAAAATGGATTATTCGTCTGTTTACTTTTTCTTCATATTTTTTGGAAACCCCCACCATTTTTCCCAAGCCTGGCAGGTCTACAAGAACTAATCCATTGTTTAGAGGGTAATACGAAACTTTGCGTGTTGTTCCTGCGTGTTTTCCTGTAATTAGATTCAAACCTGTTAATTCGTTGATTATGCTGCTTTTACCTGCATTAGGTCGCCCTGCGAACACTATGTACTTCTCTGGCATAAATTACACTACAGTGATATGACTGTTGTCTCTGACTAAAAACCTGTCCCTTTACGGTGCAAATGTTTTTGGAACATGGATTTCTTTTGCGTTTTTATTGCTGAAAAATCCTAGACTTGCGTATCTGTCTTGGCTGTCAGGTAGAACGGTTACTACTGTTTGTCCCTTCTTTAGTCTCTTTGCTACTTGAACTGCTGCATACACATTAGCTCCTGACGATATGCCCGCGAACAATCCTTTTTCTCTTGCTAACATTCTGCTCCAATTTACAGCGGTTTCATCTTCAACATTAATAGCGTCATCAATAACTGAAGTATCAACAATGTCAGGAATAAAGCCGTCTCCAATCCCATCTATTCGGTGCTCTCCAACTTTTCCGCCAGTTAGTTCTTGGGAACCAGCAGGCTGAGCTGCAATTATTTGGACCTTTGGGTTTACTTCTTTTAATGCCTTAGCAACACCCATCAAGGTGCCACCTGTGCCAACGCCTGCAACAAAAGCGTCAACAACTCCGTTTGGAACTTGGTTTATGATCTCTTTTCCCATCAGTATCCTATGTGCTTCAACATTGTCGTAGTTGTCAAACTGGCAAGGCATCCAATACCCTAGCTTGTTTGCTAACTCCTTTGCTTTGTCGACTGCCCCTTCGAGACTTTCACATGCTGGAGTAGAAATAACTTCAGCCCCGTAAGCCCGCATGAAATTGCGCCTTTCCTGGGTCATGGTTTCACACATGACAATAACTACTTTGTAGCCTTTTGCTGCCCCTGCCATAGAAAATGCTATTCCAGTGTTGCCGCTTGTCGCTTCAACGATGGTGTCTCCGGATTTGAGGTCTCCCCTTTTTTCGGCTTGTTCTATCATATATTTTGCAATTCTGTCTTTTATACTTCCGCTGGGGTTCACGTATTCTATTTTGGCGTACAGGTCTGCTTCAAAAGTGCCCAGTTCACCTGAGTTACTGTTTAGTTTAATGAGCGGTGTGTTTCCGACAAAATCTAGAACCGACTTTACTGCCAATGGAACCATTCCCTGAACCGAGACCCCTTATAAATCTATTAAAACTTTCTATTTTTGGTTCTAGTATATTGTTTATTACCGTTTTTGACATATTTTTAACCGAAAAGTACAGATTCAACCAACATCAACTAATTAGTATTTCACAAAGAGCAAGTGAACAACATGAATGAGCCTAATACGTTGTCTGCACTAAAAAAAATGCGCTGTAAAAAAGTCTGTTTTGCTGGTTTTCCCACTCCCTTACAGAAAATGCCTAAACTGTCAAAAGCTCTAGGTGGACCAAACCTATTCATTAAACGGGACGACATGACTGATCTTGCCTTCGGCGGAAATAAAGCCCGAAAACTAGAGTTCTCATTTGCCGAAGCCCAAAACCAAGGAGCCGACATAGTAATTTCCACAGGGGCGGTTCAGTCAAACTGTGCATGTATGGTTTCGGCTGCTGCTAGACGCCTTGGGATGAAGCCCGTTTTGGTTCTGGTGGGAAAAGAACCTGAAGTATATGATGGAAACTTGCTTTTGGACAAAATCTTGTCTGCTGAGATTCATTTTATCGAAAATTATGGTCCCCATGTTGAAGAATACATGAACAACCTGGCAGGACAATTCCGTGCAAAAGGTCATGTGCCTTTTATCATTCCTGTGGGGGCTACTATGTCTTATACTGTTCCTGGGTATGCTCTTGCTCTGCAAGAAGTAATTAACCAGTTTGATGTTCTTGAAAAACCTGTTGATTACATTGTTTGCACTTGTGGAACAGGGGGAACTCAAGCAGGCCTAATTTTTGGAGCCAAATTATTGGGTTTACCGACAAAAATTGTGGGAGCAAGCGTTTTTGCAATCAGAGATGATGCAACAAATAACATCGTTAAATTGGTGAATGGTGCGTCTAAGCTTTTTGATGTTGATATAACAGTTAATGCACAAGATGTGATTGTTTTTGATGATTATATCAAAGAGGGCTACGGGAAAATCAACAATGAAGTAACAGATAGCCTTAAACTTGTAGCTGAAACTGAAGGAATCTTATTGGATCCCATATACACTGGAAAAGCAATGGTTATGTTAATTGACTTAATCCATAAAAATTACTTCAAAAAAACTGATAACGTGGTGTTTTTCCATACCGGTGGGTTGCCTGCGATATTTTTGTACAAAAATGAGTTACAAAAAGCGTAGTTGACTTGATTTGTTTCTTTTTTGGTAGAAGCTGAAAAGTTTAATACTTCATTTTTCTTGTTTCTACAAGTAAAGGTGATATGATATGAAGTTGTTTACTGCTGGTCCAGTTGCATGTTATCCCGAAGTTTTAGAAGCAATGGGCATGCAAATGTATAGTCATCGCAGTGCAGAATACAAAAAACTGCATGTAGAAACCGTCGAAATGCTTCAACGGTTCTTAGAAACCCAAAATGAAGTTTTCTTGTTTTCAAGCACTGGTTCCGGTTTCATGGAAGCATCGGTTCTTAATTGTGTAAACAAAAAAATGCTTAGTTGTATCTGTGGAAGTTTTGGTGAACGCTTCGCAGAAGCTGGAACTGCAAACGGTAAACAAGTTGAAACCCTTGAGGTTCCTTTGGGTCAGCCTATTACTCCTGATCTGTTGGATGAAAAACTTTCCAAAACCAAGGATGTAGAAGCTGTTACCATTACTCACAACGAAACAAGTGTAGGTTTAATGAATCATCTAGCTGAGCTTGCTGCTGTAGTAAAAAGTCATGGGAAACTGGTTCTGGTTGATTCAGTAAGCTGTATGGGTGGAACTCCCATCGATGTGGATAAGTGGGGTTTGGATGTTTGTTTTGCCAGCTCCCAAAAATGTTTTGGGGTTCCTCCTGGTTTAAGTGTAGGCGCCGTAAGCGAAGCTGCCCTAGAAAAGTCTGCGTCTGTTCAAAACAAGGGATGGTATTTTGATTTCAAGGTATGGGAAAAATTTAACCAAAAGAAAAAGGGCACTCCAATGACTTCTACCATTCCTCAAATCGCTGGAATGAATGCGATTTTGAAGTTGATTGAAGCAAAAGGCGGAAAACAGTGGTACTTTGACTTGTACGCAGAACGTAACTGCAGGATTCGTGAGGGTGTTCAAAAACTTGGGTTAACCATGTTTCCCAAAGTGGGTTACGAGAGCCCAACCGTGAACTGTGTAAATGCCCCCGAAGGAGTTGATGGTGTTGCAATTTACGAAGGCATGCGCAATGAAGGCTTTGAGGTGGCAAAAGGCTACGGTAGCATACAAAACACGACCTTCAGAATTGGTAACATGGGTTACATTCCATTCCAAGTTATTGATTCTATGCTGGAGACAATGCCCAAAGTATTGAACAATCTTGGCTGGAACTGTTAGCTAACCTGTTGTTTAAGCTATAAATGCTTAAATAATTGGCTGTGTTTTTCCCAGAGCTAATAACTGTTTGGCGTTTGGGAACTTTCCAGCCCTTTTGGGCTTTTCCCTGATCATCTTGCCTACAACAGAAACAGTGTGTGAAATGAAATGAGCAACCATACAATCTTAGTTTGCGACAACTTTGGTAAAGAATTCCTTGACCGATTATCTAAATTTGGAAAAGTACTTCAATCAAGCGACATCGATTATAATCTGCCCCTAGAAGAGGTAACTGTACTTGTTGTTCGCAGCAAAACAAAAGTCAACAAAAACACTGTTGATGTAATGAAAAAACTTGAATGTGTAATTACAGCAACTCATGGTCTTGACCATATTGACCAACCCTACTTGGCAGAGCGTGGAATCAGTTTCTATAACGTTCCCGCCCAATCATATGATGTAGCCCAAGGAGTTATTGCATACATTCTTGCCCATGCAACAAACCTAGTCGAAGGAGATCGGTCAATGAAACAAGGTCAATGGAAGAAAACTTCATTGATTGGCTGCCGAGTCACAGGAAAAACTCTGGGAGTTGTTGGATGTGGAAAAATCGGACGTGAAGTCGCCCGTTTAGGCTGTGCCTTGGGCATGAACGTTGTTGTGTTTGACCCTTGTATCTCTGATGATGGAACTGTTACTTTGGTTTGCATGGAAGACCTAGTCAAAGCTGCTGACTTCATTTCAGTTAACTGTCCCTTAACCAACGGAACCCGAGACCTGATTGGAGAAAAAGAACTCGCAATAATGAAAGACGGCGTGTTTTTGGTAAACACTGCCCGAGGTGGAATCATTAACGAAAGAGCATTGCTTGACTCGTTGAATGCTGGAAAAGTTGGAGCAGCTTTGGATGTTCTGGTTTCCAAGACTCCCTTTGAAGATGAAATTGCAAGCCAGCTAATTCAGCACGAAAGTGTTATAGTTACTCCTCACAGTATTGGACAAACCTACGAAGCTGTCCAAGAAAAAGGTGAAGGAGTCATCAAAGCAATCGAAGACCACATCTCCAAAAACTGTTAACCCGTTTAAATCCAGCTTAGTTGCTGGTTTTCTTTTTCTTTTGTTTTATATTTTTAAGTCACTCTTAATTTATTGTTACGTGTTTAATGGGGTTGTTTTTGTTGTATGATGCTGTTTTAGATACTTCAGGAAAAATTAAACGACTAGAAATTCGAGGCGCAAGAAACGTAGCAATAGAAGCCATAAAATCGTTGGAACGTGGAACAAAACAATCCAATGCTAATACTAAACAAGAATTGTTAAAGGAGCTTTCTGAAGCTCAGACCGTTTTGTTTGCTTCTCGTTCAACGGAGCCTTTGATGAGAAATGCTATTCGTTTTGTTATTCAGTCTGTAGAATCCAGCAATAGCATGGATGTTCACGATTTGGTAGATACTGTTTCTGAAGTTTCTGGCCAGTTTTTGGAACGCCTTAAACAATCAAAGGAGATGATAGCATCTGTGGGTTCTAAGCGGATTTCTGATGATTCACGGATTCTTACTCATTGTCATTCTTCTACTGTTATGAAGATTTTAAAGCAAGCCAAGTTGGATGGAAAACAGTTTGAGTTGTTTTGCACGGAGTCGCGTCCAGTTTTTCAGGGAAGATTAACAGCAAAAGAGATGATAGATGCTGGAATCAAAACGACTATGTTTGTGGATTCTGCGGTTCGGCATTTTATTAACAAGGTTGATTTTGTGGTTGTAGGGGCTGATGCGATAACTTCTGAAGGGAACGTGATAAACAAGATTGGAACCAGCATGGTTGCCCTTGCTGCTAAGGAGGCACGAACCCCCTTTTATGTAGCCACGGAGTTGCTCAAATTTAACCCTGCAACGATTCTTGGAGATTACGAAAAAATTGAAGAAAGAAACCCCACGGAAGTTTGGGATTCTGCTCCTGACGGTTTAGTTATCAGAAATCCTGCTTTTGATGTGACTAGGCGTGAGTTTATTCACGGAATAATCTGTGAAGAAGGCATAGTTGCTCCAAATTCAGTAAATGAGTTGATTAACAGAAAGTATCCGTGGATTCTTGAAACAACATAGTTTACTGTTTTTCTTTTTGTCGGGGAGAAATTAACCTGATTTTCTTTTCTAGGTCTATCAGTTTTTGTTCGAGTTTTCGGATTTTAGTTGCATAGTTTTCTAGGCGTTTACCGTCTATTCCTATCCATGCTGAAATGATTACTCCTGAACATCCCAATATCACATAGTAGCTGTAAAGCAGTAGCCACCAGTCTTGAAGTTGTCCCCAATAAGTAGACAAAACAAAAACTGTCATAAAAATCATGACCAAAAAATTCACTAACTGAAAATAAGCCAGTATTGTTCTCATTCTCAACTAGTGTTTACCCCAACACATGGTAATTCCATTTGTAGCTTAAAGCTTTCTGGAAGATTTATCAATTTTTACCATGCAAAAGTTTTTACTCCAATTCATGATATTTTTATCATCAGATTCTTGCTTTGAACATTTTTCGAAGCAACATGGATGTGGCTATTCCAATGCGCACTTTGAGGGAAATTCGAAAACAGGTTTCAACGCTTCAACTTGAAAAAATTGAGCTGTTAGTGGAACTTGAAAATCTCAAACAAAAAGCACAAAAGATTTTGGATTGTTTGGAATCGGACGTTCAACAGTTACGTGAACAAGTAAAAGAATTCACAGAACTACTTGATTTGCATTAAATTTGCTTTTTTGATGACAAAAACTGCAACTGTTGTCGCTACAAATGTTGTGATTAAGGCTGGAGCAAAAAATTCTGGGATCGTTGTTATGTTTGATCCAGTTAGTTTCCATCCTCCCGAGGCGGTAGTTAAGTTTCCAAGAAGCATCATTTCTGACTCAAAACTCATTTCCACCAGAACTCCTGTTTGTCGGTCCCAGTATATGTTTACTCCAAACACGTAGTAAGTATCCCCTACTGGTTCTCCCATGGAGTATTCAATATGGCTAGTTTCTATCATACCTGCAGAGGTTTCAAGCATTACTGTTTCGTTTATCATTTCATCCATCATTGACGGATAAACAAAATCCCCCGCATCAAGACCCGAAGAAATCAACCAATTGGCAAATTCTCCCTCACCCGTGGCGACGTCAACCCAACCAGTTATGACTTCTTGGGTTCCGTTTTCATAATTTACAGAAAACTGACCCGAAACATTAGAACCCGAAACCCCCAAAACATCAAACCTGATAACCTCCCCCTCAGCCAAGTAACCAAAAGGAACATCCTCGGGCATTTCCATTTCAGAATCTTCAGAATAAAAATCAAAACTAAAACCGTAAGTGAACCAATCCCCCTCATTGACACCCACTGTTCCAGTTTGAGCAAAAACTAAACCTGAACACAACAAAAACACACTAAAAACGGAGAACAAAACAAAAACAACATTTTTGCCAACCAAACTGGGAACATCCTGCAAACAGGCAGTCTTTTAGTCACAAACTATAACCTTTCTGAACCCGTATCTTGTATTGTAAAGTTGGATTGCTGGTATACAGATTATTCTATGGATAATTCCTTTATTTCCCAGTTTTTGTCAATCCATAAAACAACAAGTTTGACGTTAAAATTCCAAGATTTAACTACTTCAACTGAAGACAAAAGCTGTTCTAGTTGAACCTGTTTTCCCACAGGGTTCCCTGCACAATCATGATGGGCAGATAACGCAACAACCCCCGAACCATGTTTTTTCACCGAAATTTCAACACAACTCTTTATTTTTTCAATTGTTTGAGTGTCTAATCCTTCCGACAAAATTTTGTTTGGACCTGGAACAGTAATAACGTCAACAAAATCTAGTTTTAACTTGGACTTCAAATAATTAATCACTGGAAGCTGAATCCTCCCATCCATACAATTTATTGCTGTACAAAATTTTTCCTTCATACAACCCAACTCCTTAATACACCAAATTTTGTTCCATTACTTAGTGAGAACATCCTCGGCTTATTCAATTTCTTGGTCAACCAAATTTTTTGCCCATTTTCTGGACTCTGTTAATTCTTGTTTATTTGGGTGACCTTTTCTGGCGAAGCCAAAGGTTTTGCCGAAGCATCTGTAGTAGTCTGGAAGTAATTTTTGATTTTTTGCTTGGAGAATATCTTTTACTTTCATAAATGTCCAAGCATCACTTTTGCCGCCCCCTGCCCATGTCATGAAAAGGGCGAATTGTCTGTTGCTATCTCCAAAATTCAATTGTTCTAAAAACTTAATCATCTCATGACTTGCATGCCCGCCCCGAACCCAAGTGCCAAGAAAAACCATGTTATAATCTTTGAGTTGACCTTTTGAAAAATCTGGTTCTTCAGAAAGTTTTATGGCTTCACAGTTTAATTCTTGGGCAATTTCTCGGGCAACATTTTCTGTGTTGCCCCCCTTTGATGAAAAAACAACAACCGGATTCATTCGACTAACCTGCCAGACAAAATCTAACAATAAACTATACTATTTGAATACGTATGTTTTGCACAGAAGTGTGAACTATGGACTTAGTTGTGTGCTGTGCAGAAAAATTCAGAAAAATCTGTTTTTCAACATTCAACTGCTGTTCGAACACTAGTATGATACTTAATAACGGGGCTATATTGAAAACAATTTTTTCAGAAAAATACACCACAAAAGCTATTGCGACTAGCACGTTCATTGCTTGTTTAGGGTTTCTATTAGTAGCTCTAAAGTTTTTTCGATGTTGTCTTTTTGTTTGCCCCCGATTATTGGGCTGAAATATTTTTTGACGTACATTCCGTAAACAAGGATTTCTCGGGGATCTGTTTCAGAAAGGGCTTCAAGCAACAAATTCAAAATCTGCTGTTTGGTTTCACTGTTTTTAATGTTCTTTAAGATATCTTCTGTTTCAGCACTGGTATCTTCTTTTTCTTCAGCTTTTTTTGGCTTGTAACCTAATTCTTCAAGCTTTTTCAGAAGGGACATTTTGTTCACCTTTCCATGTTTGTGGGATCAATTTTTTAACTGTAGCCTTTCGCGTTTTTTCATCAAACTCTTCTTGAGTCATCAAACTTAATGCAGATTCAGGACACCACTCAATGCATTGGGGGATTCCTTCGCAAAGGTCACAGACTTTAACTGTTTTTTTGTCTTCACTCAAAAACATGGCACCATACTTGCAAGCTTCGATGCACCAGCCGCACATGTCACATTTAGAGTCATCCACAGAAATTACTCCAGTTTTTTCGTCTTGACTCAAAGCATCCCTAGGGCATGCCCGAACACATGGAGCATCGTCACAGAGCCTGCATGCTACCGGCAAGTTAACCAGTTGATGTAAACGCAAAACCTTGATTCTGGAAAGTTTAGGGTCAAAACTATTCTCTTTTTGCAGGGCACAAACAAGCTCACAAACTCGGCAGCCTGTGCATTTTTCAAAGTCAACGCCAACAAACTTATTTTCTTTTATTAGTTGCTTTGGCTCTATCATTAATGTTAACCGTCCAGACAACATCTACAGTTGTTAGTTACATGCAGGTTTTCATGTTTTCTATAAGTATACTTGAATTTGTGTAACTTAAAACTGTTTACAAAAAATTTTGAAATAACCATTTAGAATAAAAAGCAAAAAATTAAGTATTAAATTGTTAATACTAATTATGCCTATGGACGTAACTGCAATAACAGTTAAATATCGCTTGTGATGTCTTTAGCGACATCACTGGTGATACGATGAGTCAAGGGTGGACAACAAGAACAAGCGGAGTTCCGCGTGGCCTGTTACGGTTTTTGGTCATAAACATGCTCATGAACAAACCCATGTCAGGCGTAGAAATTGTTGAAGTAATTGAAGCAGAAACAAATGGGCGATGGAAACCAAGTTCAGGTTCAGTTTACCCCCTTCTAGCCAAACTACAGGAAAGAGGTTACACCGTCGAAGAACCCAGTGAAGACACAGGAATCAAAAGATACGCTATCACATCAAAAGGAAAACAGTTCTTCGAAAAACAGGTAAATTTTGGACAAAAACTGTTGAATAAACTCGAGTTTATAGTCCCTTTGCTTATCGGCGGGTTCCGTTTTGATCCTAATGACGAAAAAATATTGTCAGGAACCAGAAAACCTGCTCAAAGAGTGGTTGCAAAGCTTTTGGACCTTCGTCAAGCCAAAATCAAACTAACCGAACAAGATGAAAAACAAATCGAAAAACTTTTGAATAAATGTGCGGACGGACTTGAAATAATTTTCGAAAGAATCCAAGAAAAAACCAAACCGCAGGCAATAATTTAGAGGAATAGAACATGGGTCTTAAATCTAGTTTCATGGTTGCAAGGCGCTCGTTGTGGAGACGAAAAACCAAGAACTTGAGCGCCATACTTGCAGTAACTTTGGGGGTAACATTACTTGTTGGAATACAAATCACAACAGACACCTTACAAAATACGTTTCTTACCAGTTTGCTTCAAAATGAAGGCGAAGTCGACTTCAGTGTAGCAAACGCAACCACGGGTGGTTATTTAACAGTTGCAGACGAACAAAAAATCAGTTCCTTAGCTCCGAATGCGGTGGGAATAATGTCGGAGTTAAAAATGAAAGTTCCTGTAATGTTGGGTTCCCAGTTTGATGCTTCAACAGAACTTGCCGGAATATCCACCGATTTTTCTGACGTGTTTGGTTCATTTTATGACTGGAAAACAGGAGATAAGATGGACATTGGTGACTATTTGGTTGATAACACAACCGTTTTGTTGTCAAGCAGATTGGCAGAAAATCTCGGGTTAGATAAAGATTTCACTCTTCCAATTTCGTTAACTACAGAATTCACAAATCTTACTTTAACAATCAACATTGATCCAATAACCGGCAATTTCACTGCAATTCCTACCTACTCCACTGATAGGGTTGAAATGACTATTGCAGGAATCTATGATTCCAACCGTCCTGGAATCGGTTCTCGGTATCGGGGAATGATTATGGGTCTCGAAAATTTGCAGCAATGGCGGAGCCTACAAGACCCAACACGTGAAACAGATACCATAGGCTCATATTTGGTTGCCCTAAAAACTGATCACTTCACAACAGAAATTGACGAAGATTACCTTCAAGAACAAATAGACCTGTTTGAGGCAGTCATGCCCCCCGATACTTACACTGTTACTTCTAACCGTTTGACATTTTTCAACATTGCATCAATAATCATGACGCTACTTAGCACCATGTTAGGCGCCCTTGGAATGTTAATTATGGTAACAGGTATTTTGCTCATTACTAACGTTCAACTAATGAACGTCGAAGACCGCGAATTCCAAACAGGAGTTCTAAGAGCCGTCGGAGAAAACCGTGGAGGAATCTTCCAATCAATCTTAATCGAAAACGTGTTCCAAGGAATCTTAGGCGGCATATTTGGGCTGGCAGGCGGATTAGCTTTCGGTCAAGGTGTTGCCCTGTATCTTGTAAACTTGTTTGGCACAGGAAGACTTAGTGTCCAACCTGTTGTTTCTGAACAAGTTGTAGTTTTATCCGTATTAGTTGGTGTTGGCCTTGGAATAATAACAGGTATACTTCCTGCGTTAAGAGCGTCCCGTGTCAACATTGTAGATGCATTGCGCGGAATCAAAAGTTCTTTTGAAGAAAAATCTGGACGAAACTTGACATTGTTAGGCGTATTAACCATAATTGCAGGAACTGCTGTTTTATTGTTTTACGGAGTCATTGATGACAGCCACCAAGCAATCTGGCTCACTGAAGGCTGGAACAGCGTAGAGGAGTGGCAAAACATTCTGATTGGAACCTTCTTGCTGTTTTCAGGTCTAGGAGTTGTACTTTCACGGTATATCAGCAAAACAAAGGCACTGAACATAACCGCAATTGCAATCTGGGCAATACCCATGTTTCTGTTTACTGTAGCAATGGGAGAATGGATAGAAGACGTTTCCAGACTAGCCCAAAATATTCTGATGATAGGCGTAATGGAAATCATAATCGGGTCGGTAATGCTAGTTTCAGCAAACCTATCCATAATAATGAATGGACTACGAAGTTTACTGGTTAAACTCAGGGGATTAAAAGGAGTGGGACAAATTGCGCCCTCACTGATTTCATCTCATAAGTCACGTTCAACTTTGACTTTTGCAATCTTTGCAGTAATAATGACTTTGAACGTAACAGTTGCGACTTTGGTTCCAACTAACTTAAGTTCCGTAATGGAAACTGAAGAAGACTCTCGAGGAATAGACCTCATAGTGTTCCTAAACAAACCCGAAGCTCAAATTGCTGGAACATCATATGTTGAAGAATTGTACAAACTAAACGACCAGATAACAGACATAATTCCGTTTAAGACCTTCAGCACAATTACAGATTATCAGAAGTTTTTGGCGGTAAGTAATCCATATTCTCCAGAATTCAATGCTCAAACAGACTTGTTACCTATTGGGTATGGAGAAATTACTTCTGAACAAATCCGAGGAAACGCAACTGATGCTTCTGTTTCTGATTGGCGTTACGATTTCTATCTAAGTGGTTTCCCTGACGGCGTTACACAACCAGACGGCACAGATGACGTAACAGATGCAAAACTCCTTGAAATGTCTAAAGAAGCTTGGGATCTGTTCTTTGATCCAGCATTCACCATGGCAGCATACAATGTAACCATCGCGGAACTTCTCGCAGAAGACCGAGAACTGGACGACATAGACCTTTCAGGATTAGGCGGATACAGCGGTAACAAGTTAAAAGACGTTGAAGTATTACGGTATGACAACGGAACAGTTATCAAAAATCCAGTGGTATTCACGGATTCCTTCATTTTGCCCTTAGGAATGCAGATTTGGGTGCCAATGAACACTTCCGCATTTGGAGTGCCAGCATACCAAGCCTTTACCATAGCAGGACGATTAGACGGTAGCCGTGCTGGAGGATTCCCATTATCTTCAGTCAGCATAAGCAGTCTAACTTCTGGAGGAAGTTTTGATTACGTTGACCTCCTTGGAAAAATATACTTCACAGAATACTGGGCAAACCAAACCAACTTCTTAGGAGAAGCAGATGGTGTAACTTCAACCTCACGCGCCCCTGACCAGTATGATTACTTCTTGATCAAAACAAGTTATGAAATGAACGATCCAGAACTCGCGTCAATCGCCCAATCGATCGAAGAATTCACAAACACAAACGATGAAGGATACCGAGACTTAGCCAGTGACAACTTCTACGTTGCAAGTTCAACTGTTCTATACTCAAAGGTTGAATCCTCACTAGAAATGGTGAACCGAGTTGTTTCGTTTTTGCAAATATATGTCACATTCGGTTTAGGCATCGGGGCTGTTGGAATGGCAGTAATTTCAGTCCGTAACGTTTCAGAACGAAAACGCGAAATTGGCATGATGCGTGCAATCGGCTTCCCCCGAAGCCAAGTCATGATATCTGTATTACTCGAACTAGTAGTGCTAGGTGTAATCGGTTTACTCATCGGAGTAGCCAACGGCGTACTCATTGGTGTAGGATTTGCAAACATGCAAGGAACTGCCCTGATAATTCCATGGAATGATATAGCTGTGTATTTGGGCTTTATCACTTTGATTGCTTTGGCTGCTGGAGCAATTCCAGGATGGTTTGCGTCAAGAATTCCTCCCGCAGAAGCGTTGAGGTATGTAGGTTAGGTGAGAAAAATGTCATCAACAGAAAACAAGCAAAAACAAAATTCAGTTACCAAAAACAAAGAACCAATTCTGGTTATCTCTGGTTTACATAAACGCTACTCTGAAGGAAAATCAAATGAAGTCCACGCCATCCGTGGGCTAGACCTCACTGTCAACAAAGGAGACATGATGGCAATTATGGGACCATCGGGATGTGGGAAAACAACCCTATTGAACATGATAGGTCACCTAGACCGCCATTCAGACGGTCAAATCATCATTGACACCATTGATACTGCTACCCTTTCGGACGGCAAAATGACCAGTTTTCGAAGAGACAAAATTGGGTTCATTTTTCAGTTATTCAATCTGTTCCCGTTCTTGTCAGCAGTAGAAAACGTGGAAACCCCACTCCTGCTGAAAGGAATGAAATCAGGAGTAGCCCGTGAACAAGCAAAAATGATTCTAAGGGAACTAGGGATGGGTGACAGGTTATACCATAAACCTTCAGAACTTTCCGGCGGTCAACAACAAAGAATAGCAGTTGCCCGTGCCCTGATTACTGAACCGTCAATCATTCTTGGTGATGAACCAACAGGTGACTTGGACTCTACGACAAGTGCAGATGTTATGAACCTGTTTCGTAGAATTAACAAGATTAACAGGCAAACTCTGGTTCTTGTAACTCATAACCGATGGATTGCTGAACAATGTGACTATATTGTTCATATGAATGACGGAAAAGTTTCCAACATCGAATATGGACCTTTCACAACTGAGGAGGAAGCCTAATGCAAGTTTACGCAGCAGGATTAATCGACAAAACTTTGCGGTCAATCAATGCAAAACTTCAAAAGAAGCTGGTTTCGGAATGCAAAAAAGCTCTGCACGTTTCGGGCAAGGCCATGTCTAGCCAAGAATTGAATGCTTTCATTGTCTTGAGTGGACAAAAGGATGGAACTGTGGACCAGAAAGTTGTTGACTTTGTTGAGACCGGAAGGGTTTATTGGCAATTCAAAAAATATTATGCAGATAACGAGTCTAGGCTGCGACAACATCTTAAAGACGACCAAGAACTGCGAGAAACCTCAAAGATAGTTAAGGACTTTATTCGAGAGATTGACCCAAATCTTGTGAAAATTTTTGATTCACACCTCAAAAAAATAATTAAAGAATTGCCGTCTACCCACCGTGAAATCCAACTGAAAAGTTATGTTACCGCATGGGATTTTGCAGAAACCCAAGAATACCGTTTTTATCTTTCTGGTTTTGATGATCCAACATTTACTGGCTCAACTACCCAAACCCAACTAAACGTAGAAGAATTAGTTGACAAACTGATTATAGCAAACTTTTTTGCTGTTTTCATGAAACCAACAATCATTCGACTAAAAGAACTGGACAGCATCCTTGAAAGATTGGAACTGGGTGTTTCAGGGTCTCATTACAAGACAAAAAATCCAAAATTGCAAAAAAAACTGGAGCTGTTTTTGAGGATTTTGGCAGCAAAACTCAGTGCCCTACAGGACATAGACAATCTGCTTTCTAGAATTTTTAATTTATTCCAAGTTCCCCAAAAATCATTGATTCCCCACAAAATAAATAATGAATCGATAGAGTTCAGCATAGCCTTGAAAGAACTAGCGTCAGAAATTGAACAGGGAAAAACGTTGCTTCGTGAAGTTCATAACAAGGTTCAGCAGTGCCAGATTCATCTTCGAGATTACTTGGATGAACACAAAAATGGAATCAGAACAGTAGAATCAAATGACCAATTCAAGAATGCTTTATTGCCTCTTGCCGAACTGAGCACTGACTTGTTTGTTGAAGCTGAACTTCTAAAAATGTGGTCCGACTTTTTCGGGGTTGACCTTCCATACTTTACTTTCAACAAGCAGGTGTTTAACACCCAAAACGTCGAAGTAACAGACCTGCACACAGACAACATAATAGCAGTGCGAGGATTAACTAAAAACTACAATCTTGGACAAACAACAGTGTATGCCCTCCGAGGCGTAAACCTTGACATCAAAGAAGGCGAATTTGTCGCAATTGTAGGAAACTCGGGAGCAGGAAAAACTACACTTCTAAATTGCATTGCTGGTCTTGACAGCCCAGATTATGGGGTAGTTCTGTTCAGGGGTGAAAACCTTCACCAAATGGGTGACGAATCAAAATCAAAAGCCAGATTAAAAGAGATGGGCTTCATATTCCAAAGTTATGCACTGTTGCCTCACTTTAGCGCCCGTGAAAACATAGCATTACCTGCAGACCTTGCAGGCTTAAGCAAAGACCTCAAAGACCGCATCGAAAACTTACTGGAGGGAGTTGGATTGAGCAATCAAGCTGAACAGTATCCAGCGACCCTGAGCGGTGGGCAAATGCAACGGGTAGCAATCGCCCGAGCTTTAACTAATCGTCCTGCAGTAATATTTGCTGATGAACCAACCGGAGATTTGGACTCTGTAACTGGAAAACAAGTCATGGACCTGCTCAAAAAATTCCACGAGGAAACAAAAACCACGATTATTATCATTACCCATGAAGAGGATATCGCTGACTATGCAGAAAGACAAATCAAAATTGAAGACGGGGTAATCGCTTCATAATCTGTTGATGATCAAATCAGTTACTGATTGTGTTATCACATGTGTTTTAATTTTATTTTCAAGTCTTCAATTGTTGACCGAAAATCATTTCTGACAAAGCCTTTTTTTACAAGCTCAAAATCTTTAACATTTCTTTTTGGCTGAAAATTAAGTCGTTTAGTCCATATTTTCTTAAAATCTGTAATTGTATTCATTAATCCTCTTAGGCTTGCTTTAGCAGCATCATGATTTTTGGTAATAAAAAATCCTGCAGAAACAACAAGGGTGAAAAAACCCAGAAGAGGAAACCTCCAACAAACGTTTTTGAATTCATAATTTTTTATTGCGGTGTGCATTCGATTCTTGGAAGAATGGTAAAGCATGGTCCCACTTACCCCCCGAAGAACACTGCTTCGATGAATCACCACTGAAGATGAAACAAATAATACTGAATAACCAAGCAATCTTGCCCGAAAAGACAGGTCGGTGTCGTCATCATAGATGAAATAGTCTTTGTCAAATCCACCGATTTGGTTGAAAACATTTCGCCTAATAATGCAACAGCCTGCAGATGCAGCTAACAGTTCAAAATTGCTATTAATCTCTTGGGCTTTGGAACCATAATTTGCAGACCAAGTTCCTAAGGCATCAACATTTTCACAAAAATATTCCAGACGGTTTTGGTTTTCAGATAATACAATTTTTGCTTGTGCCAATCCTACTGATTTATCGTTTTCCATTACGTTAACAAGTTCCCATAGCCAATTTTTTGAACCGAATTCTATGTCGCTATCTACAAAAACGATGTAATGTCCATTACTTGTTTGGGCTCCAATGTTGCAACCTTCAGAATGCCCCACGTTCTTTGTGTTTTCAACAATTTTCACACGAGAATCAGAACTAATAACAGGTTTTATTGTTTCTAGGCTTCTGTCTGTTGATGCGTTGTCAACAATCACTATATCGTAGTTGGGATACTTAGTTTTCAAAAGTGTGTTCAAACAAGCTTTTAGTAGATGTTTTCCGTTGAAGTTAACAATAACAACTGAAACAGAAGGGAATCTTTTACTTGCTTGAAACACAATCATCACCATCAGAAATCAAGGTTGAGTTGACTTTGCATGTTTTCGTGATTCATAAAAATGGTGAGTTGACTTAAAGTGTTTTTTGCACAAGAAATAAATGGTTTTTAGGAGAATCTACGGAAGTAAACCGAGGCGATTCTGATGGAAGACCCTAATGGAAACCCTTCAGTCACAGTCATTGTGCCTGTACGAAATGGAGCTCAAACAATCCAGCCGTTGTTAGAATCGCTTCAAAAACTCGATTATGACCCATCAAAAGTAGACGTAGTAGTGGTTGATGGGAACTCTAAAGACAAAACCCGAGAAATAGTCAAAAAATATCCCGTCAAGTTAGTTGTCGAAAATAAACAAGGAATCAATCTCGCAAGAAACATAGGAATTAAAAACAGCAACGGCGAAATAATAGCCTTTACCGATTCTGATTGTATCGTTCCACCTAATTGGGTAACAAAAATTGTTGAAAATTTCAAAGACCCACAAGTTAGTTGCGTAGGTGGAAGCGCGATAGCTCTAGATAACGATTTTGTTTCACAGTACGCAGACAACAGCATTGTAAGATTAATGCCCGTTTTCACCAAACGGGAAGAGTTCAAACAAGTTAAACCCTTCTTTGGTCACCCCGCAGGATGCAACATGGCGTTCCGAAGAAAAGCAGTTGAAAAAGTCGGATTTTTTGACGAACAAATCCAGTACGGCTTTGACGAGGTTGAATTTGCAGACAGAATCTGCCGAGCAGGATACAAAATGGTTTTAGATCCTGACGTTTCAGTTTGGCACAAACATCGTTCAACTTTTGGAGAATTTTTGAAACAAAACTTTCAGTACGGCAAAGGAAGTGGATTAGTTTTCAAAAAGAACCTCATGAAAGACTCCGTTTCTAAATGGACATTTTTAGCCATAATTGGGTTTATTGCATGGTTAGGTATAGTAGGAACATTCACCTTTCTAACTCTAACATCTAGTTCTAGCCTCTTTTTCTGGATATTATTTGGTTTCACAGGGTTACCCCTGATTATTGTAGGCTCAGTTTATGCTTTTCGCTCAATCAAAAACAAAAAATTTGCAAGAATTATTTCATATCCTTTCATTGATATGTTTAGAACAATCACTTTTTGTTCGGGGCAACTGTATCAGATTATTAAAGGAACCAAAAACGCAAAAGACTAACTTCAGAAACAACTGGAAAATGTGTCTTTAAACAATAATATTCCGAAATCGGAACGTTCCATCTGTCGCAACTCTTCTTATAAAATACATAACCCTTTTCTTTGTATGGAGAGGGAAGGCCTGCGTTGGATTTCGAGTCTGGCGAGGACCGTGTTTACAACATATTTGACTCCGTAGATATGTTGTAAACGGGGAAACCGCAAGAAACCCAAATTGCCAAAAACAATACAGATGGACGGTAACCCGTTCAGACCGAAATCCATCGTATTATTACTTTAATCATTTTTTGATAGCATTACAATAACGTAATGTTTGGAAAAAAAATAAGATTGAATTTAAATAAGTTGAGATAAAAAAGAAAATAAAAAGAAGAAAGGATTAGTACCTTCTTCGTTGGTATCCGCCTTCGCTGCGTCCACCGCCGCCGTAGCCACCGCCACCGCCGCTGCGTCCACCACCGCTGTAGCCTCCGCCACCACGTCCGCCGCCATAGCCGCCTCTGCCGCCACCTCTATTGTAGCCGCCGCCTCTGTTGAATCGTCGTGGTTGTTCGTATTTTTTGTCGGACACGTTGTTTTCTGTGTTTACTTCTTCGATTGGGGAGTCTTCTACTAGTTCGTAGCTGCCGTATTTTCCGATGTTTAGTCGCATGTTACCTCTGAATAGGTTAATGTAACCGTTAGTGATGCTTAGCGTGGCTTCTTCATTTATTGCGTCTATTTTGTCATCCCAAAGGGTCATGTATATACATCCTGTCTCATCGCCAACTAGAGCATCTGCAACTCGGCGTACCGAATAATCGCGTCCAGTAACGCTTCTGACTTCTCCTTTAGAAACTACTTTCACAATTGTGTTGACACCTCTAGATTGTGGGGTCAACGTTTCAACTTTTACTATCTCTTCACTTTCGGATGGTTCTTCAACTGACATTTAATTCTACATCCGAAATACATGGTCACTTAGAGCAGTTCTTAAAGATTGTGGTAACGCATGTAAATGTGGGTTAATCAAAAAAATTTTTAATTTTATGTTTTTGATGAGTATTCACTTAGAGTTTATAAGTTTCCTACTGTTTTAGTCATTCTAAAGGTGATTTTATTGAACACGCACAGAGGATTCCGAGAACAACCAGTACCTGTTCCAATCGAAAAAGTTGATGAATACACATGGAGAATACCCCAAAGCTTCAATCAAGGTATGCGTGTTCCAGGAATAGTCTATGCTGACGACCAACTTATTGAAAAAATGAAACAGGATCGAACATTAAATCAATGTTCAAATGTTGCTCATCTTCCAGGAATTTATTCTCATGCAATCACTTTGCCTGATGGTCATGAAGGATACGGTTTTCCCATAGGTGGTGTTGCTGCCACAGACTATGAAGAAGGCGTCATAAGTCCTGGAGGCGTCGGTTATGACATCAACTGTGGGGTTCGCTTGTTAACCACAAACATTTCTGAAAATGAAATCAGACCATTTCTAGGCAATTTAACAAATGCAATATTCAAAAATGTCCCAAGTGGTTTGGGCAGTAATAGAAAAGATTACAAACTGAACATGCACGAACTGGAACACCTGATAACAGAGGGCGTCTCATGGGCCGTAGAAAAGGGACTAGGACGACCCGAAGATATTGAACACTGTGAAGAAAAAGGATGCATGGAGGGTGCAGATCCAGACAAAGTTTCAGCAAAGGCTAAACAAAGGGGACTTCCTCAGAGTGGTACCTTGGGTTCAGGTAATCACTTTTTGGAGGTTGGAAAAGTTGATAAGATTTACGACAAAAAAGCAGCTAAAACCTGTGGGGTGACCCATGAAGGTCAGGTTACTGTTTTAATTCATTGTGGTTCTCGTGGATTGGGACATCAGACTTGTTCAGATTATTTGCGGGTTATGGAGCGCGCTGTTGAAAAATACAAGATTTCCCTGCCTGACCGGGAACTGGCTTGTGCCCCCGGAACAAGTGAGGAAGCTCAAGATTATTACAAGGCAATGGCTTGTGCAGTTAATTACGCCTTTGTTAACCGTCAGGTTATTACGCATTGGGTGCGCCAAAGCTTTGAAGATGTTCTTAAACGGTCAGCAGACCAGTTAGGTCTCGATTTGGTTTATGATGTTGCTCATAACATTGCAAAAATTGAAGAACACAATATAGAGGGTAAACGAACCAAAGTTTGGACTCACCGAAAAGGTGCAACCCGTTGTTTCCCTCCTGAGCACAAAGATGTTCCAGCAGATTATCAGCAAATTGGTCAACCTGTTATTATTCCCGGAAGTATGGGAACCAGTTCTTGGTTGCTGGTAGGAACACAAAAGGCAATGGAACTTTCCTTTGGCTCTACAGCACACGGTGCTGGACGGATGATGAGCCGCTCAGCCGCGAAACGAAGATTTTGGGGCGGAGACATAAGGCAAGATTTAGGAGGCAAAGGAATCGTTGTTAGGTCTGCCAGTCCTGCTGTTTTGGCGGAAGAAGCCGACATGGCATACAAGAATGTGGATAAAGTCGTAGAGGTCAGCCATAATGTTGGAATTGCTACCCGTGTTGCTCGGTTAGTTCCCTTGGGCGTTGTCAAAGGATAACTTAGTTAATGTTGTTGGGTTCGTAGGTAATGGAAAAGGTATTCCTGAGCATAACCAACATAGTTTCCAAAGTATTCACGGCCAAAATTGCCAATCGTTTCATATTCTTTGGGGGTAATTGAGCCTTTACTTGCTACTTTGTTTATGAAATCAGAGTTAAAATGTTCAGAATATAATCTTGTGGCTGCTCTTTTCATCCAGACATCTATAGGAAAGGCTTCAAGTTTTTCTAACGAAAATAACAAAACACAGTCTGCTACCTTGTGACCGACACCAGGCAATTGTAACAGTTCTTGTTTTGCTTGGGAATACTCTAACTTTTTGAGTTTTTCAAAGTCTAGTTCCCCATTGTTGATTTGTTTCGCGGTTTCTAGGATGCGTTCAGCTCTGAAGCCCAGTCCACAATTTCGCATGTCTTTAGTGCATGCTTGAGCTAATTGTTCAGGTTTTGGGAAAGTGTAAAAGTCGCAGCCGTCAAAGGTTATTTTGTTTCCGAAACATTTTGAGATGTTGCTGATCATTTTTTTGATTGCAGGAATCCCCTTGAAGGTTGCACAAATGTATGATGCAAGACACTCCCAGGGTTCTTGTCGGATTAGTCGCAGTCCATAAAATTTGGTGACCGCTTGTTTGATGTGGTCGTCTTTGGACACTTGCGAGATGATTTGTGGAAGGTTGTCGTCTAGTCGCAGGTAGTTTTCGAGAAAGCCGTCGTTTTTTGTTTCAGGAAAAAACTGGAACGTTAAGGTCCCGTTGGTTTGTTTTATTTTGATTACCTGATCTGCTACTATGCCGTACCACCAGTCGTCGTGTTTTTTCCATCTGAAAAGTTGTCCACAATTCAGAGTATGCTCTAAGCTGAAGGGAACTTTTGACCGGTTCAGCTTAATTTCCATGGTGACTTAATCCTCAAACATTACAATTAGCTTTGTAGATATGGGTTGTATTTTTTTTCGTCACCAATGGTAGAAAAACCTTCATGCCCAGGATAAACAGCAAAGTTGTCAGGCAATGGCATAAGTTTGGTTTTAATTGAATTAATCAATTCTTTGAAGGATCCCCCGGGAAAGTCTGTTCTGCCAATAGAGCCTGCAAACAAGGTGTCCCCTGTGAAAACAACGCCGTCACCCAGCAAAGATATGCCGCTTTTTGTGTGCCCAGGTGTGTGTAAAACAACCAGTTTGAAGTTGCCAATGTTAATTACATCGCCGTCACTGAGTTTTTGGTCAGGGTTGGCACGTCCTGAATGGTTTTCATGAATCAGGATACTGGCACCTGTAGCTTTTTTCATTGTCATGTTTCCAGATATATGGTCAGGGTGACCGTGAGTGTTGATTATGTATTTTACTATCAAATCGTTTTGCTTGACGTAATCCAGAATGGGTTCAGCTTCTGCTTGAATTTCTAGTCCAGGATCTATAATTGCTGCTTGTTTTGTTTCTTCGCAGCTTACGACGTAACAGTTAGTGGACAAATAGCCAACTTTGAAACATTTTACATTCATTAAACACACCTTCAAGGAAATTACAACTCTTACCCAAAAACACACCAGAATATAAAAACTATACAAAACCATTTCAATGGTTACTATGGAACTTAACAAAGCAGAATAACAAAATTAACGGAAGAAAACTTCTGAAAAATTGTTTCCAACTTTACCTATACTGTTATGCTGATATGTTTGCGCCTCTGAAGAATTAGACACTTAAGGGAAGACTAGAAAAAATTTAAAACTGGTTAGGATCTAATGTGTCCCCTGCCCAGTATGAAGAATTTTGTTGTTGTTAGCTGGTGGATGCTCATGGGTCCTCGGGCGTGGAGTTTTTGGGTGCTGATTCCGATTTCTGCGCCCATTCCGAACTGGTTGCCGTCTGTGAATCTTGTTGACGAGTTCCAGTATACTGCTGCTGAGTCTACCTCCCGGATGAACTTTAGTGCCTTGTTAAAGTCGGCTGTGAGAATGGAGTCCGAGTGTTTGGTGCCATATTTATTGATGTGGGCAATTGCTTCATCTGTATTTTCAACTATTTTTATGGCGATGATAAGGTCAAGGAATTCTGTGTACCAGTCTTCTTCAGTTGCAGGCTTAAGGTTAGGCATAATCTTCATGGTTTTTTCACATGCCCTAACTTCAACCCCATTAAGGTTAAGGGCTGAAACGACATCAAACAAGAACTGTTTGTCAACATCCTTGTGAATTACAAGTTTTTCTGCAGCATTGCATACTCCTGGTCTTTGACATTTGGCGTTTATTACAATTTCAATAGCTCGTGTTAGGTCTGCGTCAGGTTCCACGTATATGTGGCAGTTTCCTGTTCCTGTTTCGATTACAGGAACAGTGGATTTTTCCACTACTGTTTTAATGAGGCCTGCTCCACCACGGGGAATCAGTACGTCGATGTATTGGCGCATGGTCATCATTTTTTCTGCAACAATTCTATCTGTTACTGGCACAACTTGTATGGCATCTTCGTTAACTTCTGCCTTTTTTAGCGCATCTCGTAAGGCGTTTCCTATCGCTGTGTTTGATCTTATGGCGTCTGAACCCCCTCTGAGGATTATAGCGTTTCCTGCTTTAATGCACAGTCCAGAAGCTTCCGAGGTTACGTTAGGTCTGGATTCGTAAATAATCCCAATTACTCCAAGGGGCACACGGATTTGTCCAATAATTAACCCGTTGGGGCGGGTCAATGTTTTCACAATTTCGTTCACGGGATCAACAAGTTTTGTTAGTCCCCTTAGGTCATTAGCCATTGCATCTACACGTTTTTTGCCTAAAACTAGGCGATCAATTAAGGCTTCTTTTACACCTTTGGTTCGGGCTTCTTCCACGTCTGTTTGGTTGGCTTCTAAAATTTTTGTACAATTCTCTTCAAGGGAATCTGCCATTAAACATAGTGCCCTATTTTTTTGTTCATCTGAAAGTTGGGCTAACTGTTTAGAAGCAGCTTTTGCTTTTATGCAAATTTCTTCAATCATATTTCACACTTCAATAAACATATGTTTTTTCGGGCAACTACCTCTTTATGGCGTATGTACCCTAGAACTTTTTTGATTTGATTTGTTTTTAAACTTTTAATAATACTGATTTCGCTGCTGTTGTAGTTGGGATTTGCTTTTGCAAATTCATTCCTGTTGTGATCAACTAGGCACACTACATCTCCTTCGTTGAAATTTCCTTCAACATTAATTATGCCTACGGGAAGAAGACTACCTCCCTTAAGAATTGCATTTTTGGCTCCTTCGTTAACAAATATTTTTCCTTTAACTGAAGCGCCGTATGCTATCCAACGCTTTATTCCAGGCAATTTTTGTTGAGCCTTAAACAAGGTTCCTACTTGTTTGCCCGCCAGTATATCTGTTATTACATTTTCTTTTTGGCTGTTAGCAATTACTAAAGGAACCCCACTTTCTGTGGCGACTTCAGCCGCTTTCAGTTTTGTCTTCATGCCGCCTCGACCTAGTTTACTTTTGCCCTCTATTTCGCATTTGAGTTCTGGGGTGATTTGTTCAACTGTTTTGATGAGTTTTGCGCCCTGTTTTTTAGGGTGCATGGTGTAAAGCCCATCCACGTTGGATAATATGATTACCATATCTGCTTCTAGGGCGTTTGCGACAAGAACTGAAAGGTTGTCGTTGTCGCTGAAGTTTACTTCATAACCTTTTGTTATTGGGATAAGTTCATCTGTGGAGGTAACGTCATTTTCGTTGATAATGGGGACAATACCTAACTGCAGAGCCAACTCTAAAACATCACAGATATGCAAATAGGCTGCCCGGTTTGATAGGTCTTCTGCTGTGAGTAAGATTTGAGCGACTTTTAGGTTATGTTTTTTGAAAAGTTCACGGTAGATGGACATGATTATGCTTTGTCCAGTGGCTGCACAAACTTGCTGGAATACTATGTCGTTGGGTTTGGGAGGAATTTCTAGTTCAGCAATGCCTGCCGCGACCGCTCCTGATGTTACAAAAACGATTTTGTTGCCTTGCTTGATTGCCTGAGCTATTTGGTCGACTAGTTTGCCCATTAATTCTTTGTCTAGAATTCCATCATTTTTGGTTAGGCTTGCTGTGCCAACTTTGACTACAATCAGTTGTGATGACATGCCCACTCTTCTGTTCTTTAAGACATTTTCTCCTATAAGCCTTGTCGAAAACGACGTTTTTTGGTTGCCACAAAATTTTTAATCAAAAATACAATAATATTTTTGTTGGGGTTGTTTTGTTGACTTTTAGTAAAGGGTGTAATTTTGCACATGTTATTCCTGAAAAAATCAAAAAATGGTTAACCGAAGAAGAATTATCTTTCATACAACCAATCGGAGAACCGGCACAAAGTACTTTGTTTAATTACCTTGTTTCTTTGCCTTCTGATACTAAAGTAAATCTCG
Source organism: Candidatus Bathyarchaeum tardum (assembly GCA_029762755.1). GTDB lineage: Archaea > Thermoproteota > Bathyarchaeia > Bathyarchaeales > Bathyarchaeaceae > Bathyarchaeum > Bathyarchaeum tardum. The sequence goes on from JARVGH010000001.1 coordinate 341,879, forward strand.
TTCAGTCGTCTCACCGAAAAGATTCCATATGTGTTTCTTCTGTCATATCTTTTTCTGATGACCAAACAAAAAAATTACGAAAGAAACAAAATTCTGAAAAAACAAAAATCTTTTCAAAAATACGTTTCAAACTAGCCCCAGTTGACGTAGCCCTAGATATTAAAGACAACAAAATAATTGCAAGTCACATAATATACTACGACGGCCTAACCAAAGACCGATTGTTTAAGACAATTACCGACCTAGAAAAAGCATGCACTTTGATGAATTTAGCAGTCCAAAAGGCTCTTTAATGGTGGCTGCAAACTGACAAAAGGGTGTTCTTCAAAGGATATCCAGCAAATCGGTTAAACTGTTTATGGTGTTATACTGGTTCGAATATTTTTGTTCACGGTCAATCAGAAAAGGTCTGATTCCAACTGCTAATGCTCCTTCATAATCTTGCTCAATAGAATTTCCTACAAAAACAGTTTCATTCGGGTTTATTTGCAACTTTTCTAGAGCATACAAAAAAATTTCCTTGTTGGGTTTTGCACAGTTACAAGAGTCAATGCATACTACAGAATCAAACCATTTTTTCAGGTCTAATTCACCTAAAACGTGATCAAGGTCTTTTTGGAACCCGTTTGATACCAATCCAATTTTTAAGCCTCTGGCTTTCAGTTCAGAAAACGTGGATTCAACATCAGGAAATACTTCCACATGTGAGTAAGTCCACCATAGTTCGTCAATTTGACTGGCCAAAAAATCAATGTTTTCTTTAACTCCAAGTTTTTGAATCAAAGCCGCGTTGTAGTTTGTCCAGAATTCTTTTCGATTATTTTCGTCATATGTCGAAAAATCAAACTCTTTTTCGGTTTCATTTTGTGCCTTAATTATATTATCAACAGGAACTTCAACGTCAAAACTTGCAAGAATACGTCTGTAGATTTCTGGAAAAGAGGCAGTTTGTATAAGGGTTAAACCCAAATCAAACAATACAGCCTTCAAAGGCATTTTCATCACAAAAAATTGGCTTATTTTTTGTGTTTTTGGTATTGCTCTGACGCGTATTGAACGATTTCTCGACCTTTTTTTGCAGGTTCCCATCCCTTTACTTTAACCCACTTGTGGGGTTCTAACCGTTTGTATGTTTCAAAGAATTCTTGGATTTCCCTGAGTTGATGAACATGAACATCTGTTATGTCCTGAACCCCTTCAAATCGAGCATCATCAACAAGAACTGACAAAATTTTGGAGTCCACACCTTTTTCATCCTCAATTTCGAGAACACCAATAACTCGAACACGCACTATACATCCAACTTCTAGGGGTTCATAACTCATAACCATGATGTCGAGGGGGTCTTGGTCGTCGTACCATGTTTGGGGAACGAAACCGTATTCGATAGGGAAAACAACTGATGATGGAATCACGCGGTCTAATGTAAAAGCTTCCCACTCTGATTTGTATTCGTATTTATCTCTTGAACCGCTAACTCCTTCGATAACTGCGTTAATAATCTCAGGAGGGTTTTGTCCAAGGGGGATATCTTTCCAGTAATTCAATGTTATCTACCGTCAACTGCAAGGATTTTACACAGATTTAAATGCTCCGAACAAAAAAAGTCTTGAAAAAACAACTCAAATTATTAAACCAAAACTGCATGTATTTATTAGAGCTTTATTAATGCTTATCTGATTAAAGCAACAAACCTAAATAACCTTTCAGAGTTACAATTACATAATCTTGTCTACCATTAAAGACGACAAGGTCACCTGTAATCAACTGAACTAAGAATATCAAAAGTGGCTCAAAGAGCGTAAAGACTAAAACTGGTGTGAAACTTGGCAAATAGAATCAAAAAAATTGGTTTACCCTTTTGTGTTGCAGCTAAGGACAGGATTAGACCATTTAGCAAGAATATAGAAATGGCAGGACTTTTCTATTTAGCAGAACGAGATCGAAAAAAAGGCGAAAGAAAAGTCTTAAAGAAACCAGAAGAAAAACTGGCATTCATAGCAGAAATCGGTTACCCCATATGGTTGGTGCCCTGGAAGGGGATGACCCTTATTTTTGATGGATTAGAATTTACAGAAAAAACAATCAATTATGATTTGGTTCCAGACATCAACGCTTTCGAAACTGATATCAAAGCAAGCTCAAAATCAGAAGCAGCTTACAGTGCTGCGTTATCTCAAAATGTTAGTTACTTCCAAAACTTTGAAGGTCATGAAGAAAAAACCATCGAGGGGCTTATCACAAACGATGATTTTGTTCATGATTTAGTGGAGTATCTTAATGACTCAGAAGATGCTTTAAAATCTGAATCTGCAAAAGCAATTTTATCTCCAATGCTGGATGAGTCTGAAGTTGAGGCATCAGTTAACAAGCTTACTGAAATCCAAAATAATCTTAAAGCAGACATTAAAAATCTGAATGCAACAATGAAATTTCTAAGCCAAACATCAAGAAAACAAGAAAAATTATTGCAGGAAGACATGAGAAAGACCCTGAAAGAGTTTAACCAAAAAATAACAAATGTTAAACCAAAAGTAATGGCAAAAATAAAGGAAATTCAAGAAAAACGTGATGAAGAGGTTACCAGAATTTCCAACACTTATGATCGAAAACTTCGTACTCTTCATCAGAAACGAGTTGTAATTGAAAAGAAGCTCGAACGTTTAACAAAAGATAATGAGAGAATTGAAGCAGACATTAAAGTTGCCCGAGATAATAAAGATGAATCTGGCGAGTTTGAGCTCACGAAAAAGTTTGACGAAAACAAAAAGCAGATTCCATTGTTGAACAAAGAAATCAAAGACATTGATCGAGAAATCGAAAATGTTGAAGAAGCTAAAAAAATCAAGGTGGGTCGAACACGGTCAGAACCCAACGACAAACTTGATGATGCAATGAAGAGCCTTCACGATCTTGAGGCTGCAAAAGAAGCAAGATCTAGATTGGACGAACAAGAATTAAATTCACTGCAGGACATGACTTCAGCAATAATTAAGCAAATTGATCAAATGATTTCCACAAAAGAAACTGCATTAAACGAACTGGACAACATCGGCATCAAAGATAAAAGAAGAAAACAAGTTTTGTCATACATGTCCGCTTATTTAATCTGCTACGAAACTGAAGTTGGAAAACGGTATGTTGTATATCCTCCATCCCTGTTGGGTTGCATGGGAATTAAAACCAAACTGAAAAGTGTTTTTGGTTCAGGAAAAATGAAATGTTTTCTGCAACCCCGTTCAGATACTATAGCTGCTCTTCTTGATAGACTTGTGGATTTGACTCAAGAAAACCCAGTTTTTGAAAAAGAGCTAAACGAAGCAGGGCGCAAAGCCAATATTTTAGGGAAGACCGAGTTGCAGTTAGCCATCAAAAAAGGAATAACAGAACTAAAAGAAGAAAACTGGATATCAGAAAAAGAGCATCAAATACTTAACGAACGTCTACAAGAAATATCATAAAATTATGAATCTGCTTTTGGTTCATGTTTTTTGCAAACATTAGATATTGCAAGCAAAATATGTGGCGGAGTAAAAACGGTAAAAACTTTAGTGTACCGTGGAGACGCTGCACTCTTCACTGTTATTTTGTCGCCTCCAGCTTCAATGTATCCATCAATAAAAGTTCTTGCGATAGTAATCGCGGAGTTAGTAGTTGACATTGGTGGACTGTAATGGCCAGAAAAATATAGAAACTCTGCAACATCCCATGTTTTGTTTCCACTTCTTGCTGCTTGTTCAAGGTCCAACAAGACAATTCCATTTTCTGTAACCATAAAATTCTCAGGCTTGCAATCACCTAAAGTTACACCTAAAGCGTGAGCTTTAGCTACCATACGTCCTGCTTCTTTTACTAAATCGAGGTCAGATGCTTTTGGGGGGTTATTTGATGTAAAAATTTCTCTGATGGTTTCTACTAGTTCTTTGCCTTCAACGTATTCTTCAAAAAGCAGGCGCTTGGGGTAGCTGATATGAAATATTTGAGGAACCGGAAAACCATTACTGTGTAAATAGTTGGTTATTGCATATTCTTTTTCCATTCTTGAAGTTCCCAATACAGAAAAAGATGCAGTTCCAACTGACCACATGCTTAACGGTAACCATTTAAGGTTCGACCAGTCTAGAAATTGTTTTACTACAACTTTTTTTTCTTTCCCATTTTTTATGCTAAGAAGATAAATATCGTTAAAAACTCCACCAATTTTTTTAATTTCTATTTTTGAAAATTCATCGTCGACCAAGATTTTCTTGGCTACATCAGTGATGTCAGATTTATCCGAAAGAGAAATTGTCCCCAGAGGCGTAGGAAGCAAAATGTATTTTTTCGGATCTTCTAGTTGAGAAACCAATTTGTTAGCAATGACGTTTTTGTGTCCAGTCGTGAAAAGCCGTTGCTCTTGGATAAAAGAGTCAGCTGATTCAGAATAAAGCCTCAAAAGAGGAGAAACTGTTATTCTTCGGAAAAAATTGACAACCAGGGGAATTTTGTTTTTCCAGTTTTTTGATGCTTGAATATGAAAGGTTTTGATCTTTATATGGTCGTCTGAAAGAATAATTGTGTTTTCTTTCTCTAATTCTTTGAACGCTTCCATGTATCCTTCCATAATGGCTTTAATGTTTTGTTCTGCATTTTTTTGGGTAATGTTATGAAAAACGTAAGCTAATGGAGGGAAAAGTTTGGCTTTTCTCATCATTGTTTCATACATGAAGTACTCATTTTTGATGAGAAACTCATGGGAAGATTCTGGAAACTCTAAAATTAAGTTTCCAAGAAGTTCAATTACTGTTCTTTTTTTGGTTTTTACTTCATTGCTGTGCAAGTATTCAGCATTAACTAAAGGTAGGTACGGAAAAAGCACTCTTTCTGCAACGAATTCTCCTAGCCAACCTTTTTTGATGTCTTTTTCAAAGTCTGAACGGTTAACAACTAAAATTGAAATCTTGATGTCATCAACAGTACCAAAATGGTTTGTTAAACGAAGAAGAAATTTTTCAATTACAAGAAGGACATTTATGTCTGTTTTTTGGTCAGCGTAGCCACAAGCCCATGGACCGTAAACACATACAGCAGTGATTTTGCGCGAGCCAGCTATGTCGTTACAGATGTTTAGTATATCTTCCTTTTGGGTGTCAGTTAGTTGAGCCGTCATTCTGTGCCCGTTCCACAGTTGATAAGTAAAATTTTGTTCATAAGAAATTAAGGTTCGCACGTTTAAAACCTATTCGTTACGCAAAATCAGGTTTACTATTCGGACCTTTTTTTAGATTTTGTAGATAATGAAACAAAAATAGTTCAGATAAAACTTTTAATCAACTTAAATCATTCAAACTACTTGGAGATGTCAGGTCTGCAAGTTGGATCACAGTTCGCAAAGGCAAAAAGGCTCTTCAAAGAAGCAATTGACCGAAACAGCTTGATTTTAAAGGCAATAACATTTGCCTTCTTTATTCTGTTGACAACATCCATTATTGTTACAATCGTAATTTTTAATATGGCTCCTGACTTAATTGACACTTTGGGTTCATTTACTGAAACAACTATAGGCACTGGAGATATTCCATCTCCTTACACGGGAAGTTTGTATTCGTTCATTTTCTTTAATAACATTGGGCATTTCTGGAACCCCCTCAGAATGATTGTTTGGATTCCAGCGGTGGGGCCATTATTGTTGGGATTAGAGATTTTGCTTAATAGTGGATTAATCGGAATAGTTGCAGTAATGGTAGGAATCAGTAAAGGAGTAGCTTACCCAATATTAGGGTTAATTCCTCACGGCATAATTGAGATACCTGCATTTTTGTTCCAGTTATCTGCGATTGTTCTGTGGCAAGTAACCATTACAGAAGCAATAATAAACAAATTACGGGGAAAAAAATTAGATAATCTCAAATTCAAACTAGGATTACAGGACACAATAATTTTTGCTGTAACATCGATAATGTTGATGGGAATTGCAGCAGTTATTGAAACTTTTATCACTCCCTACCTGCTTGGGTTATGATCAAATCCTCATTTTTCTAGATGCCAGCTGATTCGACTGTACTTAACAGTTGAGTTTCTACCCGTTTATGATACTCAAAGTGTTGATTTGGGTCGTTTAACAAAACATAAAACCAGTATGCTCCAAACAATCCCGTAGTTACTATAGTTAAAATTAGGTACAACACAAAACTTCTGTTATCCATAGGCTTGGCTCTCTGAGGAACAGAAAAAGTTATGCCTAATTGGTTTAATGCAATGCTGGATTGCTCCCAAAAACTGTTCTCTAATTGTTCATGTTTATAAAAGTCTGAAACAAGAAAATAATAAACATATAACGACAAAAATGGAATGAATGCTGACAAAAATGCCCATAAAATCGGGTTTTTGTCAGTTTTATCCGAATTTGCTTCTTTTACATTTTTTTGCAACACCAATAAAGTGTCTTGAACCTCAACACCAGTTGTTTGAGCAACAGAATCAATAGCACCTATTAGATTCTGAGAAAGAAGTTTTTGTCGGTTAAAATGAGTTTTACGTCTATTAACAAGAAAATACGGAACAACCAAACCAACAACTACAGAAGTGAACGACGACAAACTAACAAAAAACCAAGGCAACATTACCCCTGATAATACTTCATCATAAAAAAAATCGTACGAAGTCACAGAATCTATCGAAGAAAACTGAGCCATCAACGAAACCATAAAATATCCTCCTGCTACAATTGCAACAAAAACGGGCAAAAAGTACAAGACCAACCAAAAATTTGACATCTGGCGGTCTGTTTTTTCTCGCATCTGAATGTATTTCTTTAGGTTATCAAAAGTCCCCGTCACATTATTTCGCCCAGATTTTTTATACAATAGTAAATAATATGGTGTACGTTTTTAAAACTGATTAAAATTTTGCTGCTATAAAACAAAACGAACTGACTACCGAAACTGGACAAACAACAAAAGAAGCAAACAACACTGAATTTTGCAATTAAGCGCCTTGCATGATCCGGGCGTTAACGTTTCCTTCTGCGGCTGCTTTGATTTGTTCTGCTTCTTCTAAAGAATCAATTCCAGTAAAATATTTGAACCATGCACCAGAACTGGGAATCTCAATTTCAATTTCATACTTCAATTTACAGCTCACCAAATTAATTGATTAAATGTCAAGATTTACAATAAATAACATCCTACCTACAAAGACATATTTCGAAAGCTGATAGGTACATCCCTAGAACATATGCGAAAACCTTTCTGACCCTAATGTCGAGTTAAATCAAATATTGAACGTATATCTGCTTTGCCTAAGAATAAACGATTTAGAACAAAAAACAATTCGAATTGGCATTCAACAGCCATCCCAAGAAATTCTTATGGAATTGCACTTTAGAATTAATTGTAACTTGGCTTGAATTGTATGCTGATGTTTATAAATTTTAGAAGTTTGTGGCTAACTCCTACCTTAATGTTTTATTGACTTATAGCATGTTAGATTAGCGATGATAAATAATTAATTTGGGTGAGACCTTTGATTCCCATTCTTTTATTCTTAATTTGGATTGCTGCGTCTTTCTTTTTTCCAGTATTGCTTAGGAGGTTTCAGATACCGTGGGTAACTGCGGTCATTTTTGCAGGAATGATTTTAGGTCCATATGGTTTAAATGCTGTAGAATCAGGGGAAATAATGGATTTTTTTGCAACAATAGGCCTTATTTTTCTCATGTTTACAGCAGGATTGGACACTCAATTTTCGGTCCTGAAGAAGTCGGGAAGAACTGTAGTGTATTTTGCTGGGTTAAACCTTATAATTCCTTTTATAACCGGCTTTTTTGTTGGAATTTGCTTAGGGTTAAGTTCTCTTGCATCATTAATTTTAGGAACATGTTTTAGTTCATCATCTGTAGGTTTAATTGTTCCAATGTTGAGGGAGTTGGACATTGAATCAAACATAAAATCAACAGTTGTTTCAGCCATCTTTCTGGAAGACGTAATTAGCTTGATTATTCTCGCGGTCTTGCTTAATGCAGTTGTGCCGGTTTCTCCTATACCTTTAGCAATTTTTCCAGTTGTTCTATTAATTTTCGTTTTAATAGTTTTATATTTGATTCCAATTCTTCAAGAATGGCTATTTTATTTTGGACCTAAAAAAGATGCCTTTGCGGCTGGATTACGTGCAGTTTTCATTACATTAGCTCTGGTAGCATTTATGGCAGAATTAATTGGTGTCCATGCAATGGTTGGAGGCTTCTTGGCAGGGTTAACACTTTCAGATATGTTAAAAAAACGAAAACAACTCGAAGAAAACATTATTGCTGTCAGTTACGGGTTTCTAATTCCAGTTTTCTTATTAAGTTTGGGAATGACAACCAACATGACCGCAATATTTGCGCCAGGAGATCTTTTATCGACAGGATTGATTATTTTATCCCTCATTGTAAGTAAATCAGTAAGCGGTTTTCTGGGAGGTCGGCTTGTCGGATTTCCTTCAAAAACTAGTTTGGGAATGGGTATCATGACAATTGCTCAAATGTCCACAACATTGGCAACTGCAAGTTTAGCATTCCAGTATGGACTATTGAGTGAGAGCATTTTAGCGGGTCTAGTTCTCTTGTCCATAGTTACAATTATACTGACTCCTTTCTTGACAAAGTTGATTTTTGGGCACAAAACAGAAAAAACTAGCAAATTTAGCCGATTATGGCTTGGAAATGGAAACTAAAAATTAGTAATGAACGTTCAAAATATTCTTGATTGATAGTGTTATTGAACTAGAAACTTTGTCTTTTGTTTCCCTTATCTATCTTTCCTCTCTATACACATGCGTATCTTCTATTGTCTTAAGCCTGACAAGTTGGTACTTGAATCTGTGGGCATAAAAAAGTTAGGATTTAAGTCTTGCTTTATTTTATTCTTGAATACACCGAACAGACTTTGAAGGAAAACGTGAAATGGATTAAAAGAAACTCAAAAAATATAGTTATTATTGCAAGTGAAAAATTGCTGAAATTAATGAAAACTTGAATAAAGATTACAAATAATGGTTAGAAAATGCCGGTACCGAGGAGTTTGTAAAGGCTCCAACTGTTGGCGTAGCTTAATCAATCAATCTTCTATTCTTGAAGTGTTTTACCTTTGAAACATGGTTCAATACTAGGTATCTTCGCTTTACAGAAGAGTTACAACAACTTCTCTGCTCATTTTTTTTACGTCTTACTAATCCCTTGTTTTCCATATCATTCAAAAGTAAACTGGTTTTAGATTTAAAAAATCCCAGCTCTTTAGTTATCATGGATTGATAAATTTTTTCACCTGTAATACGAAGTAATTTGATAACCTTGTCTTCGTCGGATTTTATTTCAAACTTATTGTTAACAAATGAGTCTCCGATACTTTTTTCTCGCTCTTTCGTCTTCTAATTAACCAGAGAGCACCCAAAATAGCTAAATGACAAAAACAATGTTACCAAAAATTGCCAGTAGATTATTTATATAACCAAAATCCTCAACCTCTGCTGATGTTAAGATAACTATAGGTTCACCGTCTCCAAAATTTCGTCTGCCATACCATAATAGAACTTGTTTCCACTCTTTTTTACATCGTTTTTTGCTTATTTCATTTCAGTAAATCCACATTTTTTCACTATATATGTTGATAACCTTATGCGGTGTATAGTAACTGCAACCGCAATTATGAACAAAATAGTTAAGTCATCAATTTGGACGCGATAAAAATGTATATGCACATATTATTATCCAAAGGATAATTATGGCAAGTATTTTTTCGTGTGCATAATGAGTTTATCAAAATTGAATTATGTACTAGTGATTTAAATTCGATGTAATTTTTATGTTTGAAAAGTTTTTTAAATTGATGTCTTCTTTCTAGTTATGGGATTGATAGGTGAATAAGACTAAACGGTTGTTCGTTGCTGCACTTTTTGGAGCTATAATATCGTTAACTAAAGTGTTTTTACCTTTTCCTATGGACAAGATGTTCATCATAGTTCAAGCGGTTCTGTTGGCTATATCCGCCCTTTTCATAAAGAAGATAGGTGCAACATATGTGGGTGCAATCGACGGCGCCTTAACTGTTTTATGGAGACCTGCTTTAGGACCGTTTACTTTTGCTTTCGCCTTTTTATATGGGATTCTTGTAGATGCTTTCTTTATTATTTTCAAAATTCATCCCAGCATGGATAAAGTGAACCCCCTCAAAATAGTGGTTGCCATGACCCTGAGCACGGCTATAGTTGGCTTTCTAAGCTACTACATTACCGTTGTTCTATTAGAGCTCCTTCCAATGGAACCCGGGCTGGCAGTGCCAATACTAATTATGAGTATAATAAGTGGCGCAGTAGCAGGGTATGCAGCTGCATATCTCTGGAATAAACATTTAAAAAACATTCTTGTCTAAACAAGCCAATTGAGCTTTACCTGTTTTTTCAATTTTTATCCTTTTTAACTTCCGCTATTTTGATATTGTAGCCCTCTACGATTCCATTTAATTCATTCCGGGGTTTTTTGATTTACTTTACGGTCTTTACCTGTTGTAAACTTTCAAATATTTGGAGTAAAAAATCCATTCAAACAATAATCGATTGTCTATTAATTATCCGTCTTCTGCGGATGCTACGAGTCGTCCACTTTTTTGGTTAAAATTTTATCTCCTGCTGAAATGGAGTAAAATAGCAATCTTAAAAATCCTAGTTGGTATTTTTATATTATAAAATCAAATTTAATGTTGTTGTCAATCTACCTTCGTAGTTGTGCAGGTAGCAGCACTTTTTCTTCAATTATTATGGCTGTTGAAGTTTCGTCAATTCCTTGTATTTGTCGTGTTTTTTCTATGAACTCTGACAGTTTCTTGAGGCTTTCAAATCGTGCCTTTGCAATCAAATCAAAATTTGCTGCTTGAACTTCAGTTATTTCTTCAATTTCTGTGAAACTTGTTAATGCTTCAATGATGTCTTTTTTGGGTATGTGTCCGTTTCCTGGAGTTGCCTCTGAAAAATTGATCTGCATAAGTGCCCCAATTGGCAATGATGTTTTTTCATGATCAATCAGGGCTTTGTATCCTGTGATTATGCAGTCCTGTTCCATTTTTTTAATTCTTCTGTGCACTGTGGATATTGGCATTCCCAGAATTTTTGAAATTTTTCGGCTAGACAAACCTGAACGTCGCGCTAAAATTTTGAGTATCTGTTCATCTTTTTCATCCATGTGTTTTCCCTCTGCCCATGAGAGGAATTATCATGCGGAAGTGTTTTAAAAAGCTTCTTTTGGCTAAAATGAGAAAAACCATGTTGGATGTAAGAATTTTTCTAAAACTAAATGATTATTCGGGCAATTCTTCAACATCGGTTTCATGGCAAATATATATTGGTCCCCTGACCATTTGAATGCCGTTTTCTGCTGTGTAGCTATACCTTTCTGGAAGTCATCACTTCAATACTGCTGAAAGAGCTAGTTTTAATCATTCCTAGAACCAGTTTAGGCTCTACATTTACTGTTGAATATTCCTAACTCAATTTTTTCTCCAGTTTTTTGAAAATTTTTTATATTTTTTCGGTTTAACTTATTGCATATTCTTGGAAGATGGAGAGATAATTAGAACAAAACAAAAATTATTTTGTGTTTATTTTTTGGGTTTTTTGCATGGTTTTAACATTTAGGTTAAATAGGGTGATTGTGTCAAGACGTAGATAGAACCTGTGTGATAATAATGACTGAATTAATTGCTGAAGGCGACGACATTTACCTTTATTTAGATCCAAGAAGAACTTACCTCGTCAAAGTGGAAGCAGAAAAAAGCTTTCACACACACAAAGGCTACATCCAGCTAGGGGACTTAATCGGAAAAGAATACGGAACCCGAATCCCCAGCAGCATGGATATCGAATTTGTCGCTTTAAAGCCAAAATTGCGTGATTACATTTTCAAAACAAACAGGCGCACCCAGATATCTTACCCCAAAGACATTTCACTAATCATATTAAACAGTGGAATCGGACCGGGAAGTCGAGTAGTTGAAGCAGGAACCGGAACAGGGGCTCTTACAAGTGCCATTGCCCATTACATTAAACCTACTGGGCGAGTTTACTCTTATGATATTCGGCAAGAATTTCAGAAAAATGCGAAAAAAAACTTGGAACGTGCAGGACTTCTTGATGTTGTAGAACTAAAAGAGGGAGACATTACCGAAGGAATCCAAGAAGAAGATTTAGATGCAATAATTTTGGATATGGCTACCCCTTGGTTGGTTATTCCTCATGCTTACGACGCGTTGAAGGGAAGTGGAGTGTTAGTGTCTTTTAGTCCGACCATTGACCAAGTTGTGAAAGTTACAGAAGCCTTAGATGAATGTGGTTTTGTTTGTGTCGAAACATGTGAAACATTGATTCGATTTATGCAGGTGGCAAGGGGCAAAACGCGCCCCCAAACGTTGATGACTGGTCACACTGGTTATTTGACCTTTGCGCGAAAGTCGGTCAGGCATGAGCCTGATCCTGAGACTTAAGCGATTTCGACACTGTTGATTTCTGTCAAAGTATCCAAACTGTTCATTTTTATTTTCATGCCCGATACTGTGTAGAGCACATCTTCGATGTAGAGACTTCGTTGTATTGTGTAGCCGTTGTAGTAGTAATAATAGCCGCTTTTCAGCAAATCTGTATTATTATCCATGTGTGTGATTTGTCCACGCAAGTTAACGCCTGCAGTTGAAATGTTAAGGACGTACGCTCCTTGCCAGACATATTCACCACGTGCCCAGTCGGGAACTTCGCCGTCATAGTCATTTTCGTCAAGTTCTGCAACAAGTACGGGTATTACTAACAGGTTCTTTTCTTTGTCAAACAGTAGCGCTTTGTGGTCATTCAAGATTGGAGAATCTGTTCCACGGTCGCCGATTTCGTATTTTGCTACTTCAATGGGGTTTGAAACGTCACTGACATCAAACAGGGAGATTTTTACTCCTTGGTACCATGCAAAGTCCTTTTCTGAGTCATATTCTGTTTCTTTGCCGATTCCGATGATATGGGTTTCGTCATAAGGATGAAGATAACCCGAGTACCCTGTTACTTTAAGTTCACCAAGAACTGTAGGTGCAGCTGGGTTTGTTAAGTCAATAACAAACAAAGGGTCTACGTTTCGGAAGGTTACAATGTAAGCTTTGTTGCCCATGAATCTTGCCGAGTAAATTTGTTCTCCTGGGGCTAAATCTTCTAAGCTGCCAACAAGGTTAAGGTTCAAATCAAGAACATATACATTATTTGTGGATGTTAACCCAGTAGTGAAGGTTCGCCAGTTATTGTTGTTGACAGTTGTTGCAACTCGGAAGTATCCGTTGTATTCATCCATGCTGAACTGGTTCAAAACGTATCCTGGGACTTCTCCTTCTGCTTCAAAGGTTATGGATTCTTGGTTGATTTTTGCGCGGTAGATTTTTGTTTTCATTTCTTCGTCTTCGTTCCAGTTGTAATCTGGGAAGGTCATGTAAATGTTAGTTGTTGAAACGTAAATTCCGCTGGTTCCTCCAAGCAAAACTGTTTGGTGAGTTGGTTCTTGGGCATCGTTTTGGATGTTTACTGCAGCAACGGTGGTGAATGTATATGAAGTGTCCGAGTTATTGTAATAGTAAATCTCTGTTGCATCGATTGTTTCTGTTTGGTTGTTTGAATGAACACGGGGCAAGAAAACGTCCGTTTCATAAAGATACGTGTATTGGGTTGCAACCATGTAGACGTAGTCGCCAATCATTCTTGAGCTAAAGTAGTTTCCATCAACAGAAAAGTCCCGCGTTAAAACTGGATTTTCTTTGTTTGAAACATCATAAACTTTGACAGTTGTCGTTGGGGGTTCGTAAACTATCGGAATTAAAGGCACTGGTTCAAGGTCGTTGCCATCTGGCTGGTCAGGTTCCTCTGAAGGAGCAATTTCGACAGGTGCTTTGTAACCCAAATCTATTTCGTAAAGGGGATAAACACCGTAGTTGGTCTCAAAGACTGCAACTTTGTCTCCGTTGATAAAGATTCCAGAAATCATGCCTTCCAAAACAATTTTTGAAACAACTCGAGCTTCTTCAGCTGGAAACGCTTTCACAATTGTTAAGTTTGTGTCAGAAACAACGTAGATGTATTCGCCGTCAGTTTTTACGATGTCTGCTTCATCTACGCCTTCAACTTGAACGTTGGTTTCAGAATAGTCAGCAGCCGTTGGTTCCACGGGAACAGCTGGTTCTGGAGCTGTTGCATCTGACGAAAAACTTTCAAGACCCAAAGTTTTGCTGCCACTTCTGAGCCAATATTCACCATAATTTGATGTGTTTTCAAGAAAAGTTTTCAGTTCCTCGTAAGAAGAAAACGTGTTTAACTTAATTGGGTTTGAAGTTTCGGGATTATTCAAGTAAACATATACTGGTATTGAAGCGACAACCAGAATTATCGCTATGAATAACGCTGTGAACACTTTTTTATCGTTCATGTTTTCACCTTTTGTCTATTCTATATTTATCTGAATGCAACACTGCAGACTTAATGCTACGCATTAGAACATGGTGTACAAAAAATAGAACAGCCCTAACTAACCTTGCTTTCGAAGGAAAACAAAAACTCCAAGGGCAACAAGAAAACTAGGCACAGTGATTAGCACAATAGGAGACAAATCTGTACCTGAATCACTACCAAATAGTCCCCATATTTCAGGTTCTTCAGGTGTTGATAAACCTGTAGTTTCAACTTTATTTGGTTCAGGTGCCCCTAGCATATCTGATGGCAACTCTTGACTCGATGTTTGGAAATTGCCTCTTGTTTCGTTTGCAGTGTCTAAAGACTTCAGGGTGTATGAACCATCTGAAAACATACTATCATCTTGAAGCAGGGCTAGGGGAGCAACCATAGTAACCGTGCCAAGTAAGATGGCAAGCCCAACATACAGGATAATTTTGTTCAATTTTATCTTCCAACCTTACCAAGTAAATGAGATGCATTTAAGTCCACACTTTAGAACACCCTAGAATGGCTTTTCTCTCCACAGTCTGATGGTTTCCAGCCACAATACGGCGTTGGCTACGACTCCAAAGATTATTGCTGCAATGTTGTGGGGTGAACCCGTGGGCTGATACAAAACTAAGTTGTAAACGACAAGGTAGATTGCAAACATGGTTGACAACCAAATGGCATAAAACAGATGACGGGGTACTAGAAATCTTCCCATTCTGCTAAAGAACTTTAACAGTCCAATTTTGATTTCTTGATTTAGACGGTATTCTCCTCTTACTGTTTTTTCCACTAAACCAAGGGACAACAACTTGTCCAAGTGATGTGCAGCTACGCTTGGACTTGATAATCCTAACTCTCTTTGTACTTCTCTCACGCCTACGCTATTTTCGGGATCTTTTAGCAAGTACCAGTATATTTGAAGGGTTTTTCCCTTCAATTTTGACTCGATTTCGGCCAATTCAGAGGAAGAGAGGTCAGACATCAAACTCGCCAAAACCAAATATGATATCCATATATAATATAATTCCCCAAAAACTCGTTAAACTGGCATGGTAGTTAAAGGAACAGTTGTGGGGTTCCTTTGGTTTTTAAGAGTTCAATCATAAAAAAATGCGAAAACAAACAATAACGTCTATAATGGATGTTCTGATATCTGCTGATATCAAAAACCAAAGCATTGATGGATACGACGTTATCTGCTATATTTACGAAACATTTAGTGTAATGATTAGTTCTGGTGTTGTATATTCCCTTCTTATTCTTCTGGAGTGAAATGGTTTAATTATCTGTGACTTGTAGCTCAAAAATCGGTCTATAACCTAACTGGAAAATGCGAAAAAGCAATAGGCGTTATGGCAGAAACGAATATGGAAATGTTGAAGATTTTGCAAAAACTGCTAATTCAACAGCCCTATTTTTGTTTAGTTTCTTGCCTGTAATTTATCATTGACCAAAGATTTAATCTACCCCTCTTAGCAATCTAGTTTTTGAGGAAACTACATTGAAGCTTGATGTAAATTTAACAGACTCCTTTAACTATACTAAGTTGCTTTTTAATGACTTTGGTCGTTTGCTGATACTGATTATTTTGGATATCATACCCATAGTGAACCTTGTAGTCACAGGGTACCTGGTAAAAGTAATCAAACAACCCAAAGACTCCAACGAACTCCCTGCATTAACAAACTATGTTGACTTATGGGTTCAAGGACTAAAAGTCGTAATAGCAGTAGTAATTGTGATGATAATTCCAATAGTTTTAGTTGTTCCGGCAGCCTCTTTGTTTATTTTGTCTGGTTTTGGATTCCCTATTATAACTGGAGTAAGCACGTTTCTTGCAATTTCCCTTCTTCTAATTGGTGTTTTGATAGCCTTTTTCCTTACAATAATTCTAGCAATGGCAATAGTAAATATGGTAAAACATGACGAATTCGGTAAAGTATTCGCAATAGGAGATGTAATGGAAATCATCAGAAAAATTGGATGGGGAAACTACATACTTTGGATTGTTGCTATCTTCATTTGTGCAGTAATCGTCGGAGCAATCGGAAATATCCCAACAATTGGTTGGTTACTGTCTGCTGCAATCGCCCCAATCTTTGGAGTTTTCATTGCACGCTCAGCAGCCCTAACGTACATGGAAGGAACGAAAAATTCACAGGCAACCGAAACATCAGCATAGAATCAAAGCAAACTCGCTCATTACCCCTTTTTTCTTTTCTAACCACTCTGTTTAAAACTAAATTTTTTGATGAAATATTTACTTTAATTGATTTAATTTTTCAATCTTGCATTTTACTTTATGATGAATTATTAAACAACCATTTAAGTAAGTAATTTAGATTCATAATTGTTATAGTTCCTCTCTAGCTATCATCTAACCGTGGGAACGCTCAAAACTGGAGGGGTTTGAATGACAAATCATTTTTCTGAAGATATACAAAATGGAGAAACATTTAGTGACATTCAGGTTTTATGTGTTGATGACGAAGTTGGACTGTCACAAACTGTTAAACAAATATTAGAAAAACAAGGTTCTATTAATGTAGAAACAGCATGTTCAGTTAAAGAAGCCCTGCAAAAAATTTCCAAAAAACGATTTGATGTTGTTGTTTCTGATTATCAAATGCCTGAAAAAAGTGGTTTGGATTTTTTAAAAATTCTGAGAGATGCTGGAAATAATATTCCATTTATTTTGTTTACTGGAAAAGGTAGAGAAGAAGTCGCCGTTGAAGCGTTGAATTTAGGGGCTGAAAGATACTTTAACAAATTTGGTGACCCTGAAACGGTTTACTGTGAACTTGCCCACGGAATTCGTCAAGTAGTATCACAAAGAAAAGCAGAAAAAAAAGTATGGGACCGAGAAGAGCGATTGCGGGCAATTATTGCTTCTTCTCCTGACATGATGATAGTCAGTGACCGTAATGGATACATTACAGATTGTAACCGTGAGGCATTGAAGCTCTTTGACGTTTCTTCCAAAGATGACATAATTGGTAACCACTTTCAAACCCTGGTTGCGGAAGGCCAACATAACATATTTGAAAACATAAGAGAAAATTTGCTAAAAAACGGGTTTATAAATAAAATCGAATCTAAACTAATGACTAAATCAGGCTCTGAACTTTTCGTTGAATTTTCTGCAAATCTATTAAAGGATGCACATGGAAATATTGTTGGGGGAGTGGCGCTGGCCAGAGACGTGACTGAACGTAAGCAAACTGAAACTGCGTTGAAATTGTCGGAAGAAAAAATTCGGGCGATTATGCGTTCGGCAAATGATGCAATAATTTTGATGGATCCTAAGGGAAATATTTCGTACTGGAATGAAGCTGCTGAAAAAATATTTGGATATTCAAAAGGAGAGGTTATTGGAAAGGGTGTTCATGATCTTTTGGGACCTAAGCGTTTTCAGGAAGCTTGCATGAAGCAGTTTAGTAACTTCAAAGTTTCAGGAAAAGGGTTTCCTGTTGGATTAACTCTTGAAATGCCTGCTCTTAAAAAAGATGGATCTGAGTTCCCAGCCGAACTTTCTGTTTCAGCGTTCAAGTTGGACAACCAATGGCATGCTGTAAGCATTCTTAGAGACATAACTGAACGAAAAAATGCAGAAAATGCCCTTAAACAAAGTGAAAAACGGTTTAGGGAATTAAGCGAATTGCTTCCTGAAATTATTTATGAAGCCAACCCAGAAGGAACCCTTGTTTTTGCAAATAAGGAAGCTTTAGTTCGATTTGGTTACACCCTCCAAGATTTTAAAAAAGGCATCAAAGTGAGTGAAGTTATCGCTCCTGAGCATCGCCATCTTGCCACCAAAAATATTAAACGGCTTTTGAGGGGTGAACCTACTGGACCTACTGAGTATAATGCACTAACAAAAGACGGAAATATTTTTCCAATTATGGTGCATTCTGTTCCAATTTTTCATAACCATGAAGTATTGGGTTTTAGGGGGATAATTCTGGACATTACTGTGCGCAAAGAAGCAGAAAATAAATTGAAAGAGTCTTTGGATAACTTGCGGAATTTAAACGAGAAACTTGATGTAGTTGGGAAGCTGACGCGGCATGATGCTCGAAACAAACTTTCTGTAATACTGAATCATGTTTTTCTTGCAAAAAACCAACTTTCCCAACCGGACAAAGTATTGGAACATTTAGATGCAGTAGAATCAGCAGTTGAGTTAATAGAAAAAATTTTCAAGTTTTCAAGAATATACGAAAAATTGGGTAAAGAAAAACTATCCTGCATCAACTTGAAAGAAACATTTGATGAAGCAATTGCATTACATTCTTGTTCTGATACAATATCCTTCGTTAATGATTGTGATGGATTGATGGTATTGGGTGATTCTTTGTTGCGACAGTTATTCTATAACTTGATTGATAACTCTTTGAAACATGGAGAAAAAGTTAGCCAAATAAAACTATATTGGAAAGATGAAAATGACAGAATTAAACTAATTTACGAAGATAACGGAATCGGCATACCTGAAACTGAAAAACAAAAAATATTCAAAGAAGGTTACGGCAAAGGCAGCGGTTACGGACTTTTTTTAATTGCAAAACTTTGTGAAGTATACGGTTGGTCAATTCAAGAAACTGGAATATTCAATGACAGTGCTCAGTTCACAATAACTATCCCCAAAACAGGTTTAGATTCAACTGGCAGTCAATAATTTTTGATATTTTGCGGGCTCTCCAAAGAGAAAGAACTTATAGAAGCAACTTTTACATACATAACCACAATGGATAACTGCAAAATATTTCGTAACCTTAAAACGTTGTATTTTGTTGTTAATTCATCCCCCTGGGTCCATGGTCTAGTCTGGATTAGGACACTGGCCTGCGAAGCCGGAGTTCCGGGGTTCGAATCCCCGTGGACCCGCCACTTAAGGAAGAAAAAGTTATGGTTCCAGTTAATCCCTTTGCCGAATTCTACAATGCATGTGAAACATTACTAAAAGACACCCTACAACAGTTGTATCCTGACGTAAATTTTAACGAAATTATTGGTTCATCTAACCGATCAACTTTGCAGGTTCCCCCAAACCTAGAGTTCGGCGAACTGGCAACTTCAATCTGTTTTGAGTTAGCCAAACAGGCAAAAAAAAGCCCCCGAAACATAGCCCAAGAAATCGTGGATGCAATAAATGTTTCAAAAATTGAATTAATTGACTCTGTTTCTGCAGCTGGGGCAGGATACGTAAATTTCCGTGTTAACTCGGAAGCGTTTTCATGTTTAACCTTAAAATCCATTAATGAATTGGATTTGGATTATGGTTTCATAAAAACCCGTGAACCCAAAAAAATTTTACTTGAACACACAAGCGTTAACCCTGTTCACCCTATTCATATTGGGCAAGCAAGAAATCCAGTGCTGGGGGATGCAATTTCCAGAATTTTGAAAAAACGAGGACACGACGTTTCTTGCCATTATTATGTGGATGATGTTGGACGCCAAAGCGCAGTTATCGCTTACGGGTACACCAAGCTTGGAAAACCCAAACCTGACCAAAAGCCTGACCGTTTCATTGGTGGTATCTACACAGTAACTAGTTGTATAATGGAAGTTAACCGTTACAAAAAAGCCGTAGAAACTGCAAAAACTAGTTGCCCCAAAGACCTTCCAAAACTGAATCGGCAACTGGACGAATGGATTTCTATTTCTGCTGAAATTCAGGAACGTTTTCCAGAGCTTTTTGGTAAACTTTTGGATGAAATCAACAAGGATGCTGATCCTGAACTGCAAATTGGGAAATTGATTCAAAACTATGAGGCAGGAAAAGAACCTGAAAAACAGTTACTTCGGGAAGTATGTGAGTTGTGTCTTTCTGGCTTTAAGGAAACTTTGGCCAGTGTAGAAATTTCTATAGATTCCTGGGATTGGGAAAGTGACTTAATCTGGAGAGGCGACGTCAAACAAGTAATCGCTGACTTGGAAAAAACATCTTACGTTTTTTGGGAAAATGGTGTTTTGGAGTTTGACGCAGAAAAAGTAGCTGACGATTTGGACCTAAAACCGAAACTAGGAATAAGTGCCGATCATGAAATCACTCCGTTGACTTTGGCGCGGGCTGATGGGACTTCTTTGTATACTACTCGAGATATTGCATATCATCTTTGGAAGTTTACCCAAGCTGAACGTGTAGTCAATGTTATCGGAATGGAGCAAACGCTGCCGCAATTGCAACTAAAACTTGCTTTAAGCGCTTTAGGTCATCCGGATTACATACCTAAACTCACCCATTTTGCGTACAGTTTAGTTAGGCTTCCGGGATACCGAATGAGTAGCCGCAGGGGACGTTACATAACCCTTGACGAAGTTATGGATGGAGCAGCAGAACGAGCTTATTTCGAAGTTTCTAAGCGGTCACCAATGTTGTCTGAAGATGAAAAAAGAAAAATTTCCGAGTTTGTAGGAAAAGGCGCAGTAAAATATGCTCTAATAGCTGTAGACCCATCTAAACCTGTAGTTTTTACTTGGGACCGAGTACTAGATTTTGAAAAGAACAGCGCACCTTACATCCAATACTCTCATGCACGCGGATGTAGCATTCTTCGGAAAGCATCTCTTCAAATTGAAAACGCAGATTATTCACTTTTAAATGACCTATTAGAAAAAGATATCATGTTAACTTTAGCTCGTTTTCCTGAAGTTTTTGTGGATTGTGCTGAAAGCCTTAAACCAAACGCCATCGCGGAATACGTTAACAGTTTAGCTGACAAATTTAACAAATTCTACACCAAACTTCCTGTAATAAAAGCTGAATCAGAACAGTTAGGTGCTGCCCGTTTGGCCCTTGTTGATGCTGTTCGTATAGTGTTGCGTAACTGTTTAATACTGCTTGGAATAGAATCGCCAGAAAAAATGTAGCCATTATAGTTTGAAGGAATATGCATGTATGGCTTCGATTATGGCAGAGAAGTTCTAAAATGGATCGCAATAATAACCATGACCGTAGACCACGTTGGAGCTGTACTGTACCCTGAACTACAAGTTTTGCGTTTTGTTGGTCGGCTGGCTTTTCCGTTATTTGCTTATTTATTAGTGCTTGGAATGGAAAACACCCGAAACATCAAAAACTACATTATTCGATTGTTTATGTTTGCTGCAGTTTCTCAGATTCCTTTCTTTCTAGCTCACGGTTATGCCCCATTTGAGTCACTTAACATATTCTTTACTTTGGCTTTAGGTCTGATGTTTGTATATTTTTTCCAAATAGCCTCGATTTTTGCGTTCATTCCCCTTATTGTTTCCTTTGTCATACACTTCGATTATGGCATCTACGGACTAGCCTTGATTGGCTGTATGGCACTTTTGCGAAGAAACATAAAACTCGGAGCTGTTTTGATTTTTCTGCTAAACTGTTTGTTCCTGTTTCCTGTTAGTAGCCAATTTTTATCCCTTGGTGCCCTTCCCCTGATTGTTTTACATGATACCGGTTCATTATCTATAGTAAAAGACTACGCAGAAGACTACAAAATTCCTTTATGGAGAAAATATTTCTTCTATGTGTATTATCCGTTGCATCTGGCTGTGCTTTATGTGATAAATGCCATGTACTTCTAACGTTTCTAAAGCTGTTTTGACGTTACTGGGCAGGTACAATGTTAGGTACAGTTATTCCTTGGGGGTTTAGGCATATCCAAAAGTAAACTAGGTACTCTGGAGTGTTTAGTATTCTGGTGTCTGAAGGCAAATGAATGTGATTTCCATTAACACCTCGGTATTTATTTGAACCTGACTCGTAAACAAAACCACAATATGCTTCTGCAGTGTCGTTGTCTATTGCATCTACCCAATAACTTCGAACTACACTAGCTTGACCTATCGAATCATACCATTTCAGTTCGTAAGTTATTTTTCCTTGGTCTGCTAGGGACAAAATCACATCAATTGCTGTAATTACGCCTTCTTGAAAAACGTCGTTTCTCAGATTGTGGGCTGTCACTTCTACGTCAGTAAATTCTTTTGTGAACGTTTTTCCCACAATTGTTACTTCAGGAATTATGATTTTTCCATGATTGTCCTCTTTTCTTTGGGTTTCTTCTTGCCACTCAGAATATATTGCAGCAATTTTTGAGTAACTTTCTGTGTAGAATTGTATTTGAGTGCCAATTTTCCATGGATAATGGTCGGGTCTGAAAACATTTTGTTCAGGCCATCCTCCAGAGTAGACAACAATGTACCACCAGCCCGTTTGTTGGTTTATTGCGTCAATTATGTGCGTGTTCATTGTTTCGTCAAAATGATATGCTAAATCAATTAGGTTTTGTTCATACAAATGAACCAAAACGTCAAATACTGAAAACTGTCCATTTTTAAACAAGTCAGGTCTTGTAGTGTTGACCTTTGAAGAGTCAAAGAAGTATTCTTGTTCTTCGATTAGGATGCGTGCTCTGTTGATTCTGTCTATTGGTTCATTTATTTCAGGATCCTGTTCATCAGGTTCATTAGTTTCTAGTTGGGTTTCATTTGAAACATCCGGTGTATTAATCGGTGTTTTGTCATGACCTGTTAATATGCCGTCCTTTTGGTTGCCTAAATTGTTATTGTGCCAAACCCAGATGCTAATTGTTATTGAAGAAATTAAAATTGTAACTACTAGAACAGCAGTTATTTTTGAAACTGTTTTTTTTTCGTAGACATAAAAACATTATTTATAACGGTGTTATATAAACACTGATAAAATCAATTTATCCTGTCTTTGTAACAAAAAAAGGACTAAATCAATTTACTTATTGAGTTCAAATATTTCTGCTTCTAGTTTTTCTGTGTCGAGTATTGCTATTGTTGATTTCCCTGTTAACAGTCCACAAGTTTCTCCGGGGTTAATGACTAACATTTGCCCTTTTCTGTAAATTTTTGCTTCATGGGTGTGCCCTGTGATTAAAATGTCGTGGCTTTGTAGTTCCAATAGTGAACGCATTAGTTCTCGGTCATCTCCATGTACAATAGCAATTCTTAATCCATCAATTATGTCAAAGGCAAATCTTCCTCGTATGTCTGCTCCGAATTCGGCGAATTTTTGTTTCAGTAAACTTGTGCTGCCATCGTTGTTGCCTAACACCCCAATAAGGGGCGCTTTCAAGTTCTTCAAATGGGAATCTACAAAAGGCGCGATGTAATCTCCTGCATGATATACAAGTTCAACACCTAATTCGTTAAGTTTGTTTACTGCTGCGTCAATCATTGGCAGGCGGTCGTGGGTGTCTGACATAATTCCGATAATCATTTTCTGTCATCCTTTCTGGGTTACAGAAAAGTGATTATAACTAAATATGGATTATGTTTATTTTTTTAATATTTTGTTTACTTAAAATGTATCTCGTTTTGTCCGAAAACGTTTTACAACAGGTCAAAGGTTAATACGTGATGGTGTAAAATTTGGCATCTCTTAGGGCTTTAGCTCCCTCATTAACCCGAATCACTATCGCCGGAGCCGTCGGCGCTGCGTTACACATTGGTCAAGGGGACAAAAATTTAGTAGACGCAACCGCAGTCGACTTTTCAAGAGCAGTTTTGAATCAAACCGAAATTGACGGCGAAGTAATATCCTGTGAAGGACCCAAAGATAATGCGCCAGCATTCCTTACCAGAGAAAGAGTTGGAACCTGCAAAGGACCCAAAGTAGAATTCGTTTTCGATCCCGTAGACGGAACAACAGCAACATCCAAAGGTAGAAAAGACGCAATTTCTGCTCTTGCATGTGCACCTGCTGGCTGCTTCCAAGTCTTGCCTGACGACGGATACTACTTTAAAGTAGCAACCGACATACACTCCAAAGGAAAAATTTCTTTGGACATGTCCATAGAAGAACTTGTAAAAACAGTGGCAAAAGCAAAAGGGTTGTCCCTTGAAAACTTCACAGTTATTATGCTCGAACGTGAGCGACACAATCAAATTTTGGAAACTTTACGAAAACTTGGAGTTAGAATCATTTTGATTCCTGACGGAGACATAGCAGGAGCGGTTGTTACCTGCATGCCCGATTCTGGTGTTGACCTTCTTGTTGGAGCAGGTGCAGGACCTGAAGCAACAATTGCTGCAACTGCTGTAAAATGTCTAGGTGGAACCATGCTTGTTAAAGTCTGGAAAGACCAAAAAGACGACGCAGGTCGGATGGACCGATTGCGAGAAGTTGGCGTTGATATTGAAAAAACATATAATGAAGAAGAGTTAGCAAAAGGCAACGAACTCGTGTTTGCAGCATCAGGTATAACTAAAGGTGAACTTTTGAATGGTGTACGGTTTACTAAAGGTGGTGCAACTGTCAGTTCTCTTTGTATGCGTTTGCCTAGCGGAACCATAGAAACATCTAAAACAACGCTTAAGTTCAAAGAGCATCCAGTCTACAAAACTGTTGATTTGAATGGTCATGCCAGTAACTCTTTTTAGTTTCTAGCAAAGTTTTTCCCTTTTTTTATCCTGTTCTGTAAATTACAATCATCAGGATTATCAGTAATATGCTCAAAGTTATGATGAAATAGGCTGACCTTTTTTTTGCGTCTGCTTTCTGGTAGAATCTTCTTGGTTGAAGTCCTTTTATTCGTAACATTACTGTGCATCCTAGTTCTAATCCGACCAGATACACCATCGTTACCGTTAACGCCCCAAAGAACATGTTGCCGTTCATTAATGCTAAACCGATTCCGGAAACTGTAGCTGGGGGCAATAAGGCGCTTGCTACGCCTACTCCAACTAGGATTTCAGGTATTGCAGCAACTAATGCTAATCCTCCTGCTAAGCCTAGTATTAATCCTATTCCTACGTCTGTTAAGGAAGTTTGGCTTCTAATCGAAATTTGTGACGTAACCTGCAAGTCCACAAAAAATGAAACAACAATTGTAGTTAATGCTGAAAGGAGTATTACTGAACCCAGAAGTATGATTATTGATGCTTCGGTTTTGACTAGTTTTTTAATTTTTCCTATGCTTGCGTTTACTGCAAAAGCATTAATGGGACCTAGCAATGGTGAAAGAAGCATTGCTCCAATTACAGTGACTGGATTGTCAAGGAATAGTCCCGCAAGGGCGATTATGGTGGCAAACAATGCCATTATTATGAGGTCTTTGTTTATTTGTGTGAATTTTTCTGTAGTTTCTAACAGCCGTTCGAAGGGATTTGGTGGAGGATTTTCTTCACCAATTTTTTCTTTTATTCTGTCAAGATGGCTAGAAACATAGGCTTCCACGTTATACACACTTATAGAATTTTGTGTTAGCCTCAAATCCATTATTTCTGAAATTTCTTCAATTGCCCTATCAATAAGTTGGTCAGGTACTAAACAAGAAAATGTTTTGAATTTTTCATTTTCAATTTTCATGGATGAGCAAACATATGAGAGTTCCAAGTTTGTAAGTAATTGTTTGACTTTTCTTGCCTCATTTGTTGTTACATTTACTTCGAGTTTTTTCAATGTAGCCCACATTTTTTGTTATAAATCTAATTCAATACTTTGTTTAGATGGCTTAAATCGTTTGGTGTTACTAGTTATATTAGCCGAACGAAACTGTTTGTTAATATGATATGCTTTTCTAATTTAATGTGTTTTGTTTAGGGCTTTTTGAACGATATGTTTAAGTTTTTGGTGTTGGTGTAGTTTGTGGAGAGGTAATTGGTATGGTCTTTGGTTATATCCTTGTTACTTTGAAGTCAGGCGCTGAACGAGATGTTTGTGAAAGAGTTGCTAACTTCGAAGAGGTTGTTCAAGTTGACGAATTATACGGAGAATACGATGCAATAGCAAAAGTTGAAGTAAAAGACCTTGCAGATTTAGACAGATTCCTAACTGACAAACTCCGCTCGCTGTCTGATATTTTCCTGACAACCACAATGATTGTTGCAAAAGAATACAAAAACCGCTAATCAGTTTTTATTAAACTGAAAAAAGTTGTTTTTCCTTCTTTTTTGTTACTTAATCTTGTGAATTTGGGTGTTTGTTAGATCTAATTTCTGTATGTTTTTATCTGATTTTATTTGGTCTTTTATTTTCAGTAACGCTGTTTCAGTTTTTGGCTGAGTTTCTGCTGTTATTTTTTGTGTTATTAACCGCTTTTGTAGGTAGTTATAGCCACAATCGCAGGTGAATCCGACGATGGAATTATTTTTTACGTGTATTGTGTGGATGGTTGAAGCGTTGCATCTTGCTTGATTTTTATGTATTTGCCATGTTAACGTTAATTCTTCGATGGATAATGGGTGATGGGTTTTTGCTTTAAAGATGTACCATGCTATGTAGGTTCCTAGGCAGGTCCAAGTGATTGCAAAAAGAATTTCTATCATTTTTTCACCTGTTTTTCTGTTGAACTGTTTTATTGTTACACCTGTATACAATATGTCTTTTTCTAGACATATAATATATTTTAATAATATCTTCTGCCTAATATATCTTGCTTAAAAAATTCAGATACAACCAATTTTTACTAATAAAATATGCAAAAATGCTATTTCCAACCCTTTAACTCATTTCAACTAATTTCGAGTTAGGAAAAAAACAATGTTGAAAATTATTTGAACTGAACTACAGTAATGCCTCTGAAAAAAATTGGACAATCTTACAAAAATTGATGTTATACTTTTAGTTTATCCAGTCTAGTTACTGCTAGCGGGACAACCATTTCTTCAGCGTTTAATCCCCCATGTTGACCAATAGGATTATACTTTATATCCTTGAAATGTTCAAACCAAACTGTTTCGTTCCCATAAGGCAAAATCAACAAGTTGCCTGCTCTATCAATAAACTGACTTCCAACATTTCCCCGTCCAAACAATCCATTGTTTATTGCATCCTTAGTTTCAACAACTTTTGCTTTGTCACCAATTTTTTTCCGAAGCAAATCTTGAGTTTCTACAAGCTTTTCTGGTTGAACATGCAGAAAAACATCTCGTGCGCTACCCGTGGGTAAAATAGTGTTTCCTGAACTTCCCTTCTGTAGGTTATTCATAATGTCCGGAAAGCCATTCAGGTATGTCGTATCCTTGGGAACAATATTAACGCCCCCATGGTCTGCTGTTAACAGGATTAGGGTTTCCTTTGCAGTTTTGGGGTCAATTTTTTCGATTAACTCTTTGTTCATTAAATATGAAATGGCTGACAATTCTGCTCCATATTCATAACTTTTTGGTCCGTACTCGTGTGATATTGTATCTAAATTACTTAGGTGCACAAAAAAGTATGCTGGTCCCGTTTCTTCTTCCAGTTTCTTTTTTAGTGTAACGATTAAATCTGAAGACTTCAAAGACGGAATAAACGTGCTATCTTCAAACAGAAGCCTTGAGTAATGACTGTAAGCATAAGAAGCGTAGATATGTGTGAAAGATTTGATGCCTGCTTCTTTTAGTTTGCTTTGAATTGTGTGCCCATGAAATAAAATGTCTGGACTAAACCCGTTTTCTAAAAGCTCATTTCGGACTCTTGAACCTAGGGGTTCAAAACGTAGAGTGTTGACTATTCGATCAACTTCTTTGATGTAGATATAATACTCAAATAATCCATGCTCTTGAGGAGTCAAACCAGTATTCAAAGTGGTGAGGGCATTAGTTGTTTGGGAAGGAAAAATACTAGTTAACGGAAAAACTTCACTTTTCTTTGCTAGGCTAGCCAAAAACTTCTGTTCATTGTGGTAACGCAAAAACTGGTTATATCCAAAACCATCCAAAACAAAAAGTACTACTTTGTTAACTCCCTCTACTTCAGTGTTTAAGTCAAAAGGAAGTTTTGACAAGTCATGATTTACCCCAAACAAATCCAGTATTGTTCCTGGAATGTTTGAAATGCAGTCTTTGCTATAACGTGGATAATAAAAACCTGTGATGTCTTGATTTTGGTTGCGGTGAATGATTTCGTGAATCATGAAAACCACGGGAATAAAAAAAGGGAATAACACCCGTACTATAAATTCCTTCGCTCAATAACTGCGATTACGATTTTTTGTCAAACAACAACGGCAACCCAAACAACGGAAGGGACAACGCCCACAAATCCAAGTTATGACCCATAAACCATGCATACCATTGGCTCCAGATTTCAGGTCTTCCAAAGAAAATCCATGTCAAATAATTCCAAAGGAAATAAAAACCTGCAACTATGATTATTACTCCCCATGTTTTTAGGTTTAAATCTTCTAGCCTTTCTGTTCCAAAGGCTTTCTTTGCAGAAACCGCAGAAAATATTCCGAGTGCAGCTAACCCAAATAATGTAAAAACAAAACTAATCATGTTTTCTGGATACGCTGTTAAGTAATTTGTTCCCTCATCGATTATTGTGTATATCCACATGCCTGCGTTGTTGAGCCACCATGTGAAAATGTATAATATTCCAGCGATTAAGCCCCATTTTATCGCTCTGCTTTGGGGTTTGTTTGGATTTGTGTTAAAAACTATTTTAAACAAAGCAAAGGGAAGCGCAATTGCCTCAAATAAGCACGGCAATCCCATGGCGATTACCCATTGTATGGTCATGGAAAGTTCTGTTAACTGACTGGTTGTGTCTCCTAAAATTATTGAAACAACGGGCGAAATACCCCAGAATCCAGATGTGATAAATGTGAACCAATATATTGCTTCAGCTATCAGGACAATTTTGAAAATTCTAAGAGCTGTTTTTGTTGCATCCTGTTTTTTTACAAAATAGTAACCAACTGCTACAACAGCTAATAGGCTCCCAATGAATCTGATAACAAGTCCAACCGCTGAGGAAATGTCCGTTATGAAAATCCAAAACGCAAAATCACCTGTAAAATATTCCCATTCACCAATCCATTCTAAGGTTAATAATCCGTGTAGCGTGAACAAGAAAAAAACTACAGAAACTAACAGTAAACCGATTTTCAGTGGTGAATAAAACTTCTCTGAAGAAATAGTAACCAACATCCCTTCAATGGTCATTAGATTTTATAAATATATTATTGTTATGGTCAAAACAATGAGTTTCTAACCTTGAAAAAGTGGTTTTGGGTCTGTGAACAGTCTTAAATACAAATTTTCCCAAATAATATGTAGGTAATCAAACTGAACAAAAAACAAACACAAACATTTTTGTTCTCTGCCCAAGGCGTAGGCACAATCTTTGCAGTCATTTTTTTAGTCGCATACTTTGGGGGTTTACCATCTACTGAAACATTAAATTCTGAGCCATTTTTCATCCTTTCACAAAGCATAGTTGGAGTGTTGTTCATTGTTTTTGTATTTGTAGCCTTTATTCTTGCATTTTTAATTAAATCAAAAACTAAAGATTGAAAATTTAATTTGAATGATTAGATTGTCAATTATTCTCGAACATTGTAGTTAAAATAAGCACTATTCCAGCAGTGAAAGCTATGGCTTCAAAAAATTCGTGATGTAATATATCCTTTAAGTCAAACAATCTGCCGCTGATTATGAAGTGATGGATTACCATCAAAATGCCTGCAAAAATAAATGTAAATCCTAGGATTCTTGTTTCCAGTTTCTTCATTGTGTGTCGTTATAGACATGGTTCAAGCCTTTTATAAAATGTACATTTTTGATATAAGACAAAATGAAGCAAAAATGCCAAATAAACAAATTAGGGGCTTTGGTTTTGTGCAAAACATTATTATTTTTTCTTTGCATTGCAGTAACCGTTGGTGTAATGATTGAGAGAACCCTTCGCAAAGTTTGTTGAATCTGAATTAGCTCCTAACATTTTATTGATTACTTGTGGACTTCCTGGAACCTACAAAACTGAAACTTCTCAAGAAATCGCAAAACTGAAAGGATACCCAATTCTAAGAACTGACATAATTCGTCTAGAAGTCCTCAAAAACGACGACATATTTGACGTCAAAGTAGCAGGAAACATGAATAAACGCGAAATGGTCTACAACGAAATGTTCTGTCAAGCTGCAGACTTGGCAAAAAAAGGGAAGGGTGTAATATTAGATGCCACGTTTGTAACCCAGAGTTTGCGCCGAAGAGCAGCAGAAGTTGCAGCAAAAGCTAACATACCTTTTGTTATTTTGCAGACTCATTGCTCTGAAGAGTCTTCTATGCGCCGGATATTGCGTAGAACCAAAGAAAACTATGAATCAAATGCCCTGACCAAAGAGGCTTATGATGCAAACAAAAACAGGTTTGAAGAAGTTGATTTAATGGACTTTAAACAGTTACATCCTAACCTTGAGATAACTCACTTAACTGTTGACACCGAACATGATGAGCCTGAAACTTGGTGCATCATAGGAAAAGTGGTCAAGTAACTGGACTGTATCATGATAATTGATTTGCATATTCACTCGAAAACTTGTTCAGACGGGAAACTGACTGTTCAAGAAATTATTAAAGAAGCCAAAGCCCGAAACATTGGGCTAATGTCCATTAGTGACCATGACTCGATTGGTTGCCAACAAGAAGCCATGGACTTGGCAAAAAAACACGGAATCAATTACATCAGTGGCGTTGAACTAAATATTACATTTTCTTGCCCCGATTTTCTTGACCGCAAGTCAGTTTCCTTAGATTTGTTGGGTTACAACTTTGACGTAAATAACAATGCCTTATTGTCTAAACTAAAACAGCTCAGTGACTATCGTGAAGAACGTGCCATAAAAATTCTGGAAAAACTGAATGCAGAATTTGAAAAGGAAGGTATATCCAAGTTTACAAAAAATGATCTGGTTCAAATCCAAAATTCTGCTGATGGTGCCCTTGGTCGACCGCACATTGCAGACTATTTGATCAAAAAAGGTATAGTAAAAGACCGAAAAGAAGCCTTTCTTACATATCTTGTCAAATGTAATGTTCCAAAATACCCTCTTTATGCACAAGAAGCCTCAAAACTACTAAGAGATGCTGGAGGGTTTGCCGTGCTGGCTCACCCAAATGATCCATACGGAACTTCAATGGTAAAAATGACTAGTTCCTTGGATGAGCAAACCAGCATAATCAAAAACTCTTTACTGAAGCACCTTGATGGTATCGAATGCTGGCACTCCAGAAGCAGCCCAGAAACAACAAAACATTATGTGAAGTTTGCAAAACAAAATGGCTTAAAAATGACCGGCGGCAGCGACTGCCACCAAAACCCAATCATTATGGGAACAGTTAAAGTCCCCGACTTTGTAGCAAAACAATTCGTCTAGTTTTTTTACATTTTTTTTGCATATTCTAAAGCTAACTCAAAATATGCAGTTGCCTCTTTTATCGTTGCAGTTTTTTCTTCCTCGCTAACGCTTGGGTCATTTAGTTTAAAACTGGTGACCTTTCCTCGTACATAAGCCCGATAACATTTGTAAAAATCCAGTAACTCCAGTAACTCTTGATCGCCAGAATACTTTACATATTTTTCAACAAAAAAACGAGACAAATCCTTGTGCCCTTTAAAATCCAAGTCCATGGCCAAAAAGGCTATTTCCGAAGCAACATCACAGTTACTGAATCGTTCATTGAATTCGATGGCATCAAAAATGTAAATCTTGTCTGCAACAAAAATGTTCCCGGAATGCATGTCGCCATGACATTTTTTGATTTTGTTTTCAATCACTCTTTTTTTGAGCAAGTATTGGTTATTTTTCATAAATTGGTCTATCTTTTCTTGAATAAACTGGTGTGTTTTTGCTGAAATGCTTCTACAAATAAATTCTTGTGTTTGCTCAAAATTTTCTTTCCAGTTAGTTTCTATAATGGATATGGCTTCAAATTCACCGTTTGTTCGGGATGCATCTACTTTTTCATGAAAATCCGCAATAATTTTTGCCATTTTATCCATAATGTTTTTGTCAATTTTATTCTCTTCCAGAAGGCGGGTCATTATTGTTTCGTCAGGCATTTTCTTCATCTTGACGGCAAACTCAACGGTTTCTCCCTCGCCATTTATTCTGATTTGTCCCGAAGATGACCTGTTAATTGAAACTACCTCTAGATACATGTCCCGGCATAACCGTTTGTTAAGAACTAGTTCCTTTTCACAAAAATGTCGTCTTTTTTCCAGAGTCGAAAAATCCAAAAACCCAAAATTTACTGCCTTTTTAACTTTGTAAACAAATTTTTCCGTTAAAAACACGTAAGATATGTGAGTCTGTTTAACCTCAATTTTTTTTGGTGATTCTTGATATGTTTCAGGTTTTTTTAGTTCTTCCACAACCTGATTTTGAACAATATTTTTGTTCCCCAACCTTTTCTACATCCTTACTCTTAGTTACCTGACACTTAGACAATTACCGGAATGTTTTAATTTTTATCGCAATTCTCCCCCAGTTAACATGTTAAACTGTAGATTCAGTCTCCTTTATACTGGCTTTTTACCCCCAAAATGTTTTCCCCCGCCATAAAGGCTTAAATATGCTGTTTGTTACTCAGATGGACGATAGATATGCCAAAATGGGGATACTCAGTAACCGATATGGAACCCGATAAGACCGCCAAAGCTAGCGGACGCGAACTTAGGGTGTCCCATAAACATGCCCGAGAAGTATGTAAAACCATAAACGGAATGAAACTAGAACAAGCTAAAGATTACCTTCAACAAGTTATCTTAAAGAAAAAAGCTGTTCCATTCGGAAGATTCAATAAACACGTACCTCACCGCCATGGATTAGAAAAAGCGTTTTCTGGAAGATTTCCCGTAAAAACTGCCACAGAAATTTTAAAAGTTCTCGAAGGCGCTGAAGCAAACGCTGAATATAAAGGACTTGACATTGAACAACTAAGAATAGTTCACGCTTCAGCTTATCCTGGAATGAAAATTAAGCGGTTTATTCCTCGAGCTTTTGGCCGTTCATCACCAAGATATAACACTCTCACTCATGTAGAACTTGTTTTGGAAGAAATGGAAGGAATTTAATGTCTGTAGTTAAACATTTCATCGAAGATTCGATAAAAAGAAAAGAAATTGAAGAATTCTTACAAAATGAATTCGAACGCGCAGGATACGGTGGAGTAAGCCTAACAAAAACACCTCTAGGCACTCACATAGTCATATACACCATGCGCCCTGGATTAGTAATTGGACGCGGTGGCGAAACCATTCGTGCCCTTGCCCAAATTCTAGAACAACAATTCCAACTTCCAAGCCCACAAATTTCTGTCGCTGAAATCGAAGTTCCCGAACTAAACGCACACGTAGTTGCATCCAGAATTGCTTCAGCTTTGAAACGTGGTATCCACTACCGGCGTTCAGCTTTCTGGGCCATAACCAATGCAATGGAAGCCGGTGCACTGGGCATCGAAATCATCATCAGCGGCAAGCTTCGTACCGACCGTGCCCGCTACGAAAAATTCATCGAAGGGTACCTCCCCAAGAGTGGAGATCCACCTCGACAATACATGCGAACTGCAGAATTGCACGTTCATCTTAAACCCGGAACATTAGGCGTAAAAGTGAGCCTTCTTCCACCTGATGCAGTATTCCCTGACAAACTTGAAGTATACACTATTGAAGATAAGCCCGAACCTAAACCTGAAGCTATAATCGAAGAAAAAGTTGTTGAAACCCCAGTTGAACAAGAATCCACGTCTGCAGAAGAACCTGTGAAAGCTCCGGAATCTGAACCTGTTGACGTTTCAGCTGAAGAAAAAGAAACAGCTGAACCCGTTACAAAAGACGAAAAACCTGCAAAAGCAGAAGTTGCTGAACCTGAAGTTGTAGAAGAGCCTAAAGCAGTTGAGCCTGAAGCTGAGCCTTCAAAAGAACCTGTAACTGAAGAATCTCCTGAAGCTGAGGTTGAAGTTCCTGTGAAAGAGGAAAAATCTGAAGAGAAAGTAACTGAAACAGAATCTGTTCCAGTTGAAGAAAAAAATGAGGCTGGCGAATAATCATGCCAATTTTACGAGTTAAAGAAATGCGTGAATTGTCTTCTGAAAAACGCCTCGAAAAAGTTAACGAGCTTCGAACTGAGCTTGCAAGGTTAAAAACAATGGTTGCCGCAGGAGGCGCTATTGATAATCCATCGCAAATTCGTGCACTTCGTAAAACAATTGCTCGTCTGTTAACCATTGAAACTGAAGAACAAGGGAGGAATGAACAGTAATGAAAGTCACTCCCAGTGTAGTTCAAGACGAGTTTATTGGTCTTGAAGCTTGTGTGGCTAAATGTTTAAACCCATCTGTTGTTGGACTGAAAGGTTTAGTTATAGATGAGACCCGTAACACATTTACATTATCATGTAATAGAGAAAGAAAGGTTGTCATCAAAGACACTGCCGTTTTTGATTTCATTCTGTCAAATGGGACAGGTGTTCAAATCGACGGGAATCTTATGGTGGGCCGATCTGAAGACCGACTCAAAAAAAGAATTAGGAGAGTTTGGTAAATGTCAGCTTTAACTGCAAAAAAACCAAAGAAAACATGTGACGATATTAACTGCCCCTTTCATGGGACACTAGCCTTGAGAGGGCACGCGCTAGAAGGAACAGTTGTTAGTAACAAAATGGAAAAAACCGTTATTGTTCGTCGTGACTACCTTAATTACGTTCCAAAATACAGAAGATATGAAAAAAGACGAAGCAACGTACCCGCACATAATCCTCCATGCCTTGAAGTAAAAGCAGGAGACAAGGTACGATTAGCTGAATGTCGCCCAATAAGCAAGACAGTTGGCTTCGTTGTAATAGAAAAACTGGAGGATGGTTCTGGTGGCAGCACGCGCTAAGTCACGCGCTTTCATGGCCAAAGGAGTCGTCGGTCAGAAACCAAAAATTTCCCGAGGGCTAAACAACGGCGCTCTTCTGAAATGTGCTGACAACTCTGGTGCTCGAGAAGTACGATTAATCCAAGTAGTTGGCTACAAGGGAAGGATTAGACGTGTTCCATCAGCTTCTGTAGGTGACCTGATAACTATATCTGTTAGAAAAGGTACGCCTGATATGAGGAAAAAAATATTCCATGCCGTAGTTGTGCGCCAAAGAAAGCCATTTCGACGAGTAGACGGAACTTGGGTGCAATTCGAAGACAACGCGGCAGTAGTAATGAC
Source organism: Candidatus Bathyarchaeum tardum (assembly GCA_029762755.1). Taxonomy (GTDB): domain Archaea; phylum Thermoproteota; class Bathyarchaeia; order Bathyarchaeales; family Bathyarchaeaceae; genus Bathyarchaeum; species Bathyarchaeum tardum. Next base: position 377,283 of record JARVGH010000001.1, read on the forward strand.
TCCTGAAGGAGAAATGCGTGGTTCAGAAATTCGTGGACCTATCGCAAAAGAGGCAGCAGAAAAATGGCCAAGAATTGCCAGCGCTGCAAGTATCATCCTATAGGAGAGTAAATTGATGAAAACAACAAAACCCACTAAACAAAGAAAAAGGATGTATCAAGCTTCTGTTAGTGACAGGTATAAACGATTTTCTGCTCCCCTTTCAGCTAAATTGAAAGAATCCCACGGAATTAGTTCACTTCCTGTTAGAAACGGCGACACTGTTATGGTCATGAGAGGCGACCGTAAAGGTTCTGAAGGAAAAATCAATCAGATTGATCGAAAAAAGTATCGAATCTTTATAGAAGGTGCAACTCGAGAAAAAGTAGATGGGACAACAATTCCTGTTCCAATTCATCCTTCGAAAGTAGTGATTACACGCCTGAATCTAGATGATAAATGGCGCAAAAAAGTCTTGGAGCGAAAAGCATCAACTGAAAAAGCTGAGTCATCCAAAGAAGAGCCTAAGAAAAAAGCAACTAAAACTACGAAAAAATCAACTAAAGTAAAAGAGGAAACTGGAGGAAAATAATATGGGAAGAAAAGGCGAACGCGGTCATCTTAAGCGAAAACCAGCTCCAAAATTATGGCCTATTCACAGAAAAGAAGCAGTGTGGACAGTAAAACCAACCCCTGGACCACATCCTGCTGCACGTTCTTTACCTCTAGCCCTAATTGTGCGGGATATGTTAGGATTTGCAAAAACCGCTAAGGAAGCTAGAAACATTATCTGTTCAGGAAAAATCTTGGTGGACGGAAAAGTACGAACAGACGACAAGTTTCTTGTTGGTTTGATGGATGTAATTTCTGTTCCTGGCATTAACAAATCATACAGAGTCTTGCCTTCAGGTAAGGGTCTTTTTTTGCATGCCATTGATTCTGAGGATGCTTCATCCAAAGTTTATCGAGTTGAAGACAAAACCCTCGTAAAAAATGGAAAGTTGCAACTTGACCTTCATGATGGCTCAAGTTATCTAGTTAATGAGACTGAATCTGTGACTCCTGAAAAAGTTGTATATCAAACTCTTGACGTTCTCAAGCTCAGCATTCCTGGACGAGAGCTTATTGGTTACAATAAACTGGCTGTTGGTTCCTACGTAATAGTAATCGGTGGAAAGAACATGGGCAAAGTCGGCAAGATTGACTCAATTGAAGACCAAGCAGACAAAAAACGTAGAGACCTACTTGTAACTATCAAAGATGTACACGGTAACCAGTTGCAAACAATCCTTGATTTCGTATTCGTTCTAGGAGACAATCAATCTTCAATAGCTTTACCGGAGGCAAAGTAACATGGCAGACGAAAAACAAACACCTGAAACAGTTGCAACCGAAGAGGAAACAAAAGCACCTGCTACTGAGACCGAAGCCAAAGAAAAGAAAGCAGCTAAATCAAATGCTAAAGTTGCGAAGAAAACTGTAACTAAAAAAACCCCGGAATCTAAAGCTGAACCTGCATCTGCTAAAAAGGAGAAAGCAGTTAAAGAGGAAAAATCCGTCAAGGAAGAAACTGTTTCTGAAATTGAAGCTCCTGTTGAAGCAGAGTCTGTAGTTGACGAAAAACCTGCACCTAAGGTTGTTGCTAAACCTGTGCGCAAAGAATGGGCTGGAAATCCTATGCTTATTCCTGTGATTGAGAAAGTAACCGTTAACATGTCTGTAGGAAAATCTGGTGCCCCTTTGGAACAAGCAGTAACAATTATTAAACAATTAACAAACCAAAAGCCCTCCAAACGAAACGCAAGAAAGACTATACGTGAGTTTGGTATCAGGAAAGGCGAACCAATTGCCTGTGTCGTTACTCTTAGGGAAGAATCTGCAAAAGTGTTCTTAGTCAAAGCTTTATATGCTGTTGAAAAGAAACTTTCAAAATACGCTTTTGATAATCAAGGAAACTTTTCTTTCGGAATCAAAGAGCACATTAACATTCCAGGGATCAAATATTTGCCTGAACTGGGAATTCACGGTATGGACGTTTCAGTTTCTCTTGGCAGAGCTGGTTATCGCGTTAAGCGCAGACACCGTCGACAAGCTAAAGTTGGTAAAGACCATCAGCTAACTGCCGAAGAAGCGATATTGTTTATTAAAGACGAATTTGATGTTGAAATACTATAAATGGTGAATCATGGTGAAACAGCAAACTAAAGTTGAACGAAAATTCGGTAAGGGCAGTCGTCCCTGTAGGCGATGTGGATCCTACGGTTCCCTTGTACGCAGTTATGGATTAGACCTTTGTCGCCAATGTTTCCGTGAAATTGCAAGCGACCTGGGTTTCAGGAAATACGAGTAAATGGAGATGTATCAGATTTGCCTATGATGGACACGCTCGCAAATGGTTTGACTACAATCATAAATAACGAAATGCGCCGAAAACGAGAATGCATAATCAATCAGGCCTCCAAGTTACTAGGGCGTGTTTTGAGAGTAATGCAGCTTAACGGTTACATCGGAGAATTCGAATTCATTGATGATGGCCGCTCTGGAAAGTTCCGAGTGCAACTTCTGGGTCGAGTTAACAAATGTGGTGCTATAAAGCCCAGAATTCCTGTTAACTCTAAAGAAATCGAGAACTGGGAAAAACAATTCCTCCCCTCCAGAGACATAGGTGTGCTGGTCTTTTCCACCTCTCAAGGCGTTCTATCCCATAAAGAGGTAAGAGAGAAAAAGATTGGCGGTCGTCTTTTGGCCTTTGTTTATTAGGAGCAGAAGAAAATGCGTGCAATAGAAACCGTATCAACAGTTGAAGTCCCCGAAAATGTAGTGGGCATGCTTGATGGAAGAACAGTCACAATTAAAGGTGAAAAAGGTGAACTCGTAAGAGACTTTTCACATGCATCCGTTAACATCCGGTTAGATGGTAAAACTTTTACCATTCAAGCAAGCTGGCCCCGCAAAAGAGAAGCAGCCCTAGTGGGAACTGTGAGTTCTCATATAAAGAACATGATAACGGGAGTGACAACTGGGTATACGCATAAATTGAAAATTGTTTATTCTCACTTTCCTATAACTGTCAAGGTTGTAGGCAACTATTTGACCATTGCAAATTTTACTGGTGAACGTAATCCACGAAAAGCCAAAATAATGGGAAATTGCAACGTCAAAATAAATGGTGACGATATTATCATTCAAGGAATAAACAAAGAGGATGTTAGCCAAACTGCCGCAAATATCCAGAATGGTACAAAAATAAAGTCCAAAGACCCACGAGTTTTCTTGGACGGTATTTATGTTTTTGAAGAACATGAGGGATTCGTAGATTGACAACTGAAGAAAAAGAAGTTAATATGGGCGAGCAATCTTCTTCTAAGAATGCTTATGTAAAAAACAAAAAGCCCAAATTTAGAAGGCAAGAGAGCTGGAGATACAAAAGAGTTACCGATAGATGGAGAAGACCTCATGGTATCGACAGCAAAATGCGCAAAAAAGTTAAAGGTTGGCCTGCATCGCCAACTGTTGGTTATCAAAGTCCAAAAGCTACCAGAGGATTACACCCTTCTGGGTATGTAGAAACACGCGTTTTCAATGTTGAAGACTTAGGTGGAATCGACCCAGAAATTCAAGCTGTCCGTGTAGCTCACACAGTAGGTGCCAAAAAAAGACTTGATATCATTGCTGCTGCTGAAGTGAAAGGAATTCACGTTTTGAACTCACGCAAAACTCGGGAAGATATTGAATCAAAAGAAAATGGAGAAGAAGTAAATGAGTCTTAAAAGTCAACGTCGGTTAGCTGCCGATATATTGAAAGTCGGTGAAACCCGAGTTTGGATTGATCCTGAACGAATTGATTACGTTGAAGCTGCTATTACTCGCGAAGAAATCCGTAAGCTAATTCACGAAAAAGTAGTCAAACGTCTTCCCTCAAAAGGGGTTTGTCGTTCTCATGCTAGGCTTATCGCTGAAAAACGAAAGAAAGGTTTGAGGCGAGGTCCAGGAGGAAAAAGTGGTCCTGCTCGTTCAAAGATTTCTAAGAAACAGGCTTGGATTAACAGAATTCGGCCTATACGACGCCGACTGCGTGAATTGAAAGAAACTCGCGCAATTACCGAGAGTACTTACCGAAAATTGTATGACATGTCCGAAAGTGGTGTCTTTGAATCTAAAGCAGATTTAGAGCGCTACATTAAAGCAAAAGATATGTGGAGGAGACGTTAAATGGCAACTGGTCCTAGGTACAGAGTAGCCTTCCGTAGAAGACGGGAAGGAAAAACAAATTATCGAACACGTAGAGCGCTTGTTCTTTCACGTGTGCCCCGTGTTGTTGTTCGTCTCAGCTTGAAAAATGTGATTGCTCAGGTAATTGAGGCGGAATCAATCGGAGACAAAGTAGTAGTTTCAGCTCACTCTCATGAGTTAGTGAAAACTTATGGCTGGAAATGTAATGGTGGAAACATTCCATCCGCCTATCTTACTGGTTTGCTGTGTGGTTACAAAGCCTTAGCTAACGGAGTGGAAACCGCTTTCTTAGATATTGGTCTTCACATTCCCGTTAAAGGCACAAGAATATTTGCTGCCCTAAAGGGATTAGTAGATGCAGGTGTTGATGTTCCTCACAGTGAAGAAATTCTTCCTGAAGAATCTCGTATTAGCGGTGAACACATTGCAGAATATGCAAGCCAGTTGTCTGAAGAACCTGAAGTCTACAAACAAAAGTTCTCAAAATATCTGGCACAAAAAATTAAACCAGAAGAGCTGCCTGAACACTTTTCGGCAGTCAAAGAAAAAATTACATCTTCGTTTGAAGAAAAGGTGAAACAATAGAGGGATAAACATGAGGTCCAATAGAGACGAAAAGTTTGAAACTTGGGTTCCCCGGACTAAACTGGGAAAAATGGTTCTTGAAGGACAAATCTCTTCGATGGAAGAGTTGTTCATGGAAGGGCTTAAGATACGTGAACCCGAAATAGTGAACACTTTGCTTCCAAATCTTCAGGAAGAAGTCCTAGATATCGGTCTAGTACAGAAACAAACTGACGCTGGAGAGAAATCACAATTCAGAGCTATCGTAGTTGTAGGAAACCGTGACGGTTACATCGGCGTAGCATCAGGAAAAGCAAGCCAAGTACGTGGCGCAATAGAAAAAGCTGCAGTTAATGCACGCCTTAAAATCACTCCTATTCGTCGCGGCTGCGGATCTTGGGAATGTGGATGTGGAAAACACCATTCAATGCCTTTCCAAGTTCAAGGTGAATGTGGAGGAGTTGAAATTGTATTGATTCCTGGACCCCGTGGTCTGGGTATTGTTGCAAGCGAAACCGCAAAAATCATTCTAGGTTTAGCTGGAGTAAAAGACTGTTGGACCAAAAGCTATGGTTCAACCCGGACAATTCCATCTTTCTCTTTTGCAGTTTTCGATGCTTTGAAGAAAACCTACTTGTTGGTTACTCCAGGGGATTGGGTGCGTTAAAATGGCAGAACAAAGGAAATGTTTGGTTGCTGTTCGAATTCGCGGTTTAAGTGATATTCCTCAAGAAACCAAAGATACCTTGATGATGTTGCGTTTAACTCGTAACTGTCACGCTACATTGCTTGATGATCGTCCAGCATACAAGGGTATGTTACAGAAAAGTAAAAACTGTATAACTTGGGGTGACGCTTCTAAAGAAACAGTAGCCATGCTTCTTAAGAAACGCGGTCGACTTCCTGGTGACAAAAAACTAACTGATGAATTCGCTAAAGAATTAGGCTATGATTCTTTGGATGCCTTAGCTGAAGCAATAGTAAACGTGGAAGTAGATTTTAGTAGCCTACCTGAAGTGAAACCTGTGTTTCGTCTTCGACCCCCTAGTAAAGGATACAAAGGAAAAACCAAAAAGAGCTATGTTGCAGGCGGCGAAGCTGGATATCGCGGAGAAGCAATTAACGATTTGCTGAAACGTATGATATAATCGTTTTAGCGATAATCTTTATAGTTACCGTGTCAGCACAATTCACAGGTACAGAGGAATTGCAATGAGCGACCCTTGGTGGAGGCGCAGAAAAAAGAAAGCGCCTTGGCTAAATGACATCTATGATGAGTTAGAAAAACTAGGTGACTTAATCGACGAAACAATGCAAAAAGCCTTTGAAAATTCCTCCAAGGACGAATCATCTGGAAAAAGTTCATTTCGTGGATTTTCCATACGAGTTGGTCCCGATGGAAAACCAAAGATTCGCGAAATGAATAAAAATCAAGCCCTATATGACGATGCAGACTTCGAAGATGATGAATCTGAACCTCTAGTTGATTTCATTGAAGAAGCAGAAACCTTGGTTGTTTTGGCTCAACTTCCGGGAATCACCAAAGATGACATCGATCTTTGGGTAACTGAAACATGTTTAACTCTAACTGTTGATGCCGAAGACTTTGAATGGTATGATGAACTAAAACTGCCAACTAAAGTGAAACCCAAGTCTGCAAAGGCATCTTACAAGAATGGTGTATTGGAAGTTAAAATGGAAAAATCAAAGAAAATAGATAATAAAGTTTCAATTAAATAGTGAGGTTTAACATTTGCCAACTAAAATGAGAAAAGTAAGAAAATATCGAGGCTCTCGAACACATGGATACGGTCAGATAGGTCAACACCGGTCACGAGGTGGACGGGGTGGAACTGGAAAAGCAGGTCTTGACAAACACAAATGGACCTATGTTATAAAGCATGATCCTACCTATTGGCTTAAGCATGGTTTTGTGTCCACTAAAACTCTTAATTCCAAAGTTAAAATTATCAATGTTGGAAAACTTGATGACTTAGTTGACCACTTAGATGCAGTTGAAAAACTGGAACGAAAAGAAAACAAGGTCGTTTTAGATTTAGAACGCCTTGGTTTTGACAAACTTTTGGGGACTGGTAAAATATCAAAGCCTGTTCTTGTTAAAGTTTCAGCTTATTCTGAGTCTGCTTCTAAGAAACTCGTGGAAGCAGGTGGAGCAATCCTCCAAGAAGCAGAAGCTGAATAAACTTCGTTTTTCTTTTTTGTTATTTTGCCTCTTTATGTTCGCAAATTACGTCAAAGTGTTTATATTTGTGTTCAACATACGCAACTTAACAAATCAGTTTAGACACTGTTAGATTCAAGAATTGAGGAAGTATCATGGCTGGCAAATTTCTTTCATTTTTCGGACCCCTCTCACGGTTTATGCCCGAAGTAGGTTCACCAAGTCGGAAAGTAAGCTTCAACGAAAAACTTTTCTGGACTGCAATGGCGCTCATAATCTACCTTGTTATGAGCCAAATAAACCTCTTCAATGTTACCAGTGGTGGACAAGGTTTTGATGCGTATCAAATAATTTTTGCCTCAAACCAAGGAACCCTTACAACCCTTGGTATTGGACCAATTGTAACTGGTGGCCTGATTTTGCAGCTCCTCATTGGGTCTAGCATAATCAATGCTGACTTAGGAAATCCTGAAGACCGTGCACTTTTCACTGCAGCTACTAAGTTCTTTGCTGTATTGCTTACTGTAGTACAAGCTTCTGCTTATCTGCTAGGTGGAGTATTCGGAGTTTTGGATACTGTAACTGCCGTAATAATATTTGCCCAGCTTATATTTGCAGGTATTATACTAATGCTTTTAGATGAAATGATGCAAAAAGGCTGGGGTCTTGGAAGCGGAATCAGTCTTTTCATTCTTGGAGGTGTTGCCCAAAGAATCATGTGGGATAGTTTTGGAATAACCGCTGTTGTAGCTGATGGTCGCAACTATGGTGCTTTTATTGCTCTTGGTGAAGTAATTGCTAGCGGCAGTCCAATAGTTGATGCTTTCTTGCGTGTTGATGCTAATGGTGTTCTTACTACTTATCCAAGCATGATAGGATTAATAGCAACTGTAGCTGTGTTCATCTTAGTAATTTACATGGAAGGTGTCCGTGTTGAACTTCCAATTTCACACGCCAATTATCGAGGCTTCCGTGGAAAATATCCAATCAAGCTTCTTTATGTCTCAAACTTGCCTGTAATATTTGCTTCAGCATTGTTTGCTAATGTTGCCGTGGTAGCTCAGCTATTATATACTCAGCCTTGGGGTCCTGACAACTTTTTTGCTCAACTCTTAGGAACATATGCTACGACTGACCCTGCTGTTGGGCCTCAGTTAGTTGGAGGTCTTGCTTACTATGTGACTGCTCCTAATGGTATTGCAGGCTTAATTGCTGATCCACTGCGTGCAGCAATTTATTCATTGATTATGGTTGTATTTTCTGTAATCTTTTCTTTAACTTGGCTAGAAGTCGGTGGTCTAGGACCTGGTACCGTTGCAAAACAGCTTGTTGATTCAGGCATGCAGATTCCTGGATTCCGTAGGTCAGGAAAATCCATAGAAATGATACTTCAGCGATATATTCCAGTAGTTACTGTGCTTGGTGGTGCAATAGTTGGACTTATTGCAGCTGTTGCTGGCTTCTTTGGTGTATTCGGATCTGGAGTTGGTATCTTGCTTGCTGTAGGTATACTGTATCAGTATTATCAACTGCTTGTGCAAGAACAAGTTGCAGAAATGTATCCTGCTCTAGGTAAAGTATTGGGATGATAAATATTGAATAAAACTATTAACGTAACAGTTGCACCTGAAATTGGCAAACACTTTCATATTGCCAAAAGTACATGTTGCTGGAGGAAAAACTAATGAGTTCTTTAGCCCAACCTCCTGTTGTGACGCTTATAGTTCTATTTGTTTCTATAGTCATGTCCCTATCCTCTTCTTTCATTAATACACGTTTCATGCCTAAAGAACACCGCCAACAACTCAGGGATCTCCAGAAAAGAATCTCTGCATTAACTAAAGAAAAAAATGCCATCATGAAAGAAGCCAAAGAAACTGGTGACAAAAAACTTCTCAAGAAAGGTCAAAAACAAGAAAAGCAGCTTCTTGCTCTTCAGTCTCAATCTCTTTCTTTGACTTCGAAACAGTTTCGAGTAATGCCAATTACAATGGCTGTATTCTTTGTTGTTTGGTTAATATTGACTGGAAGCATTCTCGGAATGAAACTATTTGATAGTCCATTCATTGGACCCGACCCTGTTGCATACCTTCCATGGTTTGGTGGAGTCATGCCCCTTACCCTGTTTTATTGGTATCTTATTTGTTCCTTTACCTTTGGTGCATTCTTCCAACGTATCTTCGGATTAACGGGGGCAGTTGACTAATTGTTGAGTTTTAAGGTTGTTTTGGACAACACATTTTAAACAGTAACGTGGGTGTTGGCAAACGTGGAAAATAGTTGTGGCGATAATAATCAAAAAGTAATAATTTGTGTCAGTGGAATGACTGGCTCTGGCAAAAGTACAGTAGCAAAAAAATTAGCTGAAAAATATGAGTTAAATTATTTTTCTGGTGGAAACGCTATGCGTATATTAGCAAAAGAAGAAGGGTACCATTCAGAAGTAAACGGTTGGTGGGAATCCTTTGAGGGGTTAGCTTTTCTACAGAAACGCAAAGAAGACCCCAGTTTTGACAAAAAAATTGATGAAAAACTGTTAGAACTAGCCGAAGAAGGAAACGTTGTTTTAGACAGCTGGACAGTACCTTGGCTTTTGAAAGGCAAAGGTTTCAAAATTTGGTTAGAAGCTTCTCCTCAAGTTAGAGCAACACGTGTGTTAAAACGGGACGGAATGACCGCCGAAGAAGCCCTAAACGCCTTAACCGAAAAAGACGAAGAAACCCGACAAATATACAAAAAACTATATGGCTTCGAATTAGGACACGATTTGACGCCTTTTAACTTGGTTCTTTCTACAGACGACTTAGACCCCGATGATATATTCTATGCTGTTTCTGTTGTTACTGATCGCTTAGTTTTCGGGAAACATTAATTTCACCTTTATGGTTCAATTAATTTGTTGTAGAATTTTTTCATAATTTTCTTTTGTTCTGTTTTGTTTGTAATTCCTTAATTTGTTTATGATTTCTTTCTTGTTTAAGGGACCAATCTTGTCTTTTAGTTTGTCTGCGGTTTGGCTTCCCAACAAAAGATACTGGCAGACAGAAGTAACATTGGAGACTTTACGGTTAATGCTGGCTGTCTCAAAATCGATTAAACGAGGACTATCTTTAGGGTCAACAATGATGTGTTTGGATGCGTTGCTTAATTCACCATGGTCCAAGCCGAGTTGATCAAGTTGGTAACATTTTTCAAGGACTCTTTTGGCAATCAACTGAATACGGATTTTTGCCTTTGGCTCTTTAACGGATTCTGCCCATTCTGGAAAATGAGTGCCTTCTATTAGTTCCATCAAAAGAAAATTGGCACTAGTTCCAACTAGCTTTGGTCCAATGCCTATGCTGTTTGCTTTTTGTAGCATTTCGCTTTCATGAAACATTTCTTTTCTATCTGCGTCAATTCGTCGAATCTTTAACGCAAGCCTTTGGGAATCAGTGTGGGCAATTACGACAATGCCGACGCATCCTTTTCCCAGAACAGGAACATTAAAAACGCTTTTGTTTCCAGTAAATTCTAGTGTTTTGACTCCAAGGCTTTCCAGTTCTTTAATGCGCTTTTCAAGGTCTTGTTGTTCAAATCTGGGATAACACAGTACCTGACCTTGTTTTGTTTCCGTCAGCTTTTCTAGAGGCACTATTTGGTTTGTTTGCACTGTTTTTTCCCATACATCCTACTCAAAGAACAGTTATTAAATATGGCAAGTCATCAACTCAATTTGAGGGACAAAGGGTGTCTATAATTTCGTTACTTACTGATTTTGGTCAAAAAGACCCCTACGTTGCAGAAATGAAAGCTGTTATCTTGTCCATTAACCCACAAGTTCGCCTTGTGGATATAACTCATCAGGTTACAAAATTTAGTATAGCCCATGGTGCTTACTGTTTAGCTTCCGCGGCTCTGTATTTTCCTTCAAAAACAGTTCATCTTGCAGTTGTAGATCCAGGAGTGGGAACAAAACGTCGCCCAATCATCGTAGAAACCCTGCGCAGTTTCTTTGTTGGACCCGATAATGGACTTTTGATATTAGCAGCCCAAAAGGAAACAATTACCCATGTTTACTGTATTGAAAACACGAACTACATGCTTCCTGTAGTGTCTCAAACTTTTCATGGGCGTGACGTGTTTGCTCCTATCGCTGCTCACCTAACAAAGGGTGTAACTCCTCGTGAGTTTGGACCCGAAATACACGATTATTTTGTTCCCAAGTTTACTAACCCAATAACAGAACCTAGAAAAATAATGGGAGAAGTCTTGCACATCGACGATTTTGGCAACATAATCAGCAACATTTCCATACAGCATCTTGAAAAAGCAGGAATTACTGTAGGGAAGCGTGTTTCATTGGTTGTTGGAAGCCAACGTTTGATGGCTCCATTTTGTTCAGTTTACGGAGAAGTTGATTTGGGGCATTGTTTGGTATTAGTTGGGGACAATGGATTTGTTGAAGTTGCCGTTAATCAGGGAGATGCTTCAAAAGTTTTCGGTGCGCGTGTTGGGGACAGGTTTTGTTTGTCTGTTGTAACTTGTTAGGTCTATTCTTGTTTTGTTGTTAGTAGTTTTCTATCCAGTATTTTTCTTGCCGGGATTGAGCCAGAACATAGCCGATAATTAGTCCAGTTGCGAGTCCTCCAAAGTGGGCAATTACATTGACGCCTGAGCCTGTGGACAGCATCAAAAACAGCAGGGAAAACAGTAGTGCACCTACTATTGATTGTCCAAACCTTTTTCGCATGTATATGAGTCCTGCTCCAAACATTCCAAACACTGCCCCTGAGGCTCCTGCAGATACAGTGTTTGCAGACATGAAAAACAGGGTCAATAGGCTGCCTGTTAGTCCTGAGAGCATGTAAACTGCAAAGTATTCTTCTGTTTTGAAGAATTCTTCTGCCCGTAACCCGAAAATAAATAAAAACAGCATGTTCAAGGTGATATGGATTATGTCCACGTGGACAAAAATGGATGTTAATAGTTGCCAGTATGCGCCGTTCATGACGCTATAGTTGTATTGTCCAAATATTTGCAGAATATTGATGTTAGTTTCGAAGATGTTTCCGCCAATTACTGACGTGAAAATGTAAACTGCAATGTTGGCTGCAACAAGAAACGTTGTCGGCGATATTTTTAACTGAAATCTGAACATAGGCTATCCTCACAAACATCAACATGCCAATATTTAATTATACCCTGAAAACGGCTGTTGTATTTTTTTTGATTTTCCGATAACTAAAAAAGTGTTGATGTCTTTTCATTTTTTGCTAAATCTTGTGCTAATTTGGAAAAAAAGTAATTAAGAAGTCATGATTTGTTCAACTCTCGTTTAACTTTCAGTAGTGATGGAAAAATATGGAACCTAACGATTCTCAACTTCAAACATTAATCAATATGGGGCTAACCCACCGTCAAGCCAGTGTGTATTTGTATCTTGCTACTTCGGGCGTATCTTCGGTAAATGCGATTTCAAAAGGAACTAGCATTGCTCGGCAACATCTTTACAGAATAATTGACGATCTTCATGAAATAGGTTTAGTACAAAAACTTTTGACTAATCCTTTAAAGTTGAAAGCTACTTCTCCGGAAATAGGTCTTGTTATGTTGATGGAGAAAAAAACCACTGAACATCAACAAACAATGGAAAACGCTAAAGACTTGCTTGAATCCATAAAAAATGTCAGCCAAAAATCTGCTGTTAAACCTAAAACTCCTGATTTAACTCTTATTTCTGGGATTAAACCTATTATTGCTGAAATTCAGGCTTTGCATAATAAAGCTCAAAATACTGTAGATTGTTTGATCAACTGGCGTGGCACTTTACGTGCCTTTGAACATGCACCTGAACAATACACGAGGCTTCTGAGTAATGGCGTTACGTTCAGAATGATAATGGATTTGCCCCCTGAAAAAATGCAGTTTGAAGAAGCCATTAAGCCCTTAATTGTTCATTCGGGTTGTGAGATTAAGTATGTTCCTTCAGTTCCAGCTTATTTGCTTATTCGTGATGGTCAAGAAATCTTGATGAGCAGCTCACCAACTAATCCCATGGAAACTCCGTATTTGCAGATTCACAATGCTGCGTTGGTTTCGTTGATTCGAGAATATTACGAATTAATGTGGAAAATTAACTGAATTTTTTAACAGCTTTGGATTGCTTTTCATTTTTGTTTTTGATTGAACAAATGTTAAAGGCAACTACAAAGACAGCAAAAATGAAGCCTGAAAGAAACTCTGGGATGGTTGTTGTTTGCAACGATTTCTATCAAATGAATACTATAATCGTTTAGAATTGTGAATAAATAATATGTACCATTTCTGTTTTTCTTTTTGTTTGGTGGTACCTGTGGCTATCGGAATGTTCGAATATATGTCTTAACCGTTAGTGTATGTATGAATAAAGGGCAGAGTAAAAATATAAAACAATTTAGTTAATGATCATGCATTGGGTTAATTTCTTTTTTTGAAAGTCGCCTAGAGAAAAATTTACGAATTTCCTCTGCAACTATTACTGCTATTGGAACCATTGCTAAGTATGCCCAATCCATTATGTTTAATGCTGTAGTGCCAAAAATTGACTGAAGCGGAGGTGCATAAATCAGCACTGACAGTATGGATAACTGAGTTATTATGCCTAACAGTATCCACATGTTTGTTTTGATGCTTGTCTTGAAGATGGACTGTTTATTAGTTCTGCATGTCAAGACATTTCCAACTTGGCCGACGACTATAGCAGCAAAAACCATTGTTGTACCTTTAATGTAAATTGGGTCATCAGAAGCCAAAGGCATCCCTAAACTCCAACCACCTGAAGACCAAACGCTCAGGCAACCATACATTGCAACAATTGCAATTACTATTCCTATGTATATGGAACGAGCAATGACTTTAGCAGTAAATAACCTCTCTTTGATGCTTCGTGGGGGTTCTTCCATAATTCCTAACTCTGCAGGTTCACGGCTTAGAGCCAAAGAAGGAATAACATCAATTCCTAGGTCAATTGCTAAAATCTGCACGACCAGTAATGGCAAAGGTATTCCAATCGTTGCATACAACAAGTAAGGAATGAATTCTGCCCAGTTATGCGAAAAAACATAGACAATGAACTTTCTGATATTTTCGTAAATAACACGGCCTGATTCTACCGCTTTGACAATTGATTCAAAGCTATCATCTAGCAGAACAATATCTGATGCTTCTCTGGCAACATCTGTTCCTGAAACTCCCATTGATATTCCAACGTCAGCTTCTTTTAGTGATGGTGCATCGTTAGCGCCATCTCCTGTGACCGCTACGACTTCGCCATTCTTTTTCAATACTTTTACAACCCGAAGTTTTTGTTCAGGGGAGACCCGTGCGAAAATTACGTTGCCTGTTTTGACTGTATCATTAATTGCTTGGTCGTCAAGATTGTCCAAGTCAACGCCGCGAATTATAGTAGATGCGTCACGAGTAAGTATGCCTACTTCTTGAGCAATAAATTTGGCTGTTGGTCCGTAATCCCCCGTAATTATGACCGTTTTTATGCCTGCCTGTTTTGCTTTAATAACTGCGTCTCTTACTTCAAGTCTTGGAGGATCCATCATAGCAGCTAAACCGACAAAAACCATGTCTTTTTCAACGTTCATGTTTTTTGAGTAATTGTTGCTTGAAATGTTCTTGTAAGCAACTGCTATTACTCTTAGTCCTTCTTGGGCAAACTGTTGGAGTTTTTTTTCTACAAGACAAAGGTTCTCACTTGTTAAGTTCACTGTCTTGCCGTTCATGTCTATCTTATTGCAAATTGAAAGTATGTTTCTGGGGGCGCCTTTAGTATAAACATAAACTTCATCGTCAACCTTATGGATGGTTGTCATTTTTTTCCTAGCGAAGTCAAACGGAATTATGTTGATTATTGGTTTTTCAATGAGCAGTTCTTTAATGTTTAAATCAAATTTCAAGGCTGCAACCATTAAAGCTCCATCTGTTGGGTCTCCGATAATGTTCCAAGACTTGTTAGTATCTGACGGTGGATCTATTTTAGCTCCGTTGCACAAAGCAGAGATTTTGAGGAGTTGTTGGGTGGTTTCGACCTCGGATTTTTTTAACCGTTTGCCGTTTATGGTAAAGTAACCTATTGGTTTATAGCCAATACCTGAGACTTCAACAATTTGGTTGTTAATCCACAATTTCTTGACTGTCATTTCTCCCTTTGTGATTGTTCCTGTTTTATCTGTGCAAATGACGGTGACGCTGCCTAGGGTTTGGACTGCAGACAAACGTTTGACGAGAACGTTTTCTTTAACCATTTTTAGAACGTTAATGGCTAGCGCACTTGAAACTGTGACTTGCAAACCTTCAGGAACAAAGCAGATCATAATGCCAATCATGAAAAGGATGCTAGTTGCAAAGTCCACTTTTAGCCAGAGTAAGCTAACTAAAAAAAAGATAACAGCGACGATTAAAGCGAATACAAGGTCAATTTTTGCCATTCGTTCAATTTCTCTGTGCAAAGGGCTTGCTTCTTCACGTACTTCTTGGGTTAAACTAGCTATCTTGCCAAATTGGGTATTCATCCCCGTGGTGATGACAACTGCTTTTCCTTGACCTTTTGCAACGCTGGTGCTCATAAAAACCAAGTTAGTTGAGTGTATGTAAGCAGTTTCCCTAGTTTCAGACGGCTCCACCGAACGGGGTTGCGGTTCAGATTCTCCTGTTAACGGAACATTATTAGTCCATAAATCGAATACTTCAATCAATCGTGCGTCAGCAGGTACGCGGTCGCCTTCCTCCAAGATTATGATGTCACCGGGAACAATTTCTTTCACGAGTACTTTCGTGAGTTCTCCATCCCGAAGGACTTTGGTGTATTCGGGTATCCAACGTTTTAGAGTTTGTATAGCTTTTTCTGCACGTGCTTCTTGGAACATGCTAAAGAAAATGTTAAGCAATACAACTCCGAGGATTACAATTCCTAGCTCGGAATTACCGCTGATAAATGCAAGCAGGCTTGCAAATAGTAATAACATGCCAAATAAGTCCTTAGCATGAATTATGAACTTGTAAAAAATTGACGCCTGTTTCTTCTCAGATAACCTGTTGAAGCCATGAGTTTTAATGCGATTTTGAGCTTCTTCACTGGTTAATCCATTCGGAGAAGAGCCAAGTTCTTCAAAAATCTCTTGAAGAGGCATAGAATCAGCTTTTTCCAAATACATTTTCACCAACGCTTTATTGAACATGCGAGGTATGGATTTCTCCCACGAGTAGCAACGGCTGATAAAATGTGAAACAGTAAAACTGTTTTTCCAGCTGTGCAGTTTGGAGTTCCATTATATTTTTCAACGATTGTTTACCTCTTTTGTGCAATTAAGTTAATCTTCTAACATTTCTTTCTGCTAATATCAATTATTTAAAATATAAACTAATCTGGCTCTAAATGTCATTTTGGTCATCTGCCCTTATCTTGTATATTGCTTTGATATTCTCAGATTTTTTGTATGTGTTTATTTCTGTACCCAATCCTTGCAACATTTTTGAATAAAATCTGAAAATTTAAATTGGTTCCAATTAACCCGTTGAAGGTTGTTGTTTTAGTCACGCCTGTAGCTGTCAAAGCTTCAAAATTTTATTGGATTATGGAGGTTATCATGGTTGAAATGCTGGCTGTTTTGAGCTTAAGACCAATGATGGATGTGTTGAGCATTTCCCTCATTTTAAACCAGAAATTGGAGAATGCGTATTGAAAAGTGGGAGTTAGTCCGTGTTGATGCTTTGATTGATTGAGATGCTCTGGAACATTGACACCGACAATATGACCAGACATAATAGCGTTTTGTTTTCTAAAAAATGAAAATGTGGGTTATTCGATGTCTATCAGTTCTCTTTCAGGTTTTTTTCTGTTTTCTGATTGTTCTTTTTATTAATCCCACTTTTGAATAGTTCTTATTTAGAATAGATACCATGCGGCTAAAAATCCAAATATGAGGCTGTACATGATTGTTTCAAGATATAGCTTCCAAAAAGAATCCATTTTCAGATAGCGTTTTTTCATGTATACGAATCCTTCAATGTTGTTAGAGAATGGAATTGCACTGGCAAAATCAGTGTAAATGAACATTAGTCCACTTAAAAAAGCGAATCTAAGGGGAAAAGTAATTTCTCCTAATAATCCAAGGATTGGATACAAGACAACTGATAATAGTAAACCTCTAATCAGTTGAGCAGGAATAAAATATTTATTTACATGTTTACTTTCTTTTTCATCAGACATATTTCTTAGGTAATCCATTACTCTATTTTTTTCCTCGTATAAATTGCCACTAATTTTTAGAGCGATCATCCCTGCAATGGTGTAAGCTCCCGTGTGAATTACGATAAACCAAAAACTGAACATTATGTATTCAGCAAAATCCATTTACTAAACCCCCTTCACATCATGAACATTGTAATGCTATTTTGGATGTTTAAAAATTTTTTGAAAACTTTCTTTTAACCTCCCAATAAACCAAGGTTTTTCAGTGCTAGATACATGAAGCCGGATTGTTTGAAATTGTGGTCTTTTCAGGTTTAACTCTACTTCCTGCCTTTACACAGACCACGGAATATTGTAATAAAAAACAGCGAACTAGGGTTTTTGATAAAAACCTTTTTAACATTTTTACTTCATGTGTTAATTCGATGAATAATTCTTTTGAAGAACTTACAGTTGTGACTAGAAACAAAGCACAACGCGCAGTCAAAACATTGGAAAAAGCATTTGAGACTTATCCTCTGCTTAAATATTACTATCCAGAAAAACCAATAAGGGAAAAGGTTACAAATTATTTTTTATCTTTTGTTGTTTATAGTGGAATAAAATATGGAGAAGTTTTTGGGACCTCCCCAAATTTTGAGGGCGTCGTGGTATGGCTACCGTCACAAAATTATCCTTTAACATTTTGGAAAATACTACGAACTGTTCCAATATCAAAAATATTCAATTTTGGACGCTATGGAGGTTCAAAGATGACTAATTTTATTAATCATTTAGACACTGTGCACAAAGATATGACTCCATTCAAACATTTGTTTTTACAAACAATTGGTGTAGCCCCAAAATTTCAGGATAAAGGTTTCGGAAAACGGTTGATTCAACCGATGCTTCAAAGGCTAGACGATGAAAAAATACCTTGTTACTTGGAAACAATTGATGAAAAAAATGTTGGATTCTATCAACGTTTTGGTTTTGAAATTATTGGCAAATCAAACATACCTGAAACTAATTTCGTAAATTGGGCAATGTTGAGAACGGATAAAGGATAAACTACAGTAACGGGTAAAACGGTTAAGATTTAATTTTTAGACATAAGACGTAAAAAATTCCAATGATCTTATAGTTTGATTGGCTGGATTAGTGAATTTCGTTGTTATTAAAATTTCCAGCAAAAAGAAATCTGGGCTGTTTCTAACGTCAGCCTAATCGTTGCATTTTTTATCTAATGGTGGTCTTAAGTATTCATGCAGTTCTGTTTTTGTCATGTCAAGCTCTAACCCTCTGAAAGTACAACATGATTTCCCTTTTTTTACTGCTGAAATATCTACCATGTTACGGATTGGCATTTTTGAACCTAAAATTTCATAGCCAGCATCTTTTGTGAATCGAATTTCAAAATGAGTAATGGTCCAATTTTTTGGGTCGTAATACAAATTTTCGACATGCCCAATTTTTTTTCCTTGCAAGAGAACATCCTGATCTTTTATTTCATTAAATTTCATGTTTGATTCTCCATGTTAGTACCTAAAAAGAGCAGTTTGTTGGTTTACTTTTGTGGTTTGAACTCTTTCATCTCTTTTAGTTCATCAATTGTCTTATTTAGAACGATTACATCACCAACGACATCAACAGTGGCGACCGGTAAAAGGACTTTTACCGAACCTAGAAATGGATTTTCAAAATGAAGTGCTTCACTGATTTCTTTTTCCAAACTGACATGTAAATGTGTAACACTCCACCCATCAACACTAATTTCAGTATCTTCAACTTCGCCCAAAAATTTGCCTTGTGACGTTATTACCCTTTTTCCATTTAAACATCCAACTTTCAAAATTTTTCCCCTAAGTTATATTTGTTATTATCATCTTAAAAAAGTTTTCAACTGATTAAGATCATTATAAACATCTAAAGCTTATGCAACATGTTCTTAGTTATTTTTACAGCATAAACAACAGATTGGCTGTAATCCAATTATAATTATTGTTAGGTGTACGCGTGTGCGTGCATGTTTCCCAAGTGAGGGTAAGTCAGTAAGAGAAAAAACAAGAAAACAAAAGAAAAAACGAATGAGTTTGAGTAACCACATGAACACAAATAAGTGAACATTTAGGTTTGGGGTTATATTTTTAACCTTAAACAGCTTTTCAGCAACAACTACAACCACTTTTTCTAGACGTTTACTGCCATTTAAGCTGATACAAGACGTATCCTAAATCTATCGTTTACCTTTTTTGTGAAATTAGCCTGAAATAGAATTTTATTTTTTTTCTGCGCAGACCATGTTTAGTAGTTCATTTTGTCTGTCTTGTGTAAGTCGCGGAGTCTGATGTCGCCGTCGATTTGTTTTATGAATTTGGCTGTGGTGTTTGGGACAAGTTCTTCCCAGTTTTGGTTTATTACCATGCGGTGGCGAATTTCTGTAGCAGAATATTCTTTTCGGTTAATGAAAGGCATGGGTTTCACTTCAAACCCTGACTCGATAAATAACCTGCTGGTTAACGGTTCGTTAGCGTAGACGACGTCAAATTTTGGGCAATATCCAACTAACTGGGAAACCCACAAAGCATGTTGGTGAACGTCTGGAACTGGAACTATCCAAATTCGTGAAAGTTTAATTCCTTCTTCCACTAGGGCTTGTCGAATCATGGTCATGCGCTCGCCAGCAGTGAAGGGATTATCAAAGTTGTGACTGTATTGTGCACTGCCTACGACTATTACCAGTTCATTAACTTCTTTCATGATGTTTTTGATGAACTCTAAATGCCCTTTATGAAATGGCTGAAACCTTCCAACAAACACGCCTCGCTTCAACCTGTCTCCTCCAAACAAAACCTGTAACTTTGTATGGTATATGAAATTCTTGACCTCTTAAAAGCTATCCCTGCTTAACCCTTTCCACAGGGAACAAAACCAACTCATTATCCCCAATTTTTATGGTCTTTGACTCTTCGTAACCCCTGTTTTCCCGTTGAAGAATTTCCATTTTCACTTGTTTTCCATATCCATAACCGCCTATACTAAAATCAGACTGAACAACCCTATGGCACGGAATCAACAACGGAACAGGATTAGACGCCTGAACACGCCCCACCGACCTTGCAATACCCCCTGCCACTTTAGCTATGCCTCCATAAGTTGTTACGTATCCAACAGGAATTAACGCCGTGCAGTTAAGCACCTTTTGGGAGTAAGCAGAAAGGCGATTAATATCTACACCAAAACCATGTAATTTCCAATTTTTACCATTAAAGACTTCATGTAAGCTTTTCAAAACATCTATTAGATTTTGATCAGGATTGTCTGTAACATGAAATGCAGTATCCCGAGGTAGCCTTTTCAGTAACCGCTTCAAATCAGGTTTTCCAGTAGACAAGCAAGTAGCCACAACTTGGTTTTTCTGTGTCGCTGCACCAAACCAGACGTTATTCTTTTTTGTGTAACAAACATATAACAACAAAAACACCTGTTTCACTCAGAATTTTTTGAGCAATCCTTTCTTTCTTACATATTTGTCGGTTATATGAAAAATGAAAACTCCAAACAAAATCCATACCAGACACAAAATTATCAGGTGTAAAAACACGTTTCCTACAACTTCTGGAACATAATCTGTTATCAGAAAAGTTCGTATCCCAATCAACGCCGGCGTGGTTGGAAATATTGCGCTTGCTTGCTGGGCTAAAGTAGGAAGCACAGTTAACGGGTAAGCAACTGGTGACAAAATGGACATGATACTGTAGAAGCTGTCAGAGACTATCCAACCTTCTTTTAAGATTAAACTTAACGCAGCAATTACTATCCCAAACCCATACAACGCTAGCATCATCAGGGCAAAAATTCCTAGGGCTGGCAAGATTCCTGACATTTTCAATGTTAGCCCAAAAGTGACGTAAATAAAAATGAACTGCAATAACGTGCCCATGCCCTGATGAATAGTACTGTGAATCGCCATACCCAAAACTTGCCCCAAACGGCTGGCAGGAGTAACATAGATTGATTCTAAAGTTCCAAACCATTGTTCCCGTCTCATGCTAAAACCCATAGCCCAAACTGCAGTTCCGATGAATCCCATCATGATGTAGCCCGTGAAAATGAAAGCAACAGCGTCTCCTGTTCCTACTAGTTGTGCCAAATTTTCGCTGTATCGTCCCCCAATTAAAACTAACCCATACAGCAAGTAAGGCAGCATGAAAACAACCGGAGAAACCAGTTGACGAACAAAACTTATAGGATACGCGAAATCAATTTTCCACGCTTTAACGTTAGCTTCCCAAATAGCCCGTAATTCAGCCCTCAAGTTTGCCCAAGTATAACCCGTAGGGCAGTTCAGTTTCCGTAACTGGTATTTTTTATCAGTTTTCTTCAATTTTTTCTCCTCAGAAATGGCTGATTGTTCCGGACCTCTTTGTTTTGTTTTCCATCCAATTAAACATGTAAAAACCTGCGAGAATCAAAACTGCGTCGATAATTAATAGCATCAAAACCTCAAAGTACATTGCTGAAAGAGGAGTTCCAATGAGCATGATGCTTCGGACAATAATCAGGGCATACGTAAGCGGAATTAGTTTTCCCACAACTTGTGCCCAACTTGGCAGGCTCTCGATGGGGTAACGCACTGGAGAAAATACGTAAAAAACGTATCCGATTGTTTCTGAAACGTCATGGGACTGTTTGTACAAAAGGGAAACCGCTGCCAACACTAACGACAATCCGTATAATCCAAGAATCAACAGAATAACTATTAAAAACACAGGAAGCAGCACTCCCACGGTTATGGTCATTCCAAACAAAATCACAGAAATCGTAAGTTGGCTTGCAGCAAACATTGTGCTGGACACGCTTTCGCTTAGGGCTTTTCCTATTAACACAAAGGCCTTGTTAGTAGGCGCTGCGAACACGTAATCAAGGGTTCCTTGGATGGCTTCCCGTCTTATGCTTTCTCCTACTCCATACAATAGTGTGTTAACGTAACTGTTCAAAATTGCTCCAATCACAATGAATGGAACAAATTCTGTAGTTCCTGCAACCAACCCAAAATTTGCACTTTCTAAACCTCCTACAAAGGCTTGTCCCTGAAGAATAAACGGAATAAACCAAAAAATTGGAAAAACTGCCCAAAACACAAAAATGACTGGATATGCCATCAGGAACTTTATGTTTTTTTTGAACTCGTTCCAAACAACATACATATTGCTTCGAAAAGGTGACCGTTCATAAACGGTTGAAATCATTTATTGCATTTTGCCTCCGAAAGCTTTGCTCCTGTTAGCTTGATAAAAACATCTTCTAACGTAGGTACCCCCACATTCAATCCCCCTATGCGAACATTCTTCGCCCGGAGGGCATCAATGATTATTCCAATATGCTCTTCGGCTGTTCCTCCAATTACCTTGATTCTAGAAGGACAACTTTCGTTGCCGACAACAAGCTTAACAACTTCTGAATCAGGCAACAACGAACCGAGATAATCTTCAATATCCGCAGGGGGACTGTAAACTGTTACTTCCACAATTTCTCTTTCTTTTACCATTGCTTTGAGCTTATCCGGAGTATCCACTGCGACGATGTTTCCCTGATTAATGAATGCTACACGGTCACACAGTTGATCAGCTTCGTCCATGTAATGGGTAGTCAAAAGCACAGTTTTTCCTTGCTGTTCTGAAAGTTCTTTAATCTGTTTGCGTAGCTGCCGAGAAAAACCTGGATCCAAACCCAAGGTAGGTTCATCCAATAACAAAATCGGAGGATCATGCAACAACGCTCGGGCAATAGTGACCTTTTGTCTCATGCCTGTGCTATAGTCTTCAAGGCGCTCATCTGCTCGGTCAGACAACTCGAAGGTTTCTAAAAGCTCGTTAACACGTTTTTTAGCGTAACTCCTTTTCATTTTGTACAGGGAAGCAAAAAACAACAAATTATCCCGTGCTGTAAGCTTCCAATACAGTGTACGTTCTCCCCCAACGACCATCCCCAGGCTTACCCGAACCTGAGACGTTTCTTTTAGGACATCAAAACCGTTGACCCTAGCTGTGCCATTATCTGGGATCAAAATAGTCGATAAACACTTTATTGTAGTAGTTTTCCCTGAACCATTTGGACCTAAAAGGCCAAACAATTCGCCTGGACGAATTTTAAGGTTAATCCCGTTTAATGCAACTGTGACGTTATTGCTTTCTTTTGTCCCTGCGTCTAACTGGTTTTTCTTTAAAAAGCCAAGAACACCTTTGTGTTTTTTCTTCGCAAATCTCTTAGTCAGATTGATTGTCTGGATGCTGAAAACTTGGTTGTCGTTGTTATTAGCCAATCTTAACCCTCATAGTTGTACCTAGCAACAAATGACTTGCTATCTTCAAAGGTATTTTTAAATAAAAAGTGCTTGTAACATTTATAAAGTTGATACGCAACTGAAAAAATCATAACTTCACTTTTTATGGCTTTTGATATAGATTTTGTATGTACTGTCTTGATACAGCCTATGTCTTTTAGCTTTGAATTTTCATAGTTATCTGTTGTTTTGAATTGTTTAGTATTTTGTTGTGTTTTTATTGATTTGTTGAAAAATGATGTAAATTAATCATTACTCCGATTTAGTAAGACATAAGATTTAATACTTAGGTGTGTTTTTTTAAGTATTGGCGAATCCGATGCAGAGGATCAAGAGTTTTAACGAGAGAATATCAGCAGCATTAAAGTCACCTGGCAAGATTTTCAAAAAGTCAGCAAAAGTCACAGCAACGCCTCCTTCCGCTCCACCTAAGCCTTTGCCTAAAGGGTACAGAATTGTTGAACGTTACCCGCTTTACGAACCTTTTGCTCATGCTGCAATTGCAAAAAACCCTGTAACTGGGGAATTTAAATACATTCTAGACGAACTCCGCCTTGACATACTTGAAAAGAATATTTACGATCGAATCTTAGAAATTCTTCTAGCTGAAATTGCTTCCCCTGAAGCAGAAATTGAAGACCCAAGACAATTTTTCGTTAATGAAGCTGAAAAAATAGTTGGAAAATACCGAATCAGTCTAGGTTGGTTGCCTGACGTTTCTTGGTCAAAAATTTTGTATCATGCCCAACGAAATTTAGTCGGTTTTGGCAGAATCGACGCATTGATGCGTGACCCTAACATCGAAGATATTTCCTGTGACGGTGTCGAAAAACCCGTATACATATGGCACCGAAGATACGAAAACCTTGAAACAAACCTGATTTTCCATGACGACCAAGAAGTAGACGACGCCGTAGTAAAACTAGTCCACATGGCTGGAAAACACGTCAGCTCCGCTTTCCCAATTGTTGACGCTTCTTTGCCTGGAAAACACCGACTTGCTGTCTGTTACCGCCGGGAAGTAACTCCCTTTGGAACTGCTTTCACTATCCGAAAATTCCGTGACGATCCATATTCAATCATTGACCTGATTAACCTTGGTACCCTTTCGGAAAAGATGGCCGCATACTTCTGGACTTGTCTAGAAAACCGTGCCTCTTTGATGGTTTTGGGGGGAACCGCTTCAGGTAAAACAACTTTCTTGAATGCAGTTGCTTGTCTGGTCAAACCGGGAAGCAAAATCATCACAATTGAAGAAACCGCCGAACTTAACATGCCTCACGAAAACTGGGTATCACTGATTGCTAGGAGAAGTTACGGTCTAGGCGAAAGCTTGACTGGAGAAGTCACTCTTTTCGATTTGGTCAAAACTGCGATGAGGCACCGTCCCGACTTAATCATGGTCGGAGAAATTCGAGGCAGCGAAGCCTATACCCTCTTCCAAGCCTTGGCAACTGGCCACGGTGGCATGGCTACGATGCACGCAGACTCGGTAGAATCTGCTGTTAAACGTTTGATCCAAAAACCAATGGATATCGCACCTGCATACATGTCCCTGATGAATATTGTTGTATCCATTCAACGAGTGCATTTGCCCCAATCAAAGACTGGTGAAATGACCGCGTACCGTCGAGTACTAAATGTTAACGAAATCGCAGACTATGAAGACTATCGAGAAACTTTTACCTGGAAAGCTGCTGGGGACGTTCATGAATCAAATTTCAAAACCGGTGTAATGCTAAACCAAATCTGCGAACGCAGAGGGATGTCCTGGAAAGAATTGGTAGAGCAAATCGAACAACGAGAAAACGTGCTGAAATGGATGCGTGGACGCAATATTCGAAGTTACCGCGATGTCGCATCGGTAATTGCTGAATACAACGCTAAACCTGAAGAATTCTATGAAAAGGAGGTTCTCGCTTCTGCCACTGCTAAAAACACTTGAGGGAGTTTCATATCGCCTTTTCGGTGGAATCGCTCCAAAATTCTTAAGTGGCGTCTTTGAGTTCAAAGAACACCTGTCCAAGGCAGGAATCAAAATCTATCCTGAAACTTACATTTCATTGATGTTTTTGATAGCCACCCTTACCCTTCCAGTGACTATTGTTTCTCTTGTTCTGATTTATTTCACCCAGTTTATTCCCTTAATTTTCCTAGTTCCAATGCCCGTTTACGTCATGATCGGGTTCATGATTGTACCCAGTTCCCGAGCCAGCGAACGTGCTGCTGCTTTGGACCGGGAAATGCCCTTTGCTGCAACTTACGTTACTGTAATGGCGTCAGGCGGTATACCCCCTTACATGAGTTTCAAACGACTAACTGAAGTCGAACTGTTGCCTGCTACCCGAAAAGAATCAAGAAGCTTGATCCGTGACGTAGAAATATTTGGAGTAGACCCCCTTAGTGCCCTTGAACAAGCAGCAAAATATAACCCCTTAGATATTTTCCGGGACTTCATTTCTGGTTATGCTTCAACCGTAATTATCGGTGGAGACGTTATTCACTTCCTTGAAACAAAAGCCCAAGAAATTTTCAAAGCCGGATCAATGAAAGTAAAAGCAGCAGCCGAACGAATGGGAATGCTTCTAGAAACTTTCATAATCGTAATGGTTTTGATGTCCCTTTGTTTCTACATACTCTTCAGTGTAGAATCCATCTACAGCACAGGCATGGACATGGGTTCCAGTGTAATCATGTACACCTACGTTTTCACTCCCATGCTTTCAATTGTGTTCTTGTATCTCGCCCACGGCATGCAACCAAAAAGCCCCCTAAGCGAAATGAGACCATACAAAGCATACGCCATCTCTTCAGCAGTTGCCATACTTGTATTGTTGCTGCTCACCGGATTCTTTGGCTTCATAGAAACCCCCTTGCAGTTTTTGGCAAATCTAGTAGATTTACCAATCGCAGTCTCTATCACTTTAATAATTTCAGTAGTGCCCCCTGCCATTATTCACCAAAAAATTGCTGGCAAAAAAGCAAGCATGGAACGGGGTATCTCTAACTTCCTTAGGGACTTGACCGAAACCCGCAAGACTGGTCTTTCCCCTGAAGCTTGTATTAAAAACCTGTCAGGCCGAGACTACGGCGCATTTTCAGCCGAACTCCGTAAGATGTCCTCGGACATCGGATGGGGTATCCCCATGCGAAATGTCATCATGGCTTTCGTCAAGAAAACAAAAAGCTGGATGTCACAAATAGTCATGTTCTTGCTGTTAGAAGCCGTCGACGTAGGCGGAGGTACAATCTCAATGATTGAATCCCTTGCGCGGTTCAATAACATGACCCAAGAAGTCGAAAAAGAAAAGAAAATGAGCATCCGACCCTACATGATAATGCCCTATTTTGCAGCCATACTGCTGGTAGCGACTACTTTGATGACTTTGTTGTTTACTACAAACACAGTTGCAATGGGTGCCGAAGTTTCTACTGCTACCACTAATACTGATTATTTGACTTTGATCTTTACTGTTTCAGTTATTACTCACTGTTACTTGATCGGGCTAGTCTGTGGAAAAATCAGCGAAGAATCCTTAGCAGCTGGGTTCAAGCACTCTGCATTGCTTGTAGTCATCGCCATTGTAGCATCAAAAGTTGTTCCAATAATGCTAGCATAGGAGAAAAAAGGAGAAAACTTTAATGAGATTAACTAAGTTGCGCAAGAAACGTTCCAGTAAACTAGGGCTCAGTCCAGTCATCTCTTCAGTAATCATGACAGGCGCCATGATCGCAATCCTAAGCGTAGCCCTAGGCTTTGCAAACAGTTTCCTATGGGCGCGAGTAGCAGAAAGCGACTATGCCTCTTCAAAGCAGTTAATGCAGTCTGTTGGTCTGCAAATAGACGATGTCGCTTGGACTACAGGACGCACTGGAACAATCACTTATGCTACTCAATATGGTGATGTTGAACTAGAAACAGATGTACTAACATATAACGTGTCTGTAGAAACGCAAACTAGTGAAAACCCAATTGTGTTTTCATATGACACTGGGGCTCTTATGTTTAACATGCCAACATACCATTATTCAATAAGTGATGATTACTGGGTACAACTTTATCCCCATCCCGCTTATGATACCTCTCTGGTTTTGAACGGAACTTCTGCCCCCATTGCTCGTGTGTTTGAAGTTGAACAAGTACCCATGATCGATGGCGACTACATACGGGTAGTTGCTGCCCCTGCGATCAGAGTTCTTCATTCTTCAATTAATTCTACTGCAAATGCAGCTTATGTGCGGATGTATCTTCCTGTTTTAAGTGCTGGGGAATCCCCTCGATTATATCAGTCCTTGACTTTGAAAGGAGAATCTGTGCTGGCAACTACTTTAAACAAAGTCAATAACATCACCGTTACTGTTGATTTCCGTGATAGGCATATCGTAAATGGTTTTAATTCTAATTTCTTTAATTTCCCATCAGAAACTTCGTTTTTTAATTTTATTTCTTATTACGGTGATGGTGGATACGATAATGTTGTTCTAGAGCTTTATCTAAGCGAGGTTTCTGTTGCTTTTGGAGTTAGTTAAAATGGTAAAGTTTGGAGGTTTTTTGTTTGGTTAGCGTAACAATTGAATATGTTATACTCATTCCTTTGCTTTTCACCCAAGTGATAATCTTTCCTTTAGTCGCAAGTACAATGACTACCCACTGGCAAGAAACTCAATTAACTATTGAATTACAGGATGCTGCTGATCATTTGGTGAGTACAATTCAGCAGTTGTACTTGTCAGTAAATGGTAATGAAATCTTAACTGGAAATGTTACTTATGCTTCGCCTGTTCCTGTAACTATTGCGTCATATCCGTATACTGTTGATGGGCAACTTAGCAATCCAATTGATGACACAGCTAAAGTTTTTACTGTTATTTTAACTTTGGATAATGATGTTTCTACCACAGTTGCTGCATCAGCTGTGTTAGGTACTAACGTACAATGGGGTGAGTCAAGTTTCAGAAGCACTTCTTTTGATGCTATAATTATTGTAGAGAAATTTTCGAATGGTACCCTTAGGTTTACTTTTGGAGGTAGCTAAATGGCTGGAGGCGCGACTATAGATCACATAATTGCTGTTACAGTTCTTTTAACAGCCATGCTTCTAGCTATGATGACCTTTAACGGATTATTTGCCCAAGCCCTTGAATACGACAGAAATCGTCAAGTGGCAAACAAAGCAGTAGATCTAGTAAATACGATTTGTTTATCTCCTGGGAGTCCTGCAACTTGGAGTAAAACAAATGAACCTTTAACTGGTTTTGGTCTTCAAGATCCTGACGCTGGTGGATATACCTTAAGTCCATATGCTATTATGCGTTTGAATACTGCATCTGATGACAGTCAACTGGTTTACTCTGAAGTAACTGATACTTGGTACAACAATGTTAGTACTAACTATGGTCATGGGATACTTACCCCTATAGATAACTGTGTTAATTACGCAACAGCTGCTGAATTACTCGGGATAGATGGAGCATATGGTTTTGGTTTGGATATTACCCCAACATTAGATGTGAATGTTACACAAGTAAGTACCGATCCACTAAAAATTAATGTTCAAGTGCATGGGGGTGGATTGCCTTTAAGTAATGCTACTTTAACTTCACATCTTTTTGAAATAAAGCAAGACCTTTCAATTGTTTCTTATTCAAATGTTACCAAGACTAATCACTTTGGTTCTACAGAATTAGAGTTTTCTGGTATAACTGATGATGAACCTGTTTATTCCTTTGTTGTTTATGTTAGCATCGGTGGTATTACTGGTGTTGGATACTTTACTAATAATACTATTACTGACAATTCGTTTATTGTTCCTCTTGTAACAAATTTTGATACTGGTGAACTCATTCTTGCTCACAGCACTGTAATTAATAATCCTGGAGGACAAGCTAATGTTTTTTTTAATGCAAGTTTCTTCATTCTAAATTCTGATTTTAATGTTACAGAATATGATTTAGATTTTTCAGGGCAGTTAACTTACGGTAACGGGTTTCATTCAGTGCCAACACAAATTCCTGCTTCTGAAGTTGGGCTTCTGGTTGTTTCATACAAAGCACAAGGCATCAATCAACTAGGAAATATTATTGTTCCTTGGGGAGTTGGTGCACTCGGAGTTTCTGCTTCATTTGATGGAGAATTTGGTTCAGAAGGTTATAATTTTGTTGCTACTGAACTTAGGCAGGTCCTTATTAATGGGATTTCCTATCAGGTTAAAGTTTCTACATGGAAGTTGGGAAATTAAGTGGTGAATAAAAATTGATGCGAACTGTTGAAGTTTTGTTTGTGATTGTTATTCTCTTGAGTTCTTTTGCTCTGGCCAACCATTTTGCTGTCTTACCTTCTGCTCTTGAAGCGTTTGGAACTGAACTTGGTGACCTTGCTCAGTCTACCCTTGAAACGTTAAATGCTAAAGGCGTTCTTAGCGAGATTATCTTCAAATCTTATGATGATCCTGCATGGGCTGATTTACAGAAGGCCCTTTCTGCTTCTCTCCCCCCAAACGTAGTCTATAATTTAAGTATCTATGACCTTTCATCTGATGGGGACTCCGTAACTTATGATGCTTTCAAGACTATTTCAGATACTAATGTTATGGCATCAAAATCTACTTCTGCATCATTCTTAGTTGCTTCTCCAAATGTTACATTTACAGAAGAACCTCAAAAAATTGGGGAAAGCACCGGAAAAAATCTAACTCTTTACATTCTAAATTGCACTGATGCTAATGGTTGGTGGATCACAGGATATACAGGACAAAGTCTAGCCAAAGAATTTAACAATCTGTTATCTCCATATTTTGCAACTACTGTTATAGTAAATAGCACTTCTCAGTTCGAACTAATTTTACAGAATACTTCGTTAACTCTTAACCCTGAAGAAAGTGTACAAGATGCTGTAATAATAAACACTTTTGGGGAAGCTGTTCCTATTCCTTCAAGTTATTTTAGTAATTATCGAAGTTTTTGCAACATCTTAGGTCAAAAAGTAAACACATACAACTTAACTTGGGTAAATATAGTAGGGTATCCCTTTTATTATGTCACTAATACAGAAGATTTTGCTGATGTACAAAGTTGGGGTATCCACGGAATAGAGAAAGATGGTGTTCAAACAGCTGGACTAACCAATTTCTTGAGCGGTTTAACTGGAGAATCTGTAAGTGGGAGTGGTATAATGGAGTCCCGTGTTGGTGTTGTTGATTTAACTGCTACTTCACTTGAACGTTGTAACTATTATGGTCTTTATCCCAGTCCTTATCAAACTGCTTCTCGTTCATTCAAGGATGATATTTTAATTGATGATTGTGATCTAATTGCTACTGAACTCTTTTCTCGTTCCCAAGAATTTCCTGATTATATTCCTGCGGCGGTTTACAGAAATGTTGATGGGGGTGCATTTACTTCAATTGGGTTAACTCGAACACCTGATGCGAGAATTGCTGCTTTAGCTCTTCTTATGTATTATAATCCATCGATTTATAAGAGTGAATTTGGAGCCAGTGGCACTTCAAGACTTGTAACTCTTCAACTCAGTCAGCAAGGAGGCGCATAATTTGAAAAAATGCAGTAATAGAGCAAATAAAGGTCAGTTTTCTATAATTGCAGCATTACTTGTTTCTGTTATTTTAGTTTCTGCTGTAATATCCACTTACACTAATGTTCGGCATTCAGAAGTGCCTGAATCATCCAATGTTTTATCAGTTATTGGACAAATGAATTCAGACATCAAAAGTATTTTAGATTTCACTGTTGGTTATTATGGTTCTATACTACAAGTTACTGGAAATTCAACATACGCAAAAAATCAAACAACTAGTTATCTCTCTAGTGGATTAGTTAATATTGCTCGTTCCCATCCTGAATGGAACCCGACTTTTACCCTTGATTTGGACGGTGAATATGCCGATGTTTCCACTCGCTGGTTCATGCCTGACAGCTACAGTAGGGGTAGTGTCAATGTCACTTACTCTATTGGCTCTCTTGGTATTTATGATGTATCATTTCATGCCTCTTCAGCTTTACATGTCACAATATTAGAAGCCCCTATTGGTTTTGCTAACATAAGTATTACTCGAGACAATTCTGAACCTGAACTTGGGTTAAGTAAAGAAAATTTTTGGTTCTTCACGTATACTGAAGATTCAACTTGGGAATTAATTAATCCACCTGAAGTTAGAATTTCTAATGGTTTTTACATCATTACTTTGCCTTCGGGAGTAGACACTGCTTCATACTCAGTTCAAGTTGAAGACAACAGAGGTCTACTTGTTTCTGCATTTTATTCACAAAAAAGTGTTGCTTCAGAATCACGAATTCCTCATTTCACCTATTATTTTGATTGGGCATCCACTGGTGTTTGGGATATCTATAACTCTTTAGAAACTGACATCTTTGCAATTGAACTTCTTCAAAATGGGACACTAAAATGGCTTGGACAACCTTTAGAGCTCCCTGATGCTCACCCCATTCCCCCTGTTTCCATCAAAGCATTTCGTGTTAACGCTACAATAGATGACAACTCTTGCGAAATTCCTTTTCAAGTCGAAGACTGGGCATCTGATTATACGGTTCCTCTTGGACTTGCAGGAAATAATAGCATTTTTAATAATAATAACATGTTAGTTTTTCTAGTTAATCACACAATCGATGAAATTACGCTATGGTGGGATGGAAATGATACTGCAATCCAGACATCATATGCTTGGGAAAACATTTACTTTGATGATGATGTAGACTCAAATCCTGGAACTTTGTATAATGGTTTTCTGGATTTAACAATCAACAACTTTTGGATCGAATCAAGTGTACGATCTAATCCTTCAGTTCGTAGTATAGCAAATTTTGCACATTTTAATTTACCAGACGGTTCGCCCCAATATGGCGATCAGCTTTCTTATGTAATTTATAACGGCATTGTTCGTGATATTGTTCAACAAGAGCCAGAATATTATGACGGAGTTTATGAGTGTCCTAACCTTTATGTACAAGTGTTCTTGACTTTGCCTGCTAATGCACCGTATTATACCTATTCTGTGCGAACAGTTTTTCTAGAGTCTATTAATGACCCTCGAACAATAACTGACTTTAGTGTCATTCAACTTTCAGACCTAAGTGGTACTCCATTAACTGAAGATGGTTATGATGAAGATGGTTACCCTGAAACATCTGACTCTTCAGGTGAATATTTTGATGGGTATCCAAGTGATTGGGCACATCATTGGAGCCAATTTAGTTCAGGTGATTCTGGAGCTGGAATCATGTTTACTGATAGTGCCAATGAGCATCTTTACTTGTTTGACGGTATCACAGGAACTGAAACTGGTGCTTTGGTTGTAGATGGTGCTGAAAACTCTATAGCGTTCAATCCTGTTGAAGCTGAATTAAATAATGTGAATGGTCACACAGATTTTTTGGATGCGGTCTGGTATGGTGCAGTGGTAACTTTTGATGGTGAACCCATTTACACGAGTCCTGCAAACGGTCATTTTGGTCTGTGGGTTATGGTAGAAAACCCTCCAGCCCTTTCAATGGAAGAACCCATACCTGGAATAGACTTTGTAGACCAATTGTCAAATGTAGATTCTAGTCCAGACAAAGGTTCACATTCAAAATTTGCTAACCAAAGAGCTGGTCCTGACAGCATATTTGATACTTTAACAGAAGCAAATACCGGAACTGAAGCTGTAATAAAAGTTGAACACATACAATTTGATTTTGGGGTTGGAGGTTCAACAACTTCTGTCACAGATGTTGGAGATTTGGATAATGCTTTCTTCAGAAATAATGTTGCAAGACGAACTTCAGCTGGACCAACAGCATCTAGCTCACATACTAACTGGAATGTTTTTTCTGCTGGAGCTCAATTAACAGGCACGGATGAATTAACAGGATACCGAGCAACAGGTCAAACCGCAACAATTAGAATTAGAGGCGAAGTTTGGAGATATACTGGAACTGCTGGAGGAGCAAACGAGTTTATTGTCAGGTGGCGAGGAGTAGTTACCATTGCTTCTGGGTCTAAAACAAGCTCTCAAGCTGTTTCTGGAATATCGAATAGAGATAAATGTGTTCCTTTCGTTCAAGGAGTAATCGGAGATATTAACAGTAGAGATTATGGAAACAGAGTTATTTCCCATGCGCATATTGATTCAAGCGATAATCTAATAGTTGAACGTGGAGAAACGGGAACAGAAGTAAAAGTTTATGTTGTTGTTGTAGAATTTACTGGATCAAACTGGGATGTTGGGCACGCTTTGGGTTCTTCATTTTCTACAGGAGATAATAATGTTGCTTTGTTTGATGGTTCAGATGGAACAGGAAACAGTTTTGATGTTGGAGGCTGGGACACCGCTTTTATTGAGGCTTCAATGTCTGGAAGCACTTCCGATAATGATGCTTTAGAAGATACATGGTTTGTCATTGAGCCTCAATCTGGAAGCACCACCGGGGTGACTATAAGTTTTGACAGCACAGCAGGATTAACAGGTACAGAAGTTTTTGTTCATATAATCCAAAATGACAATATTAATGTTAACAGATACACCGATTCCCAAGATATTCCAACATCTGATAATCATGCTGTTTCAGGACTTACAAGTTTAGATGAAAGTGCTCTGGAGTGGTATGTTTTTACTGATGGAACAGGAACAGCCTACGCACGAGGAGCAACAGGAGCTTACTTAACGTCAACAACAAACGTTGCAGAATGGTCACATAGAACGGGAAACAGTGGAACCTACAGGTTTGGAGTAATCAATATGTCAGGGTTAGTTGACACAAACTATGAAATTGACCTTGAAGTGCAATGGACAAATGTAGACTACGATGAAACCAATGCAGAACTATGCATATACGTAAATACTATCAGCGGCGAAGACCTTCGGGTAGACATTTGGACAGGAACAACATGGGAAACGGTGATTGATGCTCTTCAGGCTGAATGGAACAATGAAACTATTTCCTCTTATTTGACGAGTTCAACCTTTACAATTAGATTCAAAGGCACACAAGAAACTGGAGACACAACACAAGACTCATGGGCGATCGATGCAACATTATTGCGAACTTGGAGCTAACCCGTTCTTTTTTAATTAACCCTAAACATGACCAAGTCCGATTGTTTCAATCATTAAACTAACTTATTTAACTAGCATAATGTCCCTGCTACCCTTTTCTGGACATTTGTAGCTTTTTAGTGCCGAAACAACAGGTTACCTGAACTCATTTGTTTTGCTGTTTTTGAATCTCTGCCTTTACTGAAACATTTTAAATATTCAAAGGTACGTTTTTGTTCAGGACTTAACCAAACGAGTGAACTGTTAATGGTGACCATAATTGAAGCAATACTTCTTGCTGTTATTCAGGGGTTAACTGAATGGTTGCCTGTTTCTAGTTCTGGCCATCTGGTGATTGCTCAAACTTTTCTGGGTTTAAATCCGCCTTTAATTTTTGATGTTATGCTGCATTTTGGCACGTTAATAGTGGTGCTGGTGATGTTCAGAAACGACATTTTGGCTATTCTGAAAGCTTTGCTTAAACGAGATTTTAACACTGATGACGGAAAACTTTCACTGCACATAATTGTAGGAAGTGTGCCCATCGCAGTAATTGGGGTGACCTTTTACAGTGAAATAACCTCATTATTTTCTAACTTGTTTGCAGTAAGCATAGCATTGCTGATTACCGGTTGTGTATTGTTTATTTCAGAAAAACGATTAGGCTACAAAAAAATGGGAATATTCGATTCGGTATTTATTGGTTTGGCACAAGGTGTAGCCATTGTTCCAGGGATATCCCGGAGTGGCTTGACGATATCTTTTGGGTTGTTAAGAAAAATTGAAAAAACAACTGCTTTTCGGTATTCTTTCTTGTTGTCTGTACCTGCCATCGTTGGAGCAACTGCAATGGAATTAAAAGACTTGGTTTTGGGGACTGTAGATTTGCTTCCAGTCATAGTTGGAGTAATTGTTTCAATGCTGGTTGGTTATGCTTCTTTAAAGTTGCTGCAAAAGATAGTTTTGAGTGAAAAATTTCACTTGTTTGCTTATTATTGTTGGGCAGTTGGGGTTGTTTTGATTTTGTATATGCTTCTTTAATAAGACTAGTTTTTTTAAAATGAGGACCCTATTAAGGTTGTTTGTGCCTCAAAATAAGACTAACCTATTTAAGTTATGTAAGCAATTATGGAAAAGGAATGTAGAGGGAATATCGTGGGCAACAAGAGAGTAAAACGCGACGACTACAACGCAATCAAGATACCTGAAGCTAACGACGTACTCGGAGTCGTCAAACAAATGTTAGGTGGCGACCGAATGATGGTTAGCTGCCAGGATGGCCGTCTGCGCCTCTGCAGGATTCGCGGTAAAATGAAACGCCGGATGTGGATACGTTTAGGAGACATTGTTTTAGTTTCTCCTTGGGATTTCCAAACTGACGAACGTGGCGATGTAATATGGCGATATAAACGAAATCAGGTTGACTGGCTGCGAAGAAAAGGTTACCTGAAAGTTTGACGCGAAAACGTTAATTGTTTATTGTTTTATTTTGACAGGAGGATTTAAAAGTCAGTCCATCCAACATTAACAGCACCAAACCACGGAGAATCGCAAAATGAGCAAAAAAACTAGCGACTCAAATATTATATATGTAGGTAGAAAACCCCCCATGAATTATGTGCTAGGCATCGTAACCGCATTCAGCGGAGCCGAAACCAAAGACGTGACAGTAAAAGCACGAGGACAAGCAATAACCACAGCAGTTGACGCAGTCGAAATTGCAAGACGCAGATTTGTCAAAGAAATGAAAGTCGACAAAATCACAATCGGAACCGAAGAGATGCCACCACGGGAAGGAGAAACCAACTCAAGGATGATTTCTACAATCGAGATCACCTTGAACCGAAGCTAAGCAACAAAGGCTAGCAAAATCTCTACGTATGGATAACTAACAGCAAGACTTCTACGAAGTTCGTAGTTTGTTGCAAGCTGATAGTTGTAATCCAGTTTCGTTTTTTCTTTTTATTTTTTTTTCTCTTTTTGTTTTACTGCTAAAAACCATATTCTGATACCGTAATATTTAAGACATGATGTTGCCAAATAAAATACGGGGAAAGAGCTTGGGAAAAGCTACTTTACTAACTCCAGTTTACATGTCGGTAGCATGGACTTTAATGACGACCTACCAATTGTTTACAGAAATAACTGTGAACACAATTACAACCTCTATAATGGGAACACTTCCTGTCGTCGGAGAATGGATGGCAACTAGAATCGATTTGATTGTATTTATCCATTCTTTCGCTTGGATTTTTTTGTTATCTTCATTTATTCCTGCAGTGCTTCTGGGAAAACAACGCGGGGTTCTTATGCAATTTTTTGTTTGCTTAACCCTTGCAGTATTAGCCAACATAGTTCAAGGAGCAGTTACAGACGTCAGTGGTGGACCTTTGGATCAAATTCTTGGATTAGCTCCGTTATTCCGTAATCCGTTGTTGGCTACTGCTTACATGTCTTTGCCTTATGCTATGATGGCATGGTTTGATGTTAAAGGAAAACGCCAAAAACAAGAATTAATCAGGAACACGCAAGAAACCAATGATTTTCCAGAAACCGTTTTTAGTATACAACCTGATCTTGCATTTCAGGAAAAAACCGATGAAAAAACCTCTGATGTACCTGTTGCAGATTTATGATTAATCAAACTAATCGTGTTATCTTGATGGGCTCGGGATATTTTATGTCTGGAGCATCCTAAAATATAGGCGTCAGGGTTAGTGTTGTTGGGTTGCTTTGGACTAACCCACAAAATTATTTTGGTCTAAATGTTGCAAACTAGAAAATGCTTGACCATCAAAACTGATGTTCAGAATTGTTTTGTTTGATTTTAAGCTTAGGAAATATTGAACCCTGTTAATCGGATTTTGCTTTTACAGTTGTTACATTGTATTTCTAGTTCTTCTAATTCTCCGTCACATACTCTTGTGTCTAGTATTGTGTAGACGTCTTCTGTTTCGTCTTCAGGCGATATGATTGTTCCACAGCTTGGGCAAGGGAAATCTCCTTCTCCTTGAAGCTCTGTTAGGTTCATTTTATACACCAGAGGTGGCTGCATAAGTTCAATCTTCCTTGTTATGTTGATTCTGTTTGTTCTTGTTCTTCTTTTTTAATAAATAACGTTTATGAACTGCGTATACATTTTTGTGTTATTTATTCAAATTAGTGCAGTTTCAGTCTTTTTTGGGTTTGTAGCTGATGAATAAGAGTATGGGCATGAAACTTCGGAATCGAAACATATAAAATATGCTTCTGAGCATAACTAATATACCGGAGAGGGAAACATGGCTCCACGGGAGCGTTCAGTAAAAAGAACAACAATAATTTTAGATCAAGATGAACGGGATTATATTGACTCCCTTATTAATCAGGGACGAGAGCCTGGAATCAAGCCGTTAGTATCAAAGATGCTTGATGTTTATCGCAGTATGCGAATTTATGACTGGAAATTTCCAGGAGAATACTACATTGGCATCAGCCGTGTAGCTTTCATTAACGTTGAATTTCTTGACGTTCTTCTAAAGAACATACCAGAAAATAAATGGAAAGAAGTAGGAAACGAAATCGGAAAAATGGCCAAAGTTTCACTGGAAGCCAGCATGGATATTGAAACCTCCAACAAAGAGAAATGGGATGAAGTATTCAAACGATTGCGGGTTCAAGGTTTTGGCGACTTTTACCTTAAAGACAAATTTGTAATAATCCGAACTCCATTAATTAGCAATGCAAAGTTTTTGTGCGGTTTCATAGAATCTTTGATTGGAGTAAGCTTGGACGTGCGTACTATCACGCCTCCCCTTGTTTTCGAAATTGTTAAATAAACAGTGCTTTAAATTGATATGAATTGTTTATGTTTTTTTAAAGAACATTCATCTTTTGTTTAACTCGGATTCTGAATTAAACACTTAGGCGCAATATATACTCTGATTTCATATGTATTAAATACAATAATCCACTGTTTCTGGTTAAAGGAAGTCTAATCATGAGGAACATTATCAAATCAAAGAAAGGAATTTCACCAATTCTTGCAACCCTACTATTGATTGTCATTGCAGTAGCAGCAGTCATCGTTACATACGCTTGGGTAATTACATTCACTGAAACCACTGCTAGCAGCGCAGGCGCAATCTTAACTGTAGAAAACGTAAGATTTTACACTTCAGGTAGCAATTATGTCGAAATCATAGTGCGCAATTCTGGAACTGCTGACGCAAAAATTGATACCGTATATGTAGGCGACTCGGCTTCAAACCTTATCCAAAAATCATCGAATTTTGTTCCGGGAACTCAAATGGTTACTGCTGGTTCAACCCTAAATGTTACAATTCAGCATAACTGGATTGACGGAAACATGTACTACTTCAGAATGGGAACTGAAGAAGGAATTAGTATTCCATTCAACAGAGAAGCATAAACCTTCTCTTCCTCTTTTCCAAATTAATTCTTTATTTCATTTAGTTTTTATACCATTTTTTAAAACATATAGCAGCAGATGATCTAACGTGAACCAAATATTTGATGGTGCCCGAATTATTTTATGCCTTAGTTTTCTAATATATGCCTCGTGGAGTGACTACAAAACTAGAGAAGTAAGCAACAAAGTTTGGGTCATTTTTGGACCGTTAGCACTTTTGTTAACTGGTTTACAAATTTTATTGTTCTCTTCCCAACCTTTTCAAATGGTGACCTTTTATGTCCTATCTTTTGCTATAACCTCTGGATTGGCTATTGCAATATTTTATGTTGGAGGCTTTGGAGGTGCAGACGCAAAAGCTTTGATGTGCATTGCATTAGCGTTGCCTGTT
Organism: Candidatus Bathyarchaeum tardum; assembly: GCA_029762755.1. Lineage (GTDB taxonomy): Archaea > Thermoproteota > Bathyarchaeia > Bathyarchaeales > Bathyarchaeaceae > Bathyarchaeum > Bathyarchaeum tardum. The sequence goes on from JARVGH010000001.1 coordinate 416,641, forward strand.
TATCCAACCAATCTTTTAGGTCCTTCAGCGGGTTTTGTTTCCCCACTGTTTCCTATAACAATCTTTAGCAACAGTGTATTATTGGGGGCACTTAGCGTATTTTTTGCAATTTTTCGCAATATCATTTGGACAACCCGAAACAACGAAAAAATATTTGAAGGGCTAAAAAAAGAGTCTTTTGGAAGAAAAATTCTTGCCTTGATCAGTGGTTACAAAATAAAATTGTCCAAATTAGAAACCAGCCACATGTTTCCCCTTGAAGACGTTGAAATAAATGAAGCTGGAGAAAAAACAAGAAAACTTTTAGTTTTTCCTGATTATGACGAAAGAGAAGATATTATCAGTCGACTCAAAGAGAGTATGTCTGACGGCTGGGTGTGGGCAACTCCTGGGTTGCCCCTTCTTATTTTTATCACCGCGGGCTTAATTATCGCATTAACTTACGGTGACATCGTCTGGTACCTATTGGGTGCTTTTCTTTTTTAGTCATTGAATACGCTGAGCTATGATTTCGGTTCTGTTTTGTTTCTACATTACTGGATTATACGTATATCTAACAATGTTTTTTATGCGAAAAGATTAATGTTTTTCACTTTTTTATTATTAATCTATTTGTTTTTTTTCTGTGTCTTGCAACAAATTTTAAATAAGCTTGCCCTTTATTACTATGACATCGAAAAAAGGTGAAAAAGAATGAAAAACTTGAATGTAAATTCAAAAATTGCTACTATCACTTTGGTTCTATTACTCGCTATTTCTGCTATTATCGTCGCTTTGCCTGCTGTATCTGCACAAGAACAAATTCGTACTAAAGCAACAGTTGCATACATTGGTGCAATGCCTAATCCTGTAGGTGTTGGTCAGCCAGTATTGCTGCACATTGGTATTACAGACTATCTTCAATCTGCCGCAGATGGTTGGGAAGATATGACTGTAATCGTGACTAAACCAGATGGCTCAGTTGAAACCCTTGGTCCATACCGAACTGACTCAACCGGTGGAACTGGTGACGTTTTTGTTCCTACAATGTCTGGAATATACACCCTGCAAACTCACTTCCCCGAACAATGGGCTATAGTCACTGGATTTTTCTCACAGTACCAAGGTAACCTAACTTACCTAGAAAGCTACAGTGAAGAACTCGAACTACAAGTACTTGCAGATCCAATCGAATATCACCCCGGACACCCCAAACCAACATTCTATTGGGACCGCCCAATTGATGCACAACTCAGAGAATGGAACACAATTTCAGGAAGCTGGACTGATAATCTTGAACTCCTAAATGTGTATGCACCATACAACGAAGGTCCAGAAACAGCACACATCCTATGGAACAAAGAATTAGATGTCTTCGGTGGACTTGTTGGAGGAAACTTAGGTGGACTCAGTATGGGAACTGGAGATGCATATGAAGGCAAATTCCCAGTAAGATACATCCTGAATGGACGACTTTACTATGAAACTGGCGGTTCACGACCTATAACCAAACGTGAAACCGTTTGTGTTGATCTTACAACTGGTGAAGAAATTTGGCGCAAAGTTTTCCTTGACAATAGGTCAATTTCCTTTGCTCAAAACCTATACTGGGATGGAATGAACTACCACGGTGGATTCTCATATCTGTACGCAAATATTGGAAGCCAATGGAATGCATTTGACGCCTACACTGGCGATTGGAGATTCACTATAAACAACATTCCTTCAGGAACTAGACTATACGGTCCACACAACGAAATCTACATCCTACGTGTCAACGCACAAAACGATTGGATGGCCTTATGGTCCATGAACGACGCCCTCATCAGTACTGCAACTGGTTACGGTGACGGCAGCTGGGGAAACACAATAGAAATGAAAACCTATGATGCAAACGAACTTTCCGCTGGTTGGCTTTGGAACGTTTCAATTCCAGAAGATGCACCAGGCAGCATTGTTGTTGCAGGAATTGAGGACCGTGTAATCTTAGGTTCATCCTCTACTAAAGAAGTTACCCTAGTTGGATTAAGCCTGAAATCTGGTGACGAAGGTGATGTTTTATTCGACGAAACCTATAACGCACCTGACTATTGGTTTGACGCTAACGTAACTGTATCAGGCGCTATGGGTGGTTTTGTTGCCTCAAGTCTTGAAGACGGCGCTATTGTCCTGTATATCCGAGAACTCCGTGAACACTATGGCTTTAGTACTGAAACTGGAAGATACATGTGGGGTCCAACTCCATCGGAACACTATCTAAACGCACTTGAAGACTCTCCAGCAAATGTCCGACACATTGCTTATGGTAAACTCTATTCAGCCAGCATTGGTGGATTAGTTTACTGCTATGACGTTCTAACTGGTGATGTTGAATGGACCTACCAAGTAACTGACCCATACTCTGAAATGCTATGGTCAAACAACTGGTGGGTTAAACCAATGTTCATCACTGACGGCAAAATCTACGTAGCCCACACTGAACACTCTGCAGTGGATCCACGACCAAGAGGTGCACCCTTCGTATGCCTTGACGCATTGACTGGTGAAGAAATCTGGAGAATCGATGGAGCTTTCCGTACCACTCGATGGGGAGGACGAGCAATCATCGGTGACAGCATTATAGTTGGAATGGACACTTATGACCAACAAATCTACGCAATTGGCAAAGGTCCAAGTGCACTAACCGCTCAAGCACCCTCTTCTGGTGTAACAGTTGGATCTAGCGCACAAATCACTGGAACTATAATGGACGTTTCTCCAGGAACACAAGACATCTCTTTGACTACAAGATTCCCCAATGGTGTACCCGCAATCTCTGACGAAGACATGAGCGCATGGATGCTACATGTTTACAAACAATTTGCAATGCCCGAAGACATTGAAGGTGTTGAAGTGATCCTATTTGCAATCGATCCTAGCGGTCACTACATGGACATTAGCCGAACTATCAGCGACGCTTACGGAAACTGGGCCTTGGCCTTTAAACCAGAAATGGAAGGCACATACCAAATCTATGCTACCTTTCAAGGCTCTGGCGCATATTATGGCTCAACAACCACAACTTACCTGACCGTTGACCCTGCACCTGCAGTATCAGCACCAATTGAACCAGAAGAACCCGTTGACGTTGAAACACCAGTAGAAACCCAAGAACCCGCAACTTCCTTCATTACAACAGAAATTGCAATCATCGCAGCAGTTGCAGTAGCCGCAGTAATCGGCGTAGCCGCTTACTGGTTCCTAAAACGCAAATAAACCCAAACATTTTTTCTCCCTCTTTTTTTGGGAGAAACCCTTGGAAGATAACACGGGGCTGAAAAGGCTTCAAGCACAATAATTGAAAATTAACCTAACTGTTGCAGAAGGTTTTTTTCATTTTTCTTCCTCTATTGCCTGTGCAAAAGTCTCAGCAAACCCCGTTTCTTTCAACTGATTTACAATTAGTACATACTACTGTCAGTAACTATTTACTAACTAAGTAATAGGTACATACTACCGTTGTTTTATTCTAAATTGTGAAGCATTTTTGTCTTTGTAATAGCAGTATAATGTAATTGAAATCATAAAACCAATCAGAATTGAAACGCTAATTACTGTTAATTCCATTGAAATTACTTTAGTAAAGCCTAGAAAGATAAAAGCAACAGCTAAAGAAATCATTATGATCATGGCATATGGTTCACATGTTCCTTCGAATATTTTTTCCACCTGACAATATTTGTTATACATTATCTTACAATCATTCTTGATTTAAAAGTTAAGAAGTAAACAACATAGATACCTAATACTTCTGTACAAACAACGGTCTTAACTAATGATTTGTACACTCAGAGATGGTATTATTATAATAGGTACAAACTACCGTCAATAATCAATTAGGTATTACTGGTAATACCTAATCAATTGTTCATACTACCGTTAGAGGTAGATTTTTAAACTCTACTGGATAGGTATCTTATACCTGGTGTACCACAAGTACAATCATGATAGTTAATGAATAATGCAAAAGTTGATTTGTTTATAATTTAGTATTCTTCTACAAAGGTCGGAGATGGTACTTTGGAACCTGTAAACGTTGTTGTTGGAATAATCGTTAAGGGAGACAGATTCTTGGTTGAGCGGCGCAGAATAGACAAAAAAATTGATCCTGGAATTATCTGTTTGCCTGCAGGTCATGTTGAACCTAATGAAGATTTAGAAGATGCTTTGAAACGAGAAATGATGGAAGAATTAGGTATCCAAGTAAAAGAGATGAGCTTTGTTTGCAAAAACTATTACGTTGCAAGTAATGGCGAAAAACAACATGCATATTGTTACAAAATCACAGATTACGAAGGGGAACCTCAAAGCAACGAAGCTGAAGAAATTTTCTGGGAAGATAACCTCAATAACATGACTCTAGATATTGACAAAGAAACAATCAAAAAAATGCAACATGCGAAAAAAGAATAGTTGTTCATTGTGTCCTTACTTAATGGCGCTTCGAGGGAACAACCAAAATTGAATGCTACAATTATTGCAGAAAGACTATCTAAGACTTTAATTGAAGTTGATTCTTTGGACGTGAATGCTGCTGTTGCTGTGTTGTTGCGGGAAAACAATCACGCGTTAGAAATTCTTTTTGTAAAACGGACTGAAACTCCTAAAGATCCTTGGTCTGGGCAAACTGCTTTTCCTGGGGGAAAACGTTGTTCCGAAGACAAAGACTTGAGAGATACCGTGATACGAGAAACTTGTGAAGAAACAAACATCAATCTCCGTAACGGTTGCAAGTTCTTAGGAACCTTGACTCCTATCACATCTATTCAAAGACCTGATATTCGTATTCTTCCTTTTGTTGTTTTGCAGCTCGAAGAGCAGCCAATTAAACTGAATAATGAACTGTCAAATTTTTTCTGGGTTCCTTTAACTGAATTGACTAAAACAAATGGCACAAAACAGTACATGTCAAAAGATTACCCTGCGTATGTCATAAAAACCAATGTTGTTTGGGGTATTACTTACCAAATAACAAATTATCTAATTTCAATGTTACAGCCATTTTAGCGTAGTAACTTGATGAACTTTAGCTATTTTTTCAGGCAGTTAACTGCATTTGAGATTCGCCTTAAACATTCAAGGGCATTTTTGTATGTTGGATATCCTTTAAGTCCACATTCTGGTCCTGCATATAATATTCGATTTTTTCCAAAGCGTTCAACCACATCGGTTACTCTTTTTTTCATTACTCCTGCTGTTTCCAAAAAAACGTCAGGGTTTACCTGTCCCTTTTTAATAGCTGTCCATACGTCAGCAATTTTTTCGTTAACATCCGAGTCAGACAGTTTTTCTTCGGATTCTGTGACAATTTTTTGTCTAATCAGTTTATCAAAGTCGTTAACTGTCATGCTGGCTTTCAAGAACTTGTCTTTGGATTCTAACAATTTTCCGGTTTTTTGCATCTGGTGAATCGGGTCATCAACATGAGAGTCGATTACGTCTAAACTAGGTATGTCCCAGAACATGGGGTTTGCTGTGCTGTGTAAATGTATCATGCTTTGGGCATTTTTCGTCTTAATGGTATGGAAAATTTTTTCCCACGCTTTTTTTAGGTTTTCTCGTCCTTGGGATCCAAAATCGATTAGGGGATCGTCTACTAGTCCAAATGAGGGTTCATCAACAGAAACTAGACTTGTTTTTCCGTGTTTGTTACTGAAAAGGTTGCACTCTATGATTTGCGCGATAACGTTTCCCAGTCGGATGAAAGTTTTTTCGTCTCGGTACGGAAACAAAGAAGCAAGAGTATAAGGTCCAGTTACACAAACTCGAAGTTCAAAAGGATTTCCTATTTTTTCTGAAATAACTTGAGAGTTACGTTCAATGGCTAGGATTTCAACTATCTTGTTGTTGTCTGCCCGCAAAGACGCAATTTTTGTTTCTAAGTATCCTGTATCAAATTTTTCTATTCCATCTATCATTGACACAAACATCTGATTCATGTCCCGAAATTGCGGATAATTTGGCACTTCAATGCCTGCTTGAAGTTTGTCAACAAAACTGTTAACAACGTTTTTCTCAAAAAACTCGGCAGATTCCTCTGTTTTGTTGCATACGTAACTTTTTGTTCCCTCTAAAAACTTTGCAGAATCCCCCATGAACGGCAGACTACCTGAATCACATGACTTTATCAATTATTGTCTCCCTTCATTTCTTTTTCATTCTTTTATTCTGTAATAAAATGTTCCCATCCCCGAGGCTTAATCTCAACAGTTTTTTTATCCACTTTTAGTAAGCATCGTTTCTCTTTGGTAACTACACCAATCTTTGTAAGCAATCCACCAACTGTAGTCACTGCTTTCTGGGCTTTAATCCAAGAATCAGGATTAACTGTTACAATAAGCTCGTATTCTTCGCCACCGTATAATGCTAAATCTGAAGAATTCAAACCTTGAGTTTCTGCAAACTTTTCTGCTTCGGGATCTACTAGCAGATTGTCAATACAAAAACCTACGTTACTAGCTCTAGAAAGTTCATGAAGACTCCAAGCTAACCCATCGCTAGAGTCAATAGAGGCAGTGACTCCCCTTGAATATGTTAATGCTATCCCTTCTTTTACTCGTGCACATGGCATCAACACCGAATCAACCAAGGTTTTCTGATTTTCTGGAAGTGAAAGTTTTTCCATCAAAATTTTTAACCCAGCTGCAGTTTTTCCAAAAGAACCTGTTACTGCCACATAGTCTCCTGGTTTTGCTCCACTGCGCTTAAGCAGGTTATATTTAGAACATTCTCCTAAAGCCATGCAACTGATTATGAGGTCAGGTGCTTGGTTGGTGTCTCCTCCTAAAACATACGCTCCGTATTCTTGGGCACCAGCATTTAATCCTTTGGCTATTTGTTGAATTTCGGTTTTTGATAACTCGTCAGGCACCCCAAGGGATGCTAATAACGCAACTGGTTTTGCTCCTTTTGCTGCTAGGTCGCTTATGTTCATTACAGCTGCTTTTCGAGCAGCTTGCCAGATGCTCATTCCTTGGGGGACATCGGTTTTTTTCACTAGCATGTCCATGTTTATTACTACCAGCTTGTTATTTCCAACTTCAACTGCTGATGCATCATCACCAAAAGGAAGAAGCATGTTGGGCATTTGGTCTAGGTTTTCTAGAATAATCTTGATAATTTTTCTTTCACCCAGCTCTTTTGCCGAACTCAATTTGGTACCTCTGAAGTATTGTTTCTTGTTGGATGTCTTAAGAATACCTGTTATTTTTTTTTTTTAAAAAAAAATGTCAATATTACATTTTACTTTTGTTGGTAAAATCAACTGGACAAAATTCTGAAAAAACCTTTTATATTCTAGGGATCGACTTGACTACTAACTAGATAAAAAGATGATTTTTATGATTGATTCCGTTTCCAAACTGGTTAACCTTACAAACCGTTACTGTCGATTTAACCATCATGAATTAACTAACATGGGGAAAACAAGAGCATGAAAGCAAGTAAAGCTTCATTTCTGATCTTTTTGTGTGTTGCTTCCTTATGTTTGATTAGCATTCAGCAAGTTGTCGCTCAGGACACAATAACTGAAACAGTTTATATCCTAAGTGATGGAACTATCTATTCTTCCATCAATTCCACGGTTCCCATTGAAAAAGCTGGTAACGTATACACATTAACAGGGGATTTGGTGGTGTACAGCTTCATAATTCAATCTAATAACATTATAATTGATGGGGCTGGATTTTCTCTTCTAGGACAGGGAGAAGTTGGAATAGAAATTTCATCAGTAAGCGGTGTAACAATTAAAAATCTACACATACTTGGTGGTTTCAATTATGGAATCTACCTCAGTGAAGCCTCTGGCATTTCAATTATTGATAACACAATATCCGGAAATGGCGTTGGTATTCGTATCTATAATTCGACACAAAACACTGTTACTGGAAATACTATACTGAACAATAACCTAGGCGTTGACCTGTTGTTAACTTCAGAAAACAGCTTCCGAAATAACGCTTTAGATAACGTTAGAGACTTTTCAGTTTCGGGTACTGCTTTATCAGATTTCATCCATGACATTGACGATTCAAACACAATTGGTGCCGACAAGAAAATTTACTACTTAGTTGGAAAACAAAATCTAGTAATCAGCCCTGAAACATATCCAGATGTTGGTTTTCTTGCCCTTGTAAGCTGTACAGACATAACTGTTCAAAATCTTGAATTAGCAAACAATGAACAAGGCATAATATTGGTGGACACTAAACAATCATCAATAACCGGAAACACCATAACTGATACTACATATGGTCTTTGGATTTTTTCGTCTTCTCATAACACTATTACTCATAATACCCTAACAAACAACAATCGAGGAATACATCTCAAATATGCAACCTTTAACACAATATCTTTGAATGAAATAACTAGCAACACAGGTGGAATGTTCTTGTATGACTCCACCCAAAATACAATATCTGCAAACACCATCGAAGACAATTACAGTTACGGGGCTGGAATTAGCGCATCATCCTTGAACGTATTCAGAGGCAACTACTTCATAAACAATGGCCTAAACAATAACGGGGTACAAGTACACGATGTAGGCGTAACCGACGATACCATTTCTATCTCCAGTAACCAATGGTTTATTTACCCTGCAGGCGGCAACTACTGGAACGACTATTCTGGAACTGACGTAAAATCAGGCAAAGCCCAAAACGAAACAGGAAGCGACGGCTTCGGAGACACTCCTTACACAATTTATGCCTCCGTTAAAGATGAATACCCTCTAATCCTTGAAGGATCCCTAATCGTTTCGGTTACCTCCCCTGAAAACAAAACCTACAACGTAAACTCCTTGACCTTAACTGTGTCCGTAAGTGACCCAAATGCAATCGTAGGTTACAGCCTTGATGGAGAAGAAAACATTACAATCAGCGGAACTGCAACCTTGTCCAACTTAATTGAAGGCTCACATAAACTAACAGTTTTCGCCAAAAACACTGAAGGCAAAGAAAGTTCACAAACCGTTTACTTCACCATATCTGAAGAAGACACCCAAACTCCCATCGATAACGACCATCCTGAAGATTTGCCCTTAACTTTGATTGCAGCAATCGCCGCAGTAGCAGTGATTGGCGTAGCTCTGCTCTACTTCTTGATACTAAAGAAGAAATAACCCGTCCCCTAAACGGGACTTTCCCCCTTTTGTTAAGGGTTATGACTGCTGTAAATGGGCAGTAAACAATCAACAACATTTTTTCTTTTTTTGACTTCTTAACTTTCCTTTGTTTCCCGAATATCTTAAAAATGTGTTATATGCTCAATTCAAAGTAACGCCTCGGTGGCTCAGACCGGTAGAGCGGCAGCCTCGTAAGCTGTATGCCGCGGGTTCAAATCCCGCCCGGGGCTCCATATTTGGTAATTTTAGAAAAAAGAAAAGCGGGACGAAAATCAAATTTCTGGGTTCATTAATTATGAAATACACTCAACAATTGAATCTTTTCTGGCTTGAATTTATGGAGAGATTAAAGACACATTTCAGTTTAAACCAATCGTAGATTAACCCATAACCAACATCAATTTAAAAAAAGTTTTAAAAATCTCTATGTTTTGTAAGTGAATAAATTTTTGTTAAAAATAGTTTTGTTGTTGTTGGGGGGGTAGGGGGGTCAACAACAACAAATGTTTTAGGGAAAAAATTCTAGAAGGATAGGTGCAGATATTGGGTGTTTGTTAAACGGCGTTGGGTTGCGAGTCAGTCCTGAAACTTGCTGTATTTGGAGTTTTTGTTATTGCAAGCCCAATAATACCTGTTGTCTCTGATATTGCATTAGTTTTTGTTGTTGTAGCCAGTTCAGCATCTAAAACTCCGTTATCTACTGTGTTGCTCCCGCCGCATCCTTGTTGGTCGCCGTAAAAAAAATACTTGATGGATTTCATTTTTTGATTGTTTGTAAGGTTTTTTACTTCAAAGAATATATAACATGTCTTATGATATAATATAATATATATTTGGAGAGAATCTGTGATGGCCGACGTTAAGTTAGTTGTCATTATGTCGATATGTATTGTTTTGGCAATTGGTTGTATTGGTGCTGGGGTGATGATCCATCAAAAAGAAGCTGAAGTAGCACTTAAAGTTGAAGAAATTTTTGAAATTAAACATGAAAAAAGCAGTTTAGAAAGCCAGTTATCAGGTTTAGTTATGGAGAAAACTAGTTTGGAGTTTCAAGTTTCGGATCTTGAGTTGCAAACAACAGAATTGAATAATGATGTTTTTGATCTACAATCTCAGGTTTCAAGTCTGGAAATTGAAGTAAGTGGTTTGGAAGTAGAAGTAGTCCAAAATTATGATTTAGGTTATTTTGAAGGCCAGTCTGCAGGTTATGAAACAGGCTATGAAGAAGGCTATTCTGAGGGTTTAGGTTACATGGCTGAAAACGGTTATTCTACCCGAAACCCGACTTATCAGGAGGCTCTTTTGTTTATTAGTTCAGACCTGACCGACAGGAATCTTTACACTGATGGCTATGTTTGTTACGATTTTACCGCTGATTTCAATTACAACGCCGAACAACAAGGATACCGATGCGGTTTTGTTTACATGACCTTTTCCAGTGGCGCCCACGCAATCGCCTGCTTTGAAACCACTGACAGAGGGCTAATCTATATTGAACCCCAAACAGACGAAATTGTAAACCCTGCAGTCGGCAAAATGTACAATGGAGAAATAATTCAAAGCTTAGGTATAATCTGGTAAACTGGTCCAAAAAACATTACTACTCTGTTAATTTCTGTTTTATTGGATCTTCAGGTTTGTCTTTAAGTGTGCTATGAACAATAAAAGTTTCAGTTTCTTTGACGCCTTTCAGGTCGTGAATTTTTTTCACCAACTCTGTTAACTCTTTGTTGTTGTTCACCAAAACTTTAGCGATGCTGTCGTATTTGCCAAAAATTCTTTGAAACTCAGTAACTTGAGGAAAACTTTTCACGATATCTTCTGTTTCTTTTCTGCAGTCGTTTTTGGGGTCTTCCCGCATCAATATGTATGCTTGAATGGATAATCCCAGAATTTCGGGTTGCAGTTTGGGAAAAAAAGACAAAATCAGTCCAGAATTTTGCATTTGGTCCAGTTTTTTTGCTACTGTTTGTCTTGTGACGCCTAGGTCTTTTGCAATTTTTAGTATTGGTTGTTGTCCGTTTTCTAGCAGGTTAAGGAGAATCTTTTTTTCCAACTCTTTAATTTTTAACATTTTGTTAACGTAACCTTTAAATCAGTTAGCAGTTTTTAAACTTTTCCAGTAACTAATAGACATTAAGTGAATGAGGCTAAATAATGAATCCCTATCTTGAAGCATTACGATCAAAACTAAGTAAATCTGATTACGAAAAATTATGTAAAATATCAATTCCCAAAGTTCATGAATTCATTGCCAAATCTGCAGACCTTTGCAACGCTGAACAAGTTTTTGTTTGCAGCGACTCCCCCGAGGACAAGGAACACATTAGGCAACAAGCACTTGTCCAAAAAGAAGAAACACCACTAAAAATTGAAGGTCACACATACCACTTTGACGGATATTACGACCAAGGCCGAGACCGAAAAGCCACAAAATATCTCGTGCCCAAAAAAGTGTTTTTAAGTAAAGCTCTTAACCAAATCGACCGCCAAGAAGGCCTAGCAGAAGTAAAAGGAGCCCTCCGAGACTCCATGACTGGACGGACCATGATTGTTCGGTTTTTGTCTTTAGGTCCAACCAATTCTGTGTTTACCATTCTTGGAATGCAATGCACGGATTCTTGGTATGTTGCCCATTCTGAAGATTTGTTGTATCGTTCAGGATACAAAGTTTTCACTGAATCTCCAGCTGATACCCAATTTTTGCGTGTTGTTCACTCTGCAGGAAAGCTAACTGATCGAATGGTCAGCGCAGAACACAACAACAAAAAAATCTACATAGATCACATGGATAACACCATTTACAGTGTTAACACCCAGTACGCGGGTAACTCTATTGGCTTCAAAAAATTAGCCTTTCGTTTAGCTATACGAAAAGCAAACACCGAAGGCTGGTTAGCAGAACATATGATGCTAGTAGGCGTGCATGGTCCAAATAACCGTAAAACCTACTTTGCAGGGGCATTTCCAAGCGCTTGTGGAAAAACTTCAACTGCCATGTTGCCTGGAGAAACAATCCTTGGAGATGACATCGCGTATATTCGTGAAATAGATGGTGTTGCACGGGCAGTTAACGTTGAAGCTGGAATCTTTGGCATCATAAAAGATGTCAACCCTCGGGACGATGCTCAAATCTACAGGGTTCTTCATAGTCCCGGAGAAATCATATTTTCTAACGTTTTAGTTAAAGACGGGACTCCTTACTGGCTTGGCATGGGCAAAGAAACCCCCAAAGACGGAATCAACTATTCTGGAGAATGGTACGAAGGCAAAAAAGACAAAGACGGCAACGAAATTACCCTGGCTCATAAAAACGCCCGTTACGCGGTTAAGTTGTCTGCTCTGGAGAACTGTGACCCTGAACTAGAAAACCCCAATGGTGTAAAACTACGGGGAATAATGTATGGTGGCCGCGACACTAAAGCGTATGTTCCAGTTCAGCAAAGTTTTAGCTGGGAACACGGAATTGTAGCTTATGGAGCATCGTTGGAAACGGAAACAACCTTTGCCACCGTAGGCAAAGAAGGTGTTCCAGAAATTAACATGATGAGCATCCAAGACTTCATCTCTATTCCATTGGGCAAGAACGTTCGTAACAACCTTGATTTTGGCAAAAAAGTAGAAAATACCCCTACCGTTTTTGGTGTAAACTACTTCCTCAAAGACAAAGACGGCAACTACCTCAACGACCCCCAGGACAAACATGTCTGGGTAAAATGGATGGAAAAACGTGTCCACGGAGAAGTAGAAACAATAGTTACTCCAACTGGTCAGATACCAAAATATGAAGACTTGAAGACAATCTTCAAAGAACTGCTAAACAAAGAATACGCCAAACAAGACTACATCGCCCAGTTCAGCATACGGGTCCAAGAAAACATGGACAAAATCAAACGGGTTCGCCAATTCTACAAAACCAAAGTCACCTACACTCCCGAAGCAGTCTTTTGGGTGCTAAACCAACAATACGAGCGCCTGTTAGCTGCTAAAGAAAAGTACGGCAACTACATTAGCCCCGAACAATTCGAACAATAAACCCAAAAACAGGACTTTTTTCCCTGTTTCTTTTATCATTTCTTTTTTTAGAAAACATAAAATCTATAGGCAAGACCATCTAACAACAAATAACAAAACCGGAAACAACGCGCCTCGGTGGCTCAGCCCGGTAGAGCGGCAGCCTTGTAAGCTGTTGGTCGCGGGATCAAATCCCGCCCGAGGCTCCATTAATATCTTCTAACAATTATTACATTATTTTTGCTTCCTTTTCTTGTTACAAAACTTTCAGGGTGGGATGGATTAAATGCCCCCTTCAAGCCACTTTTTCAAAGTTTCAAAGCTAAGTAACACCAACAATATTGCCATGGCAACTGCAAAAACAAAATATCCTCTATCAAGGACTGCTGGTTTAAAAAAGGCAAGTTCGATTATCAAGATTAAAGCTGTGAATATGGCGTAAAAAAAATATCGTGGAATCAAGTAGTGACTAACTCGAACTTTATCTTTCAGCATTACTTTGCATGTTGTATAATTGCCTTTTTCTTTTTGAACAAATTCCGCTTCTTCCAGTTTATTCAAGTGATAAACCGCTACCGATGCGCTGCTTAATTTAAGGGCTCTCTGAACTTCTCGCACCCCAACAGGTCTGCCTTTTTTTATCAAAAAAAGGTAAATTTTAAGTGTGGTTCCACTTAGGATGTCAGAATCGTTCCTGTCAGACAAGGCAAATTCGTCTCTCAATTCTCGTAGTGGTTTTCTTTCAATTTAAATATAATTGCATATTATTTGAAAAAATGAAAAAAGGGAAATGATGTTTTCCGTTGGTGTGTGTTTATACTGTACCATATGTCCATAACGTATAACCTTGACTGCGTTGAGGTAAACCAGCGCCTATTGTGAACCTTTCCCGCAGACTGCTCGTTTGACCGATATTTAAGGACCCCCAGTTACTTGGAGGCGCTTGATTTCCAATTGACATACCGTTTAGCAATGTTCCACCTAAGTATGTATACCCTGCAGGTGCATAATCTCCAATGGCTGATGGTTTCCAATTGCCATTAAATAGATAAACTGCTGAACACAAAGGACTGCTGCCAGAACTGCCACCGATATTTGTTGAAAAACCACTAAACTTACTTGAGGTGAAGCAATTGCTTTCTATTACAACGTTTGCTTGGTTCCCTGTTATTACTCGTGTACTACTGTCGCCTGTGATTTGCCACAATTTGATGAAATTCCACCACATTTGCCACTCTGCGCTTGGTGTTGTGCTGTATCTGATATACGTGTTGTAGAGCTGACCCGTAACGGAACCTGATACCGTAACAGCTCCGCTTGCAACCATTTCTCCAGTGCTACGAGACCATACATTATAGACAATTTTTCGCCCTGATGAGTCTAAACACATTGCTTCTTGATATGCGTAGTTACTAGAACAAACCGTAAGAACGGCGGTTCCAAGATAATCTCCAGAGCTACCAAACGTTTCAGTATTCCATTGACCAAAAGTACACACTCCCCATACATCATATGACCCAGTAATTTGTTGAGGATTAGCATACATACCTACTGCCCATGTTGATCCAGAACTTTGGGTTACTCCATCCAACATGCCTTTTGTTTGAAGATATTTTTGAGGTAACTGTATCCAAATACTACTGTTGTATTGTAACCAGATTTGTGGAATACCTGCTCTAACTCCTCCCTTTAGCAAATCAGGTACTGTGGTAGTACAATTGACAATTGTTGAACTTAAATCAAAAGTGGCAGGTGACTTAAGATCGGGACGAACATCGTTCATTGATGATGCTTGTTTGCCACAATATCGTAAATCAATACTGAGACAAACCTCATTTTCAAATACCTGTTTTGCCGTAGGAAGACTTGGCCATTTTGCTTTGATCTGATCGTTGGTAAGAGGAATTTTCTGACCTAACTCGGGGACTTCAACAGAATTTCCGTATACAATTAACGTTTGTAGTGTTGTGATTCCGAGCAAACATACTAATAATATGCTTATTGTCTTCATTTTATTCATTTTCTTTTCCTCGTTTTGTGAGTCAAAAGAATAGGGCTCAAATAGGCATATAGTTCTATGCTTTAGAGCAGTTGTTCTAAAAATTAGAACAATTGTTAGAAAACATATTATTAAATATGCGCCTTAATTCTGTAGTACGCAATATTTGAGTCGAGCCTGTAATATTATGTTAAAACTAAAGCTCGTTACATCGGCAATTCTGGCCATATTGCTTGTATCCCTTATACTAGGTACTAGCTGTTATTTTATTCCCAATCAAGAAATACCTCCATCGAAACTATCTCAAGTCGTGTTCACTGTCCATATTTCTGTAGATCTTTCCCGTATCTATATTGAAAGTGATGGAACGATATGTCCCGCAGATGCACCTTTAGCACGAAGTGGGGATTTTTATTTTTTCACAGACGATATAATTAACAACACAATAGAAATTCAGAAGGATGATATAATACTCGATGGCGCACAACATTCCCTTAGGGGTCGTATAGAACCCTGTGAAGTCATTGGTGAGGAGGCCATATATTTTTCAAATGTATCAAATATTACTATCCAAAATATAAATATTGAACAATTTTCTAAAGGTATTGTAGTTCAGAATTGTTCAAACATTTTAATAAAAAATAATAAAATGCATGATATCCGTTCAACAGCAATTGACATGGACTCATCCTATTTAGTCGGTATTATTGGAAACAGCATATGTAATGTTAGTGAAGCAATTAAAATCGATGACCCAAATGGTAATGTTCAAGCATTAAATTACACTATTTCCGAAAACAAATTTGAACTTTGCATCTCGGGGATCCAAATATTTTCTGGAAAATACGCCAGCATTACAACCAATTATTTTAGTAATGTCGTTAATCCCATAACGGTAGCATCCAACCTAACTTTGATTGCACGAAATACCCTAGTTTATGGTATCAATGGAATTGCTATTGGAGGAAAATATTTTGGTATGAATGGAAACGGTTCAGGGGGCTCAGATTGTTTAATCATCGGAAACAAAATTGAAAACTTCACGGAATCAGGCATTCGTTTTAACATTGGTATTAATAACATTGTTTATGGAAACATAATAATTGATAACAAATATGGAATTGCCCTTAATCTTGGTGGAGATGTTCTTGGGTCTTGGAAAGTGGAAAACAATACTATCTATCAGAATAATTTCATAAACAACATGCACGATGTCTTTATCGGCGTACCTGACTGCAAGAATGATTGGGACAATGGTGAAAAAGGTAACTATTGGAGCAACTTCAAAGGTTCTGACGTCAACAACGATGGAATAAGTGAGATTTCCTATGTCATAAGTAATGGTAACATAGACAGATACCCACTTATGAAGCCAATTGAAGATTTAACGGAACAATCTCTGTCAGGGCATTTTTTCGCTTTATTTCTAGGTTTAGGGGTCATATTGTCTCTATTGATTATGTTGGGAATAACCTTTTACTTTAAGAACAAACAAGGAAAAACAATAGTACACCTTTAGTCATTCACACTTCTGTGTGGTATATATCTATACTAATACTAGTTCTATGTTGAAAACAATCTTCTTTTCTGAAATTTACTGCATCCCCCACAAAGATTGCCAAAGGTTCACACGAACCTAGCACTTTGGTCAAACTTTCTTGACAAAAACCCTCTTAATTGAAGTGTTTAGAAGTTATTTAGTGGAGTCTATATGCCCTTTCAGAAACCGTTTCTTTCAACTTTGTTGTTTATTTTAATCAGTATATTCTTTGTTAGTTATGTTGGGGCTTCTTCTGTAGGTTGGAGTCAAACATTTGGAACTGAAGATGCGACAATGCCTTTTTCTTTGATTGAGACACTTGATGGCGGGTATGCAATAGCAGGTGGTGTACAGGCTCTTGGTGTTAGTTATGATTTTTGTTTAGTTAAAACATATGGAAATGGCAGTATGCAATGGATCAATTCCTATGGCGGAAACAGTTATGATATGGCTCATTCGTTGGTTTCAACATCTGATGGTGGATACGCTCTAGTTGGATACACCGAATCTTTTGGTGCGGGCGGTCCAGATTTTTTGTTAGTTAAAACTGATTCAAAGGGAAGTATGCTCTGGAACCGGACTTATGGGGGATCAGAATGGGATGTGGCTTACTCGCTGGTTGAAACCTCTGATGGCGGATTTATGATAGCTGGTTATACTAAATCATTTGGGGTTGAAAATTCTGATTTATGGTTAGTTAAAACGGATGCAAATGGAATTATGGAATGGAACCGGAATTTGGGGGGCGCAGCAAATGATGTTGCTTATTCTTTGATTAAGAGTTCAGAAGGAGGGTATGCGATAGCTGGTAGTACCCAATCTTTTGGAGCTGGAGGTTTTGATTGTTGGCTGATAAAAACTGACTCAAATGGAATTGTCCATTGGAATCAAACATATGGCGGATTAGGTGACGACCATGCATTTTCTTTGGTTGAGACATCTGACGGTGGATACGCCTTAGCTGGCATGACCGAGTCTTTTGGTGCTGGAAAAGCTGATGTTTGGCTAATTAAAGCTGACATTCACGGAAATATGGAGTGGAACCAAACATATGGTGGAGTAGAAAATGACGAGGCTAATTCGTTAATTCAAACCTCTGACGGCGGATATGCTCTAGCGGGTTACAAAACAAAGGCGGATGCAACAGCTGATCCTTTTCATGTTGAAGATTTTTGGTTAATCAAAACTGATGGGTCAGGAAAATTAGAATGGAACCAAACATACGGAGATGAATGGGATGAAAGGGCACAATCCATCATTGAAACATCTGATGGCGGATTCGCCCTGGCTGGATACTCATTATCTGGTCCACCTGGGGGCGACATGAAATTCTTAGCAATAAAAACCAACCAACAGGGCATAATTCCCGAATTTGCTTCATGGACTATTTTTCCTTTGTTTTTGACTGGTGTTCTTGTAGTTGTAATATTAAGGAAAAAACTCTAACGTATTCTTTCTTGTATACCATGTCAAAGTCCAATGCTATTTTCAATCCCTCGAGAAGATGAATCCATATACAAATCCGTCTAAAAACAAACAACAAAACCAGATGACACACGCCTCATTGGCTCGGTCAGGTAGAGCGGTCGCCTTATGCTGTTGGTCGTAAGATCAAATCCCACTTAGGAATGCATTAAAATAATGTCAAAAACGCAGTTTTCATTTGGTAAAAAAACGTCCAATTATAATGTTTAGATTATTATCATAATTTTCACGGTTACCAACATATTCTGTTAACTTTCCTCGGGTAATAATTTCCTTTCTTGATAAATTTGTTTTTGTGATGCACAATTGAATGTCTTGAAGGTCTCTGTCATTTGATCGACCTATCTTTGTGACTATAATGTCAACAGGGTTTAATGCTAATAATTCGATATTTTCATATTCTTTGATCTTTACACTTTTTTGCATATAATCTGAAGGAAGAATTTGAGAAAATATTATTCCATCATCCCAAACATCGATTTTTAGACCATGCGGTATGTTTGATACTGCTTTTTCGTATTCGTCTCGGTTTTCAGATGGAATTGTAAAATCAATATCTATTGTTGAGGATTTTAGGTCTAAAAGAGTCATAGCTGTTCCTCCAACTGCTACAAGAGTAATTTTTTTCTCTAACTCTTTATCAAGTACCTCTAGGAAATCAAATAAACTTGTTTTGTCAAGTGACATTGTAAAGCTTCATTTTTTCTATTATGTCTTGTTTGTTTGTTGGAGTCTCTTTAATTTGTAAACTATCAAATATTTCGATAGTTTTTATGATTTCATTTTCTGGTTTTATTTCTTTAATTGCTTTAAGTAAACCTAATAGTTTTTCGGATGTATGAAATTTCTGACAAAGGAATATCAAAAGATTTGCATCAAACTTGTTTTTAGAAATTATTATGGGTATTGCCTCAAAAAGTCTAAAATCGTTTCGAAGTAACATTGCCATTATAATGTATTCAATGCAAATTTTTTTTCCCGATCCAATTTCCCAACCAAATTCTTTATACCCACATCGATTAAGGTTGTAAAATAAATCAGTGTCAGAAATTTTGGTAGGTTTTAGTTCGTCCATAACCGTTCTAATTTTAGATTTTTCTTTAATTGATTTTATTTCTCTCCAGAATGATTGAGGACAAAAAAGATTCAAAATGTGTGGTAGAAATTCTCTGATGGGATTTATTTCATTTGATGCTGTTAGCTCGGAAAATTTGTTTTGAGTAGTAATTAACCCTGTGATTTGGATATTATATTTTTTTTGTATGTCTAATAATCCTTTGTGAATCCAGATTGTTAGACTATGATAATTTGAGGATTTCTTTAGAAGAAATAACAATTCGATTCTGTTGAGTTTAATGTTTCTTTCAATTTTTATTGAACCAAAAGTCCTTATGGAACACATATTGTTCATGGATTGTTCCAATTCAATAAGAATCGGCAATAATTCAGGCTTATTTTTGAAAAACTTTCTTTTTTTTTCAATGTCCATTTCAGTCAAGAAATCTAACAATAGGTAGTTTTGAAAGTTTAGCTCAATTAAGGACGTTCTTCCTATTTGATCTAAATTGATTAAGTTTTGTTTCTTGAGTTTTTGTATTTTTTGATAAATATTTGCATAATATGAATTACCGTATTTTTCTTTAATTTTCTTTGTTAATGTGCTAATGGACAAAGAATCACCTAGGTTAGATGATAATATGTCAAAAATTTGCAGTGTAGATTTGTCCATTTTGTTTTTCTCCGGCATAACTAACTAAAATAAATCAAACATATAAGAATTACTATAATATTATAGTAACAATACTATAATACACCGGCAAAACACCTTAGTGAACAATAATATCCCTCTAGAAGTAGTTGTTGTGACTGCTCCTACACAAAAAACAACAACTACTAACAACTTTTACACGCAAGGTTGAAAAAGACAGTCTATAATTACTGTTTTGACATTAAATTTGGCAAAGCTAACCTTATCCACAAAACACCAAAATAACTATTTCAGAAGAAAAAAATTAGAAACTATGGCAGTTATTTTGTTAGTAGCCATTTGACTTGGTTGAATCCGTATTTTTTGATTAAGGGTTCAATTATTTTTGGTGCGCAGTTGTCGTCGGTTTCTATACAGATTACGTTGTTGCTTATTTGGGAGAGTATTGCTGCGGTGTTTTTGTTGCAGCTTGTTTGTATGGCGTAGCAGTCGTCGTCTGATTCTTCAGTTTTCCATGCGTGATCATCTTTGCCTGCAACAGTGTTTTCTGTGCAAATTAATTGTCCGACCTGTTTGAGGTCATCTGAAGTTTTACAATAGATAAAGACCATGTTATTCTCTCCCCTTACAAAAAATTAAAAGAAAAAAGGAAGTTTAGATTTATGGAATACAACTTACTGTTGTAGGTCGTGTTTCATTTCTTGGAACTGTTCTTTTGTTATTTCGCCTTTGGCGTAGCGTTCTTTTAGTAATTCAATTGCTCTGCTGCTGGTTGTTTGTTTTTGCGGAGTTGGTGCATGCGCTGAACAAGTGTCGTGTGTTTGTGACTTTATGAGGTAGTAAATTCCTACTGCGACTAATATGAGACATATTGGTCCCCAGATCATAAAGCCCCATCCAAACCACATCAAATTGCTTTCACCTCCAAAAGGTAAACTTGGGGTTTACCTGCCCCAGCATCCCCGTCCATAACTTTGGGGACCGTAGTGATCTTGAGGGGGTTGGCCATTGTATGGCTCAGCAGTTTGTTGATACCCGTAGGGTCCATAGTATCCGTCGTAGCATCCTTCCCAATTACCGGTGTTGTCCCGGTAAGGACCGTAATTGTAACCAGTTGATGGATTGGTTACGTAATGTGCGAAGGCGATTCCTGTTGCCAAAAGACCTACAGCAACAAGGGCGATTCCGATTATGATTAATTTGTTTGTTCTCATTTCATTCACCAACTATAACACTGTTATAGGGGCCTTAAGTAAGTTCGCTGAAACAAAACTGAAACAATAATGAAACGGTTCCAGAAACAAATTCCGCGCATTTCACCAATGAACCAACAACAAAATGCCCCTTTAACTAAAAAACAAAAATTAGATACAAAAAATAAAAAAAACCAAACTTATTCTGAAATTTTTAGTCCACTGTTATGAACTGTTTTTTCAGAGTTCGAGGTCTTTTTTCATTTCAAGGAATGTTTCCTTATTTATCTCGCCTTTAGCGTATCTTTGTTTTAAGATGTCGATTGCTTTTTCTCCATTACTGGAGGCTTCAGCGTGAGAATGCACATGAGCTGCACTGCACGTAGAAACGGCGAGCAAAGGCCATAATCCCCAACCGCATGACATGCACAATATGTTTCACCTACAATAATACAGGTAGGTGAGGTCTTAAGAGTGTTCACTGAAACGGTTTTGAAACAGTTCTGAAACGATTTCTAGTCTTTTTCTTCTTCAAAAGACTCTAAGCCTTCTTTGATTAACAAAGGAACAAGCACCAACGCCATCACCGGATCTGCCCACCACCAGCCAAAAAGGCTGTTTAAACCCAAACCAACTAAAACTACAAGGTCTTGTAAATCACAAAAAGGCTTTCGTAAGCTTCTGCACGTAATGCTCGGGAACCATCTGTTTTGCAATTCGGGTTTTATAAAAGAACAGGACCGTCATCAAAACTGCACTTGAAACCGTAATGAAAATGCCTGCTGGGCTTTCCTTAGGTGCTCCAAAATAACCCGGTAAACTTGCAACTGACTGAAGCACAATAAACGCGGCGAGCAAAAAGAAAGTCAAACCAATAAGTCTTAACGCTTTTTGTTCTGTTTCGGTTTCTTGGTTTTCGTGTTCTCTCCAAAAACGCCAAATCATTACTGCACCAGCAAACAGTTCAATAATGCTGTCTAACCCAAAAGCAAGCAAAGCCACACTGCCTGCAAGCAACGCTGCCCAGATTGCTATGGTGGCTTCAAAAACGTTCCAAATTTCTCCTATCCAAACCAGAATCAACGCTTTTTTACGCAGACCAGAACCTGAATTAGCCCTCTTTCATCACTAAAAGTCAAGTACTTTAAATTTCTACATGAGAATATAAACTGGGTTAAATCTTGAAGAAACTTGCGTTTTTCTTAATTTTGTTCTTTGCATCTATTTTTTTCCTAGCAATACTTTTGATTGCAGGATTTATGCTAACTCCACCTACTTCAACCCAAACTGGATGGGTTGACAACATGTGGAGTTGCATGGGCGACTGGATGCGCGGAAACTATCCCGTTACAGACCCACTTTTGAACATCTACGGAATCTTACTAATAGTCATAGCTGGAATTGCAATAATCGGAGTTGCCGGATTAACCTATTTTTACCTGTTTCCCGAGATCAAAAATGTGCCTCAACCCCAACAAACCAGCAGTAGTAGCCAATCAGAAAATCAAAACTTGTCTTCATATGAATCAGTTCTAAAAACCCTCAACGAAGACGAACACAAAGTCTTAACCGTCCTGAAAAACCACAATGGAACTTATCTACAAAAATACATACGCCACGAAGCAGGGCTCAGCAGGCTTAAAACCCACAGGATACTAGCACGCTTCGCAGAGCGAGGAATGGTAACCCTCGAAAAAACAGGCAATACCAACCAAGTAATCTTGGCAGAATGGCTCAAATAATTCAAAATCAAAATTTAGTCAAAGTATCTTAACAAAAATGCTTATAGTTTCCTTCTTCAAGAAAAAATTCTAGCTAGCTTACAATTTGTTTTTTGAAGATCAATTTTTTCTGCTATATTTTTATGTTTGTCTTGGTGAAATTACTTAAAAGCTAAAATTTGAGTTGTTAATCTCTATGGGTGTAATATTGCGGGCTGTTGATTTAAAATGAAGACTTTGATCAGTGAGATAAAGACTCTAAGTAATGGAACTAATGTTGGTTCTTTTTTTTGTGTTAAACGTCGAAATCCTATGAAATCGTATTCTAACGGTTATATGTTCAATTTGTATCTTGTCGACAAAAGTGGCGAAATTGTACTCAACTATTGGGGTGGAAAAGCAGAAGATGCAGTTCAACAAATATTTGATTCTGTCCAGGAAGATTCGATAATTTATGTATCCGGAAAAGTTGGAGAATTCCGAGGAAAAAAAATTGACGTTAACGAAGGTTTAGGCATCATACGCCTTGCAGAATCCAACGAATATGATTTGGTTGACTTTATTGTTTCTACCAATCAAAATATTGAAAAAATGTGGACAGACCTAATCGAAACAATAAACGAGTTTGAGAATCTTTACTTGAAAAAACTTTTTGAAGACCTCTTTGATGATGAACATTTTGTAAACGATTTCAAAAAATCCCCTGCTGCAATTCAGATTCACCACTCCTGCGTCGGAGGCTTGCTAGAACACACCTGGGAAGTAATGAACTACTGCAAAGCGATCAGTGATATGCATCCGTCCCTTGACAAATGCTTGCTGTTAACTGGAGCAATCTTGCATGATATTGGAAAAATAAAATCCTACGAAGTTTCAACCTGCATCAAACACTCAAAACCTGGCGTTCTGCTTGGGCACATTCCTATTGCAACCGAGATGATATGTGACAAAATTTCTAAACAAACTAATTTTCCTGTACTTTTAAAAGATAAAATCGTTCATATGATTTTGAGCCATCATGGTAAACTAGAATATGGTGCAGTTGTAGAGCCAAAATTACCTGAAGCAGCAGCTCTCCATTACGCTGACTTGATGAGCGCAAGAATTACCCAATACATACGGGCAAAAAAAGACTCATCTAATGAAAGCTTTCAATCTGGTTGGAACAAATATGTCGGTTCTGTGTTTTTAGAGTAGTTTTCTATACTCTATCTTGAGGTTTCAACCCAAAACCATTATTTTTTTGGTAATTAATTCATCAGAAAATAAAAAGTTGGGACACAAAATATCTCCCTACTTTTGGAAAGTTGTTGCTATTTGTTTTTGATGTAAGCGAGCATTCCACCTGCTAGAATAATGCTGCGTTGTCTTTGAGAAAGAAGGTAATTTACTTGGATCTCTTGATTTTTTGTTAGATTCTTTACCGTCAACGGCTTGTTTTGGCTAATGGCTTCTCGTATGTTTTCGATTTTGATTTGGTCCCCTTGGTTAATTTGGTCGTAATCTGTTTCTGTTTGAAAAGTCAAGGGCACAATCCCAAAATTAATCAAATTAGCAGAATGAATTCTCTCAAAGGATTTTGCAATTACAACTTTTACCCCTAAAAACATTGGACAAAGCGCTGCATGCTCCCGGGAACTGCCTTGACCGTAACTTAATCCACCTATTATGATGTTGTTTTTTCCCGAGTCCCTGATTTGGGCGGCTCGTTGGGGGAAGGTTTCGTCCACGATTTCAAAGACAAACTCGGAATATTTCGGAACATTAGAACGGTACTTCATTTTGGCGCCTGCAGGAATAATATGGTCGGTAGTGATTTTGTCCCCAACTTTTATGGTAACAACACCTAAAACATCGTAAGCTAAGGGCTTGTTATCGGGCAACTCCACAATGTTTGGACCCCGATAAATCTCAACCTCTTCAGGACATTTTGAAGGCACAACTATCATGCTATCATCAATGTAGAATTTTTCAGGCATAGCAACTTTCGGATAATCCATGCCTAACTCTCGTGGATCCGTAAAACATCCTGTACTCACTGCTGCTGCAGCTGTTTCAGGGCTGGTCAAATAAACATCAGCAGATTTGGTTCCTGAACGCCCAAAAAAGTTACGATTAGAAGTTCGAATCGACACTGCATTCGTTTGAGGAGATTGACTGTTTCCGATACAAAAACCACAAACTGGCTCAGTAATCCGTGCGCCTGCAGCCAACAAATCTGATAACGCACCATCCCGGGTAAGGTTTTCTAGAACCTGTTTTGAGCCCGGAGAAATCACAAAACTAACTGAAGGATGAACCTTTTTGCCTTTCAGTATCTTGGAAACCGTCATCAAATCCTTATATGAAGAATTCGTGCAGCTGCCAATACAAACCTGATTTACCGCAGTTCCCTCTAGCTCTTTCACGGTTTTGATATTACCTGGACTGTGAGGAAATGCAGCCAAAGGAACAATCTTGCTCAGGTCAATATCCACAACTTTGTCGTAGGTTGCATCGGAGTCGGCTTTGACTTCTGTCCAGTCTTGTTCTCGTCCTTGGGCTTTCAAAAACTGTCGGGTGACTTCGTCAGACGGAAACACCGATGTAGTTACTCCACATTCGGCTCCCATGTTAGTTATGGTTGCCCGTTCGGGAACAGACAAACTTTTCACCCCTTCGCCGCCGTACTCAAAGACAGTGCCAACGTTGCCTTTGGTGCTAAAAATTTCCAAAACTTTCAGGATAACATCTTTTGCTGAAACCCAGGGCTGCAGTTTTCCTTTCAGATTGATTTTTGTAACCTTTGGGCACATAAGATAAAACGGCTCTCCAGCCATGGCTGCAGCAACATCTAAACCTCCGGCTCCGATGGCGATCATTCCAATTCCACCACCTGTTGGGGTGTGACTATCAGAACCCAGCAAAGTTTTGTAGGGTTTACCAAAACGTTCCAGATGAACTTGGTGACAGATTCCGTTTCCTACTCGGGATAAATAAATTCCATATTTTGCAGCAATGGACTGCAAGTAACGGTGGTCGTCAGCGTTTTCAAACCCAATTTGTATGGTGTTATGGTCGATGTAACTCACAGAAAGTGCAGTTTCTACTCTGGGCTTTTCCATGGCTTCAAACTGCAAATATGCCATAGTTCCTGTAGCATCCTGGGTTAAAGTTTGGTCAATTTTGATGGCAATTTCTGTTCCTGCTTCAAATTTGCCTTCTACAATGTGTTTTTCCAGTATCTTTTGAGTTACACTTTTTCCCATATTCGATTTCTCCTGCAAGCATTTTTGATTCCCGTAGGCATAAAAAAGCCTTCTGTTTCTCGTGCAGTTAGGTGAGCCAACCAAAAAACAGCCGATACAACATGTGCTCCAGTAAAACCATGGGTTTTGCTCGCCCAATTACCCGAAAATAGTTTTTCCCCATGGCTTCAACCAAGTCACCAATGTCATAACGGGGAAACAAACACGAAGAAATAATCAATCGACCCCATTCACCCCGTTTTAGTTCATGAAGCATCTTGGTTCCCTTGCTTGTTTGGACTTCAAAATAGTAAGCATCATAGTTAGGAGAAACATACGGCAAATCATCCAACTGTTGCATAAAAGCGCCCTCGGTGGCGCTGTACATTTCAACAATAGGAACATCGCCGAATAGTTTTCTGAGAATTGGGCCATACTTGAACTGAATTTTTCTCACGCTGGTGCACACTAGGACCTTGAAGTTCCACAAATCTTTGGGATTTTTTGCATGTTTTCGTTTAACATATTGTGCAAACGACAAAATAACCGGCGTAACTCCAATGGCTGCTACTACCTGTTGATTTAAGGCACGCTGATAGACAAGTTCAAACCTTTTTTCCCAGTCTGGGCGGGTGATTCCTGAACCCAAAGCGTCAATTTCTTCTTGTCGGGGCAAAAGGCTAACCTGATTCAGCATGGGATTCAGTTTCGCGTAGGTTCCCGAACTGTAACCGTACGTGATTTTTCGTCCCTTGGAATCAAGGGTAGTTACCGTAGACGGAAAATTCATGTTCAATATCTTTCCATCTAAAACTTCCATGCTGTTTTTTCTCAGGGCATAGTTAGTTATGGCTCGGGCACCACAAGAAAAAATTTGTTCAATATGCGATTTGGTAACTGGAATAACCTTAGACTTACCTGTAGAGCCCCTGGTCATTACCCAACACAGGGGCGGTTCAGGCAGTATCGCGGAGTAGTTTCCGTTTTTTACTTCTTCAAAATACGGTCCAAGCCCCGAATAATTGATGGTTGGAAACTTGGCACGAAATTCAATTCCATCTTTGATTTCAGCTGCAGAATGGTTTTTTCCATAATCTGTTTTGGCGTAGCCTTCAAGCAATTTTTTTAAAATTTGGTTTTGTGCCTGTGCTGGATCTTTTAGTGCTTCGTGCCATGGACTAACGATATAATTTAGAATGTCTACGCCACTCATTGTTGTTTCATCCCGAAAGCTGACTACAAATATTGTTGACAGGAGCACTATGTCAGTTTTAGGGTTTGGGGTTTCGTTGTTTTGCTCTCATTGCACCTGTTAGCACACCGATTATGATTAATGCCCCGATTATGATCAGAACAAAAGGAAAAATTGACCGAAACTCAATGATGCCTGACACTGAAAGATAAAACATTAACCCAACTAATATTAGGATAACTCCCCCCATGAAAGGGCCGAAAACGCCGAACTGTTGTTTTTCGTACTTTTCGTTTCCGCTTTTTTCATTTTTTTCTTGTTTTTCGTTCTTTTCTGCTTTCTCGTTTCTGCGATATTCTGGAGGTCTAGGCGGAGTTGGACCCGTATTCTTTAATGCAGTCCCGCATTTTGGGCAAAAAGAATTCTCTTCTTTAACTTCTGAGCCACACTTTGGGCAATATGGCATCTTTTTTCACCTTTCACAATTCTTACAATTATTATCTCCCAGTTAGTATTTAAAATATACACCCCATGGCGAAATATTATAAGCACTTTGCAAACAAAATGTATTAGGGGCGAATTGTTTGAGTCACAATAAAAAGCCAATCGTCAATAGCATGGAAGGAATCTTTACTGCAGTTTCTTTTGGTTTTTTCATTCTTGTTTTGGGTATTTTATTTGTTTCTACACCTGATTTGTTTGGAAAAATAGTGGACTTTTTTGGAGATTTAGGACTAGATGAAATTTCTAATTCTGGCGTTTTTCTTCCTGCTCCAGAGAATCCACGGTCACATTTGGCTCTTTACATTGTTATGGGGTTAGTTAGCATCGTTGGGGTTGTGTTTCAGGCAATCATGCTGGTTTTACGGTTTGTTATATCTTCTTCGTGGGCTAAACGCTCAGAAACTCTGGGCAACTTTGTATACTGGATTGGAGTGGCTTTTCTTGTACAGTGGGTCCTTATAGATAACACCCAATGGTTTGTTTTCTGGTCTGGAATAATCATGGCTGCTGGAGTTTCGTTGATTGCTCGAGCAGGTGTTATGGTCTTTTCGAAGATGTAGAACTTGAACCTAAAACAGTGAATTAGTTACAGTTTCATATTTTGTTATGGTAGTGTTGGCTATTTCATCGGTGTATTTTTGGTTAAGGTCTGGCAAAGTTACTATGCCAATAATTACATCCAAAATCAGGAAGACTTCATGGATTTTGCTGATATTTCGGATCAAAGCTTTTTCTAAACTTATTTTTTGGTCTGCTCTGGTGACGACTTTTAGTCCAAGAAGACGTTTTCCGATAGTCGTGCCGTAGGTTGTTTCTACTACAACAAAATATGCAACAGCAAATATGCCCTTAGCGAAAGGAAAACTTACTAAATTAAAGTATCTGAAGGGATCTGCAATAAAAACTGGAAATGCAACAACTGCCATAATCAATGCAACTGCAACACTAACTGCTAATATGTCAATAACATAAGCAACTATCCGCCGTATCCAGTGGTCTTGAAGTTTGCTATCTTCTTGGAAACGCTCAATAACAGTTTCTACTTTTTTAGTTTCTGGCTTTGCTTCAGGTTTTGCTTGGACGTTTACTGGGGTTCCGCATTTTGTACAAAACTTTGCATCTTCTGGCAGTTCATTTCCACATTTTGAGCAGTACATTTCAAGTATCACCGTTTTAGACTAAAGTCGCGTTATCTGTTTATTAATTATTTGCAGCAACTGCCCCGAATATTTAAGCAAACAACTGTTAACTACAAAATCAGTAAAACTTGTCATGGGATGTTTTAGCCACATTTTCTGCAACTACCTTTGTATTCTGAATCCACGTTAACTTGCTTTGCCCCAAATTCTTTGGTTAGTTGAGGACCAACATATAGCACCTGTTCACTTTTGCTTCCATACCTGTAAACTGTGGTTCCTTTGCATTTCAACTTGTAAGCCAACAAATACACTTGTTTCACATCATCCACGGTAGCGTTGTTTGGAAGATTCACTGTCTTGGAAACTGCGTTATCTACATACTTCTGAAACGCAGCCTGCATCTTCACATGCCAAGATGGTTTAATATCCAACGAGGTAACAAAGACTCTTCGTAACTTTTCGGGAACTTCTTTCAAGCCTTGCACTGAACCAGTTTTCGCAACTTCAAGCATCAAACTTCGGCTGTAAAAACCAGATTCCTTAACCAACTCCTCAAAAGTTGGTTGAACTTCTAGCAATTTTGAGCCATCCATAACGTTTCGAACAAAAGCAATAGCAAAAATTGGTTCTATTCCTCCTGAACAACCTGCAATTATGCTTATACTCCCTGTAGGAGCAACAGTAGTAACCGTGGCGTTACGTATTGTTTTGAAGCCCCTTTCTTGCCAGATGCTTCCTTTGAAGTTAGGAAAAGAACCCCGAACAGCTCCAATATTAACTGACTGGTTTACCGCTTCGTCTCTGACGAACTTCATTACTTGTTCTGCTAGCTCTAAAGCTTCTTTAGAATCGTACGGAATCCCTAGTTTAATGAGCATGTCTGCAAAACCCATTATGCCCAAACCGATTTTGCGGTTTGTCCGAGTAACTTCTCCAATTTTTGTCACTGGATACTTGTTAACGTCAATTACATTATCCAAAAAATGAACTCCAATTCTTACAACTCTTCTAAGGTTCTCCCAGTCTACCTGGTTGTCTTTAACCATCTTTGCCAAATTAACCGAACCCAAATTGCAAGACTCATAAGGCAACAGGGGCTGTTCCCCACAGGGATTTGTGCTCATAATCCGTCCAACTTTAGGCGTTGGATTATGCCTGTTCACTTCATCAATAAACACCAGTCCGGGATCTCCGGTTCGCCAAGCGTTAGATGCTATCCGATCAAAAACATGAAGTGCCCGCAGTTTTGTTTCAGTTTTTCCGTTCCGTGGATTAATCAGATCGTATTCGATGTCCTTTTCTACTGCTTCCATGAACTCGTCATTAACTGCAACTGAAATGTTAAAATTCGTTAAGATACCTTCCCTGGCTTTAGCTTCAATAAACTGCAAAATATCCGGATGAGTAACATCCAGTATTGCCATGTTTGCCCCTCGTCTTCTTCCCCCTTGCTTAATCACATTTGTAGCAGCATCATAAATGGTCATAAACGAAACAGGACCTGAAGCGATGCCTTTAGTAGAACCTACAATATCCCCTGCAGGTCGCAGTTTAGAAAAAGAAAAACCTGTTCCGCCCCCTGATTGATGGATAATCGCCATATGTTTTAGGGAGGTAAAAATTCCTTCGATGGAATCTTCAACTGGCAAAACAAAGCAAGCAGACAACTGACCCAATACAGTTCCCGCATTCATTAACGTCGGTGAATTCGGCAAAAACTCACAGTTGACCATGACCTGATAAAACGTTTCTTCATTTTGTTTCACGTCAGCGTTTTCGTCATAAATTTGGTCGGCTTTGGCAACTGCTTTTGCTACTCTTCTAAACATTTCCCGGGGGGTTTCGATGACTTTGCCTTTTTGATCTTTCATTAGGTACCTGTTTTTTAGAACCTGAATAGCGTTAATTCCCAGCTTTAAATCGTCAACAACACCGTAAAACTCTTTATATTCCCGAATTTCTGCTCGCTTCTGACGATACAAAATGTACGCCTTTGCAACATCACAATACCCGTTCTTGATTAGAACCTCTTCAACTAAATCTTGAATGTTTTCAACACTGGGAACCTTTCCTTCAAACCCTTCGTTAAGCAACTCAACAACATCATCTGCAAGTTTTTTTGCTAGTTGCTTGTCGCTCTTCTTGACCGAATTTAATGCCTTAAAAATCGCGTTGGTTATCTTGTTTTCATCAAAGCTAACTGTTCGACCGTCGCGTTTAGTAACCTCTGAAACTTTTCCCAAAACAATGCCCTATTATTACATAGGTTCGCCGTTACTTTAACTTAATGAATTAAATAAATGAGTTTTTTCATTTTACAGATATTAACATTAAAAATTTGGGAAAAAATAAAGTGAAAAACTAATTATTTAAAATTCAACGCCACCTGAAAATAGTATTCAAATGGAGTAAATTTTAAATAGTTTTTCTTAACAGTTACTTCTTGTATTTATCCGCTGGCGTTCAACTTGGATGTCAGACCACAACTCTTATTTCCAATTTTTATTGTATTATAATTTCATGCCATTAGGAAGAGCTGTAATTCTAATAGATAACGGATATCTTTCTGCAATTCTTAGGGATGAATTTTCATCGACTAGAATTGATTATTTGAAACTCTCAAACTCTATATGCACAAATTATCAACGTTTAAGAACTTATATTTATGATTGCATGCCTTATCAGAGCAATCCACCTACTGAACAGCAAAAGAACCTTTTTTCGGGTAAACAAAAATTTTTTGATATGTTACGAAAATATCCCTCTTTCGAGTTACGGTTTGGGCGACAAAGACCCCGTGGTAATGGTTTTGTACAAAAAGGTGTAGATGTACGGCTAAGTGTGGATATGGTCCGGTTAAGTGCCAAAGCCCAAGTGCATAAAATTTTCTTGATAGCAGGAGATGGCGATTTTGTACCTGCAGTACAAACAGCCAAAGATGAAGGTGCATCAGTTAAATTGTTCCATTCCGGAAGTTTTGTACACCTTCCAAATGGAAAAAAACAACCAAAATATAGTAACGAACTATGGCAAATTTGTGATGAAAGAGAAGTCATAAATCGACAGTTGATCAACCAATGGAAATTTTGACAAATCTATAAAGAATTTTTATTCATTCTAGAAGATTCAGGTAATCAAAAATTAGCCCGCAGTCATTTTTTCTAATAAAAAGAGAAAGGGAAAAAATCCCTTTTTTGTTGTTTGTTTATTCGATATTGCATAGTTCGTTGTTGAGCCATGGATAGAGAGCTTTGAGTTTTTTCATGGCTGCGTTGACTTTTGCTTGTGGGTACTCATAGGGTAGCATGTTGCCGTGGTTGTAGTCGTCGTAAGCTTTCATGTCAAAGTGTCCGTGACCGCACAATAGGAACACTATGGTTTTTTCTTCGCCTGTTTCTTTGCATTTGAGGGCTTCATCGATTGCGCCTTTGATTGCGTGGGATGGTTCTGGAGCAGGAATGATTCCTTCTGTTTTTGCGAACAGACTTGCTGCATCAAAAGCTTGCAGTTGGTTGTATGCACGGGACGATACTTCTCCTTCTTCTTTCATCAAACTGACGGTTGGTGCCATTCCGTGGTAACGGAGTCCACCTGCGTGAATTGGTGCAGGAATGAAAGTGTGACCAACTGTGTGCATTTTAACCAAAGGAATGATTTTTGCGGTGTCGCCGTGGTCGTATGTGTAGTATCCTCTTGTTACTTTAGGACATGCAGCAGATTCAACTGCGATGAATTCTGTTTGTTTGGGGGCTTTGCCTTTGACTTTGTCGTAGTAGAATGGCCAATAGATTCCGGAGAAGCTGCTTCCGCCGCCGATGCATCCGATAATTTGGTCGGGGTAGTCGTCTACCATTGCTAACTGTTTTTGGGTTTCCAGACCAATGACCGTCTGGTGCAACAAAACGTGATTTACAACGCTACCGATAGTGTATTTGACGTTATCTGTTGTCAAGGCTTCTTCTACTGCTTCGCTGATGGCGATTCCAAGGCTGCCTGTGCTGTCTGGGTCAGCTTCTAGAACTGCTCGACCGGCTTTTGTTCGGTTAGTTGGGCTGGGGAAAACTTCTGCGCCCCAGGTTTCAATCATGCTTTTTCGGTAAGGTTTTTGGTGATAGCTTGCGCTTACCATGTAAACTGTAGCTTTCACGCCAAAATATTGGGCACTAAAGGATAATGCAGAGCCCCATTGTCCGGCACCTGTTTCTGTTGTTACGCGTTCTAGGCCATCTTTTACTGCGTAATATGCTTGGGCAACAGCAGTGTTTGTTTTGTGGCTGCCTGAAGGACTAACTCCTTCATATTTGTAGTAAATTTTAGCTGGAGTTTTCAACGCTTTTTCTAAACCAGTTGCCCTGAACAAGGGGCTGGGTCTCCAGATGCGGAGAGCTTCTCGCACTGGTTCTGGAATATCGATCCAGCGTTCGGTGCTGTATTCTTGTTTGAGGCATTCACTTGGGAACAGGGGAGGAGGCAGTTTAACTGGCTCTCGGGTTCCGGGGTGAATCATTGGGGGCAATTCTTTGGGAAGATCGGGCAAAATGTTGTACCATTGTTTTGGCATTTCATTTTCGTCTAGCAAAATTTTTTTCGCTGTCATGAATTTTCACTTCTTGAGTTTTGAAGAATTAACCTTTTTTACCCTGAAGTGTTTATATAAGCTTTACCGAACAACTGTATACTTTGGGTGTGATTCAAATGTGGGGTCAAATTAAACATTTTTTTGACGATTTTCCAGCTCAACAACGTATTGCCCTGCTGCTTTTTGAGCGGGGGTTTCAAGTAAACGAAGACGGAAAAGTAGTAAGTGGCCGAATCGAAATTCCTCACACTCAAATAGCCAAAGAAGTAGGCGTAGAGCGCCGAGCAGTGGACAGTACAGTGCAAACAATACTTGTAACCCCTGAATTGAAAAGAATTTACAAAAACCTTCGACAAGTATGCTCTTTGCAGGATGTAGCCCGGGAGTTTAACTATAGCGTGATTGTTTTTGTTCCAGAAAATGCAAACCAAACCGGTATAGTTTCAAATGTTACTAGAATAGTTTCTGAAAAAGGATTAGGCATAAGACAAGTGCTCGCAGAAGACCCCAGCACAAGTAGCCTTCCTAAGTTGACGTTAATACTTGAAGGTGACATTCCCTCGGAATTAATCAATCAAATAAGAAAACTGCCTGGAACAAGAAGCATAACCGTTTACTAATCTTGTTTCTTCAACAAAATTTTGATGCCTGACCACATTATCCACAATAAAACAAGTTTTGACATGGTTTCAGGAACAGCGATCCCCATGTTAAACATGCTCAGGGAATACAGCAACCACGTGAACATAACAATCAGAAATGTTGTTATGGCAAACTTGGACCTTTTTTCATATCCATAAACAATCGAAGTCAAACTTAAGGTCAAAAAATGAGGAACTGCAGCAACGTAATGCAGGCTGCCATGAGATTCGTTAATTACTGCCAGCATCTGGACAAAAAAACTTGAAACCAACAAACAAAGACTGCTGTATTTTGCGTGATTTTTGAAAGCGGTCAAGGAGTATAGCATTAGAAAAAAACCTGCTAGAAACAATCCACCATTAAATATTGCTGCTGCTTCGCTGTTTACTGCGTGTCCTAGGTCGCTTAATGCATTAGTTTGCCAGTTAAACCACGGAGAAACAGCAAGAGAAACTGCAATGGACAAGTAAACCATCAGTGGACCTAGAATGCCAAACAAGCCATCCAAGCGTTTTTCCATGGTGCAGTCACATGCCAGATTTCAGTTGTTCTTAAAACCTAGTTTTTAGGTGTAACTTTGTAATTTGATTTCTTTTGCTGTTCCTTCTGCCATTATTTTTTGTTTCAACTCTTCAAGTGAACATTTGCATCGTGAAACATCGGCGACTGCAACCCATTCTGCGGATTTGCCTCTGCGTAGGGTTCGAGATTCGCTGGACAGTAAGTCCACTTCTTGTTCAGCCAGGATGCTTGCAGCTTTGGCGAGGGCTCCTGGGTTGTCGGAAAAGGTGATGTTCAGTTCCACAAGTTTTGCTTCGGGGTCAGCGAAAGGGGCGATCCTGATTTCTTTTTTGTCTAGGTCGGCGATTAGCATAACGTACATTCCCTCTGACAGTTTTACTGTTTCACGGATAGATGAGGGCATGGTGATTCTTCCTCGTGAGTCTACGCGGACGATTTCTGTCATTCGCATTGTTTTGTCTCCTTTAGTGTCATTCTGGAAAGCTTTATATAAGATGTGCGGAATATGGGTTTCAACCCACAAATTACCCACAAAATAATATTTAAAGGAGGAAACAGCAATCACCCGACTACACACACCAAAAGGGACAAAAGACATGCTCCCAAAAGAAGTCCGCCAATACCGTTACGTTGAAGAAGAATTACAAAAAAACTTTGAATCATGGAACTACAACGAAGTCCGTTCCCCAACCATAGAATTTGTTGAAACCCTATCCACTGGAGTGGGTTCAGAACTAATCAACGACATGTTCAAATTCCAAGACTTTAACGGCAAACTATTAGCCCTACGGGCAGAAATGACTGCCCCAGTCGCTAGAATCGTGACAACAAGAATGCAGTCTGCCCCCGAGCCAATTCGTTTGTTTTATATTAACAACGTTTTCCGGTACACCCAAACCAACTACAAACCTGAACGGGAATTCTGCCAAGCCGGGGTAGAACTTGTTGGATGCAACACCTCCGAAGCAGACGGAGAAATTCTTGCGTTGCTGGTTTCTTCCCTTAAACGGGTTGGCTTAAACGAAATCCGAATCGATCTGGGTCACGCAAGTCTCCTTAAAGACTTGTTAAACGCCGCAGGATTGGATTCTTCACAAAAAATTTCAGTTCAAAGTCTGCTAGCGTGCCGAGATTCAATTGGTTTAAAAAAGTTCATGGATGAAAACAGTTTCCCTTCTGATTTGCGAGATGCCTTTCTTGAACTTTCCAAATGTAGGCAATTAAAGAACCTTTCATCCGTTTCGTTGAATGGCTCAAAATATGATAAAGTCAATCAACAACTAGCAAGTTTAACTGAGCTTCAACAAACCCTTGAAGACTACAAAGTAGATGACGTAGTTTTCTTCGATTTCTCTTTAACCAAAAAAATTGAATACTACACCGGAATGGTGTTTGAAGCTTCGGTTCCAAACTTGGGACTTCCCATAGGCAGTGGAGGACGATACGACAATTTCATTGAAAAGTTTGGAAAACTAAAGCTTCCTGCAACTGGGTTTGCTCTGGAAATTGATAAAATTCTTCAAGCTCTAATAGCTCAAGGCTTTGAAATCTCAAACGGCAAAAAGATGCGGGTTATTGTTTCCTCAAAATTCCGAAGGATTGCAATTGAAGCAGTTAATTCTTTGCGGGAAGCTGGGTTTGTTGCTTCGTTAGAAGTAACTAATCGGGCAATAGAAAAAACTGTTGAATACGGAAAACTTACTGAAGCAGATTATGTTGTTTGTGTTGATTCCTCATTAGCAAAGCCAGTAACAGTTTACGACCTAAAAACAGACACGACAAAAAAATTAGCCCTCAAAAAGTTTCTAGAATTTTGTGGAGGTCAATCCTGACATGAAAAAGAAAATCCGGATCGCAATCCCCAACAAAGGACGAATCAAGCCCCCCTCCTTGGATGCACTAGCCCAAGCAGGAATAACCGTGCTGGAAGAAGAACGAACCTATGTTTCGAAAACCTCTGACCCCCGATATGAAGCAATTTTTGCCCGAGCAAACGACATCCCTGTTTACGTAAACTATGGGGCAGTAGACCTAGGAATTACCGGTCACGACCTAATTGTAGAACGAGAAGCTGACGTTCTTGAATTGTTGGACTTAGGTTTTGGCAAGGCAACTTTGGTTGTTGCGGTTCCAGAAAAATCTCCAATCACTTCAGTTAACGAGATTCCACTCCTGACTCGAGTGGCAACAGAGTTTCCAAACATCACCCGAAAATACTTTGAAAAAATGGGAAAACAAGTTGAAGTTTTAGAAGTAAGTGGAACAGCAGAACTTGCCCCGAAACTGGGTTTAGCTCAGATGATTGTTGACCTAACATCTAGCGGAGAAACCTTACGGAAAAACAAGCTCAGAATAATTGGAAACGTTTTGGATTCAACCACTAGGCTTGCTTGTAACAAAATCGCGTACCGAACCTTTGAAGAAGAAATCACTGAACTGTTGTCTAAACTGCAAGGAGACCTGTAAAAATGAAAGTTATTGCATCTGAAGAATTCAAAAAAACTGAACTTGAAAAGTTCTTGAACCGAGGAAAATCCGATTTATCATCTATTGTTTCAACTGTGCGCCAAATTATTGATAACGTTAAAGAAAACCGCGACGCTGCCCTTGTTGAATATACTAAAAAGTTTGACAAAGTAAGTCTAACGTCTTCGACTCTGAGGGTTTCGGAAACTGAAATCAAACAAGCATACAAGAAACTAGACCAAAAACAAATAGGTGCCTTACAGGCTGCGGCAGACAACATTGAAAGTTTTCACAAAAAACAAATCCGAGCCAAATGGACGATGCAAACAACAGAAGGCGTAACCTTAGGACAAGTTATGAGACCTTTAGCCTCTGTCGGAGTTTATGCTCCCGGAGGAAAAGCCGCTTACCCTTCTTCGGTTCTAATGAGTGCAATTCCTGCCAAAGTTGCTGGAGTTGAGCGCGTAATCGTTTGTTCGCCTCCTCGACAAGGACAAGACATTAGTCCTGCTCTTTTAGTAGCAGCAGACATTGCAGGCGTAGATGAAGTTTACCGGGTTGGAGGCGCTCAAGCAATAGCTGCCATGGCATACGGCACAACTTCAATGGAAGCTGTAGAGAAAATTGTAGGTCCAGGAAACGTTTACGTAACTGCTGCAAAACTGGAAGTAAGCCGAGACGTTGCCATCGATGTCCCTGCAGGTCCCAGTGAAGTTCTGGTAATCGCAGATGAGACCGCTAACCCTGCGTATGTTGCTGCTGATCTTCTTGCTCAGGCTGAACACGACCCTCAAGCGTGGGCAATTCTGATAACTTGTTCTAAAAACATAGCTTCAGAAGTCAAAAAACAGATTGACATACAGTTGAAATCTCTTTCCCGAACACAAATCATTGAATCATCCCTGCAAAAAGGTCTGATAATAACAACCAAAGACATCCCGGAAGCAATAGAGCTGTCAAACTTGATTGCCCCTGAACACTTGCAAATTCAAACAAAAGCTCCCGACGAAGTGTTTAATAAAATTCGAAATGCAGGAGCTGTGTTTTTGGGCAGATATTCACCAGTGTCTTTTGGCGATTACTCATCAGGGCTAAATCATGTTTTGCCTACTGCTGGTTATGCAAAAATCTATTCTGGTCTTTCCAGTTTAGATTTTGTTAAAACCATGAATTTCTTAGAGTGCACCAAAGAAGGTTTCAACAGCCTCAAAGACACTGCAGTTATAATCGCTGAAATGGAAGGCTTTGATGCCCACGCAAAAGCTGTTTCAATACGAGAGGAGAATGACAAATGAAAATAAAAAAACTGGTTCAAAAAGAGGTTCTTGACATTTCATGCTACGAAGTCAAAACAATAACTGGACAAAAATCTGACGAGAACCTAGTGAAACTAAATTTGAACGAAAACTTTGCTATGCCTGGGGATTTTGTTCAAAAACTGTTGCTTGATGCTTCAAATACTGTTGATGTTCGGGCTTATCCTCCACCTCGAGGCTGCTTAGCTGTTAATGCAATTTCAGAATTTTTGGGTTTAGAGTCATCTCAGGTTGCAGTGGCAAACGGTGCAGATGAAATCATGGATCTGCTCATGAAAGTTTTCATACGCAAAGGCTCAAAAATCATGGTTGCCGAACCAACTTTTCCGATGTATACTTTTTTTGCTGAATTGTATGGTGGCAAAAAAGTAACTACCCTGCTCAACTCAGATTTTAGTTTGAACGTTGATTCTATCTTGAAAAAAGCAGACAAAGAAACCCGTTTGCTTTTTGTTTGTTCCCCGAATAACCCTACTGGAAACCAGTTTAAAGAAACAGACATTAAATGTTTGTTGGAAGAATTCAAAGGCATCGTTGTAGTTGACGAAGCATACGTTGATTTCGCTTCCGGTACAGCCATCGACTGGATACAAGAATACGATAACCTTGCAATATTACGGAGTTTTTCAAAAGCCTTTGGTTTGGCGGGTCTTCGTCTGGGCTATCTTGCAGCAAGCAAACACATCGTAAAATACGTTCAACGAGTAGTTGGTCCTTTTAACGTGAATTCAGTTACCCAAGAAACTATCAGGTTGGCTTTGCAAAACTGGAGTTACTTTAAAGAAAAACTTGACTTAGTAATCAAAGAACGGGAATGGCTGATGAAAAACCTGCAACAAATTGACGGCGTAACTCCGTATCCGTCTGATGCCAACTTCATCTTGTTCAAAGTAACAGAGGATAAACTAAGTTCAGAAACTTTAACTAAAAGAATTGAAAACAAAAACGTGCTGGTGAAGGATCGCGGGCACTTGCCCCTTTTAGACAACTGCATACGAGTTACTGTGGGAACCCGTGACATGAACCAAAAGTTTTTTTCAGCCCTTAAACTGTCCTTGGAGGAGTAACCTAATTTGTCATACAAGTTACTGAACCCCCACAACAAAATCTATGTGCGAGAAGGCTCCGAAGACTCTTTGTGCGAAGCTGAAAAAATAATCTTTGATTTTGATGGGGTTTTGGCTCAAACTAATCAGTCTTATCTCCAGACAATCCGAAACCTTGTAGACTACTATTTTCTGGAAATCCTTGGACTAGAAGGCGAAAAAGGCAAACTGGCAACGTTAATTGATATCCAAAAATTCAAAGACACTGGTCTTTACAACAACGACTGGAAGTTGTCTTATGCTTTAACCAGTTATTACGTGAAATTGATTTTGCGAAAACTTGACCAACAAAACAAGCTGCAAGAATTTGTTGACACCTTTGGAGACCTCAGGTTTTCTGATATTGAAAGCTTTATTCAAAGCCTAAAAAAAGTTGGAACTTTTCTCGTAAAATGTGGAATCACTGGAACTGAACTTTCTGTCCTTAAAGACGACAGTATTGTGGGGCTGGACCTGTTTTTGGCTCATTCGAGCCTTGACAAACAAAAACCTATTGAAGCCTCGCTTTTAGGGGTAGACCCTGAAGTAGTACAAAATAAAGAACGCCTAGTTCAGTTGTTAGTTCCGTATGACCTTGAAAAACCTGACCTGTTGAAGGGATTGTTTGAAGAACTTTATCTGGGCAAAGACATGTACACAAAAATCTATGGAAAACCTTCTTTTTTCAAATTTAATTCCAGTTTCATGGACATGGAAGCTTTTATTCCATCTAAAGAAACCTTGGGCAAACTAAAACAAAAGTTCGGCAAATTTGGAATATACTCGGGTCGCCCTCGACCTCAAGGTTTGTATGTTTTAGAAAAATACGGTTACATGAACTACTTTGAAAAATCAGAGTTTGTATTTCTGGGAGACATGCTCAAATCTGAAGACGAAATGAATAAGCTGGGCAAACCTGACCCCACTTTGTTTATTGAGTTACTTCAAAAAAGCGTAAAAAAAGACTCTAAAGTAGTCTACGTAGGAGACGGAATCGCTGACGCCATGTTGGTAGAGAATGCTAAAGGGAAAGGTATGGATGGGTTGTTGTTTTTGGGGGTTATTTCTTCATCAGAGGATTCAAATAAGCTTTTTACTGAATACAGTAAGCATGGAGCTGACGCAGTATTAACTGACGTGAATGATATTCCATATTTGTTTGCATGTTTAAGGGGAAAATCAAAATGAGAAAAGTACACGCCAAAAGAAAAACCAAAGAAGTAGACATAACACTAGAACTGAACGTTGACGGAAAAGGAAACGCCAAAATAAAAACAGGCATCAAATTCCTTGACCATATGCTCCTTACCTTAGCAAAGCACGGGCTTTTCGATTTACAAATAAACGCAACAGGGGACTTGACCCATCACGTGGCAGAAGATGTTGCCCTCGTTTTAGGAGAAGCCCTAAACAAAGCCACAAACCAAGGCAAAGGCATCAAACGCTTCGGCTCAGCTTATGTTCCCATGGATGAATCCCTTGCCCGTGCTACAGTTGACTTAGCTGGCAGACCCTACTGTATTCGTAACCTGCGCCTTTTACAGTCCCAGATTGAAGACCTAAAAACAGAAGACATGGAACACTTTTTTGAATCCCTTGCTCAGGCTGCCAAAGCTAACATTCACGTGACAGTCTTGTATGGCAGTAACGAACACCACAAAGTAGAAGCCGCAATGAAAGCTCTGGCTCTCGCCTTGCGTGAAGCTTTCACGGTTGAACCAAGAATCGGCGACCAAGTTCCCAGCGCCAAGGGGGTTTTGTGACATTCCGCAAATAGCAGTCGTGAATTATGGCGTAGGAAACCTGCGAAGCATCACTAAAGGCTTAGAAAAATCAGGGGCTCAAGTCCAAATTACCCACAATTCTAATGCTTTGCGTAACGCTGACGCTATTGTTCTTCCAGGTGTTGGAGCCTTTACTCCAGCAGTGAAAAACATGGCTCACATAGCTGATGTAGTAGCAGAAACCATGAACAACGGCACCCCAATTTTTGGAATTTGCTTAGGATTACAGCTTCTTTTCACCCGTAGCCATGAAGGGGGCTCAATTAAGGGATTGGATTTCATTTCGGGTGAAGTAATCAAATTACCCAACACAGTAAAAACGCCTCAGATGGGCTGGAACACCATAAATATTCAAAAACCTCACCCATTACTTGATGACGTCAAGGATGGTTCTTACGTGTATTTTGTTCACTCTTTTTATCCTAAGCCTGCTGAATTGGACGTTGTGGTGACCACCACAGATTATGGAGTGAAGTTTGCGTCCATGGTTGCTCAAAAAAACTTGTTTGCAACTCAGTTTCACCCTGAAAAAAGCAGCAAAACAGGCTTAATTATGCTGAAAAATTTTGTAAATCTGGTAACGAGGTAATCAACTTGATAGTTATTCCTGCGGTAGACATAATGGGCGGAAAATGTGTCCGACTTTTTCGAGGCGATCCTGCAAAAAATAAAGTATATTACGAGGACCCTTTGCAAGCAGCTCAGGTTCTGGAACGTGACGGAGCAGAACTGATTCATTTGGTTGATTTGGATGCAGCTTTAGGTTCTGGAGATAACGTTTCTGCAATTAATCGAATTCTAGAAAATATAAACGTAAAAGCAGAAGTTGGGGGCGGAATTCGTAGTTTAGAAAAGGCTGAAGAGTTGCTTACGTTGGGAGCTTACCGGGTTATTTTTGGAACTGTAGCAGTTAATGACCCCTCCTTGGTGAAGGAGGCTATTTCTCGTTTTGGTTCTGAGCATGTAGCTGTGGCTATTGATGAAAAAGACGGTAAGGTTGCAGTTCATGGCTGGAAAAACAAGTCTGAAATGGACTGTTTAGAGCTTGCCAGATTGTTTGATGCGATGAATGTTGGAGCGTTGATTTTTACTCCCATTAGTGTGGATGGTACCCTTGAGGGTCCACGAATCAAAAAAACTGTGGAATTGATGAATTCAGTTTCTGTTCCTGTTGTTGCTTCTGGTGGAGTTGCCAAGTTAAATGATTTGGTTGATTTATGTAAGTCCGGAGTGTGGGGAGTTATTGTTGGAACTGCTATTTATGAGAAAAAATTTACTGTTAAAGAGGCTTTGGAGGCATTGAAAAATTGTTAGCTAAACGTATTGTTCCGTGTTTGGATGTTATGAACGGGCAAGTAGTCAAAGGTGTTCAGTTTGTTAACTTGAAAGTTGAAGGCGACCCTGCTGAGCTTGCTGCAGCTTACGAAGAACAAGGAGCCGATGAAGTAGTTTTTTTGGATATTACTGCGTCTCATGAGAATCGGGACACCACCTTGGAAGTAGTTAAACGGACTGCGGACATGATTTCTATTCCTTTTACTGTAGGTGGGGGAATTCGTAACATTGCTGATATTCAAAATGCCTTATCCAGTGGAGCCGACAAGGTCTCTGTGAATACTGCAGCAGTTAATAATCCATGTTTGGTTGAAGAGTCTGCTTCCGTTTTTGGTAGCCAATGCATTGTAGTTGCCATTGACGCAAAACGAGTTTACGTGGACTGTGATCTGCCTGACAAAACTGTTGTAGACACTGCAAACGGCAAATGCTGGTGGGAAATCTATTTGATGGGAGGACGAAAACCCACGGGAATTGATGCCATTAAATGGGCGAAACAGGTCAAAGATTTGGGGGCAGGAGAGCTTTTGCCTACTAGTATGGACTGTGACGGGGTGCAAACAGGTTACGATCTTGAATTAACCCGTGCCCTGAGTCGGGCAACTAATTTGCCTGTGATTGCCAGTGGAGGTGCAGGTAATGTTGAACACATTCTTGATGTTTTGACAGTGGGTGAAGCGGATGCTGCGTTGGCGGCCTCGATTTTTCATAGGGGTCAGTACAGTGTGGGAGACGTTAAGAAGTACCTTGCTGAAAAAGGAGTGCCCATGCGTTTATTGTAATTTGAGGTGAACAAAAAAATGGCACTAAAAC
This sequence comes from Candidatus Bathyarchaeum tardum, assembly GCA_029762755.1. GTDB lineage: Archaea > Thermoproteota > Bathyarchaeia > Bathyarchaeales > Bathyarchaeaceae > Bathyarchaeum > Bathyarchaeum tardum. The sequence goes on from JARVGH010000001.1 coordinate 460,050, forward strand.
TAACTGAAGACGAAATCAACGCGTTTATTGATAAAATAGATTTTGAGAAAGGAAACGGGCTTGTTCCTGCTATAGTTCAGGATGCATCTGATGATCGTTTGTTGATGCAAGCCTTCATGAACAAAGAAGCCCTGCGGTTAACGTTGACTTCAGGAAAGATGCATTACTGGAGCCGAACAAAAGGCAGAATTTGGATGAAAGGGGAAGAATCTAAACACTACTCGATAGTTGAAAACGCGTTTTTGGATTGCGACAACGACGCCATATTATTCAAGGTTCAACAAGTTGGGGTAGTTTGTCACACGGGTGAGGAAACCTGTTTCTACAGACCAATAAAACCAGAAAAGGAATTTACTGCAGTTGATTCAAGGATGCTCGAACGTCTCTTTGCGATAGTTCAGGAGCGTATCCGTAACCCTAGTGAAGATTCCTATGTTTCTCGTTTGACTTTTAAAGGTCAAGACAAAGCCCTGCAAAAAGTCGGAGAAGAAGCAATAGAATTCATTTTAGCAGTAAAATCTGGAGACGCAAACGAGGTTACTCTGGAATCAGCGGATGTGTTTTTCCATATGTTAGTGGTTTTAGCTCAGAACGGTTACAGTTTGAACAGTATTTTTGAGGAACTGCACAAACGCCACAACAAGAAAACGGGTGTTCAATCTTAGCGAGTTGTTTTAGATGAATTGGGAAGAAACACTAGACCACTACGGTGCAGTTATCGAAGACCGTCTCAAGGCCTTTCTTAATGAGGCAATCAAAGAGGCAACAGAGTATCATCCTTTTGTTGGTGAAGTATATCGGGATATTGCGGATTTTGTTTTGCGTAAGGGCAAGCGGTTGGCTTCTTGTAGTACTTTGTTGGTTTACAAGGGTTACACCGGCGAAGTTGACGAAAAAATCTTGAAAGTTTGCGTGGGGGTTGAGCTTTATCGTCATGCGATTTTGATTCATGACGATCTCGTGGACATGGACGAGCAAAGGCGAGGGCGGGAAACCCTGCATATTGGGTTTACTAACCGTTACGCTCCGTATGATGTGCGTTTTGGGGAAGACACGGCAGTTTTTGCTGCGAACATTGCTTATGCTTTGGCTGTGCGGGCGATTATGGAGTCAAATTTCAGCGAAGAATCAACCAACCGTGTACTTTGTTTGACTTCAGAGGGTTATCGCGCAGTTAATGAGAGTCAGATTCTTGATTTATTGTTTGAACAAAAAGCCGTAACTGAAGAAGAATGGAATGTAATGGCAAGTAAGCGGGCTGCTTCCTTGTTTAAGGTTACTTTGGTTACTGGAGCTATACTAGCAAAGGCTCCTGAAACCGATTTCAGCATCTTGGCCGAAGCTGCAGCGCACATGGGCTTTTCTTTTGACATTCAAGATGATATCATCGATACTTTTGCTGAAAAAGAAGAATACGGTAAATCTTCCTGTTTGGATATTTCTAAAAACAAAAAGCCCTTGCATGTAGTATTGGCTTTAAATTCTAAAGATGTTGCCCGCGCTGAGGGTTTGAAGTGTCTTATGGGTAAACAGTTTCTTAGTTTTGGAGAAAAAGACCTAGCAAGACAAATAATACGCGAAAGTGGAGCTCTCGACATGGCAAAACATATTTCAAGAGAACATGCTCAAGTTGCAAAAACTGAGCTTAACAAAACCAGTTTGACAGATGACATTAAACAGTTTTTTGATAGTTTCATACTTTACATTGAACAAAGTCTGGATTGGTACAAGTAACCTGTAGCGTTTGCAGTTTAGGCAGTTTCTTCAAAATCTTTGTTTTCTTTTTGGAATCGTTTATAATATGGGGTTATGGTTGTGTTTTGCAGGTTTTACTGTAAATTTCATCCTATTTTTTGCGAATTTCGTGAATTTTTATGATAACTTTTTCTAAGTTAGCAAAATTGTTTTATACTATTTGCGAGTTTCGTTATGTCCATTCATGTGGTTGATAAAATGAATGGAGGCAATTCAATATATAGTTATAATAAAACAACTCAGCTTTGTTTGATGGTAACTTTTGCTGTTTTGTTGGTGATTATATCCAAATTTTCTAGTAACATGCACCATACGGGGCAGGCAGTTTTTGCTATTGTTTTTACGTTGGGTGTTTTAGCACTTGGTAAGTATGGCTCTGCGGTATCCATCACGTTAATTGCAGGATTTATTTACTCTTTCACTTCGGCCTTGGGTTTTTTTATTTTAATCTCTTGGTTTATGCGTGGAATCACAACAGACTTACTGTTGCGTGGAATGAAAACTTTCAACGGTTCCGATAATCCTTCTCCTTACAAGGTAACAATTGCCATGACTGCAGGCAGTTTAGTAACCGGCTTAACCCACTATTATATCCTCATAAAATTCTTGCAGCTTGTGCCTGATCCTCCTGTTTCTTTGGTGATGTTTTCAATAGGAGTAGCCGTAGTTTCAACTGTAATTGCAGCTTTTGTAACAACTAAGTTCCTCTTTAAAAGAATTAAACCCCTTCTTCCGTGGTGATTGAAAAATGGTTCATTTACGTTCATTGTTTAAAGAGAAAAAAATGTCTGATGTAGAAAAGCGTTGCAGACAAGCTTTCAACAGTTACGGCATAAGTTCCATATTGTGGAATGTAACCTACCAATGTGACTTAAAATGCAAGCACTGCTATATTGGCGAACCAAGCAACAAACACGAAGAGCTCAATATAAAACAAGCAACTGACTTGATTTCAAACATTGGTGACATGGGTATCCCTTTATTGTTTATGACTGGCGGGGAACCCTTACTGCGGGATGACATTTTTGATTTGATACAACTGTGCAAAGATTACGACATCATGACCGTTTTGAGCAGTAACGGCTTGTTAATAAACAAGCAAGCAGCAAAAAAACTCAGAAAACATAACGTGCATTATATTGCAGTTTCAGTTTATGGTCCCCCTTCTGTTCATGATGACATAGTTGGTCTGCCTGGAAGTTTCAACAAACTTATGGAAAACGCCAAATCCTGCATTGACGAAGGAATCAATTTCTGTTTCAAAACAGTGGTAAACAAGTACACATACGAGCATATTCCATACATTTTTCAAAAAGGCTCAGAACTTGGAGTAAAATCCTTTTATCTTTGCGACCTTGTGGAAACTGGCCGAGCCCATGATGGCCGTGACTGGAGAATTTCTCGTGACCAATGGTTAGAACTGACTGATTTCTTGTTTAACAAAGTTGAGCTTGAACAAGGCGCAGAAGTCGATATGGGGGCTTGTCCTTCCATTTCCCCTCTTGCTATTGAGCACTTTAAGAAAAAAGGTTGGGATGTTACTCATGCATTTGATAGGTTAAGTTCCTTGAGTGCATGTCCAATTGGTGAAGGTTCGTTAGGAATTTCTGCCCGAGGGGATATTTTGCCTTGTATTTTTATGCAAAATTTTTCGGTTGGGAATATACTCAAAGACGACATACGCAAAATTGCCCTTGGTCCAGAAATACAGTCCATTGCCAAGAAAACCCAGTTGAAGGGAATCTGTGGTTCTTGTGACTACAAACTGTTATGTGGCGGTTGCCGAGCTAAAGCTAAAATGAGCACTGGGGACATCTTTGAAGAAGATTTCACTTGTTTATACCGTACTCCAACAAAGAGGTCATCAAACTAGGAGAAAAACATGATGTTTAGTTGTGTACCTCGTATTATTTCTTGGAATACAACTTTTCGATGCAATCTCAAGTGTAGTCACTGCTATGTAGATGCTAACAAAGAAAACAGTTTCAACGAATTGAATACGGAACAAGGAAAAGTGCTCATTGATCAAATTAGTGAATTGAGTAAACCAATTCTTGTTCTGAGTGGAGGAGAACCTTTGCTTCGGGATGACATTTTTGAGTTGGCAAATTATGGGACAAAAAAGGGTCTAATAGTAACCATGGGTACTAATGGCACTTTAATCACTGATGATGTTGCTAAACAGCTAGTTCATTCTGGCGTTAGAACTGTTGCTGTAAGTGTTGACTCGGATTCTCCCAAGTTTCATGACCAATTCCGAGGCGTCAAAGGCGCCTGGCAAAAAACAATGGAAGGAATCAAAGCGTGTTTGCGTAACGGTTTGAATGTGCAGTTTAACGTAACTGTTGCTCAACAAAATTTTGAAAACTTGGAAAACATTTTTTCTATGGCTGAAAGTTACGGTGTAAAAAACGCTCATCTTTTCTTTTTAGTTTCCACGGGTCGTGGCAAAAACATCAAAGATGTGACCCCTGAAATTTACGAGGGGGTACTAAATTATGTTTTTCAATGGAATTCTGTGCATCAGTTGAATGTTAAGCCTACTTGTGCTCCTCAGTTTATGCGAATCGCCAAACAGATGAACATCAAAAATCTACGTTACAGCCGCGGATGCATTGCTGGAATCAGCTATTGCAGAATCACTCCTGACGGGTCAGTAACTCCCTGTCCATATCTGCCCGTTAGTGTTGGCAACGTCAAAGATGCTGCCTTCAATTACATTTGGTATGGCTCTGAAATATTAAAAGCCCTCAGAAATTATGAACATCATCTTAATGGCAAATGCGGAAAATGTGAATACCGCATTATATGCGGGGGATGCAGAGCCCGAGCAGCAGGCTTATACGACAATACCTTAACAGTAAAGCAGCAATCAAACAAGTTTAATACCCTAAAACAAAGCCTATTTGCAGAAGACCCATGGTGTAGCTACAACCCAAAACGATAAACCCAACAAAAAGCTTACATTGGACAAAGAACAACAAAGGTGCCAAAATTGATTATCCGAGATGCTAACAACGCAGACCTGCCTGACGTATTATATATCGTTCGTGAAGCCTTCAAGGCAACTAACTCAGATGTTTTGGTCAAAGAAGAAGCATACGTAAACGCCCTTTTAGTAGACCCCACGGCAAAGCCCTTGCTATCCCTATTAGCGTTTGTTGACGACAAACCAGTAGGACATTTACTATTTACTAAGGCCCACCTTACTCCAAACCCCAACAATTTGCAGATTTCGTTTTTGTCAGCTCTGGCAGTATTGACGGATTACCAAAGACAAAGAATCGGCACCGAACTAATAAAAAAAGGACTGCAACAAATATCAAAAACTGGCAACGATTTAGTCTTTGTACTAGGACACCCTAACTATTACACTAAACACGGATTTACCCCTGCAGGAAAACAAGGATTTCAAACCCCCTATCCACTCCAGGAAAAAGACCAATCCGCATGGATGGTCAAAGAACTACAAAACGGAAAAATCAACTCCAACTCAGGTAAAATAACATTTTGCGACGAACTAAACAAACCCGAATACTGGCAACAATAAATGAATTGTTTTAGAAAATCCTAATCAGTCAATAGACAGTTTTTGATGACCTTAAACTTGCAAAGAAAACTCCAATGGTTCAACTCTTCAAACTTGAGTTTAATTTTAAAAATTGTTTAGTTTAGATTTGGGTTGTCAACTTGCTATGAATATTAATTATCTTGATTATATACGGACTTATTTTCAAAAATATTATTTTTTTAAATATCCTGGGTTGAAGGTTCTTCAAAGGACGTGTTAAACCAATTTATGATCTAATCAGAAAATTGTAGGTTGACCTTTTTTGTTGCTTCGACAACATTTAATTTAACAGTTATTTATTCGGTAAAAAATGTCCAATACGTCATAAATTGATAATTCTATAATTTGAGCAACTTGAAAAATAGTTTATCGCAGGTTTGCTTCGTTAGGATATCCGTAACTTTCCCAGAAGCCCAGGTAATCTTTGTCAGCAGATAGTTCAATGGCGGTTATCCATTTTATCCATTTGTAACCTAGTTTGCTTTCTGCCACTAACTGAAAAGGATAACCCCGTTCGGATGGAAGAGTAACATTATTCATTTTGTAAGCAATCATTATGTCGTTATCGATAATGTAATCCAGGGGCAAAGCTGTTGAATACCCGTCATATGCATAAAATATCACAGTGTTGGCTGATGAATCAACTTGGGCATCTGCAAACAAATCTTTAAGCTGGATTCCTTCCCAAAGAATTGTTACTTTCCAGCCTTCCACACAATGCAGGGTAACAACTTTCTTATGAATTGGATAACCATTAACAACTTCATCATACGTGAAATTTTTTGGATTATCAACTAACCCCCTTAGGGCTAACAGGTAAGTTTGGTTGTTCACATGCTGAGGGCCTTTAATGGAGTTTTCTCGAAAAGAATTGATTGATGAAAGATCTTGCCCTTCATATTCTCGGACTTCCACATAATCTACGTTTGGCTGTAAAGGATTAGAAATCACCGAGACCATTATTCCAATAAGCACAACTGCAATAATTAAAAAAATAGAAACGTAAGTAACAACAAGTTTTTTGTCTGGCGAATTTAATTCCCCCACTAAATATGACGTATGTCATAGCTTAAATAGGTTTCAGTTTTCAAAAACAAGAGGAACAGTAAAATACCAATAACACCAACCCCGTCTAAACAAAGAGGAAAACACATTGGACAGCGACCAACTGCAAGGATTATTCAAGAAGTACTCTCCACTGATAATTTGCTTAGCAGGCATGGTGTATTTAATTGCCACCGGACAAATTAGAACAGCATCAATCCTTCTGGGAGTAGGCCTAGGAATGCAATACTTCTGGATGCGAAGCAGATACCCCAGACGCTAAAAACAGACTTTTTTCTTGAAAAGCAAAGGATAACAAAAATGAGTCCTGTTGCAGGAACGAAATTTTTGTTAATTAGCTCTTATAGCCAATTTTTAGGTTGATACTGTTTTCTTTACTTGGAGATAAAGAAAGACATCATCAAATAACCCTTTTTCGTTCTTGATTTGTTCAAGAACATTATCAATTTTTTCTTTATCTACTTTGGAGTTGATAAGATGGGCTTCTAAGAGTTGTCGCTCTTCTTCAGTAAATATTCGAGATACCATAGTTGAAACCATTGTAAGGAACACATAAAACCTTTTCCAGTTTCAACCTTAACATCTAGTGTTTAACAGCAAATCCATTTTTTGGTATTTGTGAAGAAATCCCATGCCTTTTTCAGTTGTTTGATAAGAAGTCCCTAAACTTAAGAGCCCTGTTTGCAATAGCAAATCCAAATATTTTTGAACAAACAGGTAACTAAGACCACAGGAATACATTATTCGGGTCTTTTTTGCGCCATTTTTAGCTACATTCAAAATTTCAGCTATTATATCAAAGGAACTTCTCATTCTAGTCACATTCCACACTAGAACCTGTTCCCAAATTTTCTATAAATAGAGTCCTCTGGACCTGAAAATATTGCCAAAACAAGAATATTGCAAACAAAAATAGAAAAGAAAAAAAATCTAAACTGATTATTCATCAATTTTGACTGATTTTGGACCTCTTGAAAGGGATGTTATCCCAGTTCTAGCTACTTCTTTTACGCCAAAGGGCTTCATCAGAGTGATGAAGGCATCTATCTTATCTGATGTTCCGGTGATTTCCATCATCAATGATTCAGTACATACGTCAACTACGCGTGCCCTGAAAATGTCTGCATAATTGATTATGTCTGACCGAGCTTTGGTGCTTGTCGCAGTTACTTTGATTAACGCTAATTCTCGAGTTACAATGTTTTCAGGGTCTAACCGTGTAACTTTAAGCACATCTATGAGCTTGTTTAGCTGCTTGATTACTTGCTCTATAGTTCGGTTATCACCAGTTACCATTATGGTCATTCGAGCTATTCCAGATTCTTCGGTAGGTCCAACTGAAATGCTATCAATGTTAAATCCTCGGCGCCTAAACAGGTTTGAAACCGTATAAAGAACCCCTGGCTTATGCTCAACGATAGTAGAAATTATATGCACATATTTTTGATCCATTTTACAACCCCCCAACCGTATCTTTCAATCCTTTACCTGGCGGAACCATCGGAAACACATCATCATCCGGGGAAATAGGAACATCAATGACAGTGGTCACTTCAGTCTTTAAAGCGTTTTTTATCACAGCAGAAAACTCCGTTAATGACTCAATATGAACACCTTCAGCGCCATAAGCTTGAGCAAGTTTTGCAAAATCTGGGACATTGCCCAATTTTACTGCAGCATAACGCTTCTGATAGAACAAACGTTGCCATTGAGCTACCATGCCCAGCATTGAGTTGTTAAGCACTATTACTATTACCGGTATGTCTTCTGTAACTGAAGTTCCAAGTTCTTGTTCAGTCATTCGGAAGCTTCCATCGCCAGCAATGTCTACAACTGGACACTCGGGACATGCTACTTTGGCGCCAATAGCAGCAGGAAAACCAAAACCCATGGTTCCCAATCCACCAGAACTAATGAATGTTCTAGGTTTAATTGTCTGGAAATGAAGAGCAGCCCACATCTGATTTTGACCTACTTCAGTAGCGATGATAGCTTGTTCGGGAAGAAGTCTACGAAGCTCTTTTAGTAGTTTAGGTGAGGTTAAATCACCGCTGCCAAGGTCTAGCTCACTTAGATATTTTTCTTTTGCTGCTTGGACCTGTTTCACCCATGGACCGTTTTTTTGTTTTTTGACTTTTTTGACTAACCGTTGATTAATCATGGTAAGTGTTGGTTTTGCATCACCAACAATGGGTACTTCAACGTCAACGTTTTTTCCAATTTCAGCAGCATCAACATCAATGTGAATTATCTTTGCGTCTGGACAAAAACCATTCAGTGTTCCGGTGCTTCGGTCTTGGAATCTTGTTCCAACAGCCAACAAAACATCGGCTTCTAAAATCATTTTGTTTGCCAGCATGGTTCCATGCATGCCTATGTTTCCCATAGACAAAGGATGATTCTCAGGGAAACAACTCTTTCCCATGAAGGTTGTCGCAACAGGCATCATCAATAATTCTGCAATCTGCAATAGTTCTGGTGATGCCCCAGAAAGGTTTACTCCTCCACCTGCAAGTACCATTGGACGTTCTGCATTGAGAAGCAGGTTAACTGCTTTTTTAATTTGAAGTGGATGAGGATCAGTGTTGGGTTTGTAGCCTCGAATCTGTACGTTGTCTGAAAAATCCATTTCAGCTTTTACTGTTTGAGTGTCTTTAGGCAGGTCAACCAATGCGGGTCCAGGTCTTCCTGTTGTAGCAATGTAGAATGCACTTTTCACCGCGTTAGGAATCTCGGAAGCATGTTTCACTTGAACGTTATACTTGGTAATTGGAGTAGTTATTCCAATAATGTCTGCTTCTTGGAAGGCATCCCGTCCAATCATATATGAAGTGTTGGCAGAGTAAGTGGGCACCTGTCCTGTAAGTGCAATAACAGGTGAAGAATCCAAGTAGGCATTAGCAAGTCCAGTGACAATGTTTGTTGCTCCAGGACCTGAAGTAGCCATGCAGACTCCTGCTGTGCCGCTTGCTCGAGCGTAACCGTCTGCCATGTGTGCTGCCCCTTGTTCATGACGAGCAAGGATGTGACGAATTTCTGAGTCACATAAGACATCATGAATTGGCAGAAGAGCTCCTCCAGATATGCCAAACATTACTTCTACTTTTTCTCGTTTCAACGATTCTAAGAGAGCTTGTGCTCCAGTCATTTTTGCCATTTTCAAGACTCCTTACCATTTTTGCTATAATCAGTCATCAAAACATTCATGCCACTTAGCATTGCCTCAACACTGGCTATTACTATATCCTCGTTAACTCCTACTGCAGTGGATTTTCGGTCGCCCTTACTGAGGCTAACCGATACTTCAGTCATGGCGTTGGTTCCGCCAGTGATAGCTTTTACAGAATAGTTATCCAACTGTATCGGTTCAACAATACCAACTGCCTTCTTTATTGCAGTAATGGCAGCATCTACTGGACCTACACCAATGGCAGCTTCAGTAAGCATATTGCCATTCAGGTTTAACCTAACAGAAGCAGTTGAAGTAACCCGGTTACCTGTGAGAACTGTAATTTCTTCAAGTTTTATTGGACGAACCTTAGGCAAGCCCATAACAATTTCAGCGATTGCCTGCAAATCAGCATCAGCAATACGTTTACCTTTGTCACCCAGATTTTTTACCCGTTCAAAGATTTCTTTAAGTTCTTCATCTGTAGGTTTAAGACCCATTTCAGTCAGGGACGCTCGGATTCCAGCGGAACCCGAATGTTTACCTAACGCGATTCTTCTTGTGCGCCCAATCAACGCAGGGTTGAAAGGCTCGTAAGTTAACGGATTGGCTAATATTCCATGAGTGTGCATTCCTGACTCGTGAACAAAGGCATTCTCACCCACGATTGCTTTGTTAGGTTGCAAAGGAAAATCGGTTATTCGTGAAACCAGAAGAGAAGTTTCATAGATCAGTTCAGGTTTAATTGCTAAATCTCGTTCATAACAGGTTTTTAGAACCACCACCAGCTCTTCCAAAGAAGCATTACCTGCCCGCTCACCCATACCATTCATTGTTACGTGGGCTTGTTCTGCTCCACACTGTAGAGCAAGTATCGAATTTGCTACGGCTAACCCAAAATCGTTATGGCAATGGACACTTAAAGGGACTGTTGGAAACTTTTTCTTCAGTTCAGAAAACATTTTAGTGGTTATTTCAGGTATTAGAACCCCAACTGTGTCACAGGGACATAAACGGTCTGCACCTGCATTTACTCCTGCCTTAAACATTTTAATTAGAAACGGAAAATCAGTTCTTGTTGCATCTTCTGCCGAAAGTTCAACAGCCAAACCATGGTCTTTAGCATACTGTGTAGTTTCTTCAGTGAGTTTCAGGACATCTTCTCTGCTCTTTTTCAACTTGCATTGAATATGTAAATCAGAGGAAGGAATGACCAAATGCACTCCAACTGCGCCAGTTTTTAGGACGGCGTCGATGTCCTTTGTTACGCCCCTAGCCATGCTATAGACGTCTGCGTGAAGTCCAGCGTCGGCAATGAGTTTTATTGATTCTGTTTCGCCTTCAGATACTGCGGCGAAACCTGCTTCCATTGCATCTACACCTAGTTTATCTAAGCTTTCAGCAATTCGAAGTTTTTTTTCAGGAGTTAAGGAAACTCCAGGGGTTTGTTCGCCGTCTCTGAGGGTTGTATCAAAAACTCTTATCGACTTGGGGAATTTAGTGGATAAAGCGATCCCCCATTTTTTGTCCCTCGAGAACCCAATGATCCCTCACGATACATTCCTCGTTACTTTTCAAGAACTTAGCCGAAAATATAAAAGTTTTTCTATGTCTGAAAATTTTTTTACATCCACAACCGTTTCATTAATGCTAAAAAAGAACAAAAAAACTAAATTGCTTCAGCTTCAACATTATCTTAACCATCGAGGTTATCAAAATGACAGGAGAATTGCCACAAGTTTTCTGGGAAATCCACAGCAATCTCCCTCGAGAAGGACCCGGAGACAACGAATCAACAAAAAAAGCATTCCAAATGCTCCAAGACTTGCCAAAAAACCCACATATAATCGACATTGCATGTGGTCCGGGAATGCAAACAATTCAATTAGCCAAATTGAGTGAGGGAAAAATTGTTGCATTAGATTTCTATCAACCGTTTTTGGAACAACTCAAAGCAAACGCAAAAAAAGAGGGACTAGACGATAAGATTGATACAATAAACGGGGACATGTTAAATCTTAACTTTGAAAACGAAAGTTTTGACCTAGTTTGGTCAGAAGGCGCAATTTACATAATTGGATTTGAAAAAGGATTACGAGAATGGAAGCGTTTGTTGTCTCCAAAGGGATATGTTGTTGTTTCAGAGATGTCCTGGTTCCAACCTGATTTGCCCGAAGAAATTGTAGAATTTATGGATATGTTGTATCCTGCAATTAAAACGGTAGAAGACAACCTAGAGGTTGCCAAACGAATTGGATACGACATAGTTAACTCGTTTGTTTTGCCCCAAAAGAGTTGGTGGGACAATTATTACAATTGGATAGAAGCAAAGCTTCCTGCTTTGAAAACAAAATACAAAGACAACAAAGAAGTCATGGAACACATAAATTGCGAAGAAACAGAAATTGAAATGTTCCGAAAATATTCGGATTACTATGGTTATGTTTTTTATATTCTGCAAAACAAGTAACTCAACAATGGAAGGAAATAAAATCTTCTTTTGTTCACAATCGGTCCTGAAAGGAAAACACTTCAAAATATCGTGCTTTTTCTTTCATTAACTCAATTATGTTTTTAGTGCTCAAGATTCCGTTTTCAGTAATTAAACCAGTCAACAAGCTAAAAGGAACAATATCAAATCCTTGTTTAACTTCAACTTTGTTGCCAAGATAACTTAATGTGTTTACCTTTGCGGTTTCACAAATAGAATAAAACGGCACTCCAGATTCCTTTGCGTTAACTGCCATTTCACAAGTTGGTGTCCCATTAATAATCGAGCCATCGCTAAGAATGCTATCAGCACCAACAATGACACAATTTGAGTTTGGAACATAATCTGATAGTTTGTCATCTGGAAAAACTTGCACAGGAACATTTATTGATTCAAGAAAAGTTGCTAAATCCTTGCCATAGCGAAATTGGTCGTCAGGGCTTCTTGACTCTGCAACAAAAACTTTGAAAATTTTTCCCTGATTTTTTGCTAATTTAATGGTTTCACAGATTGTCGAACTATAACTACAAGTTGAAACACAATCTAAGTCAGCAAGTAAATCAGCAGCATATATAGCCGATTCTTTAACTGCAGATTCAGATTGTCTGCATAATTCATCGATTTTGGTTATTACAAAGTTTCGTACAAAACCTATCTCATGATCTTTCAAAGAATTAACGGCATAAACAATTTGGGCAACCAAATTTTGGACCGGCGCCATATTTGCTCTGGTCTCCAAAAGTTGCTGCCCAATTTCAGTGAACTGGTTGACAAAAATTTTGTTGTTACTGGTTTTACTCGTTTGAGCAAATAACTTAAGAATAACCACGGCGTTTCGGGAAATTTGACTGGCTCCACTGGACCTGTCAGATTTGATTTCCTTAATTTTTTCTGAAAACAAATTTTCACACATTAAAAGATAGGGTGTGTTTGTTTAAAAAAGTTCAAACATCAAACTTAACTGCAGCTGAAAATATTCTATACATAAAAAACAGTAACTTCAGGCAAGTCAAAACATTTAACAGAATAAGAGAGTCTTAGATTAATCAATTACGAGGGTTAATAGTTGAGAAGCGACGCAGTAAAAGTTGGTTTTGAGCGAGCCCCTCACCGCGCCTTATTGAAGGCTCTTGGGCTCGGAGACAAAGATATTGCTAAACCATTCATTGGAGTTGTAAACAGCTTCACAGATGTTGTTCCCGGTCACATTCACCTAAAACAGGTTGCTGACGCAGTAAAAGCAGGTATAATATCTGCAGGTGGAGTACCTTTTGAATTCAACACCATAGGCGTTTGTGACGGCATCGCCATGGGTCACAATGGAATGAGATATTCCTTGCCTTCAAGGGAACTGATTGCAGATTCTGTTGAAATTATGGTTCAAGCCCACAGGTTTGACGGCATAGTTTTGATTAGCACCTGTGACAAAATCACTCCAGGCATGTTAATGGCTGCAGCTAGACTCAACATTCCAGCAATAATGGTAACCGGAGGTCCAATGCTGTCGGGCACCTACAAGGGCAAAAAAGTGGGAACCGATTCTATGTTTGAAGCAATAGGTAAAGTTGCTGCAGGCAAAATGGATGAAACAGAATTGAAGTGTTTAGAAGATGTTGCATGCCCTACCTGTGGCTCATGCAATGGAATGTTTACTGCAAACACTATGGCTTGCGTAACTGAAGCATTAGGCATGTCGTTAACTGGTAGTGCTACTCCAGTTGCAGTTAGTGCACAAAGAATGCGAATCGCCAAAGAAACAGGAGAACGCATTGTCAGCATGATAAAAGAAGATCTCAAACCAAAGGACATCCTAACAGCTAATGCTTTCAAGAATGCAATCATGGTTGACATGGCATTAGGGGGCTCAACAAACACAGTTTTGCATGTAACTGCTATCGCAAACGAGGCAGGAGTTGACTTGCCTTTATCTATGTTTGATAAACTAAGCAAACAAGTTCCTCACATCTGCAGCATGATCCCCAGCGGACCCTACGACATGCAACAACTAGACCAAGCAGGAGGAATCCCTGCAGTAATGAAAAATCTCAAAGCTTCCCTTTACCTCGACCAGAAAACGGTAACTGGAAAACCTGTAAAAGAAAACATCAAAAACGTCGTTGTAACTGACACAGAAGTTATTCGTCCAGTAGATAATCCAGTGCACAAAGAAGGGGGAATAGCTGTTCTAACAGGAAACTTGGCAGCTGACGGGGCAGTAGTTAAAGCAGCTGGAATATCTGCGAACATGATGATTCACAGTGGTCCAGCTAAAACCTTTGATTCTGAAGAAGCAGCAATGAAAGCAATACTGAGCAAAAAAATCAAACAGGGCGATGTTGTTGTTATCCGCTACGAGGGACCAAAAGGTGGTCCGGGCATGCGAGAGATGCTTACGCCCACTGCGAGCATTGCAGGCATGGGTTTGAGTGAATCTGTTGCTTTGATTACTGATGGACGGTTTTCTGGCGCTACTCGAGGACCATGCATTGGGCATGTGGCACCTGAAGCTGCTGTTGGTGGAGCAATAGGTTTAGTCAAAGATGGGGATATAATTGAAATTGATGTTCCTAACAGAGCCCTACGCGTAAAACTAAGCCAAGAAGAATTAGAAAAAAGAGCGAAAACATGGACCACAAAAGAACCCAACGTTAAAACGGGTTATTTGGCGCGTTATTCTCAGATGGTTCAGTCTGCCCACAAGGGAAGCATACTGAAAAAAGGCATATAAACAGCAGATATTTTTTCCTGCTGTAACCACCTTTTTGTTCTATTCTATTGCACTATGATACCATTTTAGGATGTATTCCGGCATAATCAGTCCTTTTGAGCTTAACCGAGCAGTCAATAGAATTGGCAAACAGCTGAGAACATATGCAGCTCGCATGTAGAAACGTCGGGGCTTTCCCTTTTCAACTGCTTCGCCTAGGAATATTGTGAGGTCAGAATTTTGTTCTAATGTGGTATCTTCAGTTCCAATGATAGAAAGAACAGTTCCTCCTAGCTCTTTGAAGCGTTTACACCAGCCAACAACAGGTTTAGTCCGTCCTGAGTAAGAAATTAAAATTTCTAGGTCTCCAGCTCTTGGATGAGGCGTATTGACACCTCGGGCGACGTAAACGTTGTCTCCCAGAAACTTTTTTAGGTGAAACAGCCGCACAGCAGTCATCTTTGCTACTTCTTCAGCAGTTCCGCGTCCACCTAGAAACACGTCGCTACCTCGTTCAAGAAAGTCTACAGCTACTTTAGTGGCTTCACAATTTGCTGAATTTTCAGTGATTTCTGTTAAAATGGGTGCTTCTTCTTTTATTAGTTCTAAAACACGTTCAACTGGACTGTTTTCTGATATTGCTTCAGCCATCATCTGCAACAAAAATAGGCTGCCTAATTCAAACATGTCCCCCATTATTCCGATTTGGCTATAGTCATCAGTTGAGGGTACTTGTTGTTTGATTCGACCTTTTACTTCAATAGTGTTGCCGTATTTGTTTACAATATCTGCAAGCACAGAATTGCGGTTAGAAGTTATCAAACCCATGCTGAAGCTTTTACTGCCTGTTTCTTTCAAGTATTTTTCCAGTTCTTCAGCAAGATGCATGGGGTCGTCGGATTTGCCACTTCCGGAGTTGATTAGCAAAACGATTTTGTTGTGGCGTCTTTCAAGTTCAGATGCTGCATCATACATTCCACGCCCCGGAAATCCTACATCTTCTCTGCTGATTACAACTTTGTGGTCGTTCATCATAGCTATTTGGCTCATAGCGATGTTCAAAGAATAAAGAGACCTTCCCGAGCCTCCACAAACGATGCAGTCGGCGGTTCTCAAGGTTTCATATAGTGGGCGCAGATCCTCTGCTGTTAAGGCGAGAAGATTGTTATTGATTTGTTCGACATATCCTACTCCAGAAATTTCCGGGCTAATCCTAGTCACCATCCATCGAATAGTCATGCCATGATAATCAAACTAGTCCTTAAACCCTACGGACTAGTGAAAAAATTATGTTCAAGAGTTAATAACATTATTCATCACTTTTGAAGATGAAATCCTGCCAATTTTTTGATGTGCGCTTAAAAAATCAAAATGCTACATTATTCTACATAAGGTTCTAATAGTATTAGAATCTTTCAATACAAGGTTATAATGTGCTGTGCATTTTCTGACAATGATTTTTCTGATTCTATTAAGTTCCCCACATTTGAAGAAATCCAAAACATTGTTATTCCAGAATTTGACATAGAAGACAGTTACGTTGAACATGGAATTCCCACATTTTACATTAAATACAACCAAGAAACAAAACGGGCTTTCCTGAGATTAGTAAACCGATTGGATTCTTTAAAACTTATACCCATTTTAAGAAAAAACAACGGAAGAGTCATTTTGCGAGTTGTTGCAAAACCTCACGTGAACCCCAGCAGAAACATAATAAATGTTGGATTGTTTTTCGCAACCATAATCACATTGCTTATTTCAGGATATTTTCTAGCAGGTGGCGACATTGCAGGAGCCATATTATTCACTATTGCTATTATGGTGATATTGGGCACTCATGAAATGGGACATAAACTGCTTGCAGACAAACATGAAGTAGACGCCACTTATCCTTATTTTATTCCTGGAATTCCTTTTCCATATGGCATTGGAACTTTTGGAGCAGTTATTAGACAAAAAGCCCTTCCACCAAACAGGGATGCCCTTTTTGACATTGGTTTCACAGGACCAATAACAGGTTTCATCATTGCAACAATAGTAACAATCATAGGAATACAACTGTCCACATATGGGCCATTGAACCCTGAAACACCACTCCTTCCTGTTCCTTTGCTATTCCAAATTATCTTAATGGGTTTTCAACCTAATGGTGCAGGAGAAGCAATAATGTTACATCCAGTTGCTTTTGCAGGATGGGTAGGCATGGTCGTAACCATGCTTAATCTTGTTCCATCAGGAATGTTTGATGGGGGTCATGTTGCCCGAAGCGTGATGAACGATAAAACCCACAAAATCATCTCATACATGGGCATCGTTCTGTTAGCATTAATAGGGTGGTGGACAATGGCTGTTTTAGCCTTGTTTTTGTCTTCAACTAAACATCCCGGACCTTTGGATGATGTGTCAGAAATTACAACAAACAGAAAAATTGGCGCCATCGTATTAGTTGGTGTGTTCATACTTTCAATTGTTCCAATGTAACCAATTTACCTACTGAACTGACTTGAATATGTTCGAATAACTTTTTGAGCGAATAATTCCAAACCAGTAGTTTCTGGTAGGTCACCAAAAAATAGCATAAATTGTGTCACACCCAACTTTACATACGGCTTTATCAAGTCCATGAAATCTTCGGGGGTGCCAACAAAACTTGTTTGCGTAAATTCTTCTAAACGAACTCCTATGGGCAAGATTTGGGAAACTAGTTTATTTGCAGCTCTTTTGGTTGCACCAAGAAAAATCTGCCCCACAGGCCAACATGACTTTTCAATTTCTTCAATGTTCCTGCCGACAACTGCACAATGGTTTTTAAGAACCTGCATTTTATGCACATACTCTTCAAAAGAATGAACATACCCCCAATCATATCTGTCAGCAAGACGAGCCGTTATTTTCAGGGTTAGTTTTTCGCCTCCTCCACCAATGATTATAGGAGGATGTGGTTTCTGCTGGGGTTTTGGTTCACAAACGGCGTTGTTAATTTTGTAATGTTTTCCCTGATAGCTTGCCTGTTCTTTGGTCCAAAGTTTCTTTATTATTTCCACTGATTCATTCAAACGTTGTATTCTTTCTTTGCTTGACGAAAACGTGAACCCGTATGCGTTATGTTCGTTTTTTTGGACTCCTGCTCCGATGCCTAATTCTAGTCTGCCGTTAGACAAGACATCAAATGTTGCAGCCATTTTAGCAAGTAAAGCAGGGTTTCTGAAAGAATTACAGGTCACCATGGTGCCTAATTTGATTTTTTTAGTGACAACAGCAAGGGCTGAAAGGGTAGTCCAACATTCAAGAATTGGAGCTGTTCCTAACATCAGGTGGTCGTCTATCCAAATTGAATCGTAGCCTAGTTGCTCACAATTTAAAACAACACTTTTCAGTTGGTTAAACAAGTTTGTAGGCTGTATTTTATTTTTGAAAGCATAAAACGGAAGAAACACGCCGAACTTGATGTTTTGTGGCAACTGCAAATTCTCCAGCCTGTAACTTTATTGTGTTCTAAAAACTAATATAGTTAAGCGTCTAGTTTTCAATTAGGGGAACGAAAATGAAGTTTTTGCCTCAAAAGAAATGGAAACAAATTTTGCTTATTGCAATTTTAGCTTTTGTCGTAATTGTAGCAGGGGTTTTAGGATTTATTCTCTTTAAAATTAACAGTGATTACACCAGCGACCTAGAGGTCATGAACGCTAACGGGACTGAATCGGTTTTGATAATTTTTCATCCGGGTTTGTCGTCGTTCATGGAAGATACGGTTCAAGCTTTTGCAGATGGATTAGTAGAAAATGGTTGGCGAGTGGAAATAACCACTGCGAGTTCTCAGGCGCCAACAGATTTGTCAAGTTATTCTTTGTTGGTTTTGGGTTCCCCAGTTTATGCTGACGGTCCAAGTGCAACTATTCAGCGTCATGTTGAAAGAATTGGTGAATTAAATGGGATCGACACAGTGTTGTTGGTTACTTCTGGTGGCAGTGATGGAGGTGCTGAAGCGACAATGCAACAAATAGTTGACGAACATCATGGAACAGTCTTGGATGTTGTGTCGCTATTTACTAGCGCACCCAATGAAGGTGACCCCCTAGAGCTTGCAAAACAAGCTGGAAGAGATATTCTAATTGAATAAAGGTAATTTGCCGTGGGCAATAACGTCTTTTCGTATTATTGCGTTACCTTTTCTTGTTTACACGTTTAACCAAGAAATAACTTCAATAACATATGTGTTGTTTTTGTTTGCAGTGTTTTCAGATTTTTTGGATGGATACTGGGCAAAAAAGTATGAAACAGCTTCCCAGTTGGGTTCCTACTTTGATGTAACTGCAGATTTTCTTTTTGTGACAGTAATGTTTCTTATTTTTGTAATTAAAGGAATTTATCCATTCTGGATTGTTTTATTGATTTGCTTAGTTTTTGGTCAATTCATTTTGAGCAGCATTTACTTTAAAAAAACAAGTTATGACCCCATCGGAAAATATTATGGCAGCCTCATGTATGGTGGAATTGGATTAACGCTGTTTTTTTCTCAGGAAATAGTTCACAGCATAGTTTTAGTTGGAGTTATCGTTTCTACAATGGTTAGTCTAGTCAGCCGTGTAATGTATTTTTTACCTTCCAGAAAATAGGATGAACAAAGTCCAAAAAAAATTACAAAACTGCAAGGTAAAGTTTCTTTTTGTCTAGTTTGTCTTCGTGCCAGTCGGCGTTTAAGTTTTCATGATTGTCGTGAAGGGTGATTTTTTTGGTGCGAACAAGTTCTTCCATTTCAACGATGAAAGGCTGCAAGAGTTCAGCGTTTCGGGGTTCAAGTTCTGCTAAGTACACCGCATCAACTATGTCTGTGGGTGAGAATCCAAGGTCTTTTCGGAGGGCTTGGACGCGCCGGGCGAGGTCTCGCATTAGTCCTTCTCCTTCGAGTTTGTCGTCTCGGACTTTATAAACCAGAACCTGTGTTTGGTCTTCAGAATCAGTTGCCCATAATTCAGGGTCAACTTCAGGAAGTTCATCAGCATATTCAACGGTTTTTACGTTTGCAAGTTCCAAAAACAGGCTTTCCAATTTAGATATTGCCTTTTGAACATCTTTTGGTGCAACTATTGTTAGTTTTGCTAAGGGCCATCGGCGTTTAAGTTGGGCGTTTTGTCGGGCAGAATATACGATAGGAAGAGTTTCTTGTAAAATGGTAAATTCTTGTTCTAGTTCATCATTTTCAAGGTTTGTGTCAGGGGTTGGCCAATATTCTAGGTTGACGGTTTTTGCAAGGGAAGAATCTAATTTTTTGTAGACTGCTTGATGCAATGTTTCGCTGAGGAACGGACAGATTGGGTTAAACAGCAATACCAGCGTCTTTAGGGTATGCCAAAGAGTAGAGTAAACTGCAAGTCTGCGATTGAGGGTTTCAGGCTCGTCGCTCCATAGGTCTTTTCGGACCATTGGAACGTATTCTCGGCTCAGGATGTTGACGACAAATTCTTCGAGTTCAGATAAGGCGAAATTGAATTCGCATTCTTCTGATTTTTTGGTGTAGTTTCTGACAAGTTTTTGGACTTTGGATAAAAGCCACATGTCGGGTTCAGTAAGAAGTTTTTGGTTTGTCGCCCAAGGTAGGGTATGAATAGTTGGGTCGAAATGGTCGTATTCTGCGTTTTGCATGAAAAAGTTGTGCAAGTGATACAGGGTACTAAGAACTTGATAGGGTCTTTTTCTTAGTTCGTTTAGGTCAAAATTCATGGAATCGATAGGGGAACATTTCCAAAGGAAATAAAATCTTGTAATATCTGAGGATTTTTCTTGAAGCAGTTTTTTGGTTTCCAGAACGTTTCCTAGGCTTTTGCTCATTTTTCTGCCTTTGGCGTCTAATACGAAACCTTGGAACAAGAATTCTTCGTACGGGGCTTGAGGTTTTCCAGTTAGAATAACATTTTCCAACAGGAG
Source organism: Candidatus Bathyarchaeum tardum (assembly GCA_029762755.1). Taxonomy (GTDB): domain Archaea; phylum Thermoproteota; class Bathyarchaeia; order Bathyarchaeales; family Bathyarchaeaceae; genus Bathyarchaeum; species Bathyarchaeum tardum. The sequence goes on from JARVGH010000001.1 coordinate 480,736, forward strand.
AGAGTTTGCCCAGCCTCGGGTTTGGTCTACTGCTTCGGTTAAAAAATTGGTTGGAACTAACGTGTTGAATTCTTCGTCAGTGAATCGTGCGTAAGGTGAAGCTCCGCTGTTGTGCCATACATCCAAAACGAAGGGTTCCCTGAACATTTTACCGTTACATTTTTCACATTTCAGGGTGATTCGGTCTATCCAGGGTTTGTGGAGTTCAAAATCTTGGCAGGGTAGGTCAATGGCTTTTTCTCGTATTTCTTGTTTAGTTGACACCAAAGTTTTTTCGCCACATTCTTCACAGACCCATATAGGCAAAGGTGAGCCCCAGACCCTGTCTCGGGAGATACACCAAGGTTTTCCTTCTTTAAGAAAAGCAAAGAACCTGTTTTTTGGGCTTTCATAGAAATATTTTACTTTCTTTGCAGCCTGCATTACTTTGTCGTTAATTTTGTTTGACCAAATGAAGTATTCCCGTCGTGCCATCCAAATCAGTTTGTGATGGCTGCGCCAGCAGGTAGGATATTCATGTATTACTTTTCCGATTTTAAGAAGCAAGCCTTGTTTTTCTAATTCTTCTACTACCATGATGTCTGTTTTACGTACAAAGTTTCCAGCAAATTTGCCTGCTTCTTCGGTGAACAATGCTTGTTCGTCAAAAGGGACAAACGTTGGCAGGTCTCGTTTTTGGGCTGCATCATTGTCGTCTTCACCGTTTGCGGGAGCAAGGTGAACAATTCCGGTTGCAGTGGTTACATCAACAAAGTCTTCAGTTACGACGGTGTGAATTAACGGATGTTGGTCTAACTCTGCCTGTCTAGGAATCAGGTCTGCGAGAGGATATTCATATTTTATTCCTTCAAGAGTTTTGCCTTTGAAGGTTTCAATGATTTGATAATTTTCGATTTCTAGGATTTCCATGATTGGCTCAACGCGTTGTTTTGCCAGTATCCATGTTTCGTTATCAACCTTGACTTTGACGTAGTCTTCATTGGGGTTTACGCCAATTATCAGATCAGTTACGATGGTGAAAGGCATAGTGGTCCAGACAATGAAATATTCGTTTTGTGTTCCTTTTACTCGGAACTTGAAGTGCATGGAAGGGTCTTCTACTTCTTTGTAACCTAAACCTACCTCTGCGTTACTAAGAGAAGTCTGGCAATGGGGGCAATATGCAACAACATATTGACCTTCTCCTAGGAGGTTTTGTTCCCATGCTCGTTTGAGGTATTGCCATTCCCGTTCTATGTAACGGTCCTCATGGGTGTAGTACGCTTTGTCGTGGTCAATAAACAACCCCAGCATATTGTCTGCGGTAACCCATTCTTTGTGGTATTTCATGATGCTTTTTTTGCATTCTTCCACAAATTTTTCTTCTCCGACTCGAGCGATAAGTTCTTTTTTGTTTTTCGCGCCCAGAGTTTTTTCGACTTCTAGTTCTACGGGGAGACCTTGGGTGTCCCATCCTGCCCAGAAACTGACGTAATAGTTTTGCATGGTTTTAAGGCGGTAATGAAAATCTTTAATCACCCGTCCTCGGGCATGTCCCACATGGGGTATCCCGTTCATTGTGGGGGGACCTTCAACGTAGCCTAGTTGTTTTATGCTGTTTTGTTTTCGGGTTTCAGCAATTTTTTTAGGGATTTGATTTTTTTCCCAAAAAGCACGAACCTTTGCTTCAAGTTCAAGTGGATCATATTTTGGGGTCAAAGATAGTTTAGAATTAGCATTGAATTTCGCGGTCACCGCTCATCCACTACACCAGATTAAAACCTTGAATGACTAACGACAAATATAAAGCTTTAAGCAGAAGCGCACACAACAAGCAACAACATCCAACTGAATTTTACCAGATGTGCAGTGCTACAAATATTAAAAGTGTTTTCTAGCTCGTAAATTCGAGATCCCCTGTGACCGATTTTTAGCACTTAAAGCATCAGATAATAGAAAATATTGTCAAAAAAAGTAAATGAAATTTGCGACACTTTCTGATTTTTTGATTTCCACAGAATCACCAGCGTCCAATTCGATAAACTCTTCATTATTATCTGCAAGTAGCCATGCAGGTCCTCGAGTGACTTTTAATTTCACTCCTGAACCTTCTGGAACAACCAAACTTGCCTCTTTTTTGTTGTGCAAATTATTAAAGGAAATTCCAATTCCTTTTTCAAAGATTTTTCCTCCAGTTGCTTTGTAGTATCCAGTTGAACCAAAAGGGGTCGAAACGATCACGCCATCGCCGATTAGTTCATCATATTTTTTTCCATTAACAGAAAATGAAAAGCGAACTGCATAAATCGGCAACTTGAGATGAATCTGAATTTCATTAAGGCCAACAAGTTTTTTGCCTTTAGTTGTTGTCTCTAGTTTCATTTCAGTATAAATTTGATAATCGCCCGATTTGATTTTTTTCAAATATTCCCTCAATTTATTGGGATCATAATCGTAAGGTCTGCATACCCTTGAAGTTTTCAGAATCAGTTTTGGAACGCCCGGATACTCTCTTTCTCCAAACAATACCGTGCCATCCCCTCCGTAACAAACAACAAAATCGGGGTTTTTATCCACAACTTCAAAGCCTTCGGCAGTTAAAACTTCTTTAACAGATGAAGGGTCCAGCCGAAAAACAACTTTAACCCTTTTCAGCTTTTTTGGATCCCTCACTCCGTCGCCAACCATTTTTTATCAGTCCGCTTAGGATTTTACGCTTTGAGAGTAAGAACTGTATGTGCTAAGTAAAAAACGTTTACGCTTGTTTCAGTTAAAGGAGTTCGGGTAATCGCCTGCGCAAAACTAAAGCAATTGGAATTCCAACCAGTCCGCCAACAGCAATTTGGGCAATATTTGCTGGAACTTCTGCTAAGGCTGCACCCACACCCCAAAGATAAACTTCAACCAAGAAATATCCGATAACCATCTCTGTTCCAGCGACTATCACTGCAAAAATGTCCCTGTAAACATTTTTCTTGTTTGATATTAACCCTGCAAGCAGTCCTTCTATTCCTTTGATTATTAATGTTGGAATTGCAAACAATGGAAATCCTATAATATCTGCTATTGCTGAGCCTAATCCTCCTGCTACGCCTCCAACTATTGGATTAAATGTTAATGCTGCAACAAAAATCATCACGTCTCCAACATTAAAGTATCCGCCCATTGGGTTCGGTATTCGGATTATTAAAGTTCCAACTGCAACAAGGGCTGACATTACTGCCATCACAGAAATTTGGGTAATAGGTTTTTTTTGTTTAGCCAATGGATTCACAAAAATAGTGTAGTTATAACTATACTATTAAAAGTTTCTTTCAAAGTAACAGTTTCAAGTCATCAAGAGCAACCAAAGCCCTTTGCCCCCGTTCTGTGATGCGAAAATATTTTCGACCCTCCATTTGATACGACACAAGAGCTCCTCGGCTCGACAAATCATTCAGATGTTGATAAATGGCTGCACGGGTCATTGTTTTTCCAATTTTTTTCCATAAATCGTAACCATATGTATCTTGGTTAGCTAAAATGCGTAAAATTTTTTCTTTGGTGCTTAATTCTGAACCAACTTTCGCAGTTTTTCGTTTCTTTACTAACTGTTGAAGGACATCAGTTGCCTTCAAACCGCTTCCTGTAATCAAACAGATTACTGATTCATCATTTCTTACAACTCCATTAACCACTAAATTTTTTAGAGCTGCAATTGTAGCAGAGCTGGAAGGTTCAGCAAATAAACCTTCACGACTTGCAATTTCTTTTTCTGCAGTGAAAATTTCAGAATCTTTAACCATAATTGCTACGCCTCCTGATTCTATTATTGCCTGAAGGGCTTTTGTTCCGTTGAGGGGTTTTTTAACAAATATTCCTAAAGCATGGGTGTACGATTCACAGGCATTAGGACCGACTGAACTGTTTTTTCTGTACGCTTCAACTATGGGTGCACAGCCACTGGCTTGAACTCCAATCATTTTTGGAATTTTATTTATTCTCTGTAAGGTGTAAAGGTCTTTGAAGCCTTTCCATAACGAATAGATGGTTCCTCCGTTTCCCATGGAGACTACAAACCAGTCTGGAACTCCAAACTGCTCAACTACTTCGTAGCTGATGGTTTTTTCTGCCTCTATAGTTAAAGGATTAAATTCTGCTGTTGCTTGATACCATCCAGTTTCTTTTGCCAGCGCTTCTGCTCGAATAATTGATTCATCAACGGTTTCTCCATGTTCTTCAATCACTGCATCGTATATCATCATCTGCGCCAGTTTTCCAACATCAACCATTTTTGGAACAACAACATTGCACGTTAACCCTGATTTTGCACAGTAAGCCGCCATGGATGCTCCCATGTTTCCGTTAGAAGCACAAATCACGGACTTATGGCCATGATCTAAAGCGTTTGAAACCATTAGAGCTGCACAACGGTCTCTGAAAGAATTAGTTGGATTTCGTGTTTCATCTTTTAAATACAAACTGTTTAATCCTAACTTTTTGGCTAAACGTACTGCTTTGTGTAGTGGGGTTCCCCCTTCTCCTAAGGTGACAGTCTTTTTTATTTCGGGCAAATATTGTTTGAATTTCCAAAACGTGAACTGTTTGGGAAGTTCAACTTCTTTTAGTTGCTCAAAATCGTATGTGTAATCAAGTAAGTTCCCACATTTTTCACATGTGTGTTTGGGTGGATATGCTGAAAAAACTGACGAACAATTACTGCATTTCAGAGTAGCCATATGCGATTGAACTCCGATTCTAAAAGAATTACTTTACCGCTTTTATTGATTGCCTACAGACTTGAAAAACAGTTTTCTTTTATTGATTAATTAGAAACTGGCAACTCCTTTTTTTTCAGAATGGTCGAACCATTTCCAAAGTTCTTCTATTGCCCGTTCAGAACAACCGCGATTTTTTAACATTTTTTCAAAGGATTCATCGACAGGCATTATGGAGTTCATCTTTCTCGTTTTATGTATGCAGATAATTAAAAGGTTCTGAAGTCTAAATCTGTTTTTGTAGATAAGAACAACACAAATACAGTAAGGAGTTCCAAGGAAATTCATGTGCCCATAGAATATCCTTGTTTATTTTTCATTAAATAGAATTGCTATTTGTTGTTGAGGTGGCTTTGCGGGTCCATTTTTCAAGAAATTTTTCTGCTTTTTTGTTCAATTTTTTCCGTGAACTGCCTACATGTGATTTTACAAAATTGATTACCTGTTCTTGTTGTTGACCAATATTGTCAAAAAATAAATCAAAAGAAGCAATGGCTTGTTGAGCTATCACTTTTTTACATTCTTCCGTTAAATGAGGCGTTGTGGAAAGGTTTTGAACCCTTAATAGTTTTTCAGTAATCTTTGGAACAAAGTAGGGTTTCGAATTGGCAATCTTACCTGAATTGCCAACAACATTAGCAACGGTAACCATGTATTCATTATCCAAAAAGCTGTAATATTTTTCAAAAATTGCGTCAAACTTTTTTCCATCGTCAACCTGTGTTAGGTTTGCAATTATTGTAAAGGCGTTCCAAGTTAAAATTCGGTATTTGCTGTCTAGTAACTTGACAAAAAAATCAAACTCAGGATACAACAGTTCTGGATTATTTTCACTTAAATTCATTAAAACACTTGAACAGCCATATCGAACTGAAGCTTTTTTATGTCCCACACCTTCTAGCAGCAATGGAATTAAGCTTGAATCTTCTTTAACCATTTTGAGCAATTGTTTTTTAGTAATTGTTTTATCCAAAAAATTTTGGGCTAACTCGTCAAATCTGCCAATTTTGGTCATTTGTTGTTCACTCCTAATACCTGCTTTGCTGTGAATTACTTATTCACATATCAATTATTTAATTGATTTAGAATCTATTGAACAATTGATGCATCTACAGAACTTGTTATTAATGTCGAGTTTTCATTCAAATGAATGCGAAGATACCTTCCATACTCAAACCAGCAGTCTTTATCTATATTAGTAACTAATGTTTCTGCCATCATATCTTGGAATTTTTCATAAAACTCATTAGCGTCGTTTTCAGAGTCCCAAACAATGTTCCAAGTGAAAATAAATTCATCCCCATTTTCGTAGTAACTAAACAGGTCGCCTCCCCATCCTTCTGCTGCTGTTTTTGCGTCTTCTGTAGAAATCCAATGGTCTAGCATAACGTAAACAAAGTATTCGCCGAAACTGTCAGTTTTTGTTAAACTCCAGTTTCCGGTTACTGTGGGGGCTCGAACTGTCTGAGCATTTTCTTGGGAAAAATATTTTTCTGGATGCATTATTTGTTCTGTAGTATTTGGCAAAATACTATATGCTTGGTTTACTGCTTCCCAACCTCCCTGTTGGTATATTGCTTTGACAAATTCTACACCGTAACGGTAAACAAACCTGTTTAGCCTATCAATTGTTTTAGGAATGCTCGATGATCTTGGCATTGTAACTTCTGCAGAAGGTGGCACTACCCCGTTATTTTTGTAAGTATCTGCCATTAGGGTGGCGTCCCCTTCTTTGAGGGCACTTAATGCTTTGTTTGCGTCAATTGTGGTACTTTGAGGCAAAGAATAGTTATCTTGCATAATATGGGTTAGCTCGTGAACAAAAGTTGCAGTAACACTGGAGTTTTGAGTTATGTCAAAATTGTCCTCAACAACATAGATATTGCCTTTCCATTTAGCAGCATGATACATTCCCGTCCAAGACAGCTTAATCTCGTATAAATCAGCATCCTGCGGGATCATAAACAAATCCTTGTACGTGTTTTCTTCTATTATCGTCTGTTTTGTGTCGATGTATCCAACTCCCCAGTTTTCAATAACCCAACTTTGATTTACTACTTCTAAAACCACTTCCCGAACAGATTCCCCCCTGATTTTTTGATATTCAACCCGTGCATTATCTAGTAGCTGCTCCGCCCAAACCTTGTATTCTTCACCTGTAGGACCCTGATTAAACAACAGAAGCCATATGCTAGCAAAACTTACAAGCAGAACTGTAACAAGACACGCAACAAAAACAGTTTTTCTTTTTTCCAGATTTGCTTACTCTCCTAACAAAGTAAACTGACATTTTACAGATTACTTTTACTGTTTTTTATGTATCAGGTTTTGACATATTTTTGAAGCTAGAATTTCTCTTTTTATAATCTCATTACAACTGCTAATTGTTCACGTCCAAATTCTAAAACAACAAACAAAGGACGCATTGAACCAAATAAAAAGCCTGTGCTAAAAAATGGATAAACAAATGCGGTCAATAATTACAGCTATAGGCTTGAAACTTCACAATGTTGAAGATTTCTTAACTGATCATCTTAGTTTACAGGAATATTGGCTAAAACGTTCAAGTGCAGTTGTAATCGATTATTTTGTTGTCTTGATAGCAACTGGAATAATATGGCCTAGTTTTCGTTTTCTTGAATTTGTTTTAGCTTCTGGCATCTTATCTTTGGTATATTTTTCAGTAATGGAAACACGTTTTGGTTATACTTTAGGAAAAAAAGTATTCTCTCTTAAAGTAATAACCTCAAAAAAACATAAACCAACATTGAAGACAAGTTTAATCCGAAACCTAAGCAAATTCAACGCCATTTTGCTCCTTGTCGACACAATTATCGGATTTTCTTCCAAACGTCATCAAAAATACGTTGATAGAATCGCAAAAACAATTGTTATAGAAACATCAATTTCCCCGGAAAAACCAATTTCTGAAGCAATCTATTATGAACAAGCAACTAAACTTTCTTGAAATGCTTTTAACTTGTTAATTCTATTCAACTATTGAGTTGTTGAGTTTTTTATGATGTGCAATCTATGAACTTGGTTATAGTTCGAAATAAGCCCTTGATTTAATTATGGATAATTCTTTTTTTGAGACTTTCTTTAGAAAAAACTGATGAGTTCTTAAGTGACCAATTTGTATTTTTTATTGGTAGCATTTTCTTAATGGGTTCTGGCAAGATTGTGCTTTTGTCCTCCGTTGAGTTTTCTATCATTTATCAATGTAATGGAGGGAAAAGTAAAGATTGTCATCCTTTGGGCTTGAGTTTGAAATGCAACACAGACTTATTCGGAAATTAGAGAAAGCTGGGGCTACTTCTGTAGAAACTGCAGTAACCTTTCAAGAAGCTAATCTAGATGACCAAGAAGAATACTGGTTAAGCTATTTTGCAGGGTCTTTTCTAGGCAAAATAAAAAAAACACAAAACCGACACTACTACGTATAATCAATTGGACAACTGTTGACTAAACTTTTTAGTCTCAGTCTTAACCATTTGATTCAATTCCACTTTTACATTTTAATAATTTTTCAAAATCATAGAATAACTTACTTAATATTGGTTGACTTTTCCGCCTAAGTTTGAGATAACAAAAAAGAAGTACTATCGTTCGCGCTCACAAATTTAGTTATGGAGGTGGGGAAGGGAATTGAACCCTTATAGAGCAACTCTGCAGGCTGCCGCCTAAACCATTCAGCCACCCCACCAGAGGCTAAATTGCAATGTTAAAAAAAACTAATAACCTTATCGTTGCTGAAGTTGCTCAAAGGCTACACTGTTACTTTAAATATTTTTCTGGGTCTTCGTCAAAGGCGATTTTGCATCCCGGTGCGCAAAAGTAATAGGTTTTGCCTTTGTAGTTGCTTTTGTGTTTAGCTGTTTTTTCATCTACGGTCATTTTACAGATTGGGTCTATTGCCAATTGTTTTTCACCTCCTTTAGTTTTGTTTTTCAAGTTTGGGTTTGAATCGTTTCAACAGGGACGCATTAATTACTACCGAAACCGAGCTTAGTGACATTGCAGCTGCAGCATAGGTGGGTTCTAAGAAATAGGGATTCAAAATGCCTGCTGCTACTGGAATCAATATAACGTTGTAGGCGAATGCCCAGAACAAGCCTTGTTTGATTTTGTTGATTGTAGCATTGCTGAGCTGGATGCTGGTTACTACGTCTCGTAGGTCATTTTTGACCAACACGATGTCTCCAGTTTCTATGGCTACGTCGGTTCCGCTTCCAACTGCGATTCCAATGTTTGCTTGAGCTAACGCTGGGGCATCATTTATTCCGTCTCCAACCATTGCTACTATTTTTCCTTCATCTTGAAGTCTTTTGATTTCTGAAGCTTTGTCTTTGGGCAAAACTTCTGCAAACACACGGTTTACTCCAATCTGTTTAGCGATGGCTTGCGCCGTTCGTTTGTTGTCCCCCGTGAGCATGATTACTTCAATCCCCATGTTTTGAAGGGTCTTAACTGCATCAACTGAATATTCCTTCAAAGTATCAGCAACAGCAATCACACCTGCAGCTTTTCCATCCACTGCAACAAGCATCGCAGTCTTGCCGTCCTCTTCCAAGGATTGCATCTTTTTTTCCAGTTCCTTGATGTCCACGTTGTTTTGTTCCATCAACTTTCGGGTGCCCAGCAAAACCTTCTTTTTGTTGTGTTCAACTTCAACGCCGTATCCTGGAATGGCATTAAACTTTTCAGGATCAGAAACTTTAATGTCCATTTCTTGCGCTTTTTTTACAATTGCCTCTCCAAGTGGATGCTCTGAGTTTTTTTCAGCTATAGCTGCTAGTTTTAGTAGTTCTTCTTCGTCATGTTTGGTTTCTTTGGACGCTGAAACAGGAATAATGTCTGTGACTTCAGGTTCTCCTTTAGTCAAGGTTCCCGTTTTGTCAAAAACGATTGCTTGAAGTTTGTGGACTGTTTCTAAAGCTTCGCTGCTTTTGATTAGAACTCCGAATTCGGCTCCTTTTCCCACTCCGACCATGATTGCGGTTGGTGTAGCTAATCCCATGGCGCATGGGCAGGCGATGATTAGAACAGCAATGAATATGGTTAAAGCAAAAGTAAACTCTGCTGCCACAAGATACCAAACGAAAAATGATATGGTTGCAGCAATTAAGACCATTGGCACAAAGTAGCTACTGACTGCGTCTACCATGCGTTGGATTGGGGCTTTAGAACCCAAGGCGTTTTCTACAAGTTTGATAATCTGAGCCAGTACCGTGTCAGAGCCAACTTTTGTTGCTTTGAATTTGAGCATACCTGTTTTGTTTATTGTTGCTCCAACAACTGAATCTCCAACCTTTTTTTCTACAGGAATGCTTTCTCCAGTGATTACTTTCTCATCTACTCCTGAATATCCGTCAGTGACTACTCCGTCAACAGGGATTTTTTCTCCCGGGCGAACAATTACAATGTCTCCAACTTGAACGTCTTCAACTGGGACCTCGGTTTCTTTTCCGTTTCTGATTATTCGGGCTGTTTTGGCTCGTAATCCCATGAGCTTGCGTATAGCTGCTGAAGTTCTGCCTTTAGCAATGGCTTCTAGGAGTTTTCCTAGAACAAGAAACATCATCAGGGACACGGCGGTGGTATAGTATAGTTTTCCTCCTCCAAAGAATGTGACATAGACACTGTAGAAGTAAGCCGCGGAAGTGCCCAGTGTAACTAGCACGTCCATGTTTGGGTTTTTGTTTTTTATTGCCTTATACGCGCCCGTGAAGAACTGGTGCCCAACTAGGAAATGAACTGGAGTTGATAAAACAAACAAGAGCAAAGGAACAAAATTGTCGATAGGCAAAGCAGGTAACGAAAACGGAAGAAACCGTGCATTGCTGTACAATACTACCGGAATGGTTAATGCAACCGAAAAAATTAGCTTATTTTTCAGGGAACGTATTTCGTTTTCTCGTTCTTTTTGTTCAGCATCTTGGATTCCTCCTTCGGGTTCCAAAACGTCGTATCCAACTTCTCGAATAACCTTTTTTATGGCTTCTAAACTAACCTGAGCCGGATTAAACTCAACAAATGCCGATTCAGTGGCAAAATTAACCGCCGCCTTGTAAACGCCTTCTTTTTTGTTCAATGCTTTTTCTATAGCTTGAGCACACATGGTGCAATGCATTCCACTGAGTTTGAAGGTAACTTCTTGATGAATGACCTTGTATCCAATTTCGGTGATGGTGTCTTCAATGGTTTGTTGGTCTACAACTGTTGGGTCGTAGTCTATGCTTGCTTTTTCTGAAGCCAGGTTAATTGTCGCATTAATTACCCCCTTCATTTTAGACAACCGTTTTTCTATGGTCTGAACACAAGTTGCACAATGCATTTCTCCAATGTTCAGAACAATCCGTTTCTTTTGTTGATCAGCCATTTTATTTTCCTACCCTTTTTTGTCCAAGCATTCGTGAGTTGGCTAGTTTTGTTGTTATTTTTTGAATTAACGATAATCAGGTGCATGAGTTGCTTGGCACATGCTTTACTGTAATGAATGTTTTCGAACGTATTTAATCATATTCTTTCTAGATAAAACTTTAACCTTCATGTCAACTGTATTGTTAAGAGCCTAGAAACTGTAAACCATAATGTTTTAATGATGCCCATCAACTGAGAATCTAAATGCAAACTTACTTTTGTGGAGGTGAATGTGGTAATGGAACATAAAGACGTGGTAGCGTTGACTTCTTCATCTTTTGACAGTTTCATAAATTCGGATGTACCTGTATTAGTTGATTTCTGGGCAGACTGGTGCATGCCCTGCAGAATGATGGCTCCTGTAATGGAAGAACTCGCAAAAGCATACGCTGGAAAAGCAAAATTTGGAAAAGTAAACGTGGACGAAAACAACCAAATTTCTGGACGTTACGGAATCATGAGCATCCCACACTTTTTGATATTCAAGAACGGACAAGTTGTCCAAAAAATCGTAGGCGCAGTAGGTCGCGGACCCCTAGAAGACGCCCTTAAACAGCACATGTAATATACGTTAAGTCAGTAAATGCTCAACACAGAAGGAAAGAATCGTTGACGCAAGCAGACCCTCAAAACAGGTTCAAAAAAACAGTAGGTTTTATTGTTAACCCGATCGCAGGCATGGGCGGAGCAGTTGGACTAAAAGGTACCGACGGCACCGAAATTCTAAAAAAAGCGGTTGCCCTTGGTGCAAAAGCCGTTGCTCCTGCACGTGCAGAACTTTTTCTTAAAGAATTAGAACCAGTAAAAGAGGACATACTGCTATTAGTTGGTCCCGGATTGATGGGCGAAACTGAAGCAAAAAATCAAGGTTACGATTACAAAGTTTTTGGAGAACAAAAAACAAACACCAAACCCGAAGACACCGTAGCTGTTGCAAAAACTATTGCAGCCCAAAATGTTGACCTTCTAGTTTTTTGTGGAGGCGACGGAACAGCAAGAGACGTCCTAACAGCTGTTGATATAAAAACTCCTGTTTTGGGAGTACCAACTGGAGTAAAAATGCACAGTGCAGTTTTTGGAATAGACCCAAAATCAGCAGCACGAATTGCTTCTCAGTATCTTTATGGCTTTTTGCCCTTATGGGAAGCCGAAGTCATGGATATAGATGAAGAAGAATTCCGTCACGGCAGGGTTTCTGCAAGATTGCATGGTTATTTGATTAGCCCATATGAACCCCATTTGATTCAAGGGGCTAAGATGGCGTCGCCCATGACGGAAAGTGAGTTGCGTAACCAAGCTGCTATGGCTGTTTATGTTATTGAAGAAATGAAAGAGGACGTGGTTTATATTGTGTCAGCGGGAACAACCACGCGAACTATCGGGGATCTTTTAGACCAAAAAAAGAGCCTTCTTGGTGTGGACCTTTTTGTTGACAAAAAAATTGTGGCAAAAGACGTGAACGAGCAACAAATCCTAGAAGCAATCGAAGGAAAAAAAGCCAAAATCATTGTTACTCCCATCGGGGGTCAAGGTTTTGTTTTCGGCAGAGGAAACCAGCAGATAAGCCCAAAAGTAATACGCAAAGTGGGAAAAGAAAACATCATAGTAGTTGCAACGGAAAACAAAATGAAACACATAAGGCGTCTCAAAGTAGACACAGGGGATCCCAAACTAGACGCAGAGTTTGCTGGAACAATAAAAGTTGTAACCGATTATAACATCGAAAAAGTAATAAAAATTGAATAATTAGACAAATAACTTAAGAATCGTGTTGAATTGGCGGTTTTAGAAAAAAAAGTATGCGAAAAATTTCCAGAGGTGGAAACTTTATTGTTGATGCCGAAAAAATTGTTGCTAAGCAAAGATGTACAAAAACAGTTCACAACCAATTTGTTCAACACAATGAAGACATTGAAAAATTAGGTTTTTGCTCAATTTGTGCACGGCTTGGAGAAAATGAGCTTATCACTCACAGTAAGAAAGGAAAAACTGTTTAAAAAAATATTGACTTTCAGGTTATTTGCCAAACACTGTAAACGTAATCTGTTTGCTCTGCGTTTGGTTCTCGAACGATTATTGTTCCCTCCAAACCCTTTCCAGAGTCATCTTTTAAAACAAAGTACAATAAATCATAGTCAACTTGAGCACCAAAATTGTTAGGAGTTTTCCAAAAATCACTTTTTGTAGAGAAACGGTGAACAACTTTTAACATTCTCTCATTAGTTTTAAGTTCTCCTAGAACAGACGGATCTAAGGAATCTTCAATCTGGTCATTAACTTTATTTAGCAAATTATTGACAAATGATATGAACTCATTTTGTCCTTCCAAAGCAAAGAATTGTTCTGTTCCATTTTCGACAAGAAAAAATGACCAGTCACTCATGGGTTCGTATTTAATTTCAGAATCCCAATTTTTTTTATTGATAAAATTCTCAACATCATCAATCCACGAAGTGTCCTTCGTAATTGATTGATGAGTAAACAACATCGAAATAATGATAATACAGGATACCAAAAAAATCGCAAAAAGATATTTTTTTTCCATATAATCCCCAGTAATGTTATACTAAGATATACAATAGTATTTGTCATTCTAACTATAAAAATTATAACAAAAATGAAAAATTATGCCACATTTATTTCAATGTGTTATTTTTGAAAGTAAATAAAAAAAGAGAGGAAAATTGAGACGATTTCATAATCACTCACCTACATACCAGTCATAATAGTCACTGATGAAGTCGTGCTCCAGAGAGAATCCTGACCAATCATTAATTACATAACCAACTGGCCATGTATTCGTCGACCATGATTGTGTTGTAACGTAAAAAACTTCGATGTCATAAGCTCTGAGATACGGAGTTTCAGGCCAACTCGTTTCATAGTAACCTTCATAGAAGTCCCATCCTCCATGGTCATAGTTATCATCTTCTTGACTGTAAATTATAGGCCAGCTGCTATTGCCAAAGTTGTGAAGATATACAACCCATTCTCCTAAGCCACTGTTCCAAGCGATTCCAACCTCATAATATGTTCCAATACCATCTTGAGATAACCAGCCATCATTGTCAAGTTCATTGAAATAAATTTTTATTGCGAATCCTGGTTCATCGTTATGGTCCCAAATTCCCACATATCGTTCTAAACCGTAGCCTGATGTGTATCGGTATGTCGTAGCAACTTCAAGAGGACAAGGTTCTGGGGGTTTAAGTGTTGGAGCATATAACGTTCGATCTTCGTCTGTTCCTAGAGTTAATGACTCGTCAATATAGTGTCTAGCTAAAGCACCTTTTATCGTGGGTTGCCACAATGGAGGGTACGTAATTTGGTTTATGTCAGCTCCCCATGCTTTATGCACTGAACGATACGTGTCACCTTTCGGGGGAGGGTTGTCAATATCACGTCTATCTCCGTATTTTTCAGCAATTTCTTCTCGAATATCTTCAGATTTTGTGAAATCTGGTATTTTCACAGAAGTTGGTTTTTTGGAATAGGAAGTGGAGTAGGCAAAGGCACTTAAAGTAAAAGAGAAAACCATTAAAACGATCACTAATGATGATATGCAACATGCGGTTTTTTTATTCAAAATCTCACCTCCTTTATGACAATTCAATTTTTACATAATGCGATTATGTAAGTAATAATTAAAAAAAACATAATTAATCAATTGCTGAATAATGACGATGTTTTTCTTCAGCGATAAACATTAATCGTTGAATTGGAGAAAATGGATTTTAAAAACTAACTAAAAAATTTATATTTAGTATATCACATATCTTAATATATGTCTTATTAGATAGTTTGCGTAACGATTGTATGCAGTATTTGGGGGGACATTAATTTCAGTAAAAACAAAATTGGCTATAATTGCAATAATATATAGAACTTCAGAAAAAAGAGACCAAATTATTGCCGCAACATCGATCCAGCAAATTAGAGATGAATTAAAACAAAGATATAACAAAGATTTGTCGGAAAGATGGATATTAGACATCATTAAAAGTCTGGGAAAGATTGTAATTAAACAGAAAGACCCTCGAAACCGACGGAAGACACTTTATCGAATAAATCCGAGCATGATAGAAAACACATTAATTACCCTTATCAAATTTAATAACACAACAAGAAACAATAATCCCTATTTTGAAGGGATCCTATCTTCCATGACTTCAGAAGAAACAAGTAAGTTCTTGGCAATTGGACATCAAAACACTTTCAAGACATCGTAACAATTAGATTGAGTGACATAATTTTTAAAAGTTTCTTTAACTCTTTTGATTCGTTCGATATCTTTAGTAGATGGTGTTCATTTCATATCTGCTTCAATAGCATTCCATTGTGTTTTAATTAATGGACGTATTGGTTTTGGAAGCGTTTCTTTTCACCTAACTAATATCATCCTAGTATCAAACTGTTAATAAATTTTATGTTGTAATTGTAAACTTATGCATAAAAATAATGGGAAAATGAAGAAAAATAATGGAAAAACAAAAGAATTGACATTATTTTTTTGGGTTTTCTAACCGAAACGAAAAACAATAAAAAGAGTAGAATAAGAAAAAAGAAAAACTATAATAAAAATAAATAAAGAAATAACTATAAATTCTGTCGTGAAAGTTGTTTTTGTAACAATTGGATGTGGCATGTATGAAGAAAATTGTTACTTTAGGTAGAGGTGGCAGCGGAAAAACTACTTTTGTTTCCCTTATGACAAAATACTTCATTGAAAAAGGTGAAACTCCTATTCTTCTTATTGATGCTGACCCTGACCAGAACCTGTCAGAAATGCTGGGAATTGATCTCAGCGACGAGGGACGAAAAACAATCTCTGAACTGCTTGTGGACACTTTCATGGAAGGTGGCGGCACAACAGTTGGGGTTCCTCCATCTAAACGAATTGAAAGCAAAATCTGGGAAACTGGACTTTACGAAGGTGACCAATTTGATTTCATGGCCATTGGAACCAAATTCATTGAAGGATGCTATTGTCTACCAAACAACGCCCTAAAAACTGCTCTGGCAGGGTTAACAAAAACCTACAAGTACGTAATTATTGACTCTCCCGGAGGTTTAGAACACCTAAACCGACGCATCGCCTCAGAGGTTGACGACATGTTTGACATTATTGACCCCTCACAAAAATCTTTTCACCACGTGGAACGAGCTTACAAAATCGCAAAAGACGTAGACATCAAATTCAACAATTTCTATGTAGTCGCAGGCAACAGAGTACCCGAATCACTTGAAGAAGAAGTCCAAAAACGAATAAACCTAACATATCTAGGAAAAATCAGCTACGACAAAGAAGTGGAAGAAGCAGTCCTCAAAGGGGCATCTCTAATAGATTTACCCAACACATCACCCGCATACGTATCAGTAAAAAAGATTCTACAAAAAGCAGGATATTGACATCCTAATAGGCGTTCAATTTTGAAACGATTTTAATTATAATCTGCCCATAGCCACAAAACTTCAAATATAATATTTCAGAAGAAGGTCAAGAGTATTTATTATTATGCCCTTCTTCTTTATTTGATGGATTTCCAGAGAAAAAACGCGGTAGTTGTGCATCTTTAATTTTTGTCTATGACTACTACTTTTATGACCGTTCCACGTTGAAAAATGCCTTTTTTCTGAAGACCCAAAGGAGCACAAGAATTGTTCATTTATTTTTGCAACCGTGGCTACTGCCAACTATTTTTTGACATTATTTTTTTTTTCTAAAAATGTTATTTTTCCTTAAGGTCTAACTGTTATTGTTGTTGAGTTGCTGTGAGTTAACCCATTGTCGTCAACAACAGTTAAAATAACAATATATTCATCGGGGGCACTGTAACTGTGGGTTGTTGTCATTCCCTCGCTGGTCTTTTCGTCTCCAAAATTCCATGAATACCTGACGATTTCTCCGTCAGAGTCTGTGCTCATTCTGGCATCAAATGTTATTGTTTGTCCTACTTCGGGGTTGTAATCGTCTACCGTGAATTGAGCTTGAGGAATTGCAAGGGTTGGGGTGATAAAGAGTACCCAGCATAGCAAAAACGTGAGAAAGTATCCTCCTATTCCCATGGTGAAAATTTTTGTTGGCTTATCCACTTTGTTCATGAAGAAATATTTTAGGACATAGTATGAAAGAATGTAAATCGCTAAACTGATGCTGATTCCGTTAAGCAGGGGGTCACCTACTTTGAGGTCAACCGTAAATGAGGCTACTAGTGCAGCTAGGACAGCTATGCCAACTCGGCAAATGTAAATAACGTTTAGCGTCTTCAAGTTGATACCTGCTTTTGGTTTTATTGTAGTGTTGTTGCATTAGTTATTTTCGTTTCCTATATAGTTTTTCACACTTACATCAAAAAAGGGTTTAACCTAAACCTGGTCATTCCCGAGCTGCACCCTAATTGATTTTAAAATGTTTCAAGAGATTTCGCTGTCCCAATAATAGATTTCAGAATAAATATCCAAAAAATCAAAACGTGCATCATCGAAGATTATGTCCAGCCTCAACTCATACTTTGCAATTAACTTGTTCATGTTGCTCCAAATCAACTCAGACTGTTCATTTGGTCCCCATATTGGCATCCAAATTTTGTCTTCGGGATGTCGCATGCCCCATCCGTAATCTTTTGGCAAAACAAACGCCACGTCCCCCTTGATTTTTTCCAAATTTTCCTGATTAGGGGAACAAGTTAAGTTCCAAAATGTTTCCATGGCTGTGAAATGTTGTTCCTCTAAGATGCCAAAAGTTTGCTCATACGGATAATTAAACACTACAATATATTTTGCTCCCGCAGTGTACGCTGTAACCATGTCGTCAAACATTTCAGGTCCAGTTTTGTAGGTTCCTTTATGGGTATCGTCTGGGTCTTGGGTGTTCCATACGATAATGGCGCCCCAATCTTTGTTTTGGACCTTTGCTGCGCCCCTGCACATGCCTATGTGCTGGATTGGGTTGTGCCCCCAACCTAATTCAACAAAAATTGTATCGTATCCAGCGAGGTAATCAAACCAATACAATGCGTAATCTGACGTGAAAACTGGAAGACTGTTGTTTTTTACGAACTGCCAACTGTATCCTGAAGAGATTCCTTCAACAAACCTGTTGGCAGCATCGGTGTAGTCTGAAACGTTTTCAAAAACATTGCTTCCGTTATCTGGAGCACGCCAATGCCCGGAATCTATTTGTTTTCCTCCAGGTTCGTCATGTAAATATACTCCCAGAAATTGTTCTCCCCATCTTTGTTTTGCAGTAAGTAAATAATCTTGAATCCAAGGATATGTTTGATAAGGAATAAAATCAAAATAAACCATTATGTTCATGTTGGCATCGACAGCATATTGGCTAATTTCGTTTAGTGCAGTTTGGTTCATTGACACGTCCCAATTGCTTATGAGAAAAAAGTTTGTGTAATTTTTCACTTTGTCTATTAGAAGCTTTGCTTGGCTGGTTGAGTTACCTCCAAAAGAAACCCCAAAAAAGAATTCATCAGCAGGTTCAGTTTCATGGTGACCAATAAAAATTAATGAAAAACTAATAGCGGAAATCAGTAAAATAACTGCAATACTTAGCAACCAGCGCTTCATGAGACTTCAAACTGAATTGTTGAATGCTTATAAAATCTTTTGCAAAAGTCGTTTTTTGTTCAAGTGCATAAAACAGATTATAGGGTTTCTTTTTTTGTAATTGAACGAAAAAAAGAATAAGGCTAACATTATAAACTGTTTAAACCAAAAAGTTTCAAAACAGGGGACATTACAAATGGGGGGCAAGACTAGTGCAATATACACGTTTGTTTTGCAACTTATTGCAATTTTTCTTCTAGTTTTTCTGTTTCTTGTGGTAATGTTGGTTATTGTCGGTAATTCCCCGATAATGATTCTGTTCACGCCATCAGGAATTCTTCTTGAAATAATTTTTGTAATCTATTTTTGGTTGATAATTTTTCCCTTATCGGGCAAACCTAAAAAACCTAAGAAATCTGATAAAAAAGAAGGTAAAAAATAATTTTGTGGTTAACGCATTTTTTGTTTCCGTAACATAAGACAGAAAAGGAATAGGGAATACTTCTTTTAAGGACTATAAACAAGGTTCTCGTTTCTGAGGCAATAACGTTGAAAGATGTAATGACAAGCTTTGATCTAGCAGCAGTTACTCGAGAAATCAATGAGACCGTAGAAGGGGCTTTCATATCAAAAATTTATCAGATTGGAACCAAAACAATTCTCCTAAAGCTTCGCAAACCCGGAAATCCTCGAATACAATTGCTCATTGAAGCAGGTAAACGACTTCATTTTACCTCATATGCCCATGAAACGCCTCAACGGCCTTCTGCTTTTTGTATGTCCCTTAGAAAATATCTGGACAACGGGGTAATCCAGACAGTTAAACAGCACGAATTTGAACGGATAGCAACAATTGAAATTGCCACTCGTCAAGGAGTTTTCCAGTTGGTTTCAGAATTTTTCGGAGGCGGAAACATCATCCTAGTTGACCCGGAAAACAAAATCTTACAAGCCATGACATATAAACGAATGAAAGACCGAAACATTCTGCGAGCTGAACCTTTTCAGTATCCCCCTGCCCGAGGAAAAAATCCTCTTACTCTAAGTCTTGAAGAGTTTAAAGAAATCAAAGACTTCGGGGAAACAGAAATTGTACGCGCTTTAACCAAAATTGTTAGCATCAGTGGAACCTACGCTGAAGAAATTCTCTTACGTTCCGGTACAAACAAAAGGGTTCACTGCAACGAACTTAAAATTGACGAAATTGGCACAATCTTTAGTGAACTACAAAACCTTTTGTCAGTAATTGAATCCGGAACTTTAGAACCCGGCATAGTAAGTGATGAAAACCAAAAATGGGTTGACGTTACCCCCGTGGCTCTTAAAAAATATGAGCAGTTCAACAAACAAAAATTTGAAACCTTCAACACTGGTCTTGATGAATACTACGCAAAAATTACTGATGTTGAAAACACCAAAGAAGCCACTGGAGATGTGGAAAGTGAAGTTGCTCGCCATAAACGGATTCTTGAAAAGCAACTGCAGGCTTTAGAAGATCTAAAAGAGCCAATCATAAAAAACAAGAACATTGGAGATTTGATTTACCAGCATTTTGGAGATTTCCAAGCCCTTTTGCAAAAAATTTTGGAACAAAAAAATTATGGAAAATCTTGGGATGAAATCGCTTCAGCATTGCAAGCTGGAAAGAAAGCGAACATTTATCCTGCTACTTTTTTCCAGTCGTTAGACTCGAAAAACCAAATTCTTTGCCTTTCTGTTGGTGACAATACTTTTTCTTTGAACCTTCGTGATACCATTCAAGATAACGCGAACCGTTACTATTTAAAATCTAAGAAAGCTGAAAAAAAACTGAAGGGCGCAGAAAAAATCCTTGAAGAAACCCGGGCAAAAATCGAGGAAGCAAAAAAACAGGTCGCGATAGCGAAAAAAGAACAGCAACCTCTTGCTAAACGACGGAAAAAAGAGTGGTACGAAAAATTCAGATGGTTCTATTCTTCTGACGGCTTTCTGGTTATTGGCGGTCGAGACGCTACCACAAACGAGTTGATTGTCAAGAAACGCATGGATCCTAACGATATTGTTTTTCACGCTGAAATAGTTGGAGCACCTTTTGTTTTGATTAAAACCGAAGGGAAAACTGTTCCTGAACAAACTATCAACGAGGCTGCTCAACTTGCAGCGTCCTATTCTCGAGCTTGGAAAGAACTTCTCACTGCCATTAACGTTTACTGGATACATCCTGATCAGGTGAGTAAAACTCCGCCTTCTGGGCAGTCGTTGCCAAAAGGGTCGTTTATGATTCGGGGAACCAAAAATTTTGTTCGGGGTGCAAAATTGCGTGTTGCAATTGGATTAAAAATTGAAGATGACGACGTTACCCTTGTAGGGGGACCAGTGGATGCGATTAGCAGTCAAGCAGATGCATATATTGAACTTATTCCAGGCACCCAAAAAAGCAGCGAGATTGCAAAAAAGATGCGCCATACCTTGTCTACTAAGGTTCCTGATGAACTAAAAAGAACAGTAACTGCGATTCCGTTAGATGAATTTCAACGCTTTATTCCGTTAGGTCGGGGAAAAATCGTATCTAAAAGATAAAATCCTGAGATGAATGAATAAAAATGGATGAAAAGTAGTTTTTAAAAACAACTACTTTTTGTGTTTTTTGGTGTAGCAGTCCCAGCAGAGAATTTCGCAGTTCTCGATTACTGGTGTGCCGCCTTTTTCTGGGCTAACGATGAAGTCTGCTTCCCAGCCTTTTTCGTCTGGTTGACCTCGTTTGTTCCAGTCAACTTGTTTCATACATAATGAATTGTATTTGTGTCCATGTTCAAGCTTTAGGCATTCACATCTATAGTCTGCAGCGCCGAACGCTTGCTTTACAACATCTTCGGGAAATTCAACCATTTCCTGTTCCTCCAATAAGTTCACAGCACTTATCCAAATATCCTCATTTAAACCTTATTGTGAGAACCGAAAAAACTGCTGTGGTGCGTTGTTTTTAATCAAAAAAATTTGGCAATAAACCAAAAAGAATGCATCCGAATGGTTTCGGCTAAAACTGGTAAAGCTGGGAATATTTATGGTTCAAATAATTTAGGAACGGCTCAACATTAAGGTCTGTTTCAGTTATTTTTTGGATTAATTCTGGGGGATTGTATAAGTTTCCGTAACTGTGAACGTGTTTGATTAACCAGTTTTTCACGTTTTGGAAGTTTCCTTCAGAAATCTGTGTTCTCCAATCCTGAATTTGCTTTTCCATGCAGTCCATCAGTTGTCCGCTGTAAATGTTTCCTAACGCGTAACTGGGGAAATATCCGTATAACCCGCTTGCCCAGTGGGTGTCTTGCATAACGCCTTCAGAATCGTTTTTGATGGTTACTCCCAGATATTTGTTGTAGTTTTCGTTCCAGATTTGGGGAAGCTCATCTACAGAAATCTTGTCAGCAAACAAGTCTCGTTCAAGGTTAAATCGAATAATTACATGAAGACCATATGTAACTTCGTCTGCTTCAACTCGAATCTTTGAAGAATGAACATGATTAATTGCATGAACAAAATTTTCCAACTTCACCTCAGAAAGGGCAGTTCCTGTAACTTTTTTCAATGATGGCAAAAAGTATCTCCAAAATTCCATGGACCGTCCTACTATGTTTTCTACAAACCGGGACTGGGATTCATGAAAACCCATAGAACACGCAGTCCCTACGGGCTGGAACATCCATTCAGGTTTTAGGCTCTGTTCGTACAATGCGTGTCCGCCTTCATGTAGGACAGAAAAAATTGATGTTGCAAACTTGTTTGGGTAATAATGGGTTGTTATTCGCACGTCATCATAGTAACCTGTGGTGAACGGATGTTCTGTTTCATCAATTCTACCTCCCGATTTTGATGATTCTATGTCGTATCCAATAAAACCTGCCAGCATCTTGGCAATTTGTTTTTGTAGTTCAACAGGAACTTTTCGTTCCAGAATTGACGTATCTGGCTGTTTAGGCGATGAATCGCATTTTTGCAAAACTGCTACTAGACCTTCTTGCAATTGATTAAATACTTTAGTAATCATTTCAGAAGTCATGTGAGGCTCAAAAATATCTATCAAAGCATCATAAGGTGTCTTTGTTTGTTTGACTTCCATTAGAATCTGGGCTGCCTGTTTTTTTAGGTCCAAAAGTTTTTGCAGTTCAGGTTTGAATTTGGAAAAATCTTTTTTTGCTTTAGCTTTTTTCCAAATGTCAACTGTTAAGGCTGTTTGTTTGGATGTTTCCACTACCAGTTTTTCTGGCAGCTTGGTTTGTTCATCATAATCTTTCTTGATAAGGTACATGTTTCTTTTTTGTACCAAGTCCAAGTTGCTGTAATCTGGGTGGTTAAAAATTTGGTTCAGCAATTTCCCGATTTCGGGGTTGGTGCCCGTTTGGTGTGCAATTTTGCTGAGCATAGCCAATTGTTGACTACGCATTTGAATTCCTTTTGGGGGCATTTTTGTTTCCATGTCCCAGTTTAGAATTCCCATTGCAGTTCCAAGGGTGGTAAGTTCTTTGGTTTTTTCTAACAATTTTTTGTAACTTGAACTAATGCTTGTTGCCATCGAAACGATTCCCAACATTCTATGGGATGGAATCACATTTTAATATGTCTTGTTTTGTCTACAAAGTTAGCGGATGTAGTCGCTTTGAAAAAATGGAAAACAATAGACACAAAAATATTATGCAGTTCAGATTTTCTGTCCGTTACCCAAGATACAGTAATTTTGCCTAACGGAAAACAAATCGATTACCACACAATCAAGCTAAAAGATTTTGTGTCAGTTGTTCCAATTATCGAAAACAACATCGTCATGATCGAAATTTTACGGTATCCCCGAAACACTGTGAGCCTTGAAATCCCCAGCGGACACATAGAAGCTGGTGAAACACCTCAAGAAAGTGCTGCTAGGGAACTTTTAGAAGAAACTGGATACACTTCAGGTCAACTGATCCCTTTGGGCAGTTTTCATCCTTTGTCCCGAAGCATGCAAACAGCTCACCTTTTTTTGGCAACCAAGTTAACAAAAGGCTCCCAGCAACTAGAAGAAACCGAACAAATCAAAACAAAACACGTACCCCTTCAAGATATACCCAAGCTATTAAACACGGGGAAAATAGTTCATCCTCCTACCATAATTGGACTGCAACGGTTGCTTTTAATGAAAACAAAAACCAGATGATAGTTAAGGCAACACCTTGTTGTTGTATTGGATTTTCTGAAAAATGTTGATAACCCTAATTAAAGTTTATTTTAAACAATACTAGTATAATAATTGTTGAATTTACACTTTTTCTATAATTTTTAACAAATCCAAATTGGATTTTGATATTTCATCAAATGATTTTTTTCCAAATGAAGAGATTTTATAAATACGTTTTCTTTCATCGTAGTCACCCATAATCAAATTTTTGCGTTCAAGTGAATAAAGATGTGAATAAACCGTTCCTGAACTTAATAAAATCCCAAATTTATTGTGAATATAACTTATTATGTCGTAACCGCTCATTGCTCTATTTTTGAGTTCAGATAGTATTATCCAATCCAGAATGGCTTTTACTGATTGGGCATACATTTTTTTTACAATTTTGTTAGAGTTTGATGTTAAATCCGAATACGCTCCTTTTTAGTTTGTTTTCCTATGAGTTTATTGACTCGCTGATGCCGCAACTCTGAGAATTTGTTTGTTCGTCCAAAGAACACGGTTAAATTCTTTAACCATTTTGTTTCTTTCTATTTTGATAGTTAACGGTTCATTGACCTGCAAAAAATATTATTTTATAAGTGTACTTATTTTAATGCATTTCATCACAATTAAAAGTATTCATTTCATTGGCAATTTGCACGCGGATAGGTTATTTTCAATTTCAAATTATTTTAACTTTGTTATCAGCTATTTTTAATAGATGCTGGAAAAGTGGGTAAATTGAGTGCATGTAAAAAGCAGTATTCGAATGGGATTTGGGATTTTTGCCTAGTGGTTTACATGCACTCATATTCTGAATCCGACTTAAAATAATATAACTCTTCTGAATTCTGAATATTAATAGAACGCAAATTGGAATTAAAAAGTCTAAAGATAACTTTTTTCGAACAATGAGATGTCTAGTTAGTGATTCTGAATTCATATTTTTTATTCATATTAATTAAATATGAACAATGCTAAATTCTGACTCCGATTAGAATCGAATTTGGAAGTATTTGATCATGCACCATCCAAGACAATTAAAAGAAACTGAAAAGAAAATTAAATGCTTAAATTACAATTTTGAAGTCAGCAATAAAGAGAATAAAGTAAAACAAGATATGTCTGAAATAGAAAAGGCCTTCTATCCTTTCGGATTTACCAAAAATGAAATTAAAGTTTATCTTTGTCTAGCGACCACTGGAGTTTTAAAAGCTTGTGATATTTCAGAAAAGCTTTCTATACACCGCACAGAGACATATAGATTATTAAAGACCCTCGAGAATCGCGGTCTTTTATCAGTTAAACTTGAAAAACCACTTAAGTTTAAAGCTGTTCCTTTTTCAGAGTCATACGATATTCTAATCAAAACTCAAAAACTCAATTTATTATCACTTAAGAATAAAAAAAAGGAATTAATTGAAAAATGGAAAGAAATCCCTAAAATAGTAACAGAATCAAGGGAAACAGATGAAGTTTTTCAAGTTATTGAAGGGGATGAACGGATAATTCTGAAAATTAATCAGATTTCCGAAAATGCCCATGGACAAATATTCATTTTAATGCCGGATGTTGAGCTTTATAGATTATACCGCTCTCAGTTTATAGAAAATATTGAAAGACATTCAGGTAATAAACTAAAAATTTCTTTAATAACAAACAGTTCATCTAAGAGTAGAGCGATAGTTGAAAAAATGAACCTCAAAAACGTGAAATTCGTATTTTCTGAGACTCAAGACTTGCCTTCATTCATAATAAAGGACCAAAAAGAAGTGTTAATGTCAATGGAAAAGTCAAAGATTCAGCAAAACCAAGACAAAGAACAAAATCCAACTTATTTGTTGACCAACTATTACAGCATAATAAAATCTATGAATTTATTGTTTAATGCAATTTGGACAAGTAATCCTCCAACATCGAGCAATGAATTTCTTAAATTAGGAATAAATTCACTATGAAAAATTTCTATTTGTGAATTCAATTACTAGAGATAAAAGTAGGCAATGATTTTACATCGATTCCAAATTAGAATTTTTTTGCTATTGAATAATGAGAAATATTAGATATGAATCAAATTAAATTAAGAAGCGTCCTTGTTTTACTATAATTACTCTTGATATGTTTTGATATTTTAAAGTTGATAAGGAATTTTTATTCATTTCATCCCAAAAATGGACACTAGAAACAATGTAAACAACATCCAACAATAAATTATTAAAAATCATTAATATCAGAAAACGCTTGGACATGTTTACTGGTTTAAAAATTCTCAAATTAAATTTTTGGAATAATAATATCGTTTTTCAACAAATTACCTTTGTTTTCTCAGAAAAAAGACTAGGTAGTAAACTGTACTAATATGACATTTTTTGGTTAATTTTGCTCTTAAAGCAAATATCACGTTGGGTTGAGAAACCGTTTTACTTGATAGTCGTAGATTCTGTAATGCTCTGTTTTGGTTGTTTTGGATTTTATCAATTCAAGAGTGGTCATTGGATCTTTATGATGCATTTCGTGTAATTTGTTTCCACAATTACGCTGAAGAAGCTGTATTGAAGCTTCGTCAATTTTTTGGGCATCATATGCAGCCAAGACTCCAACGTCTGGACATATGGGAAAGCCCTCATCTGTTCCGCCTACGGGCAAACAGTCACATCTAGGGGTAATGTCCATAAGGACGGTCATGAAAAAGGTGGGTTTGTTTTGGAACTGATTTTTTATTGCGACATAGGTTTCTGCGAAGAGTTCTTCAATTGTTACTTGTTGTGTTAGGGCTTTAGTGGGGCATTGGCTAACGCAGACTCCACATCCAAAACAGTTGTCATAATTGAACTGTACAAAGGAATCCACAATAGAAACTGCACTTAAGGGACACAAATTTTCGCAGGTTCCGCAGCCTGTGCATTCACCTCCAAGAGTTGGTTTAGGTTTTTTGTGCAGGTCACGTTTGGTTTGTTTGTTAGTGGCTCCCATGGCCAAGTTTTTGATGGCTCCCCCAAATGCTAAATCGGGGTGACCTTTGCCGTGGCTTAGTACTAGTATGGCGTCTGCGTCTAGGAGAGGTTTTCCCACGTTAATGTGTTCTAGGACTCCCTCGGTTGGAACTTGCACTGATTCATCAGAAATTACAATAGGGCATCCGATTACCTGTTCCGTGAAGCCGTTTCGTCTAGCAGTATCATAGTAGCCTTCCACAGTGCCTCTGCTTCCATCATACAAGGTTGGAGTATCAAACAAAAACACCTCATTACCCAACCCCTGCAACACCTCAACCAGCCTCCCAACCAAAGGCGGCCTAACATAATGCAAATTACCAAACTCCCCCATATGCAACTTAACAGCAACCCTACCAACATTCCCTAAAACGTCAGAAATGCCCATACCATTAACCAAAAAATCATTCAAATCACCAATAATATTGGACTTAAGTAAACCAACAACATCAGTGTCCATGCCAAATCACCGTTAAAATAATTCGATCCTAACCTAAAAAACTGATTGATACCTAAATGAGGTATGCAAATTGGCTTTAACCCGATTGGTCAAAATTTCAACTCCATTTTGATCCATTGTTCGTACTTCTTATGCATTAGACCCTCCTTCTTGTTTTTTAATGAAGTTTTTCACGCTTTGAGAATATCCAAGTTTGTATTCTTGGCTAACATCTTTAACCGTCAAGAATGCCCTTCAAATGTTCTCTCAGAATATCCTTAGATTTAGATTCTATATTAATTTGAAGGTCTTTTTTTTTAAAAAATTGGCAAGTTCATTATTGGTGGACGAGGCGGGGTTTGAACCCGCCTTTGTCCTTAGTAATTTTATCTATTGACATAGGTTAGAATATCCTTCTGAGGTACATTTTAGTTTTTCCTAAAAAGAATTCAAAATTCGGCGCTATAATGGTGAATATTGTTCGGGTCCCTTATAATTTCTATATCTGCCGACTAAATCCCCTAACACAACACCAATAACAAAACTTATTCCCAAGGTTATTACGATGACACTGCCTTCATCAAAACCAATTACATAGATTAGATAGCTAACAACACGGGTTGCATACAAGATTATCCAAATTATCCAACCAAACAAAAAACCAAGCAAACCTCTATACATCATTTTATTTGTTCTCAAAGATGGGGGATTAACTCGAACATAATAGGAAAAACCTAGAAGAGAATAAGAAAAAATGGTAAGCCAAATCAATCTATCAAGCTGATTTGTTCTAAAAACAAATCTCAAGACCACAATAATTGTAACTAAAACCAATAATGACAACCAATAGGGTTTCCACCACTTTGGCATTGTTTTATTATTTTTCTTAGACATTGTTTTAATTTATGAGTCATTGATAAATTAATTTTTGGGAAAATCCTTGAGTTTGAACTAAGTTGAAGAGTTGCGTGAATTACCTCGATTACCTGTTGTGTAATGCATTATCTTGAGCTATTCCTCTAACTTGTCAAACTTTAAAATTACCTGAAAAGGCTAGGCTTGCCTAGCTCTTTACCCCCTCACGGTCACGACCTAGTGACTACCCTGAAATTCAGAATTTCAATCGTTTTAACATATTTTTTAAGTTAAACTTGTACATTGTTTCAGTAGCTTGTTCAATTAGCTTAGTCATTTCTTGAAGTTCAATATCATCGACGTTTTTTCCTGTAATTTTAATAGTTCTCGTTTCATTGAAGGCATTTAGTGTGATTCGATACGGGTTATCGCTATCGTTCGGAAAGGATTTTTCCCAATCCCTAGCAAAATGTTCCAGAAGCGCCAATTTTCGCCAGTCATCGTCTTGTAATGGAAGTTTTATCACAATTTCTTTTTCTAGAGGTTTGATTGTTGTTTCTCCTGTTTTTGTTTTCCAGAAACCTTGGTCGCTGTAAACTTTTCCCATAAGTTCAAGTGATGTTAGATATTTGTGGGCGGTGGTTCTGTGCACATCCATTTTATTTCCGATTTCAATGGCTCGTATGCCTCCTTTTGCGCTACTTTGTTCGACCAACTTGTAGCAACTGTCTAATTTGTCCATGTTTTGATGTTGTTTTCGCTTTGTCATAGTAGCTACACTACTGAGAAGTCAGTAAAGTAGCTACTTAATTTTTGTGGTAAAAAATGAAATTAACATCGAAACAAAAAAAGGCTCTGTTTGGTGTAGGTGGGTGTGGCGTCGCGGAGCCGACAGGCGCCGACGACGACGCTTTCACTGATGAACAGCCAAAAAAAGAAGACATTTTGAAAGGAAAAGGCGAATTAATACCCCTCTTGGATGCGTTGAATGGTTATGGAGAATACGGCGTTTTCCAGTTGGTTGGTCATGGTAAACGAACTAGTGAGCAGTGTGGAACCTTTTTTCATTTTCAAGGTTGCTTGCGAACCGATTTACATGCAATTAATACTTTAGACGGTAAAAATTATTCAGGAAAAGTTTTCGTTCGTCGCATCCATCATTGGTGCCATAAACCTTCCTGTCCTGTTTGTTACAAAAGTGGCTGGGCAGTTCGTCAAGCACACAATATTGATTTGCGTTGTGAAGAAGCATCAAAAAAGTATGGTCAAGTAGAGCACATCATTTGTAGTGTTCCCACAAAAGATTATGGTTTAAAGTTTCAATCTTTACGACAAAAAGCTGTTAAGGTTCTAAAGAAGCGGGGAGTTATTGGTGGTTGCCTGATTTTTCATGCTTTTCGATATAACATTAAAAAACAATGGTATTGGAGTCCACACTTTCATGTATTAGGCTATATTCTTGGCGGTTATGGTCAATGCAGACACTGTAAACGTAAAGGAAATTGTTTGAAAGGTTGTGGCGGTTTTGATGACCGCAATTATTGGGAAGGCTACATGAAAGACGGTTGGGTTGTCAAGGTCTTAAGTGAACGTAAGTCTGCTTTTGGAACAGCATGGTATCAACTAAATCATGCAAGTTATGACAAAACAAAGAAACGCTTTCACATATCCACTTGGTTTGGCGTTTGTAGTTATCGTAAGTTGAAGGTCACCCCTGAAAAACGTAAAGAATTGTGTCCAATTTGCCAACATGAATTGATAGATATCAAATACGTTGGAGAAGCATGTATAGTCAAAAATAAGGATGACCCAGATTATTGTCGAGATAGTTTTGAAAACTATTTGGATGAAAACGGACACGTTCGCTGGATAGAAGCTCCAAAATGGCGAAGAAAAACAAAGGGTATTTCTGAACAAGTGAAAATCAGCATTGATAATCACTCACAGATGAACTTGGACAAAAAAATAGCTCAAGAAACAGCAGGAGAGGACATAATTGAAAGTTATTTCCCCTCCAATTAAAACTGGTTCAAAATGCAAATTTTTGCATTGCTCCAAATGCTTTGAGTATATCTGGATAGTCTTGGAAAACGGACTATCCAGAACCTACAAACCCTACACATACTATTTTGGAGAACCACTATGTTTAGAATGCTATAGAAAGGAAAACGAATAACCTACCGCTATACTAACAAGTTGTTTCAACCTGTTTTCTTTCTAAAAAGCAAAACCATCATAGCCAGCATTAGAAATACGGGAAGAATTGTCCATGAAGGAAACTCTGGAATATTACCCAATTCGTCGGTTTTAACTAACCAAAAATCAGAATCTCCAGCATCAGACCAATAAATTTCTCCAACTAATGTATAGCCTCCATCAGACGTTTCAATTATGGAATGCACAATTTCACTCTTCAACCCATCATATGTCTGATTCCACTCTTCAGTTCCAAATGAATCCAGTTTAACTAACCAAAAATCAAGAAAATTAACACCTCCTAATGCGAACCCCTCATCGGAGGTCATAACAACTGAATTGACCTTCCGATTTTCGCTTTCTTCATATGTTTTGTTCCATTCTACATTTCCATAAGCATCAGTCTTGATTATCCAAAAAATTGACAATGGAACTGGTGGAGGAAAATTCGCATGTCCACCTATTACATATCCTCCATCAGCTGTCTCAGCTACAAATTCAGCATCTTCCCAAAATCCATCATAGTCATAAGTTTGACTCCACTGCATAATTCCATTCGTATCAGTTTTAATCAACCAATAGTCATAACTCGATGAATTCACAGACCAGACAGTGCCAACTAAAGCGAATCCTCCCTCTGAGGTGGTAATTAATGAAAAAGCTTGATTACTCCCAATTGATTCAAATGTTCTAATCCATTCAATTTTACCATACATGTCAGTTTTAATCAAAACCACATCCATGCCTCTTTCAGCATTTATCCAACCAGCAATTGCATAACCCAAATCAGATGTCTGAACTATCGAGTTAGGTCGCCCCTTGTCAATCTCTGTGTCATATGTTTGTTTCCATTCCAGTTTTCCTATATTGTTAGTTTTAATGAGCCAAAAATTTGATGATTCACCTACTATTGCAAAACCCCCATCTGATGTTCTAATGAATGACCCAACGTTATCATATTCCATCAGTTCATATGTTTGATTCCACTGCACGCTTCCATTCATGTCAGTTTTTATCATTAAAAAATTCTTATCATATTCTCCGTCATTTATGTCTCGGGTGTAACCACCTATTACGTATCCATTATCTGATGTTTCAACAACCCAGTGTGCAACTTCATGTTCTGCGCTTCCATAAGTTTGACTCCACATAACCAACGAAGAAGCAAAAACAGAATTAATAAAAAGAATACAAACCAAAGCAAACAATGCTATACTAGCAAGAAACCGTTTGTAATATCGCAATTAAACACCTAATAATACTGTCTCAAGCATTCAATAAAGGGTTTTTGTCAAGAATCTTTGACTAACTCTGTTGCAAGTTTTTTTGAATACAAGTAGAGAGCAGAGGATTGAGAACGTGGACAAGACAAGAGAATACAAAAACAAACAATGAGAGACGAGAAAACACGAGACGAGTTAACAGTAGATGAGAACAAATAATGAGAGAAGATTGAACTTTAATCTTAAACTGCAGATTATTTTCGTTTTCGGAATATCTTTACTCCTTCCATTTCTGTCACATATTCATATCCAACATTGATTAGTTTACATGCTTCTTCAACTGTTGTTGCTGTTGCTGTTTCGTATTCGTCTTCTGAAAAATTTACTAGGTGAGTGTAGATTAACGTGTTTTGAATGTTTTTGTGTCCTAGCTTTGCTTTCACTAATAGTATCAGTTTTGTTTTATGATAAAGCATAGTTGCGAAATAGTGTCGCAAATCATAAAGCCGATATTTTTTCAATTGTGGCTGATGAAGTTTAATTGCTGTTCTATTTCTTACTCGGCACCAGACATGAGACATTGCTCTAGTTGTAGGGAAAATTATTTCTCTTGTTTTTGTGTTTTTTTCCGATACGTATTTTTTGAGCATTGCTAAAGTTGAGGGTATAAGTTTTAAACTTCTTGCTGAACCGCCTTTTGCTGTTTCAGGGTAAATTATTCCGTGTTCTAAGTCAATGTTTCTCAAAGTTAATCTATGCAATTCTATTGGTCTTAATCCTGTGTCGCGTAAAATCGAAAATATCATGGAATATTTTGTGCCTGAATTGGCAATTATCATATTTACTTGTTCAGTTGTTGGAACATTTGGCAGTCGTTCATTTCTTTGATAAACTGGTTTTTTCCATTTTAGACCAAAATATTCAACATAATGAATGTAGGAGTTTACGAATGCTTCTTTGTATGCGTTGCTTACTTCTTTTTGTGAGATGAAAGCTTTTACTAGTTCGGGTTTATCTAAGTTGGTATTTTGTTGCAAATGTCCAAGTTTTTTGGAATATCCTTTGATTGTCTCTTCTGCGTATCCGTCTTTTTTTAGTTGCCACAGTACTTTGAAGACTTTTTCAGAAATGTTCGGGGTTCGGTTGTGGTGGACGAGGCGGGGTTTGAACCCGCGGCCTCAACGATGCCAACGTTGCGATCTTCCAGGCTGATCTACTCGCCCATTGTTATTTTACACCTGACAAGAACGCTATTAAGCGTTATGGGAGAAAAAAAATCAGTGTTTTGGTTATTAATCCTTGCGTTTCAGGTTCATTCAAAAAACTGAAACTTAAATACCAGAAAAACATCCTAAATGGAGTTATAGGGCCGGTCGTCTAGCTCGGTTAGGACATCTGCTTGACGTGCAGAAGGTCGCCGGTTCAAATCCGGTCCGGCCCACCATCTTAACTTCTAGAACATTACGCCTTCAAGTCACTGCTTTTTGTATGCCTTGAAATAAGCATAAACCACCATGACAACCGTTGCAACAACAATCAATGTATACACAATGGCATCAAAGGAAACCTCAGTATCCTCGATATTGTTTGTTGTATCTTCAGCAAAACAGTAAATGTTCCAATCGTTGTTTCCGATATACAATTTTCCGTCTACTACAGCAGGGGAAGACCAACTCACCGCAGATGTTGTATACGCCAAAGTTTTGTTGCTTGTTTCGGCGTCTATGATAAAAATGTGGCGTTGACTGGTTACTAAGTAAATGTTGCCGCTGGCATAGGAGGGTGAAACATAAAGTTCGTCTCCGGAGTATGATCGCCACAGTTTTTCTCCGGTTGTTGCGTTTAAGCAAGCTACGTCAAACTTGTCAATGATATAGACTTTCCCGTCAACATAGATGGGTGAAGAAACAATGAATTCTACGGCGCTGGGGTTTGAATAAGACCATATGGTTTCTCCTGAATTAACATCTAATGCGTAATAGTCCCGTACGTTGCTAGAAACAAACACCATGCCGTCTGCAACCGTTGGGGTGCCTTGCATGTCGCTTCCGCCAATGTAAGGGCGGTTATACTCTAAGGTTTTTCTCCAAACTAAGGTTCCATCTTTTGCGTCAAGTTTGTAAAGGGCACCTTCGTTGGGTTCTTCTGAAGTAAAATACAACGCCCCGTCAGCAACTGTTGGGGACGACTTGATTATTCCTTCTGTTTCATAGGTCCATGCTGGGTTGCCGTTGTCGGTGTTTACGGCATACAGGGTTCCATCAACTGAACCAACATACACGAATTTACCTACTACTGCTGGAGAAGAACGCAACATGACTGCTGCACCGGAAATAACGGGCAAATCTGCGTTGACGTAAGTTTTCCATATCAAGTAACCCTGATACGCATCTAAACAGTAAAGAAAACCGTCGTCACTGACAATAAACAGTTTGCCATCCACTACTGCGGGACTGGACTCGATGGTGCCGTTTGTTTGATACTTCCAAACTAACTCGCCATTAGTTGCGTCAACTGCGTAAATGTTCATGTCCTGCGAACCAGCATACACAATCCCGTTTACTATACTGGGGGAAGAAATAACTGCCCCTTCTGTTTCGTAACTCCAAACAATGCGTAAACTTGAGGGACCTTCATTACCAATTGAAGAACGTTTAGCATCGTTTCTGAACATTGGCCATGAACCCCAGGAATCAGACGAGCTAGTTCCAAAAGCCCATATTTGATCGATATTGTCATACTCGTTTCCAGACAAAGAATCAATGGCAGTGGTAATGTCGCCTGGAATAACAAACAATTTGCCATATGCTACAATTACAGACTCTCGAGGCGCAAAAGCCTCCATGGGAAGAGACCAAATAACCTCACCTGTGAATGCATCTAAACAAACAAATTCGGACTTTCCAATTTCTTGACCAAAGGACGCGTCTTGCCCGCTGGTTACGTAAACTTTGCCGTCTGCTACTGTTGCCATTCCTGGAAACAGCATCGTTCCGGGACCTTGATAACTCCAAACTAACTCTCCAGTTTCCATGTTAATGGCGTAAACGTTTCCGTCCTTGTTGGGTTCATAAACCATGCCATACCCGACTGCAGTTCCTGATGTAAAGTAACCATTCGTTGCTGGAGTATATGTCCACAAGATTTCTCCAGTTGTAGCATTGAAACAATACATAGTGTTATCATCTGTTCCTCCTCGAACAAACATGCCGTCAGAATAGGAACCAGAAAAAATCATAGGGGCTTTGGTTCGGGTGCTCCAAAGGATTTCACCTGTTTTAGCATCCAAGGCGAATTGCATAGACTGGAAGGAACCTGGGAAAATCTTTCCGTCTCCGTAAGTTAATCCTATTCCAACTATGCCGCTTCCGGGGATATAGGTTTCCCATTCAAAAATCGGAGGTTTAGAAGGGTCAGAAAAGTTCCATGCTTCAATGTATGACAGGTTTTTGATGTAGAACATTTTTTCTTCAGGACTGTAAACTTGATTGTTGTACAGTCCCGTATCAGCATTAAAAGAACTGCTGGTCCACAAGATTTCTCCCGTTTGGGGGTTTAGGCAGGTTCCTTGTACTATCATGTGGGCGCTGTCAATTTTGTAAACTATTGGCCAGGTTCCTTTCATTTCGATTTGGGTCTCCCACACTGTTTCTCCTGTTTCAGGATCAAGGGCAAAAACTGTGGTATCAGAAGAAACAAAAACCATACCATTAAAG
Source organism: Candidatus Bathyarchaeum tardum (assembly GCA_029762755.1). GTDB lineage: Archaea > Thermoproteota > Bathyarchaeia > Bathyarchaeales > Bathyarchaeaceae > Bathyarchaeum > Bathyarchaeum tardum. The sequence goes on from JARVGH010000001.1 coordinate 516,050, forward strand.
GCGGAAATGTAACTATGAATATTAGTTATGTTGGCTTTCCACAAAATGTCTGAAGTTGAAGGAGCCGGGCTTTCTGAAAAACGAGCAGTATCTGAATTTCCGCTTACTTGAGTCCATTCATACTGCAACAGGTTTTGGACACTGTTTTCTGTTGATTGAGCGTTAACTTGGAAACTTGGAATCAGAACAAAACTGGAAACTAACAGGATAGCCGCCAAAGTAGCAACAATCCTGAGGTGAGGAGTTTGGGTTTTTTTCATTTTAAAAGCTCCGAAAAATAACCGTTATGTGAACCAAAAAGGCTAGTTATACTATAAGTTTTTGGTATTCCATCCAATGAAGAGAAGACTTTCTTAGAGCATCTAATTGTTAAAAATACTACTGTCCGCTCATTTAGTAATATAGGGTAGCGAACAAAACAAACCCAACTGTCAACGAAAGTAAGGTTCCTGCCAGAGTTTGACCAAACGTGTGATTTTTTAGTTTTATTCTGGACCATCCTACTAGTCCGACAATTGATGCTAGGGGTAGGGCGGTTGCGCCAAACACGAAAACTAGGGCAAAAATTGGTCCGGTTACTCCAGCAGTGTGGATGCTAACTTTCCAGAACAGGTTGATTCCCATGGCAATTATTGAAACAAACAAGGAACCCAAAGCCAAAAGAAACATTATTTTTGTGTCAGTAATTGAGAAAATTATGGCAGCTGCTGAGTAGCTTGCTATAGCAATTAAGAAGAAAGGAGTTCGGGCAGTTCTTTGGGAAACGTATATGTCAACTGTTTTTTTGTGTTTAAAATAAAGAATCGCCAAAAACGGGAAGAAGGCAAAACACAAAACGCACAGAAAAATTGTGAAGGGCACAGATAGGGAACCTAAACCAATGGGTGACCATAAAGAGAAACAAATTGTCGCAATTATGGCTACAGTAGGCGGGGCAACAAATATCGAAATGAAATTAGCCAAATCCTGAGTAAACTCTTTTTGTGAATTTTTACCACTGCTTTTTTGTAGTAACATCAAGCGTTCTGGGTACTAAGTTATTCGGTGGTTTTTATAATTTTATGAATTCACAATAATGAAACTTGCTTTGCTTTGAACTTGGCTTTTTTGTTGCACAAGCATAATATTGGTCTGGAATCTAAAGTTAGTTAAACCTTGATTGTGGTCGTTTTGTCTGAACAAGCAACAACTAAAGAAAAAATTTGTTTTCAAATCCAAGCTTTCCTTTTGAACAAGTCAGCTAATTTCATGCAGATAGTTGAAGTCTGTGATGCTCCAAAAGAAACTGTAAATGATTACTTGAATGATCTAATCGACATAAACCATGTTGTGCTAAAGCCTAAACGAAAACAAGGCATAGAAAAATACGCCCTTACTGACAAAGGAAAAAATGCTATAACTCTTCTTTTGGAAAAACAAAACATCAAAACCCAGATTGATAAAATGACTTCAGAGCAATTTCTGCAGTTCAAAAAGTTTCTGGATTTCATAGTGAAAAGTAAACAAGGTGATCAGTTCATTTTACAGCTTTCAGATGCAAAAGGCCTCAAAAAATTGAAGAAATTCAAAAATTTGGGAACAACTGTTGCCCCTTAAAGATTCAACAAATTGAATTATGCTGAGTTTAAGGATCCTGTGTATTTATCATCGGTATCCTTGGTTCTGAAACATTATATTGAATCTGTTCTAAAAGTCTTAAACAAGGGAACCGGATTTGCCAAAAGACAACTCACATCGAGATTTCGTAAGTTTGAATCATTCTATCCGAAAACGAGAAGAAAAAAAGACTCGGTCTGCAAAATGCAAAAGCTGCGGACGGGTAACCCTTTATCGCCTTAGTGACGTGAAAGGCAAACGGCTAGTTTGTAAAGCGTGCAAAAAACCGATTACCTTAACCCGCATATAATTTATGATCGATCATAACTGAGATGTCGAGGCAAGATATTTTCTCTTAGCAGCCTTCTGGTACTTTGATTATAACTTAATTTATATTCTTGTAGGGAAAACAATTTTACTTTACACCACAGATTGTATGTGTGTGACCTAAAATTGTCAGGCGTTGAAGTAAAAAAAGAACAAAAAGAAAACCAAGTTCACCTATGTGAGTCGTGTATGAACACGGTTGTCCAAACCTTCAGCCATATGCAAAACCAAATCGCACGGTTAAAGCAGGAAAACCTGAAACTTCAAATGGATTTAGAACAATTCAAAAACAGCAAAAATAACTTCTGAAAAAAACCCAAGCAAGTTTAACTGATTTTTATTCTTATTTGGCAGCTTAAAACGCCCTTTAACCGGGGTTTATTTCATTTTGCTGGAGCAAGTTCTTGTTCTAGGTGCAATGCTTTTTCGTCTATTTCTAACCTTAAGCGGATAAGTTCATTGTTAAGTTGCTTTTTTTCGCTTTGAAGTTTTTTGATTTTATTTTTCAGTTCTTTAACAGACAGCATTTTCACCAACAATAAATCCTGTCTGCAGATTTAATATATTCTTTATTACTGAATCAGATACATTAAGCAAACTAAAATCTTCTAAAAACAGTCAAAAATCGTAACATTTCATAAATTAGAGTATTCGCCAAGCCGTAACAAGTGATAATATCCAAAAATACACAACAGCAAACAGGTAAGCATGACAAAAATCAAGTGCCCCCGCCAATCTTGCAAAAAAGAGTTCGAAAAACCAGTTTTAGTAACTAATTTCATTTTCACACCAACAAAAGAAACATATCTTGCTTGTCCATACTGCTTGACCCGAATCGAGAGTAACAGCAGAACATGCAACTGCCCAACAGTTGTTAATCCTGTTATTGGATCACTTTCAAAAAATGAACAAGAGATTACACCTGAACCACAAGCAAATGATGGGACTTGTCTAAAAGAGAATTTCTCTAACTCAGTTACATTGGAACGAATTGGGACGCTAGAAAAACAGAAAGAACAGTTGCTAACACAAGTAGAAGAGCTAAAACAAGGGGCAATAAAAAAAATTAGCAAACTGGAAGAAGAGATTGCTGACCTCAAGGAAGAAAAACAAGCCCTTGAACAGCTTACAAACTAGTAACAATAACCTGTTTAACCTAACTCAAGCTAGGTAGATGTTAATTGCACCCTTTTTTGGCATTTTTGTGTAGACTTAGAGCTACAAGACATTAACGCCTAGGAATAAAATCTTTAACTGGCGTGTTATCTTTTGGGCAAACCGCTTTTTTAATTCGCATGTCCCACGTGACAGCAGTTCCGTTACACTCTGGACAACAATATTCTGTCAAACAACAAACCCCTATACTTTACAAATGTGCATTTAGCCTTGATAGATTTTACGCAAACACCCAAAGGAATAAGAAATAATAACAAAATAGTAAACACTGATGAATACAAAAATGAGTGTTGAACTAAGATTTGGCGTAACAGAAAATCAACAGGCTAAAGTTGCTAACATATTTTATGATGCCTTTGGGGCTAAGTTCAACAAGTTTTATGGCAACAAACCCAAAGTGATAAATTTCCTTTCCAAAAGTCTCCGCAACGATCGAACAGTTGTTGCCCTAAAAAATGGAAAATTGGTAGGTTTTGCGGGACTGGAACACGACAAGAAAAGTTTCATTGGCCCTTGCTTCAAACAAACATCTCATGTATTTGATTTAGCAACTTTTGTAGCCGTTTTTGTTGCGAAGTTCTTTGTTCTTGCCAAAAAAACAAAACCAAAAGAACTTCATCTAGAGAGTTTAGCGGTATCCAAAACCGAACGCGGTAAATGGGTAGGAAGTAAACTGCTACAGTTTGTTTTAAACTATGCTCGGTCAAAAGGATTTTCTCAAATCAAACTTGAAGTAGTAGATACAAATCCACGGGCTAGACAGCTCTACGAGCGCTTTGGCTTTAAAGAAGTTGAGGTTCACAAAGTTCCTTACCCCTTTAGTTTTCTGTTGGGTTTTAAAAGCGTAACTGAAATGGTCTGTAATCTGTAAAATCGGAATTTTTTTTGAATATGCAAAATTTGGCATGTTTTTTCCCTAGCAATTATTGGTCCTTTTACAACATAAATCAATGTTAAACAATTACCCCTAACCGAAAGTAACTGGTCTCCGACAGTAAAATCATGTTTTTCAAGGTTTGCGGAGGAACAACGATTTCTATTTTGTTGTTCAAATTCACTCAACGATAATTTTTTTTCCTCTCCTGACATTTTCTTCTTTGGATAATCTGAAATTGCGTGCGTTCGGACTTGTGATCAAAAATAATTGAAAGCCATGACTTTGCCAAAAAAATGCGTTCTAAGCAAATCCCCTGAACCTTTATGGATGTAATTAGAATTACTTTGCCGAGAGCTTCAACCCCTCTTATTCACTTGATTCCTTGTTTAGTTTACTCCCTTTCACAGGATGAGGCATGCCTTTTCACTCAATTAATTTGCATTTTCAACTAAACATAATATTGAATCTTTATGGGAAAAAGCCATATTATCTGTTCCAGCTATTATTTGTCTGATTGGCTTTGTCAGACATTGACAACTCACTCAAGAACCTTAACCAGAAACTAGACTGGATAATAAGTCGTCTAAATTATCTGGAAAACGTTCTCGCAGAAAGCCAACAATATCCCGAAGTTGTAGATTTTTTGCAAAACCTCAAAATCGGAACTGCAATGTACGGGGAACCCCTTAAAACCCTTAACAGAATCGTTTCTGCAAAAAAACTCATCGATTCTGTTTCACTAAAAGACGAAATCAATAAAATAATCCTTAACTACCTCGCCTTGAAAGGACCAAAAAACGTTAGCGAACTCACCCGAGAAATAAAGCGGCAACGCGGAAAAGCTTCACGTACCACAGTTCGAAACAGAATAAAATATCTAATTGAAACAAAAGCCCTGATAAAAGACGGAAACTGTTACCGGCTGCCTTGACCGTTTGACCATGTAACTGGACAAAATTATCCAATAACTCTAAAGATTCTATCCAGAGTATATGGTATTTGAGGTGAACAAGTATGACCGACCACAAAAGCGACATGCCAAAACCAGAAGAAATCTCTGGCCTGTTGGCAGCAGTATCTAAAGAATTGCCTGGATTAGTTAAAGGAATTGTTGATTCCTTCTTTAGTCCTGAAGCAGCAGCAGACATGGGTAAATCCGTTGCAACCTTCTACAAAACTCTCAAAGAAGGAGGCATCCCCGAAGAAACTGCCCTTTCCATGACCAAAGACTACCTGGGCACATTGACAAAATGGAGCGAAGGCTTGAAAGGAATGCGATTTGGAAACCACGAGGGATAAAGCATGGGTGCTAAATCCCTTCTTTCCAGCGTCATGTACGGCTCAAAATTGGCGTTTCAATCCTTGGGCTTGGTGACCCAAACTTCAATGAAGCGACGAAAAGCCAAAGCAACCTTTACAAAAACAATGGTAGACCAAGGCGTTCCATTAGACATCGCAAACGAAATCGCCAAAGAATTCCCTAACCCAGTGTCTGACCTTTTTTCCATTCTAAAAAGTAGCGCTTTTGCCCAAAACAAATAGGTAGAATAAAGTGAAGCATGGCACGAAATT
>JARVGH010000010.1 GCA_029762755.1 Candidatus Bathyarchaeum tardum
AGAATACTCATTATTGGGATCAACGATTTCAATTTTCACTGGAACCCCAGTTACTTCAGTTGGTCGAGCAAATTGTTTGTAGACATGAAGCATCCAATCACTCATAGATTCATCAGATACTACGGGGACACCATCTGGAAAACGCAATTTAAATTCAGCTGAATCTGTTCCGGGTGAAACATCTAAAACTCTTCCTTTAACCTGTGTACTGCTTCCATGAGTAATTACATCGTTTTGGATTGTAATTGTTGTTTTACTCGGACCTTTACCGATAGCATAAATTTGTTGGTCATATGAATCATATGTTGCGATTATGCTATCTCCTAAAATTGCATTACCGCCCCAGTCAGTTCCACGGAAAGCTCCATCAATTCTCCAGACTTCTTCACCCGTTAATGCATCAAGACAAATGAATGGTGAACCACGTGGCTTTGGATCTATTGGAGAATGTTCGCTATGAGTAAGGTATATTTTTCCGTCAGCAAAAAATACAACTCGCATTGGCCAATTATTTGCCCATAATATTTCACTATATGGATCATTAGCAGCATAACTCCAGAGACGATTCCCAGTTTCTAAATCATATGCGTAAACAACTCCACTGTATTGTGCAGAAATCAACATGCCTTCATAGAGAGCATTTCGTATAGCGAGTCCGCCCAAATAATCTAGATAATATTGTGGTTCAGTTGGTCCCCAAGCTTCTTCTGCTGTTTCAATGTCAAAACCCCAGTGTTGGCGCAGTTCTGGAACATAAATGGTGAAAATTCCACTGTTCACACTAACAACGTTTTCACTTAACGTAACGTTTTCCGCCCAAACTGAAGGCGCATTTTTAGTGTTGCTGAATAAAAGTTCACCTTCATGACCTTTTCTTAAACTTATGCCCCAAGAACTTACGGTTTCTGAAGTTACTGCAATACCAATAATTTTGTCTTCACCAGTGACATATTCAACGAATCCTCTTTGTCTTCCTCCTATTGCTGTTGCTATTCCTTCAAATTGAACTAAGTTTGCTCCACCGGGCAATCCCTCAGGTATATTGATTGTCCATTCTATTCCTTCCGTTGCATCAAATGTTCTCCCCATAACAGCGCTTCCCCAGCTTCCTTCGTCTGAAACAACTCTACTGGAGTTCCATAATGACATTCTTGCATTGTTTGTGTTAATGTTAAATCTATAAATTTCACCTTTAGATCCGTAAACATTACTTCCAGATGGAACATTTTCCATGCTGTAGACATATTGACCGTCAAAAGGATCAAATGCATGCCATGTACTTCCACTTGTTGCCCATAGGTATGGAAAAACAGCGTGATAGTTGTATGAACTCCAATAGAAAGTCTGTCCAAAAGATAATCGAAGAACATTTCCTTCTGGATCCAAAAGAGGTTTACTCCACAATTCTTCACCAGTGTGAAGATTTACAGCTACAACTTCTTGTGTTGGAAATCCTACTTTGTAATGGTTATAATACAGATTACCCCCGATAATGACTGAATTAGCAAAAAAACCCTCATAGGCGTCTCCACATTCGAAAGCCTGATATCCTGTTGCCCCTCCAGCGAGACCACCCATTTGAAGTTGTTTTACCCATAATATATGAGCACTCTCAGCGACATCATCGTTGAAAGGAAGAACCCACATTGCGGTTCTGTCAGATCCTTGCAAAAAGTTTCCGGCAATATTTGACCATTCTCGGAGTTGGGCATCTATCGGTCGTGTCCAATACTGGCTAGGCAATGCGTTTCCAGGATAAAATTGTATTGGTTCAATTTGTACGATAACTTCAAGTTCTTCACTTTCGCTTGCTTCCATTATTGTGCCTTCCGGAGTGACAACTCCACCCCAAATAATTGTTGAGGGAGCAGTTTGTTCGGGGAAAAACGTTTGAAACACGTATGTTCCGCTCATTGACGGTATATAAACTGCTCCTGTTCCACCAGTTGAATCAGTTCTAAATGGACCTAATGTTTCAGTTTCACCATCAGGTTTTGTAACAGAAACCGTTAACCCTTCCCAACCGTACTGAGCACTAGCCAATTGATGAGTTATTCCGATATGAAGCAGTACTTCCTGATTAACGCCCACGGGGTTAGGTATAGCTCCAATTATTGCATACGTCTTTTTTCTAGGAACCTCTTGTGCAACCCCATAAGGTAAAGCGATTATAATACTGGAAAAAATAAAAATAATCAGCATTACCAAGGTTGACAGCCTTAAATTTAATTTTAATTTTTTCATTTGTTCAACCTTCATAATACTTATACTATACAAAGATGTTCTTTATAATATTTATGAGAATGTGTCAAAAAAACAAAAAAAAGTTACTTATTTGCCTAATAATATGATATTTTTTAAGATTATTTTAACTTTTTTTCTATTAAGCTAGATGATTATTTTGAGTTTGCAAAACACATAAAAAATGGCTCTTTAGTAATGAAGGACTTCTTAATATTTCTCCATTTTGCCTTAGATTGAAAAATTTGGTGTAGTATAAGTCATAACTCAGGAATGATAGCATCTGGGCTACAACTACATTTGTTTTAGAATATTTTCCCAATTCATAAAATGAAATATTTCTGATAAAATAATCTCAGAATCCCTCCACAGATTCTCAACCAACAACAAAGTAACCTGCTGTAAATGTAAACAAACCTATTCGATTTCTGAGAAAAAAATCAAGGTTTGCACAAAATGTGGAACTTTTTTAAAATCAAATTAAAACAAAATCAAGTTATATTGTCTGCCAAAAATTAACTCAATTTTTTTGATTTTTGGGTTTGGGGTTAAAATTCTAACTCTTTCTCCTTTCTTTCTATTTTTGGTTCATTCTCCAAGATTCAAACATAATGACTGTGGTGTAGATTGCTCCAGCAAGGGCTAGAAATACAAATTTTTCAGAAAGGGGAGCCTCAGTGCTTATGTTTAGAATTACCATGAAAAATATGCCAAAAGTAATTAACAAAGCAAAAGGATGAAAATTTTTCATAATCATAAATGCCATCTAAATACCCACGCTCTTTGTGTCTTCTTTGGTATGTCTTATTTAGTTTCCACCATCAACAAAAATAGTGAACAATTACTACCTGAAAAAATCTTGAATTAATTTTTAGTTTTTTTTGTCTCTCTGCTTTCTGGTTATAAGTTCAAACCTTTACTTCAAATAATCAACCGGTAAAATCTCAGTCTATGAAAAGGATTCCTAGTACAATTCTTATTGAATGTGATTTATGTTGGAAAGTTAATCCTGAAACATATACCTGCAGTTGTAAGAAGTGTGGTTTCACTGTGTGTTTTGTTTGTAGTTATGAAAACAGTTTCAAATGTTTGTTTTGTGACTCTTACTTTAAAGACTTTTTACTCTTACGTTTAGTAAAAAATTAATTTTAACTTTTTTAGGAAGTTATTTTGTTTTGTTTGATTGCCAAAGGAAATGTAACTTCTCCATCAGTTACGGGGAGCATATTGTGCAATTTTTGGAAATGTTGTAGAGCTAAGTTTCCTTTTTCAGTAATTTTATAGACTTTTCTGTGGTTTTTTAAAGTTTTTTCCTCAACTAATCCTTGATTTACTAGAAACTCAAGATATTCCTTTAGGGCAGTACAATTAATGTTTACTTTGTAAATTATGTGTGTGATTTTTATATGCCTTTTTTCTACCAAACATTTGAGTATATCAAGATGCAGTTCAAGTTTAGACCGTCTCACCGATACGTCACCGCTTTTACATCATTCGTAAATTTTTGTATTTAATTAAATTATGAATAAAAAATGTTAATTCACAATATCTAGTCCAGAATTTTTTAGGTATGAAGTAGAACAGTGAAATAAAAAAAGGAAGGTCTGCTGGAATTGATGTTGATCAGTCTACCTCATACCCTAATTTATTGGATTGCCTGTTTTGGTATTTGAAAATTGTTAAGGCAAATTCAATAATGTAAGTAATTAAAAACATTCAATTCTTAAATTGCACTGGAAAAGTATTTGACAATTTTTAAGGTTCAACAACCCTTTAATATATTGAAATATAATAGGGGAATTTGCTGCTTTTCAGAAAGAAAGAACAAGAAGAACTTTTCAAGGTGTGATTTTGTTCCCCCTCCAGGTGGCTATTTGGAGAAAGTTTCTGAAACAGGTTCAGTTTCCCCCTACAATAAATATTAATCAAATCTAGAATTTATTTCTTGATGACATTTTTTTGTTAAGAAATTCTCAATTTTGATTTTCAGTTTGTTTGTTCTCTCCCCCTTCTTTCTGTAAGTTCAAAGAATATCTTCAAGTAATCAACTGTAAAACAACAGGGTTTATGAAAAGATTACCGGGCACAATTCTTGTCGAGTTTGATTTATGTTACAAAGTTCACCCTAAAACTTACACTTGGACCTGTAAAAATTGCGGGTTAACTTTGTGCCATGTTTGCTGGTATTATCACCCCATTAAATGCTTGAATTGTGGTCGTGAACTAGGAAAAAGTTATTGAAGAAATGGGTTTGCTGAGGCTCGCCCACGGTATTGAGGGTAAAAAATGTAAAAATTTTGCCAAAAAATAAAAAACACGAGAAACCAGTTAGTCTTAAATAAATAATTCTTTTTCATTTTTTGGAATTTTTCCAAAAAGCAGTCATCCAAAATTTCCTATATGGATGACTGCCCCCAAATTTCTTAAACAAAATTTATCAAATATTATTCAGTAATTTTTTTGATAACTATTCTTCGGAAAATATCCAAACCATCTAGAAATCCAAGTTTCTCTTTTCCTAACCTTCTTCGATATTCTATAGGGACTTCAACAATTTTGTAACCAGACCGTTTAATGTGTTGGTTTATTTCTGCCTCAATATCAAATCCATCCGATTTCGGTTTCCAACCTTTTACCAATTCACATCTGATTAACCTAAGCCCAGTGAACGGGTCATTTATTTTTAGGCCATTAATCACATTTTGAGCAAAACCTAAAAGTTTATTTCCAATGTAAAACTGGTTTCGATCTGATTCAAATTCACAATTCCTCCCGAATCTATCCCCTAAGACCATTTCAACATCAGGATTTAAATCAAGAACTCTAATCATCTCCTTGAGATATTTAGCAGGGTAAGTGAAATCAGCATCAGTAAAAGCAACATAGCATGAATCTCCATTAAGATAAGCTAATCCTTCAGAAATTGCATTTCCTTTACCCTTTCCCTTCTGGATTACAACTTGTGCACCCAAATCTTTAGCTAGTTCCAATGTTCTATCTGAACTATTTCCATCAACAACTAATAGAAACGGTTCATTCAAATTTTCTTTCAACTCTCTAAGAGTCGGGGCTATCCCTTCTTCTTCATTATACGCTGCAACAATAACTGAAAGAGGAGAACCAATCAACCAAAAACCATTTCCTGAATACTAATTAACTCTGGTCACGAACTTCCCATGCGCTTACATTGAAAGGTCATACCACTTTGACAAAGTTTCTATACTTTTTGATGAGTATCCTTGGTCCGTCAGCAATGCTTTAACATTCTTTGGGGGAGTTATCTCCAGATTACGATTAGATTTTTTTCCTAAGCGTTGTTCCAGATCTTTGATTTGTTCTTCTTTCATTCTTTTCAAAATATTTATGAAATTTTGATGTTCTTGATCGCTTTTATTATGCCGATTATAACTGGTTTCTATTCGTAAAAGACTCCGTTTTTCTTCAATAAGTCGCATCATAAGATTATGAGTATTTTTATCTAACAAATCTTAACCTTCATTTTCTTAAATGTATATTTAATGGACGCATTTTGTTATGGACAATTAATTTCTTGTTAATATTTTGAACGTTTCAACATTTTTTGTTTTAATGAATACATAATCACAGACCATTAGCCAATTCCAATCATCGTTTGGGCGTTCAAAAATCTCCATTTAAGTCAAAACTATTGCTTCCACTACTAACTATCTTGGTAGAAATTGCATATAACCTTCAGGTTTCCAACGTAAGACAAAGTATGCAAATGTAGACTTCAGATTTATATGTTGATAACAAATGAAGTATTACTAGACCATGTGATTTTTATGACTGAACTTTTTGAAGGAACAATATCGGTCCAATTTGTTCTAAATGTTCTTAGACAACACGAAATTGAGCTTGACCGATCAATAGAAAAACTTGAATTTTTAGTTGAGAAAGTTAATGATTTAACAAAAAAAATGGAACAGATTGTGGAACAATAATTTAAAAAAGGAGAATTTGTAGGAGAATATCACCACGCAGGTGAGAATCCATGCTAGACTACAACCACATCAAGGAAAAAATCCACATTTTTACTAGCAAATTATGGTTCGAATCCCGTCCCCTGCACCATTGGATACATTCCACATACCCACGCGTATTTTTGAAACATTATGGAAAATGAAAAAAGACGGCTACGCAGAATCAACCAACATTAGATTTTATTGAGCAAATCAAAAAGGAGATATTCCAAAAGGCTACAGTAAAGGTTCATGTTATGCTATTTATTTGATAAAAAAACCGTAATTAATATGACCGGACAAAAACTATAAACGAGAAATGGAAAAGGGAACCCAATAGGTTATCAATATCCTTAAAGGACGAGTTAAAATCTCAAAACTCTAAATCATACTAGTATAGTAATATCTTGTTTAGAAAATTTAACCATTATTTTTAGGTAAATCATTGCTCTTTTTCAATTTTTGAAAAGTAATAAATACATCATAAATTAACGGAATCTTAGGTGGAACACACGGTCCGTTTTATAAAGAAGTTAGCGAAAAAGTCTGGTCTTCCTCCCGGCACTCCAGTTTATGTTGGAAAAAAGAAGAACATCCCAGTAAAGGTTAGTTGCATTCGCTACCATGAAGAATATTTTGAGGAAAATGAAGAAAAAACAATTGATGATTGTTTTCCACTAAAAAATAAACCAATTGTAACATGGATAAACATAAGTGGTGTTCATCAACTCAGTAATATTGAAAAAATTGGTAAGAACCTTAAAACACACCCCTTAGTTTTAGAAGACATCATGCATACGGGTCAGCGTCCTAAAATGGAAGATTTTGAAGATTATTTGTTTGTGGTGTTGAAAATGCTTCAGTATGACGAAGCGGTCAATGAAACAAGAACGGAACAGGTCAGTTTGCTTCTTGGTTGTAACTATGTTGTGTCTTTTCAAGAAGATGAAGGAGACGTTTTTGACCTTATCCGCGATCGCCTCAGAACAGACCGTGGGCGCATACGCAAGATGGGTGCCGATTATCTGTTGTATTCGTTGTTGGATGCCATTGTGGACAACTATTTCATGGTTCTGGAAAAAATTGGAGAAAAAATCGAAGATATAGAAGATGACTTAGTTAAGAATCCAACTTCAGAAGTTTTACAGACAATACATCAACTGAAAAGGGAACTAATTTTTTTGCGCAAATCAGTCTGGCCGTTAAGGGAAGTAATAAGCAGGCTAGAACGGTGGGAATCTTCGTTAATTGACAAGTCGATCGACATTTACTTGCGTGACGTTTACGATCATACAATTCAAGTTATTGATGCGCTAGAAACGTTTCGTGATGTGCTCTCGGGAATGCTGGAAATTTACCTTTCAAGTGTAAGCAACCGCATGAACGAAGTAATGAAAGTGTTAACGATTATTGCAACTATATTTATTCCTTTGACTCTTATCGCTGGAATTTATGGAATGAACTTCAAATACATGCCAGAACTTGATTCCCCATGGGGGTATCCAATGGTTTACGTTGCAATGTTTGCAGTTAGCGCAGTGATGCTGATTTATTTTAGAAAAAAGAAATGGCTTTGACAATAATGTTCAGTCATTTTTTATATTGCATATTGCAAGGTTAAGTTAAACCAGAAAGATGCTGTGATGTTAATGCCTGAAGGCAGAATACGATTTAACACAATTTTTGTTTCTGACAAAATCCCAGACCATAAGCAAATTAACGAACTTGCCAAATGGTGTGAAACATTTCAAAAAATGGGTTTGACCCCTGATTTTGAAGGCAAATGTACAGGTAACCTAAGTTTTCGGCTCAAAGGGGGGTTTGTGATTACGGCTTCAGGGTTAGAAACGAAAGAGAATCTTTGCGGAGAATGTTTTGTTTACGTGAAAAATTTTGAAGAAGAAACTAACAAAATGTTTGTTAAGGGAAAAAGAAATCCGTCATCTGAAGCTATGATGCATTTTCTGATTTATCAAACAAGAAAAGATGTGAACGCAATTTTTCATGGCCACAATAAATCGATTCTGATTAACGCTAACAAGCTAGGGTTGCCCGTGACAGAAAATGAACAAGATTTTGGTTCAATTAAATTGGCAAAAGAAGCTTTAAAGGTGTTAGGTGAAAATAATTTGGTTGCTTTACGGAATCATGGCTTTGTTTCAGTGGGTAAAACCATGAGAGAGGCGGGTGAGTTAGCGTTAGCTACTTTGAAACAGAGTGAAGAAATGAATAACACAAAATAGTGCAGTTTATTTTGCATACATTATCGTGTCGAAAGCATTTTTAACGGCAAATATAGTTTACTGGTTTATTATTGTGAGGCTTACTGAATGGTTAAGTATATTTTTGTGACAGGTGGAGTGCTTTCCTCTGTTGGTAAAGGCATTGTAACTTCTTCTATAGGCAAAATGCTTCAAGTCAGAGGAATTAATGTTACAGTAATCAAAGTTGACCCTTACGTTAACGTTGACGCTGGAACTATGAACCCTTACATCCACGGGGAAGTCTTCGTCACCGAAGACGGAGGCGAAACTGACCTAGACCTTGGCGGTTACGAACGATTTTTAGACGCTAACATGCCAAAAGACAATAACATTACCACTGGGCAAATTTACCAAACAGTAATCGACCGGGAACGACGGGGAGATTTCCTAGGTAAATGCGTACAAATTATTCCCCATGTAACTGATGAAATTAAACGTCGAACCCGTATTGTAGCTGAAAAATCAAAGGTAGATGTTGTATTAACTGAACTAGGCGGCACAGTAGGGGACATTGAAGGGCTGCCTTTTCTGGAAGCTATCCGTCAGATGCGCCTAGAAGAAGGGTATGAAAACACGTTGTATGTGCATCTTGCTCTTGTTCCAATTCTTGATGTAACAGGGGAAATGAAAACTAAACCCTTACAGCACAGCGTGAATGAGCTCCGCAGAATTGGTATCCAACCAGACACAGTAGTGGCTCGATGCCGAAAAATGATTGATGATGATACCGTTAGAAAAGTAGCGTTGTTTGGCACAATCCCTAAAGAAGCTGTGTTTTGTTCATATAATGTTCCATCAATTTACCAAGTTCCATTAATCTTGGACAATCAAGGAATGGGTGATTACATCTGCAACCGTTTGGGCATATCCAAAAATCCTCCGGAATGGAAAGAATGGAATCAGTTTGTAGACTGCTTTGAAAACCCCCAACATGAAATAAAAATTGCGTTAATCGGCAAATATGCTGGTCTAACAGACAGTTACGTTAGCATGAACGAAGCATTCCGACACTCGGGAGCTAAGTGTCAAGCAAAAGTTACTGTAGATTACATTGAAGCAGAATGCCTAGAAAATAACCCTGAAAACCTGAAGATCCTTGAAGGTCACGATGGAATTTTCATTCCATACGGTTTTGGTCCACGGGGAACAGAAGGAAAAATCAAAGGAATCCAGTATGCCCGAGAAAACAACATACCTTTTTTGGGGGTCTGTTACGGATTCCAGTTAGCAGTTATCGAGTTCGCACGGAACGTTTGTGGATTTGAAGCCGCAAACAGCACAGAAATTAATCCCAAAACTCCACATCCAGTTATCGACTTAATGCCCGAACAAAAAACAGTAAACAACAAAGGAGGAACCATGCGCTTAGGAGCTCACGAAGTTCGTGTCCTTAAAGACACCATTGCATACACCCTTTATGGAAAAGACACAATTTTTGAGCGTCACCGTCACCGATGGGAAGTCAACCCCGAATATTGGAATAAATTAGAAGAGAACGGACTCAAATTTTCAGGAAATAGCCCTGATGCTCGAAGAAAAGAAATCCTAGAACTGCCGGGCAACTTTTTCTTCTTTGCTTCCCAGTTCCACGGCGAATTCAAAAGCAGACCAACAAAACCCGAACCTGAATACTACGGCTTCATCAAAGCATGCTTGGACAAAAAACTAGGAAAAACAAAACCCGAATTCTAACAATTGTCTATTTTGAACTAGATGGTCTGGCAAGAGCCTTCCAAAGATGGTCATTTGCGGGTCGCACTAGCTCAGTTTTCTTTCCAGTTTTAGCAATCAGGTTTCTTCCAAACTTTGCCTCAGTTACTTCGCCGATTATGGAAGCTTGAATTCCGTTCTCTGCTAAGCTGTTGACTATTTGTTCGGCTTTGTCTTGATTTGCTATGATAAGAAGGGCGCCTGAACTAATCAGTTGCATGGGGTCAACGCCAAAATGGATACAGATTTTTTGAGTTTGCTCAGGAACCAAAATAGATTCCTCAAAGACATTAAATCCAACATTGGCTGCGTCAGCTAATTCATGTAACCCCCCTGCAACGCCTCCCTCTGTTGGGTCATGCATTGCTGAAACTGCTCCTGTTTTGAAAGCAATTAAAGCATCTTTTACTACGCTGATTTTTTCAAAGAAATTTTCTGCAGATTCCAAGAATTTTTCATCAAAAACCGTTAACAATTCTTGTTTACGGTCAGATGCTAGGATTGCGGTTCCCTCGATTCCTGTTCCTTTGGTTAATATGATTTTGTCGCCAATTTTTGCTCCGCTAGAAGAGACGTATTTTCCGTTTTCTGCTATTCCAATAACGCATCCTGTTACTATGGGGTGGTCGATTCCGGGGGTGATTTCGCAGTGTCCGCCGATGATTGCAATGTTTAGTTGTTTTGCGGCTTTGTCCATTTGGGTACAAATGTTTTCTATGGTTTTTTTGGTTGAGGTTTGGGGCAACATGATAATGGAATTAAACCAGCAAGGGGTAACCCCACGGGTGGCAACATCGTTTGCGCTAACATGAACTGCCAGCCACCCTAACCATTTTTCAGCCCCAGTTATAGGATCTGATGAAACTGCCAAAACTGCGTTTCCGGCTTTGACTATGGCGGCGTCTTCCCCAAGGGACGGACTAAGAATAACGTCTTTTCGTTTGGCTCCTAGGTTTTTAAAAACAATTTTTTCCAAAACATCAGTTGGAACCTTACCCGGCAAGAAACCCATAACACATCAACACAATCTAAATACGCAAAAAGCACCTAAAAAAGGGTTAACATCAAACACTTTCTTTACCTTACACGAAGTTGCGCTGAACTTTGTTGAATCAACCAGAAATCTTGAACGTACCAATAAATATGGGAATAATGAAAATCTGAAGAATGCTTCAAAAGTCAGTTTGTGTATGCATTGAACAAATTATGATCTGTTCTAATGTTCAAAACAGGTGTTCTAAACTATAGACATAAATTCTTGCTAATTGATACAGTTTATGAGGAAAAATAAATGGAAAAAAAGCTTTGTTTGGTATCCATTGGTGTCCTTTTAGTTTTCGCAATTGTATTTACAGTAGTTTTACCGTCTTTAACTCCATCTGAAGAAACAGAAATCCAAAATTCATTGAAAGAAACTGATAGGAATCTTTATTATGGCTGTCTTCTTGGGCAATTAAAGGCGTCCTTTCCTAAGGTTCTAATACAGACAGAATACGGAGAACAAGAAGTAATTGCATATCCGCCAGAATATGCAGGAGCTTATGTTGACAAATCTGATAACCTGCACATCGTTCTAACTAAAAAGGCAAATATAACAACCAAACAGGATTATCTAGAAATAATGGATAACAATGAAGAAATAATTTTTGACATTGGTGATTTTTCGTTGTCTCACTTATATGAACTTCAAAGAACGTTGGGTGGAGTCATGCAAGAATTTAGTATTGAATTCATCGGTTTAAATGAAACCGCAAACAGATTAGACATCGGTCTGCATGACAGAACCAAAGAAAACGAAATTAAAGAATTTCTTAAAAATGAATTCAATGACTTTGACGCTAGATGCCTCACATTTAATGGGTCACTCGGAATTAAACTAACAAGCTGATACGGCAAGTGATGTGCAGAAAAATGGTGAAACATAAGGCACATATGAAAATAGTTGCAGGGGCTTGTTTCATTGTCATTTTTACTATCATATCTGCTTTAATATTATGTCAAGAAACACCTTTGAACGAAAAAGATTTTCTTTTGGAGGTAGATTTGAATAAAACCGTTTTTAATGTGGGCGAAAAAATATCGTTTAACGCAACAATAATTAATAAAAGTGGTAAAGACGTCGATATGTTATCCAACGGAGAACAGCCTTGGGTAATTTTTCACAATGTCAATGATAACACTAATCACGGTGAAATATCAGTAGGAGTTAACCAAATTTTCAAAGCGAACGAAAAAATAACCCGAGTTTATGAATACGAAACCATTGAGGCAGGCACATACATCTTGGATGCACGTTACAGCATTATCGTCGATGACATTGTGATTAAAAATAAACTAGATAACATTATCATTGAAGTAAGATAGAAGGGTCTCAACTCCACCTGAACATTTTCTGTTATTGAATTTAGAAGTTCATTTTTCGTTTTAGCAACAAATACAACAGCAAAGGTCCACCCAGAAACGCAGTTAAAGCCCCTACGGGCAACATGACGGGTGCGATGATTCTTCGGGCGATTAAGTCTGCAACTAGTAACAGGTTTGCTCCAAAAAGGCTCGAAGCTACGATTAGAAATCTTTCGTCTGCACCTATAATGGCTCGGCAGATATGGGGCGCAAGTAGACCTACGAAACCGATGGCTCCTGTG
The DNA here is from genome assembly GCA_029762755.1 of Candidatus Bathyarchaeum tardum. GTDB lineage: Archaea > Thermoproteota > Bathyarchaeia > Bathyarchaeales > Bathyarchaeaceae > Bathyarchaeum > Bathyarchaeum tardum. Next base: position 12,841 of record JARVGH010000010.1, read on the forward strand.
AAGCTTACTACAGTTGCAGTAGAAACACAAGCAGTAATTAATATTATTTTTCGTACACGGTTTACTTCAACACCTAAGCTTTTTGCGCTGTCATCTCCCATTTTCATAAGATTAAGATCCCACGACAGTTTAATGTTGATTGCAAAACACGCAAGAAATACAACGAGTAAGTAAGGGAGTTGCCACCATGCAGCGCGAGAAAGGTCGCCTACTAGCCAGAATACTGCTTCTGTAACTGCGCTTGCTTCGCCAAAATACTGAAGTAACGTGTTGCCTGCAGAAAAAATGTACATTATTGCTACCCCAGAAAGAATTATTGTTGCTGGTTCTGCCCCCCTGCGTTTGACCATCAATAGAATTACTGCTGCAGGAATCAAGGAGAAAATGAAAGCGTTGCCTACAATCATTAAATGTTTTCCCAATATGCCGTGACCCAAGATTATGCCAATAGATGCCCCTAAACCAGCTCCTGCTGAAACCCCCAAGGTGTATGGAGTTGCAAGAGGATTTCGCAGTATGGCTTGTGTGGTTGATCCAGACATGGCAAATATTGCTCCAGCTAAAATTGTTACTAATATTCGAGGCAGTCTTAGGTGCCATACAACGGTGTCGGCTAATGTGCTTACAGTGAGCCAGTCAGGGAAAAGCCTGCTAAAAACTGCAGAGTAAGCTTCAGTGAAAGATATAGAAGCAGACCCCAAAGCAAGAGAAACCCCAGCCACGATGAATAATAAAATTATGCAAACGACCAAAAATCCAACGCGTTTAGCAAGAAGTTTTTTGTATTTTTTCTTTTCTGTTTCCGCGTCAGAAACCGGTGAATTAGATATTGCTATTCTGTTTTTGTCCACCATATAACTGCGGCCTTCTTTTGTTGCTTTAACAAAAGGTTTCCATTTTCTATTGTCAGTATTTTTCTAAGATAAGACTTCAGGTCTTCTTCATGGTTCGTTGCTATTCTGTAAGTTTCCATGAAACGAGCTACTGCGGCGTTCAAGTCAGTAAAGTATTGTTTGGATTCAAAATTCCAAACTTCAACATTTGCTAGTATTCCAAGTTCATGCAAAATGTTATAGATGTAAATATAATCGCCACATGTGAAAGGCAGTGGTTCTCCAGAGATAATTTTTTGCAGTTCTTCACTTATCCATCGAGATGCAGAAGAAAACAGGTATACGTTTTTTGTTGCCAGTGAGTCTAGTTTTTGTAATGTTTTTGAGAGGTTGCTCATGAATAACGAAAACGACGCGACAACAACATCGTGAGGAAAAAGGTTTTCATTAACTGTTATTTGTTCACATGAAATGTTAAGTGGAACTATATTTTGGATGTTTGCTTTTTCAGCGTTTGACTTCAACAAAGAAAGCATACTTGTCGAAGGCTCAACTGCTGTAACCTGTTTGACTTGTTTAGCCAGGGGAATAGTTAATCGTCCAGTTCCTGCCCCGATGTCAATCACGGTGTATTCCGGTCGCAGGTTTATTCTATCTAGTTGACTTTTGGTCAGGTCTTGCATTTGAATGGTCTTTTGGTTGAAACTTACTGCACATTTGTCCCAGTAACTTGTTTGACAAAGTTTAATCCGGTAAGTGCTAAGGAGTTTGGTTTTCCAAAGTTCATCCCAATTAATTACTGCCATCAATCAACCCTTCGAGTGTTAATTTGTAATTTTTTTCAAGAAAAAAGAAAAAGGAGAATCAGTTTATTCTCCAACGTTGTTTGGAATTCCCATTAAATTTCCGTTGATGTTTATTGCAGGATACAAAAAGACTCCGTGTTCATCTAGGCTGTAGTCTAGTCCCATGAATTTTGTTACGTATTCTTGGTGAATTGCTTCGGGATCTAAGTCGGAAAATGTTTCAGGGTGCAAGATTTTTGCCAAGTAAACTGCGCCAAGGGTTCCGCCCATTGCGTTGTTTCGGAAGTCTCCTGCCAGTATGTAGACGTTATCATTCTTTACTGCGTCCAAGTTAGCAAACGCAGGTTGGGACAAGTATTCTGTTAAACAGGTCAGTATGCTGGTTGGGTCATCAACATTATAACCATGAGCCGGGTCGGCCCTCATTATTCCGCTGTAGGTGTATCGAACTGTGTGCAGGAAAATGTATTCGGGGTTTTGTTCGATTATCCATTCGGCATCAACTGAAACTGAAGAAGAATTAAAGTAACCAGAAATGGAGTGCCCAATGTTTGCTCCTCCTGCGAGAATGCACACTTGACCAAGGGTGTCGTGGGTTGCATATGATTTTACGGTTGCAGATTCAGTGTAAGGATAGTTTGTTATGAAAACTGAAGGTTTTTCGCTTTCTGCAAGATTGCCCGTCACTGAACTAAGGGTATCAGTCAAGTTAAGAATCCATGTAACGTATTCTCTTGATTCGGTTACCCGGTCAAAGATGTATCCAGCTTTTAGTATGCCTTGAACAAAACTTGAATCTTCGGGGGCAATTACATTTGGATAATACAAGCCCAGATAGACCACATCAACTCCAGGGAGTTTTTCTGCTTTTTCTGCTGTTGATGCACTGAAGGTTAGTACTACATCGGGGTCTAGGTCAAGAACTGCTTCATAGTCTGGGGTGTACATTTGACCTATAGATACGATGTCGTTGTTATCGGGGAAGTAGAAAGATTTGAGTTGGTCAACTGCGTAATCAATTCCAACAACACTGTCTTGGAGGTCAAGTATTCGTACTAGTTCGACACTGCTGAGGTACTCAACTATTATGCGTTTAACGGGAAGGAAAACCGTCAAAAGTTCACCATTACCATCTAACAGGTTAATGTATGTAGCTTGCCCGCTTATGATTGCGTTTACTTGATCGATATCAGTTTGGTCGATAACGCCATCACCGTTGGCGTCTGCAAACTGAGTTACATCGGCGTTGCCTGCAATTATATCTTGCAAGTAAACTACGTCGTTAGAATCAATTATGTCATCCATGTTGGCGTTTCCAAAAACTTCAAGAGTTAACTTCATGTCCGAGCTGGTTGCAGGTTGCTGGTTTTGTGGATTCTCATTTTCGGATGTTTCTGTTCCTCCATTGAACCAATTTAAGCTGTAAGCTATTACTAGTATTGAACTAAAAATTAACAGTGAAAGAAGTATTGTTACGGTAACACGTTTATCCATTTTATTCACACCGTATTACTGATTCACAGAAAGGTAACACTTATAGTTTTCGTTTGTATACTAAACATGCGTGACAGAAATGAAACTGACAGTAAACGATGTTTCCTTCAAATATAACAGCGCATTATCCCTTGACCAAGTGTCTTTGGAGCTCCACGAGTCAGAAACCCTAGGAATAATCGGCCCCAACGGTTCAGGAAAAACTACTCTCCTAAAATGCATAAACAAGATACTCACCCCCAAAGGCGGAAACATCCTTCTTGATGGAGAAAACGTACATAAAATGAGTCGAATGGAAATTGCCAAACATATAGGATATGTTCCACAGAGTTCAAGCAGTGCCCAAGCGTTAACAGTTTTTGAAGTAGTCTTAATGGGCAGACGCCCTCACATCGGATGGCAAAGCAGCGACAAAGACATCCAAAAAACATGGGAAGTGTTGGGGTTACTCAAAATTGAGCAGCTAGCAATGCGCAGTTTTAACGAACTCAGCGGAGGCGAACAACAACGGGTAATCCTAGCACGGTCCTTAGCCCAAGAGGCAAAAGTTCTACTGTTAGACGAGCCCACAAGCAATCTGGACATACGGCACCAACTTGAAGTAATGGAACTGTCACGGGAACTAGTTGCAAAACAAAAACTCGCAGTGGTAGTTGCAATTCATGACTTGAACCTCGCATCCCGTTATTGTGAAAAAATAGTTATGATGAAAACAGGAAAAATCTTCGCTGCAGGAAGCTCAACCAGTGTTTTAACTGCAGAAAACATACAATCTGTCTACGGAGTTGAAGTAGCAATAAACTATTACAACAAAATCCCAAACATTATCCCAATCAAAGCATTAACAACAATAAACTAAGTTTAGATTATACATTTTTAACGCTAAAATTAATTTCTACTGATGTTAATTTCATTTTTAGCATTCATAAGAATTTTTAATATATTACACCCAGATATTTCTAATTAAATCTTCATTCAGGGTGAAGAATATTTGGAATTAATGAAGGATAGTTTTCCTGGATGCCCTATTTGCAAGTCCACAAAAGGTTACAGCGGCTCGGGAATTTTAAATAAATATACACAATGTCTGAACTGTAACTCAAAATGGAAACTAAACATAAGCCATGGACTAATTTTTGAACTTATGTTACATGAACTCCCAAAAGACGGAAGTGCATTAAATACAATTAAAAGCGAGACATTATCTGGTCATCCATTATATTCTGCATTGGGACAAACGTATCGGGTTAATTTTTGGAAAGAATTAGAACTTGAAAACAAAATAAATTGAAGTTTTCTGGCTGAAAGTGTAACTACAGACGTGTCAGCTGCTGTAATTTTGGATTCTGATGAAGAACTTTTGCACCAATGGTCAGGGTTCAGAGAAATTCTTGAAAATCGAGTAGTAAACGGCAACAACAAAAACATAGTAATACCTGAATCAGGGGTCTTTTTGTTATCAAATCAAAAACTGTATTGGATACAAGTACGTGAAAGTGGTATCTTCAAGAAAACAAAGACACATCTAGTTGTTTATGACTTGAATCTGGAAAAGATTAAAGGAATTTCTGGAGAAACAGGAGACAGCAAAACATGGGTTATGAGCCTTTCAATTCCTAAAACATTCTCTGTTGTAGACGAAAAATGTGAAACAAGGTTTAGACTACAATTTGCATTATTAGAAACCTTTAAACCCATTATCGAAATGGCTGCAAAAATCAGAAAAACACAAATCAAAAAGGAAAAGAAAAAAGAACGATTACATTTCATGTTAGATTTCACATTCTTAAAAAAATACATGGAAAACGGCGGATTAGTCATGAATGTACTAAAATGCCCACATTGCAATGGAAAAGTCACTTTTCCTGAAGACGGAACTCGAATAAAATGCACATATTGTGGCAATGAAATATTAGCTCAAGATATATTTGAAAAAGTCAAAAGCATTATTGAATGAATTTAAAATTTAAAAAATCAAAATTGATAGAAATCATAAGAGTTAAACTTTTAATTTTATGATGCATAATAACTAAATGGAGTTAATAATGAAACAGTTTCTAATTACACCCGTTGCCGGAAAACGATTAATTGCTAAAGCCTTAGCAAAAAATCCAACAATCTTGACTGCCCTTAAGAAGGGGACACTTGTCATAGTTGCTGGAACCACAAACGGATACGTCGCTGAAGAAATTATTAAATATCTAGATTTTAAAGGCTTTTCCAAAACAAACTTTTTCCGAGGAATTACTCTGCCACCAGGGGGTGCAGTGACAGCAGAGGGTAGATTGGTTGATGAGAGCAAGTTTCCAGGCGATGTAATTATAACTGATGGCGTATGGCAAAAAGGAAAAACCATCGAAGATGTAGCAGATGCCCTAAAAGAGGGCGACGTGATTTTAAAAGGGGCAAACGCACTGAACATGAATCAAAAACAAGCAGCCGTACTGATTGGACACCCAAAAGCAGGAACAATTGCCTTGATTATGCAAGCTGTGGCAGGTCGCCGCGTGAAATTGATAGTCCCAGTTGGACTAGAAAAAAGAGTTAACAATGATCTGTACACCTTAACTGAAAAACTAAATTCACCAGATGCAAATGGTTATCGCATGGTTCTTGTTCCAGGTCAATTGTTCACCGAAATCGAAGCAATACAACAATTGACAGGCGCCAACGCAGAACTGATTGCAGCAGGAGGCGTTTACGGAGCAGAAGGAAGTTATCTCCTCGCAGTTACAGGAACAGATGCACAAGAAAATTACGCAGAAAAACTATGGAAGTCAATTGCTTCGGAACCACCTTTTTGAGTCATGACATTACATGGAGCCATTTTATTATTTTTCCCTTATTCTAAACAGTTTTCAAAATTGCTCAATGAATCTGAGCAAAAAATGTAAAAATCATGGAATGTTGTTGTTCAAACATTTTTTTCAGGCAAACAACAAAACTAAACAAACTATGAAATTACAGCTAACTTAAAGATAAAAAATTATGTCCCTTGACCTTTGGGAAACGTATCAAATGCCAAAGAATAAAATTCACCCAAAACAAGGATTAAAACTAGTCTAGAAAATGGTAGCCCAGGGTTATCTCATGTCTACGGCTTGAGTTATCCATTTCGGTCATATTTTATTTCTCTCGCATTTCTGTTAGCAAATGGTTTTTTAGGGCAATGCTTAGGTGATGGATCTGATTTTGTTCTGCTTGTTCTCTGTTGATTACGGTTCTATGAGGTTGTGTTAAAGCATTTTTTGTTAGGATCTCTTCTGGATTTAGTCCCCATGCACGTATGATCTCTTTTAGAGCGTCTATTTTGCTTACTCGTGTTTTTGGTCTTATTGACAAGCCTGATGCAGCGTAGACTCCCCTTAGAAATTCGATGCCTTTCATTTTGATGTCGTGATAAGTGCTTATGGTGTGCCCCAGCATATATTCGATGTAGTCTCTGTCAACGCCTAAAGCAGCTATTTGTGTTCTGAAATATTTGCGTAAACTGTGAGCTCGAATGTCGTATCGGCGTCCTAGGGGATTTTTAGTAATCATGTTTGCTTTCACATACATTTTATGAACAAGCTGATGCACTTCTGCTGTAGAGATGGGTAGCACTAGTCTGGATTGTTGATTTCGGATAAGTGGAAACCCCCTTGATCCACATGTCAAAACAGAAGCTTTCCACGCCAGAGATGTTTGAATCTACAGTTAGCGTGAAAGTTACCGGAATCGCAGACCCTGCTTCAATCCACTCGTTATTGTAGTTCCAAGTTAGAATGATGGAGTTCTGGGCTTCTACAGGTTCCCAGCCTTCAGTCCAAAGTATGAGCTTCTGGGCATCGTTGCCGGTGTTTTTTATCCAGGCGGTTGCAGACTTGTTCTCTCCAGGGTTTAATGTGCTCCAACTAACCTCCTGCAAGATCTGCTCCAAAAGTTCGTCAGCGTATACTTCAACGCCGACTGCCCTGATGGTTCCCACATTACGGATTTTGACAATATTTGATACTGCGGCATAAGAAACCGCACCAAAGAGTAGCCCACAGACAAAAACAGCAGCTAGCAGAATCTTCCACTTCAAAGATTATTCCTCCAGTTCCGAGGCAACCTTTTTGGCGTCAGCTACAATCTTTTGAAACTGCTCTTCAGAGATCTCGTTGTCCTCGGCAGCAGCAACAATATCATCAAAAAGCTTAGCAAAGAGCCTACCGCGCTCTAGCCATTTCCGGTATTCTACCCCAAAAAATACTGAGACAACAGAAAGAATAGTCGTTATTAAAGCAACGATTAAACTGGTTTCCATACTTTAAAACGATAAATACGCCCGATTTAAGCTATTTTGGCGAAAAAAACGATGAAAAAAGAACCATGTTAAAAAAACATCGTTAAAAGAACGTTGATGAAGTAAAATCGTAATTAGACACAATATTTGCGATCTTACTTGGCTAACCTCTTCCTGTAAACAACCGCCACAACTACCATTGCAACTAAAGAGATGAGTAAGGGCGTCCAGGAGGG
>JARVGH010000011.1 GCA_029762755.1 Candidatus Bathyarchaeum tardum
CGCCTACCGATACATCTACCTAGACTGTGGACACATCGCACAAAACCTCGCAATGAGTGCAACTAGTATGGGATTGGGGTCTTGTCAAATTGGAGCCTTTTACGATGACGAACTAAATAACCTAATGGAACTGGACGAAAAACAAGAAAGCGTGGTCTATTTGAGTGCAGTTGGGCATCCGATTTAATCGAGCTTGACTTCAAAATATTAAAGACATTTTTACTAAAGTTTTATTTATTCAAAGATTTGGCCACAACTTATGTGGTAACCGATTTTTTGGTGTTCTTTCAAGCCCATACGTGATGAAGCTTTTCCCTGTTAACCAAACCTAGAACTAATGTGTTTAATTTTGCGGCTGCACAACAAATCTAAACGTTTTGGCTTATGAACCGTATCTGTACAGCATCTATCAATCTTGTTGTTATATGTGTTCGGTGTATCTGCTTCTTGTGAAAATTTTGAATACTGCGAAGCTAAGAAAGAAACAGGTAGCAGATGCTATGAATGTGTAAGTGAAACCAAAATTTTCTGCTATTATTGGTCCAGTTAAACATCCAATGCCACTGCCTGCGCCTAATAACGCGGTGAATATTCCAGTTTTGCCTCTTGGAATCACTTCCATAGAGAGGGAAAGCACAGATACTGAATAGAAAGCATAACCGAATCCGCTAAGAGCTAAAATAATAATTGATAGAATTATTGCCCATGTTAATGATAATAAGCTTACAAACAGTAAAGAGAAAACCAGTATGCCTCGGAGTATAGCAATTTTTGTTGTTATTGATGTTTCTTTTAGGGAATTGTAGTTCCTTTTTGTCATAACATATCCAAAAAGGCAACCTAACGAGTTGACTAGAAACAATGCAAATACCGTACTTGTGGGAACAACTAAAGTTTCAGAAAAGAAAACCGGCAAAGGGGTGAAAAATATGCTAGTTGCAAGGGAGAATAGCATTAAACCAAAACATAGAGCATACACGTTTTCTCGGTTAAGCTCGCCTGAATCATACTGGTCAAAATTTAGTCTTGTTATCAACTCTACGCCTCTTTGAACCAAACTAAACGACCTTTCTATTGTGACCAGTCCCCTCTCGAAAGTTAACGTTGGATCATTCACGAAAATTACTGATAATATGAAAGATGTAAAACTCAGGGTTATACAAATAATAAACAAAGTATCGCTAGTGAAACCCCACAGGGTCAAAAGGAAACCCAGAAACAGTCCTGTAACCCATCCAACTTGGGTCAAGGCAGAATAGGACGCAAATCCACTTTTCCAGTCTCTGTGGGAATAGTTTTCTGCAATCAGCACATTTTTTGAAGGCTCATAAGCAACCTGAAACACTACAATGAACACGTATAAAATCCCAAGTAATAACAGATCAGTTGTTAAAGAAAATAGGTAAAGCAAAAAAGTTACAGCTGCAAAAGACAGCAAAATAAAAAAACGGTAACGTTGAGTAGCGTCACAAAGGGAACCCCACAGAAAAGAAAAAGGAATTGCAACAAACGTAGCCATAGATGCAATTAAACCCCAAACTGCCAAATTACCTCCGCTGATAACCTGCGTTATATAAAGGGGTAAAAGAACCGACAAAAGTCCAAAACATATTTTGTGAAAAATAAAACCAGTAAACAGACGCATAGCCCGTTATTCAACAGACGAACCAAACAAAAACCTTTCTCCACGAATATTTCAAACCCGAAAAAGGTAACTAACAATTTGATGTGGATGTTAAAATTTAACCTTTTTTCCCTTTCTCTTCCTGTTTAACTCTACTCCCCTACCCGTATCTACTCCTCTTCTCACAATACACAAAAGCAAAAGATGCCGTCTAGGTTAATTGGTCAATTTGTTTTACATATTTTTCAATATTAAATTTACGTTGTAAACCTTTTGCGTTCATGTAACGAATTTTGCCAAAAACTGAACGCTCTTTCCAAGGTCGGTCATGTTTGCCAAAACACCAAGCAACACCAGTAAAACCGTTTGGGTCGCGACCATCAAGTTCGTATTTGTTGTTCAAATAAAGGATATACTCGTAAGCAGTTTGGGGGTCATTTGTCCATTCAATAATTTTTTTGCCCCAATACATGCGCATGTAACCATGCATTTTTCCACAGATTATCATCTGTTTTTGGGCAGCATTCCAGTAAACATCATGGGTTTTTGCCTTTTCTAACTCATCTAAAGAATAAACGTATTCTCGGGTGTCGTCTTTGTGTTCGTTCAAACTCTTTTTAGTCCACTCTGGAAGCCCATCAAAACAATCATAATTATTGTTGTAGAAAACAAAATTAAATGCTAATTCTCGTCTGACAATTAACTGCTCTAAATATGTATCCATACCATGATTGTTTGCCTCTAAAACATTTAACGCAACAAAAATCGGCGATATTTGCCCAAAATGAAGATAGGCACTCATATTGGAAAGAACATTTTTTGTTGGGTCATTTCGCTGATTATCATACTTTTCAAGCTTTGTTTCAATAAACAACTTAAGATGCTTTTTAGCATGACTGGTGCCTCCATGAAAGGTTTTTACCCGTTTGACACTTTTATCAAAGTTTAAGTTCTTAACAGCTTTGTCAAGGTCACTAATTTCAAAGGAAGAAAAATCTGTTTTTATTTTGGTTTTTTCCAGAACTGGTTGCTTATTCAAAACTAAAAACTTTGTAACCTGTTTCATTATTTTTCGTCGGATAGTAGCTGCACTGTATTCTTCTTTAGGAGAGACCAACTCAACGGGAACTACAACATTACACTCTAGTTGCACCAAAGGACAAGAAACATGGGATGCAACATAATTTCGCAATTGTCTTTCCGTTTTTGAGTATCCGGCGTCAACTACAACTGCAGAGGCATCTTTTCCAACAGCACACACTCCAACCTCGGGAGAAAGGTTTTGAATCAAAAATTGAAGTTTTTTTTCCTCAAAGGAGGTTTGAACTTGTTTTAGTCCTTCTAGCATGAAGTAGTAGTGGCGCTCATTTGCTTCAGGATAACTGTTTGTAATTGCAAAATACACAAGCAAAGGCTGATTCAATTTGTTTGCTAGCATTATTGCATAATCTAATGCTTGATTGTGTTCAGTTCTTTGAGTGGCCTGCATCCAATAAAGAACAAAGCCTCCTTGCTTGAGCGGTTGATTGTTCAGAAGTTTAATTCGTTCTTTTTCAATTTCTGGAAACTGGTCAAACTCCAAAATGAATCTCCCTACTTTTCAAGCTATGGCTTATTTTGTAAAAATTCTTGAAGATTTGTTTTCCCTACTTCAAGAGATGGAAAAGCAGCAATCAAATTGTCAGCAATTTTTGCTAAAATTTTTTTCACGCCGTCAGTTTTTTCCACGTCAATTTGTGGATAAATCCTTACAACTAGGCCATCTTCGCGTTTTGATAGCAAAACAAGAAAACTTGTTTTATTTTTATCTTCTATTGTCAAGGACTCAACCAAAATTGAGGTTTCATCTTGATTGATGAATTTGTCTGAAATTTTTAGAATGCTTTTATTTTCACGGACAACAAATGCTTCAATTTTTTCAAAGATATCCCGCAAACTAATGTTTCCTGTTAAAACGACGTGTGGCAAACTTTTCCCCTATTAAAAATACTATTATGAATCCTTAACTAGGTTTCGACAAAGACAAGAAAAAATGATTCAAATAAAACATCAGAAGTTAAATTGGATATCCAACTGCACTTAGATCGTGCTTATTCTTTTGTTCCGTCTAAGTCAATTAGGGCATTAATCTCATCAGCGTAGAAGGCTTCAATTTGACAAGACCCTAACCCAATACTAGTTGCAGTTAGGGCTAAATTTTGGGCAATATGACCACAATCTAAGTAAATGTAAAGGTATGCT
>JARVGH010000012.1 GCA_029762755.1 Candidatus Bathyarchaeum tardum
TGGGAGTTGCTGTTGTGAATTGTAAAATCTACGCAATTGGGGGCGTCCAAAGTGACATTAATGAAGAGTACGATCCGGCAAAAAACAGCTGGACAACCAAAATGCCTATGCCAACCGCAAGAGGAGATTTTGCTATAGTCGTTCTTCAAGATAGAATATATGCAATTGGGGGATTGACCAGATCAGGACAATGGACTGCTGAACTTACAGGCGTAAATGAAGTCTACGACCCGGCAACAGACTCATGGGCAACAAAAAAGTCAATTCCCGTACCCAAAGCTGGTTTATCAGCAAATGTCGTAGAGGGTAAAATCTATCTAATCGGTGGATTTACTCAACTAGCAAATAGTACTGTCAAAACAACAAGCGACGAAACCCTTGTTTATGATCCTATCGATGATTCTTGGACTACAAAAACGCCAATCCCCACTGCGACATTAGATTATGCCACAGCAGTTGTTGACGACAAAATCTATGTAATCTCGGGAACTTCACGTGCCTATAGCGATAGTCTAGTAAATCCAACTCAAATTTACGACCCAAAAACAGATACGTGGAGTCAAGGCGCTCCAATTCCTTATCCCATACAACAGGCTGCTGCAGGCGCAACAACGGGACTTGGAGCACCCAAAGGAATCTATGTCATAGGTGGATTCACTGGCTTTTATTGGTCCACAAACAAAAATCAAGTATACGATCCAGAAAAGGACACATGGAGTTCAGGAGCTGATATGATCACACCATCATTTGGTTTAGATGCGACCGTTGTGGACGATCAACTTTACGCAATAGGGGGTTGCCCCGGCTATTTACAGGGATCAACAGCAACAGTAGAAAAATATACTCCAGCAGACTATATTCCAGAGTTT
>JARVGH010000002.1 GCA_029762755.1 Candidatus Bathyarchaeum tardum
TCTTCATGGACAGTTTTAGTTGCTGGGTTATCTGTTGTTTTGATTTTATCAGTATTTTTTAGACAGAGAATTAAGAAGGGGATGAAACCATGAACAAAATTAAACTATTTTTTTCTGTTTTTCTGATTTCTCTCCTTGTTTTGGCGTCTATTCCTAAGATTAGAGTAGTTAAGGCACAGGGCAATACGATTTACATTAAAGCTGATGGAACCGTTGAGGGAACCGATAAGATAGAACGAACTGGAATTTTTTATTCTTTTACGGGCAACGTTTCTGGCTCTATTTCTGTTGAAAGAGACAACATCGTAATCGACGGCGCAGGATACACCCTGTCAGCAAACAGTGGATACGGCATCAAATTGCATTACCGACATTACGTTACTGTCAAGAACCTTGTTATAAAAGATACGTATCGTGGAATCGACCTCACTTACGCCGATGATAACAACATTTTTGGAAATACTATAATAAACTCTGAAAAAGCTGTTTATTTTTGGTGGTCATGGAGAAACAACGTCACTGGAAACACCGTTTCCCAGGCATCATACGCATTCGAGTTTTATCAGTCACCAAACTACTGGTGCCAAGAAAACGTTGTCGCAAAGAACACTGTCTATGATTCTTTAATTGGATTGAGCCTAATGGAGTCCAATAACACGTTTTCAGACAACATCATAAATAGCATAGCAATCGGCGTTTCCCTCAGAGGCAACCAAAACCTGTTCCGAAACAACACCATTAACTGCACAGGAATCGCATTCAAGGCTTACAGTTTCGACAACGATATCGACACCTCAAATTTGGTCAACGGAAAACCAATAATATATTGGATGGGTCACAGAGACGAAACCGTGCCTTCAGACGCGGGTTACGTGGTGCTCTCCAACTGTAACAACATAACCGCCCAGAACCTAAATGCAATCGGCGTGAGCATGTTCTCAACAACCAACTCGTTAATAGCCGGAAACACTCTTTCAGGTGGCCAATTCGGCATTCAAATGATTAAATCTTCAAACAACACAATAACAGGAAACTCGATGGTAAAAAACGAATTTGGTTTGGAACTCACTGCCTGCAACGACAACACAATCGTAGCCAATAACATCAGTAGCAACAGTTACTACGGCATGCTTCTCACCAACTCACATTACAACATAATGAACCAGAACAGCGTGGCAAACAACGGTTTCGGCAAAGAAGAAAACTACTACCACTTTCCTTACGAAGACTATTCATTAGACTACTTCGGTGTCAAACTCCTGCATGCATGTAACAACTTTTTTGTCGAAAACAACGTGACACGCAACAACGAATGGGGCATCCGACTTCTCGGCGACCAACACGACAACGTGATATATCACAACAACTTCATCGACAACGGAGCAGGCGACAAAATACAGGTCTCCATGATACCTCCTTCTAGGGATGCGCTCGTCGCTAATCCAAGCAGTTGGGATAACGGAACCCGAGGCAACTACTGGAGTGACTACTTTATCAGATACCCAAACGCCTCCGAAATCGGCAACACAGGAATAGGAGACACACCTTTTTACATCAACGAAAATAACATCGACCACTACCCACTGATGAAACCCTGTGACATTCCAGAGTTTTCGTCATGGATAATTCTACCTCTTTTCATTTCAGTGACGTTGACCATGTTATTTGTTAGAAACAAAATTCAAAGAAAGGATTAGAATGAACAAGCTCTCACTCCTCGTTTTGATTATTCTTCTCGGTTCTGTTTGGCATATTTCTTTGAACGTTGAGATAGTGAAGGCACAAGGTAATGCAATTTACATCAGAACTGATGGAACAGTTGAGGGAACAGACAAGATTCAACGAGAAGGAAATGTTTACACTCTTTTGGGAAATTTACGACTTGAACGTCTTCCACGTGCTGATCAAGATGGAATATATGTTGAAAAGGATAACATTGTGATAGATGGGGCAGGTTTCACTGTTCATGCAGACACTCGGGGTATAGTTCTCTCAGAGAGAAATAATGTAACAGTGAAAAATGTAAAAATAGAAATAGGCGGCGGATATGGAATATATCTGGTTGATACTTCAAACTGTTTAATCTTTAACAATACAGTAACTGGTGATGCCTACAACCTCTATTTATGGCGATCAACTAACAATACGATTGAAAAAAACACAATAACAAATGCTTTTCGAGGCATCCTAATTTATGATTCTTCTGACAATTCTATCTTGGAAAATCTAGTAACAGACGGTGTAGTAGGTATCGAGCTGAAAAATTGTGCAAATAACGTATTAAGAAACAATCAAATGAGAAATAACAGAGCCAACTTTGAGGTCAGTGCCTACCCAACTCACAAAGTAGTTAACGATGTTGATGTTTCAAACACGATTGATGGGTTACCGATTTATTACTGGCTTAATGAAGAAAACAGAACTGTGCCCTCGGATGCTGGATGTGTGGTGCTGATAAATTGTACACGTATAACTGTTAAAAACTTGGACCTCTCCCAGAATGGACAAGGAATAAAAATTTTTTCTACAACAAACTCCACACTGATCCAAAACACGATGATAGGTGCAGGGGGAAGAGGAATAGAGCTTGTTCACTCTTCGAACATCAACATCATAGAAAATAATGTTCAAAACTTTTCAATGGGAATCAGTCTTCAAGAGTCCTCCCATAATTTCATCACAAAAAATTCGATAACACAAAATAGTTATGCAGGCATCATTACAGAATCAAACTCCACAGAAAACACGATTTCAGAAAATGAAATAGCCTCAAACGATTATGGCATCAGCGAAAGAGGCGGAAACAACATCCTTTCTCAAAACAAAATAACAGCTAATGATTTTGGCATCTCAGTACATTCATCTAACAACAAGATTTCTGATAACATTATTTATGAAAATAATGCGATGGGCATAATCCTAGATGCTGGTTCGAACATCCTGACTGGAAACAATGTGACAGACAATAAAAATTATGGAATTTACGTTTCTTCTGGCAACGCCCTCAGAAACAATAGGATGACCAACAACCGCATTAACTTTGATGTTCGGGGAATCAGCTTCGAAAATGATGTTGACACATCAAACCTTGTTGATGGAAAACCAATAATCTACTGGGTTAACCAGCAAAACAAAATTGTGCCCCACGAAGCGGGGTATGTTGCACTCGTTAAGTGTGAAAACATAACTGTTCAAAACCTGAACCTCGCCAACAATGGAGATGGAATATTTCTAGCATTCACAAACCACTCGACAATAACTGGAAACACCATCACAAACAATAATAACGGCATCAAATTCTGGGGTTCCTCAAGCAACATAATAGTTGGAAACAACATAAGGGAGAATGGAGACGGTGTTTTCTTCAGCGGAGCCATGTTCCTGAATGTGTTTTATTATCCTTCTCCTAACAATATCATCTATTACAACAATTTTGTGGATAACGAAAATAATGTGGCTGATGTTGCAGAGGGCGCTTGGTGGCAAGATTTGACTCCTGCCGTTAATATTTGGGATAATGGAAGTGAGGGAAACTACTGGAGCAACTATAATGGCACAGACAGTAACGGCGACGAAATTGGAGAATCCCCATATGCCATAAACGAAAAAAATCACGACAATTACCCGCTTATGTCTCCTGTTAATATTTTTGATGCTGGAATATGGGAATGGATTCCCTACAGCGTTTTTGTGTTAAGCAATTCCACGGTTTCAGATTTCAGTTTCAGTCCTGAAAACGCTCTGATACAGTTTGATGTAGAGGATGAAAATGGCACAATAGGGTTCTGTAGAGTAATGGTTCCCAAAGGTCTGTTAAGCACAGAAGGCAACTGGACTGTTCTAGTGGATGGAGCTTTTGTTACGACAACAGTCAACGAAGACAAGACTAGCACTTACCTTTATTTCACCTACAATCACAGCAACAAAACAGTGGAAATAATTGGAATAGATGCAATTCCAGAGTTTCTTTCATGGATTATTTTACCTTTGTTTTTAGGGTCTGCTTTTGTGATGGTGTTTTTTAAAAAGAAAAATGGATTTGGAGAAATTAAATGAAACCCTTTTCAAGAGCTATTTTGTTTATGGACTAATTAGCCTGCAATTTTCCAACCAATGGAGCCCCCGTTCAAAGTTTTAACTGAATCTTAATTTATCAACTAACAGAAATCCATCAATAACCTCATAAAAAATCATACACGCGTTGTTATCGAGCTTCAAAAGACTAAACGTCACACTCTAACAATAAAACTTCATTGATGCTAAACTAATTCATACACTTAAAATAAACAAATTGTTGTTGTTGGGGGGTAGGGGGGTCAACAACAACAAATGACCTTTCTGAAGGTCAAAGGATGGAATCCATTAAAACAAGGATTGAAACCTTGGGAATGAAGATTGCAGTTAGTAGCAAAGTAGCTGACGGAACGGTGTACGCCATTGATACTGTTGTTGCAGCTGCTATGTTGTTGCGCAGAGACGTAATGACTGAGCCTTTTGAGAATCCCCGTGATGACTGTTACGGCATTGTTGGCAGCGAACGCGAAGACCTTGGAATCCTAAAACCCGAAGCCGTGGCAAGAGGAACCAGATGGTAACCTCATCATTTAATTCAATGCCCAATTTCTCTCTTTTTTGATTTTCATATGTGAACAGAAATGATAGCCAAAATAGGGTATGCAACAGGCAAATGCTGAGCTTGTGGGAAAATTCTTCGTAGACGGCATCTTGCAGATTTTATGCCGTTTGTAATTGGTACGAATATTGCCTTGTTTGCGGAACGAAAATGATTCCTTACTCACCTGATTTAATCACAAAATAGTATAATCTGGAGAAATTGACGTTTTGTATCAATGCTCAAATTGTGGTCACAAGAGCAAGCAAAAACAATAGAGATCAGATTAATTGGAAAAGTATGAGCGCGATATTCTTCGAAAGCCAATATTGGCAATGCTTGAAAAAAGCAATATGCATTATACTCGCTTAGAAAAACGAGTTAATGCATCAGGGTACCGATTTGCTGCTACAAACGCCTTCAAGTCACAGCTTCAATATCTATTAAATAATGAACGTATCAAAAGAATTTCCAGAGTCGTTTATCAAATAGCTTCCAAAGGTCAAAAATATCTAGATTTGTTCTTGACTTAGCAAATTCTAATATGTAAAATCTTCTAATCAACCTGTTTTTATAAGGAAAAATGTGTGCTACAATAAGGCTTTAGTGTAGCTGGAAAGTAGGGTATTATTGCTTTTTTGCGATTTTTCAAAAAAACGTTTTTTGAATTTTATATTCACAAAACTTACTTTCAGATCTAATAATTTCGCAAACAATGGTCAAATTCACTCCAAAAGAATGCTAGAATGAATAATAATAAAAACAACTAAAAGTACATTTATTAGCAATTAATTACAATGTGTATATGCATACAAATAAAAATTAACCAAATAATTTAAATAAATGATGTGAATAATGGTTAAAGGGGAGTAATGTGGCTAAAAATGTTTCGAGTTTTACATCACTAATCTTTGGGATGTCGCATCGAACTTTTTCTGTAAAAAAGCGAATCAACTTACAACCCATTTTTCTCCACAACACTAAACCGAAGCTAAATGCAGCGGAGGTGCCTCACCACCTAGCTCCAATTGAAGAACAGAAAGAGAACATGTAAAAACGATGGAGGTGAAAAAATGGTAAAAATTAAGAAAAAACTACTGATTTCAACAATTCTAATTTCCATAATTTTAATGACAGGAAATTATGTAACTGTTTTGGCAAACTCCACAACGGAAGCAAGAGACGGTCTCCTTCCCGATTTTCTAGAGAGATTATTAGAAAAATATGGAACAGAACTGTCTGAGGCAGAACTGAACAAGATAAGAATAAAATGGTTAGATCAACTAAACCATAATAAAGAAGTGATAGCCAAAGGCGAAGACATCTATGACTATTCAAAAACAACTGCATATTTAGATTCAGTTGAAGTAACATCCCCGTATGAGCCTTATGGATACATTCAATATGCCAGCAATTTAGAAGGATATTATGACGGAAACTTCGCCCATTTACATACTGATGGATGGAATGAAGACATAGAAAACCCAATGGGGGGCGAAGCTTTTGCAGCAGGGTATATGAGTTCGTCTGCAGGTGGAAACGTTTACGTCATTGCCAAAAAAGGAACACACACAGGAACTAATCCCCCTTGGAAGAATATTGTAATGGTTTATGCGAGTAATAATATAAACACTCCCTTTTTAGAATGGGACTTTATAGGGTACACGAGCGTAACAAATAGTGCAGCCGCCTATGTTTTTGTTGGAAACACAGAATCATCATACAGCTGCTACTCAGTTATTTGTTGGACACCAGCACCATATCCAGACCCATATCCTTACCCAGACTACTTTAATTGCATACAAATAGATGCACTATATGCAACGGCATCATAAAATCTGATAACTTCAATCCCATGTTCCTCAAACGGAACACAAATTTTTTCTTTTTTTTAATTAAATATTAATTCTTGTCAAGTTTTATTGACAAAAATGCTTTAATATTTAACTATTATTAATAGAATTATGGCGATATTAATGCAAAAAACTAAACTACTTACAATCCTTCCAATTCTAAGTATAATTACGTTTTTTATTATCCCCGTTTTTCCTTCTGCAAATACTATCACCAAGTCTCCGAGCTCAAAAACACCTATGCAAGAACCAAGAAGCGGACTGGGAATTGCAGTAGCCTATAACAAAATATATGCCATAGGCGGCATCAATCAAGAAGGGTTCAGGTCAACAGTAGAAGAATATGACTTAACATCAGACACATGGAGTTTTAAAACAAACATGCCGACCCCAAGATCCGAATTTGGAATTGCAGTTATTGACAGCAAAATTTACTGTATAGGAGGATACATCAATGGTTTTTCAGCAACCAATATAACCGAAATGTATGATCCAGCCACAGACACATGGGAAACAAAAACACCAATGCCAACAGCAAGAATGGACATTGAAGCAAACGTAGTGAACAATAAAATATACATAATTGGTGGAATACCCAACTCTACAATTAATGAGGTGTATGACCCAATTACAGATTCTTGGCAAACAGATACATCTATACCCACTGCAGTTTGTTCATACGCCTCCGCAGTCATTAATAATAGTATATACATCATAAAATCAAACACAACCCAAATTTATTCAATTGAAAATAGCAGTTGGCATTATGGAACTCCACCAATTTCAGCTACAGTTTTAGCATCTGTAGGTACAACAAAAGGTCTTGGCATCCCAGAACAAATTTATGTTTATGCTGCAGACGCAGATTTACCATACTGGCAACTAACTCTACGAAACTTCACAATTCAAAGTTACGAACCAAAAACAGACAGATGGACAATTTGTTTTTCAACATCACAAGGAAGGCTCGATCCAGGTATTGTAATAGTAAGTGACACAATATATGTGATTGGAGGCTATAAACTAGATTCAGCTAATGATGAACGTACAATAAATCCTTCAATTACATATTGCACAGAAAATGAACAATACTTCCTCAATAACCACATCCCAGAGTTTTCATCATGGATTGGGCTACTGTTTTTTCTCTCAGCAATAACTGTAACAATACTTTACAAAAAATTACACAATAAACAACAAACAAGCAACAATACTAATCACGATAACAAATTAAGACCACACATAAACTCCAGTTAATGACCAAAGGCACATCCTACAAAAATCCGTATTCCCACCAATAAAATTTTATTCAGTCTTAAGATTTATGATGATTTTGGGAAAAATTAAATGATGGAACCGCACAAACCTTACGATGGAAAATGCTATGCATGTGAACAAAGTCAAATACAAACTAGTACACAGGGTATGGTGGGTAAACAAACCATTCACTCTTCAGCATTATTGCCAAAGTGCAAAAAACTCATTGCACCAAAAGACACACTAGGATATCGATAAAAATCCCGATTTTTTAGATCACATTCTCAAAAACACCTGCTTTGTTAGAAGTTTATTATCCAATTTGTTTAATCAATATGATGCTTTTTCAGAAAATAGTTCATAAAATCTGTTAATCTAATTTTCTTGGCTGGAAAATAGCTTATCTTGAGTAGTTTAGTCAATTTTTCTTAACAAAAACCCTTTTCTTATATTTTAAACTAATAATATTTGAATGAGAAATGAATAAAATAAAAACAACATTCACGTTGGTACTGTTTGTTTGTACTTTGGTTTGGATTAGTTTTCCTTCTGTTGGGGCTTCGTCTAATATATGGAGCCAAGTTTATGAAATTAACCAAAATCAGGAGGTTTATTCGATGATTGCTACGTCGGATGGAGGATACGCACTAGCTGGAGGATATAGCATAATTGATGATTTTTGGTTAGTCAAAATTGACCATGGGGGAAATATTCAATGGAATAGGACGTATGGGGGAGAAAAAAATGATTATTCAAACTGCATTGTTGAAACTTCCGATGGAGGATACGCACTAGCGGGTTCCACAGAGTCTTTCGGTCGGGGAGAAGAAGATTTTTGGTTGGTGAACACTGACGATGATGGAAACATGCAATGGAACAAGACATATGGAGGACCAAATACGGAAGGAGTTTACTCTATCGTTAAGGTTTCAGATGGAGGATATGCCTTGGCAGGTGACGGATTGTTTGTGAAAACTGATGTTTATGGAAACATGGAATGGAACAAAACAATAACCGGATAAGGGGTTCGAGCAATGGTCCAAGCTTCTGATGGAGGATATGTCTTGGCAGGGCACCTCTTGGTTAATGAAGATAAATTCCACGGGAGTGATGGAATGGAGGAAAACTTATGAGGAAACAGGAAGTGCTGATTTCGGCTATGGGCTAATTGAGGCTCCTGAGGGAGGTTATGCAAGGATTGAAATCGATGCTGCTGACTTTAACTTGTCTAAGGGCACTCCTTCAATGATTTCCGTTATGTGATAGTAACCGTTTACTTTTTTGACTAAACCCAAATCAAGTAACTTGTTCAGATGATATGCTACGTGTTTGACGTTTGAACGAAGTTCTCTTGCAATCTGACGTGGACTCGTGCAATTGCCTGAACACTGAAAAAGAAACTTATAAACTCTCACAGTATTCTTTCAGTTTCGCAAGCCAGATTTTTTAGACATGTTTGATCATCATGTTCAATTAGTTGTTTAAAAATGGCCGTAAGATTAGTTGTTGTTTTTGAGTAGCTTTATTGCTGCCATTTTTGCTCCGATCTCTGCGAGGTCTTTGTTTTTTCCGCAGCCTACGATGATTACGTCGTTTTCTTTTGGTTCGAGTTGTGTAATCAATTTGTTATGTAATTGGGGCATTTTTTCGGAGATGTTTTCTTCTCCTTTGGGCAATGTTAGTTTGTTGTTAGAAAAAACTAGAGTAGTTGCTCCTGTTGCGCCGCACATTATTGCTGTGTCTCGTTGTTCCATGCCGCTTCCTATTGAGTTGGCTGAGTTTCGAACAAGAACCGCAATGTTGCATGCACCTAAGGTTAAAGGACTTTTGGGAACGTCGATTCCTTTGCTGAGCTTGTTTTGCAATTCGTCAAACAGGTTTTTTCCTGTTTCTGTGAATGAGATTCCGCTTCGTGAGCTTTTGGTTAGTCCTTCTTTTTTCAGGCGTTTTAAGAGGGTTCTTGTTGCGCCTTCTCCTAGTCCAAGTTCTTTGGAAAGTTTTATTCTTCCGACGTTTTTTTCGTCACCGATTATTTCTAGCACTTTAACTACGTGGGCTTCGTTAAATGATGGAGAAGGTCCAGGGGCAATTTTTTCTGTAATCTTTTCAATCGTGTGCAGTAGTTTCAATGCTAATTTCCCATCCACGGTTATCGTATTTCATGAATTGCTTATAATTATACCTTAATGCTCTTAAGCTTTTTAGGAATAAACACAAAAACATAACTATAACCCTAGAAACTTTGTATTTAACCGCCATTAGGAGAGCAGAACAAATTAAAACTGCAGTTTTGGTAACCGGAACTCCGGGTGTAGGAAAAACAACAACTTCCAAGTTGTTAGCTTCTAAACTGAATGCCGAGTATTTGAGTGTAACCGACCTTGTTAAATCTAAAAATTTGGTTGCCGCCGTCGATGAGCAGCGAGATACCTTGGTTGCTGACACCGTTAAAGTTTCAGAGCAAATAAAACAAATTTTGGAAAAAGCGGAGGACTCCATAGTAATTGAGGGGCATTATGTTGTTGATGTTGTTCCTGTTCATCAGGTGAAAATTGTTTTTGTTCTTAGAAAAGATCCAATTAAACTAAAACTAGTTTTAGAGCAACGGGGTTATTCTGAAAATAAAGTTTGGGAGAATTTGTCTTCTGAGGTTTTAGATGTTTGTTTATGGGATTCTGTTTCTGTTTCTGGCGCAAACAAAGTTTGTGAACTTGACGTCTCTAACCTTACTGTAGAAGAAGTGGTTAACGAGATGCTTCAGGTTTTAGAAAACAAGGAACAATGCAGAATAGGACCTGTGGATTGGTTATCTAAACTAGACGCTGAAGGAAAACTTGCTGAGTTTATGCAACATTTTTAGTTTGTTATCCTAGTAACCGTAAAATTTGTTGTTTAGACAGCAAAGTTATGCTACGGCGATTAGCATATGCTTTGGCGTGACCGCTGAATTTTTCTGAAATTATAATTGGTTTCGGATATCCAATGTCTTCTGAGGCGTTATCAATGTTTATTATCATGTTCACTCCGACGGTGCGGTTCCAATCTTTGATCCAAACTGACCGTTTTTCTTTTCCTCGTTTAATAATTAAATCAAATTTGTGGGTACAGCCTGAATTGCCTTCCATGATGGCGTCTTTTTCTGTTTTGTATCCGTTTTGCCTGAAATATTTTTGGGCAAGCTCTGTTAGTGACAGTCGACTCATTTATCTGCTTCCTCTTACAGCATTGAATTAAAGGTTAGAAAAAGCTTTCCTCTGAAAAGTGATAAATATGTACATAGTGCTAGTTTGTTACAATTGCGGTCACTATCTGTTAGCGAAAAAATTCCAAAAAACCAAATTATGCCCTTACTGTTCCAGCCGGCTTAACCTTAGCAAAACAAAAAAAGTTGTGCAAGCAAAAACCGCCCAAGAAGCTTCTTTGTACATTCGGAATCTGAAAATCAAAAAGAATCGTTGAATGTTTTCTGGAAAATCGACGTGTACACTATCTTGTAATTCACAAATTTTTATTATATTATTATAGATTTGGGTTCAAGTTAATGCTTGTTATTTTAACTCTTGGGTTCAGGGAAAGAATAAACAGCATATTTTAACTCTTTTTTATATCAATTTACTTATTGATTTCTAAGTTGTTAAAAAAATAATAAATCATTAATTACGATTTTTTTATTTTAGAAATTTCATGAACCTTTCAATTATATTTATATGTATAATTTCCCTTAGTTTATTTTTTATATTTACATCTTTGTAGGGAAAATAACCTAACACGTCTAGAATAATTATTTTGTAAATAATCTTCTACATGTTATCAACATATTAATCATGTTAATGATGTTTGCTTCTTTTGTTATTGCTTGGGATAATTTATGAAATTCTCAGAAAACTGGAAAATTGAAGAAAAAACTTCTTTTAGTGACAAAATAAAAGATAAAGTCCGTAAACCTACTCCTTTGAAATCACGACTTGATGCTGCAAATAAACGAATGAATGTTCAAATTCAACATTTAGACAACGCTGTTAATCACTTTTCTAAACGGGATAAGTCCCTATTTGCTAAAACGGTTAAAGCGTATTCACAACATGACCTTGTTAGAGCCAAAGTTTACGCTAGCGAGTTATCAGAAATACGAAAAACAGTTAAACACATCTCTAATACCAAGCTTGCTCTTGAACAGATTTCGTTACGCTTGGGAACCGTTTCAGAATTTGGAGACGTTGTTGGTCTGCTTTCTCCAAGTGTTAATATGCTACGCGACATTGGAAAAGGAATCTCTGGAACTTTACCTGAAGCCAGCAAAGAACTTGGTCAAATTAGCAATCTGCTTAACGGAATAATGTCTGAAACTCACCAAAGCAACCAAGTTGATCTATGTTTTGATGTGCCAAATGACGCTGCACAAAGTATATTGGATGAAGCAGCTCAAATTGCTGAAAACAATGTTAAACAACAACTTCCAGAAGTTCCTGTTAACCTTCCGGAAATAAAGGAAAAAGTTCAAATGAAAATATAATTTTTTAGAAAGACTCTTTTTTGAGGTGAATAATGCCTTTGTGCATTAAACCCTCTAAAACTCCATTTGCATGATTTGAATTAGCTAAATGAATATTTGGATATCTGCCCAATTTTTTTTTTAAATAGTGCGATGAATTTCCAACAAGTATTCCGTAATCACTTTTTATTAGCATGTCTTCATCGTTCTCGGAATCCCCACAACAAACTATTGGTAAATTCATTTTCTCTCCAAGGTATTTCGCAGCATTACCTTTACCTGCTTTTTCAGGTATTATATCTAAAAATTGTTTTTTTGTATGAACTAATTTTACGTTGTATTGTTCGATTTTAGCTTTCATTTCAGCAACAATTCTTTTATCTTCAGTGTAATAAGAAATAACCAAATCTTTGTCATAAGGTTGAGATTTCAAATTAAAATCATTTAAAACTGAGATAATTTTTTCTTTTTGCCAATTTGCTTTAAGTTTTCTTTCCCAATTTTTATCTTTTATCCAATCTGGACCATAATAAATTTCTGTGCCTAGATTGGCAACGATAACATTTGGCTCGATCAAACCTGAACTTGCAATTAACGTTTTAATGGAATTCATGAACCTTCCACTTGAATAAACTAGATGAAACTTTGAATCACCTATAACGTCATTGAATTTTTCAATTGCTTTCATGTCACCTGTAAGAGTGTCATCTAAATCACAAATAAGTACATATTCCATTGTAACCACTTAGAACAGCAATAACTCGTACAGCAATTTGATTTGCTTTACAGTTTGTTCTAAACCAAACTCTCTTGCAGTTCTAAACCGAGCATTTAGACAAATTTCTTTCGTTTTTTCGCAATCTGTAAGGATTTTCAGTATCGATTTTGCCAATTGATCCGATCTGCCTGGCAAAAAATGAAGACCAGAATATCCGTCTCTCACCGTGTGTGCAAGACCACCTACTTTGGATGCAATAACTGGTGTTCCGCACGACATTGCCTCCACTGCAACTAGCCCAAAAGATTCATACAAGGAAGGAACTGCACAAACGTCAGCTATGGAATACATGTACGGTAACAGTTCTCTGTTTATTGGACCTAAAAATAGCACGTCTTCAGTTAGGTTTAGTTTCTTAATTAAACGCTTCAAATATTTCTTTTCTTTGCTTTCTTCCTCGGAGTGCATAACACCTGAGACATCTCCGCCAGTTACAATTAATTTGATTTCCTCATTGAATTCTTGTTTAACTTGAGCAAAAGCTCTGACTAAAATCCGTAAACCCTTTGCTTTGGTAATTCGACCTACAAACAAAATTATGTTTTTGAAATCAATTCCAGTTTCTTTTAGTGCAGTTTTTTTATCAATTGGTCTGAAAAGTTGTGAATCAACACCGGTTCTGATTAACTCAATGTTTTCTCCGGTTACATCGTATAAATCTAAAATGTTTTTGACCTCTTGAGGTGTTGAAGCAATTATTGCGTTTGAATGCTTCAAAATCAATTCTTCTTCTAATAAACGCATATCTGCGTAAACTGGCTTATCATATTTTAAAACTTCATATTTCACTCTTCCCAAAGAATGAGAATTATGAACCATCGGTATTTCTAGATGGTCTTTAAGTTTTAAAGCAACACTGCCTGAATACCAATAATGAGAATGAACCAGAGAATATTCTTTGCTGTGTTTTTCAATCCATCTTATTGTGTTCATGAAAAATTCATTCAAATATAAGTAAATTTTTTCTTTTGGAACAAACTCAATTGGACCTGCTTTTATTCTAACAACGTTGACATCAGGCATTAATTCCACAATTTCTTCTTCATTTTCACTTTTCCTGCGTGTAAAAACGTCAATCTTGTAACATTTCGAAAGCAACCTGCAGATATCTTTAATGTAAATTGGTTGTCCGCCTTGTTCTTCTGACCCAATTTTTGTTGCAGGATCACCATGAATTGAAAGCATTATAATGTTCTTTTTTCTCTGAGATTTTTTCGGCATAATATCAACTTAACTTCTTAATTTCCTATTTTTGTAATTTTGTTACTTATTCAACTCTATTTTTTTCAAAAAGAGATTGCAACATATCTTCACTCATTGCTTGATCGAATGCTTCACTGTAAATCATGATAAGTAATGCTTCTCGTGTTATTTGACAGTTAGTCTTTTGATATTTTTTTCCAACTTTTGCTATTTTTTTTGCTATTTCTTGGGCTAATTCTTTTATTTCTTTCGAAGTTAATCCTGATAATTGACCTTTCAGACTCCCTGTCAGTTGTAAAACACTTAACATGCCCCTTAATCTTTCTATGTGAAATTGAAGGAAATATTTCTGTAAATTTATTGGAGTTTTTTCAAAGTCCTCAATTAGTAAACTAGATGTTGGCTCAAAATATTTTTGAATTATTCCATGCGATTCAATTTTTGTAAATGCAATTTTAATCATTTGATGATGAAGAAGTAACTGAACATGGTGTTTTACTGAGGGTTTAGAAAGATTCAACTCTCGGGCAAGTTGTGTTTGAGTTTGTGGTTCGTCTTGAATAATGCGAAGAATTTCTCTGCGTACTGGGTCTGCTAAAACTCTAATGCCCTCAGGATTACTAATTATCTTTACATTTTTTGTTGACAAATTATTCACGTTTTGATAATGTTTATATTTCGAAATCCCTTTATTAGTCTTATCTTATCGGTCAGATGAAACTAACCGTTTATTTGTGAACTCATAAGTGTGTAAACGTCTTCATATTCGCATAAGATTTGATTCAAGATGATAAAAACTCGTTCAATAAATATTGTTCCAGAAACGGCAAAGAAAGCATATCAATTCAAAATAGTAGGTTTTATTTAAAAAAATGTTTATTGTCTCAGAATTTATGTTAAGTGCATTTAGGGGATTAATTTATGGAATAATAGCATCAATTTTCATAATTTTTCTTTCGATGATTTATAGATATTTTACAAATGAAAATTTTCCATCAATTCTCGGCATGATTTTAGGTTTAGGAATTTTTGAAATTTCAGGAGGATTAACTGCGATATTGTATGAACCAACCATTGAAGGAGCAACCGAAATAATAATTGCAAGTATCGTAATCGGTTGGGGGGTTCATACCGGAAATAAGTTAGCTGAAAAAATTCCCAAAAAATCCATTCAATTTCAAAATTTTTTAAAACAAAAATACAAGCACTACACTAGAATAAACTTACCTGTTCAACATTTAATTTTTGATATTTCAGGAAAGTCCCGAGTACCAAAAGAAATTAAGAATGATTTGTCTGAACGAGAAATGCTTTTCCCTGCTGATTTACCTCCAAAAGAAATTGAAAAGCGCCTAAGACGTCGGCTTATTACCGATTGGGGTGTTGGTGAAGTCGAAGCAGAAATTGATCACAATGGTAAAATCACTCATTTAGCAATATCTGCCAAAGAACACGGTCTAAGCGAAGGGATTCCTAAAGGATGTGCTGCTGTTCCTTTGAAATGTGAAATGTTGCCTTCAGGATTGGCTCTTGGGGATATAGTTCGAATTTACCTAAAAAATAAAAAAATTATTGATTCTGTAGAAATTAAAGGCGTAAATCGAAAAGAGAAACAAATCACGGTAGTTTTAAAACAAGATGATATTGAAACTATACATGATCAGGAAGCTTCTTTGATTGTGGTTTTACCTTACAAACCTAACCTTGATTCAATACTTGTCAAGGAAAGCTCAGGAGCTATAAAAGAGTTTGATGTTCAACGAATATCTTCTGCAGTTAAAAATGTTGGAGTTGATGATGAATCAGCTAAAAATATTGCTGGGGTTGTTAAATCTAAACTAATGAAATCAGCTGTTCCAATTTCTACTAAAAAAATTGAAGACACAGTTGTTGACGAATTAGGAAAAAAGAGCATAAAATCTGCTAAAAAATTTAAAAAGCGCAAAAAAACTCATGAATAACTTTGATTTTAAATTTCACTCTTATTTTACTGCTAGTACTGGGCAAGATGCTTGGTGTGACACATCATTTTTTGCTTTTGATAAAAAATGTGTTAACTAAAAATGGAAAAACATTTGCATTTATAGGTTAACAGTAATTGTTAACCGTTTCAACATTTCTTTGTACCTGTTTCTGATAGTAACTTCAGTTAGTTCGGCAGCATCTGCAACTTCTCTTTGTGTTCTGTAATTTCCAACTATTCTTGAAGCAATATAGCATGCAGCTGCAGCAATGCTTTTTGCCCCTCTTCCTGACGTTAGTTTTTGTTTTTTTGCCCCTATAAGAATCTTATGTGCTATTCCTTCTGTTACTCCATTTAATTCAAGGCTGTTAGACAGCTTTGTAATATGTTGGTTTGGACGGACTATTGGGACAAAAATTTTCAGTTCTTTAACTAAGTATCTATAATTTGACGATATTTCTTTGCGCTTGATTCCAGAAACATTAGAAATTTTTGAAATACTCCGAATAAGTTTGTTTTGTCTACATGCCAGATATGTTGATGCTGCAGCCATTCCTCGAATTGTTCGTCCTCTGATTAATTTTTTGTTTACTGCTTTTCTGTATATTACTGAGGCTGTTTCTATAATGTTTTTAGGCAATCTTAATTTGTCGGAAACCCTGCGGATCTCTATTAATGCTAAAGAAATGCTTCTTTCTGAAGAATTAGATATCCTGCTTCTTTGTTGCCATTGACTAATGCGCTTCAGTTGAGCTCTTTTTTCAGGTTTAAAACCAGTTATATCTCGCCAATCAATTTTGGTTGAAAGCCCTTTATCATGAATACACAAAGTTTCTGGGGATCCAACACGTATTTTTTGTTTTTGTTCTTCGGGCGTGTATGCTCTCCATTCTGGTCCTAAATCTGTAACTTGTGTGGATATGACTACTCCACATTTTCCACAAACAACTTCACCAGTTTCTGGGTCTCGAATACGCAATGAAGTCCCACATTCAATACATTTTTCGCTTGAAACGAAATTCATTCTAATTTACATCTTTTTTCTTTATAACAACAGCATTTTTAGACAACTTGCATGTTCAATATACTGAAAATTTTGATAGTAAATCTTACTTTCCCTTGATCTGTGTCTGAAGTTTTTTAAGTGGACCAATTCTACAAAGAATTTCAGCTTCATGTCCGCTGTTCTCAAAATCTTTTTCTTTAAACAACACTCTTTTTTGGCATTTTGTGTTCAATAATTCAGCTAGTTCAAAGAAATTATTTTCAGAGACTTTATTTGATGGGTTGATAGTTCCCTCAAAATAGTCTACGTTTGTATTTTTGAGTTGATGTAAAAGCATCTGTTTTTGTAGATTATTTCCCCTGTAATCTTTGTGAACGACAGTTTCCCAATTAAAAAAGGTGTCAGTTCTAGAAGGGGAAACATAACCTGAAGAAAATCCGACTATTTTGCCATTATGTTCTGCGACA
Organism: Candidatus Bathyarchaeum tardum; assembly: GCA_029762755.1. Lineage (GTDB taxonomy): Archaea > Thermoproteota > Bathyarchaeia > Bathyarchaeales > Bathyarchaeaceae > Bathyarchaeum > Bathyarchaeum tardum. The sequence goes on from JARVGH010000002.1 coordinate 17,632, forward strand.
ACACAGGTATCTGAAAAGTCTCGTGCTAAAAGAAAATAAGTGTAGCGAGAATTCAAACCAACATAAGGTCTATTCTCCACAAGTAACTTGTAAACTTCTTTGATATCTTCTACTTTGACCTTCCGAATGTTGAAGTCCAAATCGTCATTTTCATTTTGCATTTGAAACACACAAACGAGCTTTTTATTCATTTCTTCGTTCGAGTCTAGGGTTTCCGTTAGGTATTAGAGTTGTTTCAGTATCTGCATCTGTCAATAGTTTTTCTATTCCTATGGCTTTTGTTTCGTCTGCTTCATCTAATTTTAAGAGTAAACTACACTCGTTACAGTTTCGTTCACAGAAAATCGGTTCATAACTGTCAGGTTCGTGGTATGTCGTTATGATTCCTTCATAATTTCTTAGCACAACTTTGTTTGTGGAATAAGAAATCAGATAATTTGGCATGATTGGAATTTTTCCCCCTCCACCTGGAGCATCCACAACATACGTCGGAACTGCAAGACCCGACGTGTGACCTACTAGGCTTTCTACAATTTCAATTCCTTTTCCGATGGGTGTTCGAAAATGGGAAAGTCCTTCTGAAAGGTCACATTGGAACAAATAGTAAGGGCGAACTCTGTTTTGTACAAGTTTTTGATTAAGTTTTTTCATTATCCGTGGACAATCGTTTACTCCCGCAAGCAATACTGATTGATTTCCTAGTGGAATCCCAGCATCAGCTAATTTACAAAGTGCTTGACGAGCTGACTGAGTAAGTTCTCTTGGATGATTAAAATGAGTATTCAACCATATTGGATGATGTTTCTTTAGCATTTTTACAAGGGCATTAGTTATTCTGTAAGGCAGAACAACAGGCATCCTTGAACCAATTCGAATTATTTCAACATGGGAAATTTTTCTGAGTTCAGTTAAAATCCAATCAAGATAATCATCAGGCAACATCAAAGGGTCGCCGCCTGAAAGCAAAACATCACGGACCTGACGATTTTTTTTGATATATTGAATTCCTTTGAGGATTTGTTCCCTTGACGGAATATGGTCGCAATCTCCAACTTTCCTTTTTCGTGTGCAATGTCTGCAATACATGGAGCACCGGTTGCTGACCAAGAACAGCACCCTGTCTGGATACCGATGTGTAATTCCTTCTACTGGGCTGTCTTTATCTTCGTGCAATGGGTCTGACAGGTCGTATCGTGAAACCTTCAATTCCGCCGGATTAGGAAACGCTTGCTTGAATATCGGGTCATTTTGGTAATTTTCTTTGTCTATTAACGATGCATAATAAGGAGTAATGCTAATTGGAAATTTGCTAACGATTTTTTCAAATTCTTTATGTTCTTTTTTTGTAAATGATATTCCAGTTAATTTTTCAAAAGTAACTACATCCTTTATTGACTGCTTTAACTGCCAGGTGTAGTCTTTCCAGTTTCCCTCTGTTGTGTATTTACTTACCTTTCTCGCAATAGATTTTTGATAGGTACTAAGTTTTACGAATTTTTCCATAGTTACGAAAGTCTCCAAACAAAAACAAGCTGAAACATAGATAGAAAAAAGCTATCGCATCCTACGAGCTTGATTTTTTGGTTTTCTTGCTGTTACTTGGGGGCACTTATATTTTTTATGTTTCTTTATTTTGCTGACTCTGGCAAATAATCATTTTTTAATCCAAATTGAGATTATGTTCAAACTTCATGTAACCTTTTGTTTTGTTTTTCGGTACACTCTTATGTTTGTGAAGTGTTTTTTAATAATGGGGTCTGTTGTTGAGGCGTGCGTATCCGGTTCAGCCTGTTGTGGGTGTGGGTGCAGTTGTTGTTGATTCTGGTAAAATTCTTTTGGTAAAACGTGGTGTTGAACCTTCTTTGGGTAAGTGGAGTTTTCCTGGTGGTGCAGTGGAGTTGGGTGAGTGTGTTCGGGATGCTGTGCTGCGGGAAACTAACGAAGAAACGTGCTTAGAAATAGAACTTATCCAAGACACTCCTTTGGATGCTTACGATATTTTTGAGTGGGATAAACAAGGTAAACTTTGGTATCATTATGTGTTGCTTCAGTTTCTGGGTAAACCAAAAAATGGGGTCCTAAAACCTACAAGTGATGCAAAAGATGCCAAATGGGTTCCGTTAAACGAAGCAAACAACTACGACCTCGCAGGGTCGGTTCGTCATTTCCTTCAAAAACACATGAAACAATTGAAAACCTGCTAGATAACTGCTAAACTGTTTTAAGTAACTTATGCGGTTTGTTTTCACTTTCACTGGGGTCTCTGCTCTGTTTGTTGTCGTTGGAACCGCAGCTTTATCTGGTTTTCAAACAAGGAAATAAACCCTGTGGTGGATTCAAAATGACACAAACAGAATACAAACAAGTAGTGATTAACCGATTAACTCACATCCAAAATCTCGCGAGACAAAAAAAGTTCTCTGAAATTGAGAATCTAATTAACAGCGGTTACGTATAAACAACTAAAATTTTGTAGTTTGGTAATGACCTCCACCTTTGAATTGAAAGTGAAAAACATGTACTCTGCCCAAATTCTAAAAAAAACTCAAACAAAATTATGCTTATCTTTGGACATAGAACATGTTGATAGTTTGTTTCCAGGTTTCCTTATAGGAGACTTTGCAGTAATCCATGGCTCGTCAACTGTTCAGTCCCTGTTGCCCACTTTATGTGTCAAGGCACAACTCCCCTATCAGTTAGGGGGACTAGAAACCAATGTTTTGTTTGTAGACGGTGCCAACAGTTTTAGACTATACGAAATTTCCGAACTTGCCCAAAGATGGGAACTTGACCCCAAACAAGTTTTAGAAAAAATCTTTGTCTCACGCGCCTTCACTGCATACCAGCTAGTTTCTTTGATTCTTGACCAGCTTCAAAATGCAATCAAAAAATACGAAACAAAAGTTGTTATCTTATCAAATCCTGCGTATTTGTTCCTTGATAAGGACATCCCCAAAAAAGAATCAGAAGAAATCTTCAAACAACTAACAGAGTATCTCTCCAGTTTTGCTGAAACAAACAAAATAATTCTGATTGCAACCCATAAACCTTACCTTTGGTCTAAAAGTACAACGTTTTTCAAGCAAACTTTATGCGAATCAGCAAATGTCGTAGCATCCATTAAAAAAGCTAATCAAACGCCTCATTTTATCTTGGAAAAACACCATTTCTTGCAGTTAGGAAAAGCAGAGTTTCCTTCTTCAAACAAATGTACGCTTCTTGATTTTGTGAAGGGATAATTTTTGGGAAAAACTGTAGAATCTTATCGCCTGAAGCTGGATAAAGAAGTCCAGCGCTGGAGCAGTTTTACTAGGGCATTACGAAAAAATGACCGTGAAACATTTGATCAGTTAATGGATATTTGCCGCAATTATGCTTCTGCATCAAGTAACGCTACGCGACCAGTTGTTTTTGAAGCAATGGTTATGTGTATTCTTTTAGAGCAGCAAAAAACCTTGAATGGGTTGAAAAAAGAGATTGGTTCAACAAAATCCAGTTCTTAACAAAGTTAAAGGTTGGTTATTTGATCTATATCCTTCAACAGATGGTCAGATGAACGTATGGATAATCTGTGAAAATGGAAAAAGAATCAAATTGGTTGACACCTTCAAACCCCGATTTTATGTTTCAAGCAAAGAAGCTTCATTAAATGAACTGCAAAATTTAGTTTCTAAGTTGCCAATTGATTCCTCTCGATTTGTGCCAAAACATGTTGACCATACAAACTGGTCTGAGTCGTTAGTTCAGGAAGTTACTGTAACAAATTATCAAAAAATTCCTTTGCTTGTTCGCAAAATTCTAGAAGCTGGGAAATACCTCAGGTATCAAGTTCACAATTCTGATTTGTCCCCTTCCCAGCTTTATATGTTTGAGCGCGACTTGTTTCCTCTTGCGTTTGTAGAAATTAACGTCGAAAATTATAACCTAAATTACAAAGTCTTGGATTCTGTTGAAGCTGTAAACTATGCTGTCCCACCATTTAGATTCGCTGAACTTCACTTAAGTTCAAACCAAAAACACAAACCATCAACCTTTAATGAACCAATTGAGGAGATAGCTGTTGCTTTTGATAATGGACAAAAAGTCGTCATTAAATCCGGAACAGAACGCTACAAGTTACTGCACACAGCTTACCTGATACGAAAATTTGATCCTGACATAATTTTTACTAATGGGGGTGACTCGTTCATATTTCCGTATCTTGCAAAAAGAGCAACAGTTAACGAGATTTCGAATAATTTTGTTTTAAGCAGAGATAAAATACCTCTTGTAGCGAAACCAAAAAAAGGAACAACATACTTTTCTTACGGTCAAACTTATTTCCGTTCTCCCACCCGAAGGCTTTATGGCAGGATTCATGTGGATGAAAACAACACTTTTGTTGTCCGAGAAAGTGGCTTTAATGGGTTGATCGAGATTGCCCGAAGCTGCAGAGTGCCCTTGCATAAAGCTTCCCGGTCATCCATTGGAACAACCATGTCTGCCCTTCAAAATTATCAAGCTTTAAAAGACGGTTTTTTAGTTCCACGCAACAAACAGGTTGGAGAGTCTTTCAAATCAGCTTACCAACTTCTGATAGGTGACCGGGGTGGTTTTGTTTATGAACCAAAAATAGGTATTCACGATCAAGTTGGCGAGATTGATTTTTCGTCGATGTACCCTTCTTTGATGGCTAAATACAATATTTCAGCCGAAACCGTTCTTTGTAGTTGTTGTTCTGATTCAGGTTCAAGATTTCCTGAGTTAGGTTTTCATGTTTGTGAACAAAGAAGGGGAATTGTTCCTAAAGTTTTAGAGTTTACAGTAAAAAAGAGACTACTTTACAAAAAGTTGGCAAAAGAAACCAACGATGAAGTTCTCCGTGAAGTTTATGATAAAAGACAATCTGCTTTGAAGTGGATTCTTGTAACTTGTTTTGGTTACCTAGGTTATCGAAATTCAAAATTTGGAACTGTGGATGGACATATGGGTGTTTGCGCTTATGGTCGAGATTCATTATTAACTGCTTCTCATATTGCAGAAGATTCTGGTTTTAACGTTATTCATGGAATTGTAGATTCTCTTTGGCTAAAAAAAGAAAACACATCATCTAAAGATTATATGCAACTAGCTGAAAAAATCTCCAAGAAAGTTGATTTGCCTTTAGATTTTAGTGGTCTTTACAAATGGATCGTTTTTCTTCCTTCTAAAACTCATCCTGATGTTCCAGTTTTGAATCGTTATTATGGCGTAAAAACTGACGGAATAATCAAAGTCAGAGGCATCCAAGCCCGAAGACGAGACACCCCAAAATTTGTCTACAACGCCCAAGTAGACATGATTCAAGCCTTATCCTCTGCTGAGAGCTCCCAAGAGTTCATAAAAAAAATTCCTGACGCCCTGAAGGTAATTATAGCCTACAAGAATAAACTCCTTAACAACGAAATTCCCATATGGGACTTGATAATAACAAAACGCCTTTCTAAAGAACCCAGCGATTACTCCCAAAACATCAGCCAAAGAATAGCTGGAAAACAACTCTTAACAGAAGGCTATGACGTATACGCAGGGAAAAGCATCAAATACCTTTTCACCGATGCAACAAACAAACGACACCTACGCCGAATAAAACCAAAAGAACTAATTAACTCCAAAACACGCCCTGACTTAACAAAATATCTTTCTTTATTGTATTCTGCTGCATCTAACCTTTTGAGCCAATTTGGCTTTTCGACCCAAACAATTTCTGATTATGCTTCAGGATTTTGTACTCCAAATTTTGAAACGTTCCCGCTAAAAAAATCAGTATAACTTCTTTATCTTAGACATTTTTTACCTTAAAAACAATTTTTAGGCTCCTTAATGCTAAAATTAATGGAAAATAACGATAAGCACGTGATAAAAATTAATATTTTTTACTATGTTTAGAATGTCTATTGTGGAAAAGATGCACTGTTTTTTTTTGATACTGAATAAAGGATGTTTTGTTTTTATTGGTTTTTGATTTAATTTCGAATCATTATTCTGTATCTGAATATTAACCAAAAATATTTCTTATTTTAAAAAATATACTTAAAAATCATGTGTGGTATAAAAAATTTAAAAAAGTGACTTGTAGGGCAAATTATTTAAATAAAAATGTGGTTAATTACGTACAGAATTTAAAGATTGAAGGAATGAATAAATGAAAATTTTAAATCAAAAAATAAACCTACCAGCTCTGGCGTTAATTGTCATTTTGACAATGTCTGCCAGTCTGATAGTTATACCAACTAGCCTTGCACAGCCAGGAACAACTTGGCCATCATTTCCCGTTTTGTCTATAATTCCTGACGAAGCTGGGGTTGGCCAAGAAGTCTTGCTGTCATACGGTATTACTCGTCAAACTGCCTGGCCACAATCAGGCTGGACAGGAATAACCGTAACCGTTACAGCACCTGACGGAAGCACACAAACTTTAGGACCTTACAATACAGACACAACCGGATTAGGCGGCGCAGTGTTCATCCCAACAATGGCTGGAACATACAAATTCGTATGCAACTTCCCAGAACAAGAAGTCACAGTCAGCGTTGCAGGTCTTGAAGCAGGAACACGAATGTTAGCAAGCCACACCCCAGAAATTGAATTAGTTGTCACTGAAGATGCAGAACGACACTTCTTCCCGGACACTCCTTTGCCCGACGAATACTGGGTAAGGCCAATTGATGCACAAAACAGAGAATGGTATCAAATTGCAGGAAGCTGGCTTGATGGAGCATACAAACGCGGTCACTATAACCGAAATGCAGACGGCAACGCTGCCCCAGAAACTGGCCACATTCTATGGGAAATGGTCCAAGATGTAGGCGGATTAGCTGGAGGCATTGAAGCAGGTTGGCACAGCTTTGAAGACGGAGATGCTTACGAAGGCAAATGGAGCAACCCAATGATCATCGCTGGAACCCTTATTGGCGTTCGATACGTTAGAGGCTTACAATACACATATGCAGTAAATGTACGAACCGGTGAAATGATGTGGGAAAAAGTCCTAGGAGAAGACATTGGTCTAACCTTATCTCCAAGCTTTGGCGAACTAAAATACTGGAGCACAATGAACAACCACGGATACTACGCATACATATGGGCAACCCAAGGCAGCACATGGCACGCGTTTGACCCTCTAACTGGAGTATGGGAATACACCATGACCAATGTTCCCAGCGGAACACGAGTGCCTGGTCCAAACGGCGAAATCATGATTTACTCCATTAGTATTCAAGCTGGAACAATGAGCGTATGGAACACAACAGCAGCATACTACGACATGATGTTAGCTGAGTACGGCGACAACCCCCTTGCAGAATACCAAGCTGGTCGATGGAGACCAATCGGAACAACATTTAATGCCGGAAACGGAACAACATTAACAACATCATTCCCAACCAACTTGGACGGATCAATAGAAATTGTAATCCCCTTAAACAAAGTCGTTGGTACCAACATGCAATGGGCTGGAGGAGCAGCAGTACAAAACCCACAAATTTGGGCAGTTGACCTAAGACCAGGACGCGAAGGACAAGTATTATTCAACAAAGCATGGCCATTACCTGAGGTAGGCGTTCACTACGACTTTGCAGGTTCACACCCCTTCTCAGTAGAACATGATGTTTTCGTGATTACTGGAAAAGAAACACGTCTGCACTACGGAATCAGCATGACAACAGGAAACCAACTATGGGCAACTACCGCCTTTGAACCATACAACAACGCATATTCAAATGTCTACATGGATCCTTGGGGTCAATCAGTTTGTTACGATAACAAACTTATCACCGCAGGATTTGGAGGAGTTGTAACAGCATACAACCTAGCTAATGGAAATATGCTTTGGCAATACAGAGGAGGCAACGAATACGGAGAATTCTTGTTTGGAAACGATTGGTCCCTTGTAACAGGTTTCATATCTGATGGAAAGGTCTATTTGTTCCACACTGAGCACTCTGCAATTGATCCGAAACCCCGAGGTGCACCCACAGTCTGCCTTGATATTAACAGTGGTAACGAAGTTTGGAGAACTGACGGTTTGAGGTTAGGTACCCGATGGGGTGGTCAACCAATAATCGGAGACAGCGTACTCGTTGGATTTAGCTCATACGACAACACCATCGTTGCTATCGGCAAAGGCCCAAGCGAACTAACAGTTACAGCTTCACCTAAAGTTGCAGCAAAAGGAAACCCAGTAATTATTGAAGGAACCGTTATGGATGTGTCTCCAGGAACTAAAGATCCTGAAGCAATGTTGCGGTTCCCCAATGGTGTGCCAGCAATTTCTGATGGTGACATGAGTGAATGGATGCTCTATGTTTACAAACACAGGCCCCGTCCAGCAAATGCAGTGGGTGTTAACGTTAAGATTGAAGCAGTAGCCCCAGATATGAGTTACATGAACCTTGGAACAACCACAAGCGATGCTTATGGAAATTATGCCTTTAGTTTCAAGCCCTCTATGGACGGCACATACACAATCATTGCAACCTTTGAAGGCTCCTGCGGATACTACGGATCAACCCAAACAACCTACGTAAACGTAGGTGCAGTAACATCAGCCACTCCAATTGAACCAGAAGAACCAGTAGCAGGATTCCTTACAACTGAAGTAGCTATCATATTAGCTGTAGTAATTGCTGCAATAATCGGTGTTGGCGCATACTGGATGCTTAAACGCAAATAACCACACCAATTTCCCTCCCTTTTTTTCTTTTTTTGGGAGTAAAACTATGGGTAGAAATGGGGCTGAAAATGGCTCACGCACAACGTGAAAAATAACGAAAGCTGTAATAGTAGATACAATTTCGTTTTTTCATTCCTCAATTGCCTGTGCATGAGCCTCAGCAAACCCATTTCTTTTTTACCCACAAAAGCAAAAATTTTGAAAATAAATCAATTCTTAGAATCTAATCTTTATGTATACATTTTATTATCGCGGGCGTGTGTCCCACGCAACTAACTCTCATCCTCACAGGTGGAGCAATCGCTCTTCTCAGATGAGCTCTCTCAAACGTGGGTTGAGTTTTGCCCGCGCCCACCGTGTCCCACACCTGGGTAAACCCTTCGTCAACGGTTAGGTGAAAGTCACCATCCTCTGTCGAGTCCGTCGGCGTGAGCCCGCATAAGGTTCCGGCGGGATTATGCTCCAGCCTACTATCATCGCAACATAACAAACAGTTACCTTGAACATAAAACTTGCTAATTAGAAAATTACTGGAAAATTTCAATAACTTTTTGTAGATCTATTTCAAAGGCGCCTGTGGGGTTTTCTAAGTCGAAGTTGTTTAAAACTTCTGGATGAATTTCTCCGACAATTCCTAATTCCACGTTATCGAATGAAATTGTTGCTGCCCGTCCTTGCAGAAAACTTGGATGATTAGCTTCTTTAACTGTCCAGTTGCTGAATCCTAAATTTGTTAGTAACGATTCTAGGAAAGATTTCATTTCTGTAAAGTTTGCTGTAGGATGGGATGAAACTGCGGCGAGATTGATTCTTCGTTCTGTGTATGTTTCAGAGCTTTGGTTAAGTTTGATTATGTCGGAGATTTCAAACATCTTTTGTGGAAAAACGTGGTGTTTACTAATTGCCAAGTTTTTCATTAAACTGGGCAATAGGTCGTTTCGTATTATGGAATAATCTGTAGAAACAGGATTTGCTAACTTTACAAGCTGTTCTGGTTCTTGTTTCATTTTCTGGTAATGGTCAACTTCGTTAGTTAAAACAAAGTTTAGGGCTTCAGTGAAACCTAAACCTATTAGTATCTGCCTAATTGCATCTGCAACTTTAGTTACCTTATGTTTTTTTCCAGTAGTAACTGTTGCAGGTTTAGTTGGCTCTAATCTGAAAACACCATAACCGATTGCAACCTCTTCAACCAAATCAATCTCATGTAGTATATCTGTTCTATACGCTGGAACCAAAACTTCCAAAACTCCATTTCCAACAGTTTTTGCGTCCAGCCGCGCCTTTTTCAAAGCCAGTATTGTTTGTTTTTCTGAAAAATCTAGACCCAATCGTTCATTGGAAAAGGCTACGTTAAGTTTCATTTGCTGAGGATTAAGGTCTGGAGTAACCAAGACTTGGTCAGAATATTCAACTCGAACAGTTTCTACAATTCCGCCCATGTCCGCCAGAGCAGAAACTAAAACATTCAAGCTTCGCTGAACTGCGTTAATGTCAGTTCCAGTGACTTCAATGAAAAGATCTTGAGTGTTTTCATCGACTTTTGTTAATTCTCCGTTAATTATTGGAGGAAAAGACAGAATCTGCCCTTTACTATCAACAACCAAAGGATACCGTGAAGCCCCTTCAACATGGCTTTTGTATGTTATTCCTTTTTCATGCTTTTCTAAAACTTGCTGGGGAGTCATTTTTTCAGTTTTATCTAAGGGTACAAACTTTACTCCGTCTGGCGTGCAAGTAACATAACTAAAGGGAGGCTCAACAGTATCTAGTTTGTGAACTCCTATTGACGCTTTTTTGCGGTCTCTACCAATCATCCAATGCAAAGCTTCTTGCAGTTCCATAAGTTCACGAATAGTATTAGAATCAATGTCTAGCCCCTGTACAGTTGCCCCAACAATAAACGGTCTCACATCTGCCACACTTTTATCCACTTTAAGAATGATGTCTCCTTGTTTTACAGCATATTTTGGCATGCCTGTTTTCCAATCCATTAATCCACAAAAGGCTCGGGCAACTCCAATGCAACTAGAAAAATCTACCCGATTGGGGTTATATTCAATTTTAACGTAATCTTTTCCCACATCTTCGATGTCAGTTCCCAGCCATGGGAGCCATTTAGCCATTTCTTCCACGGACATGTCACGTCCAACATATGACGAAAATAGATTTTTGTCTAGGTTTATTGTTGGCATGTTGGGGTCCTCCTTATCCAACCTAAATCGTTCTTGTATAACAACCGGATGTCCTCAATGCCCATTTTCAACAAAATCAAGCGTTCCAAGCCTCCACCCCACGCTAAAACTGGATGTTTCACCCCAAGAGGTGCCAAAACTTCTGGACGAAAGATACCCATTCCACAAAGTTCAACCCAGTTGTTTAGTTCTGGAACATAAACAGTAGACTGTAATGAAGGCTCAGTGTACGGAAAATAACTGGGCCAAAACTGCACCTTTTCTAGACCAAGCTTTTGATAAAACTCTTTTAAAGTTCCCATAAGGTCACGTATGGTGACTTTGCGGTCCATGATTATGCCTTCAATTTGATGAAATTCTGCTAAATGTTTGTAATCCAATTTTTCGTTGCGGTAAACCCGGTCAACTGAAAAAACTTTCACTGGGGGTTCTTGGTGTTCAGTTAAATAACGAATAGTAGTCGCTGTGGTATGTGTTCGAAGCACAAGTTTCTTTGCTTCTTCTGGGCTCCATTTGTATTCCCAACCCCGGGAACCAGTAACCCAACCGTTCTCGTGTGTCTGCTTAACTCCGTCAACTATTGATTTTTTGGGCAACTTTCCTTCTTTGGGGTCAGACAAATAGAAAGTATCTACCATGTCCCGTGCTGGATGGTCTTGAGGCTGGAACAGGGCGTCAAAGTTCCAAAAAGCTGTTTCAACCATGTCACCCCTGATTTCTGTAAAGCCCATTTCTAAGAAAATTTCTTTAACTTCCTGAATTACCTGCTGAACTGGATGAATCTTACCCGGGTAAATTACCGGTCCAGGAGCTGTTACATCAAAACGTCGCAGCTTTACATTTCGCCAATTACCTGTTCGTATAAGTTCAGGAGTTAACTGGCTGATTTCTTGCTGGACTGTAATCCCTTTTTTGACTAACGCCCAGCCCGCTTCAGTTAATTCTAAAGTTCGATTAGTTTTTTCTTCAACTTCGATCAGTCCCCTGCCTTTAAGAACCGATATGCTGTTTTGAATTTTTGGATCTAGTTCTTCCAGAACTAAAGGAGTGTTTTTTATCAAAAGCTTTAGAAGTTGTTCGTCTGATCCAACTGACGGTTTCTGTAAAGCTGTTAACTTTCCTTGATTAATAATTGCCCATTTTTTTCGATTAAGCCAACCCAAAGCAACAGACATGAATCTTTTTTCTAGACCTGACTCTTCAACAACTGCATTAACTGGGGCTTCACCCCCAAATTTTTCTACAGCATTTAGCAATCGGCGTTCGGGAAGTTCATTTTTTGCGTGGAAACAGCCTTCTTCAGTTACTGAAATTAAAGTTTGTTTTTGTTCATGGGTTACAATCAAGTTGTTTTCTTCAAGAGAAAGTACACCCCTCATAACTGCGGCGTGAGCCAAGCCCGCTTCTTTAACTATTTCTTGTACGGGCGCTTTCCCATTGAGTTCTTCAAGCGCAAGCAATGTTTTTTGTTCATTTTCCCGAAGTTCAGGCACCAATTTTGCCTCCACATCCCCAGTTATAACAGGTAACAGATTTTGGTTAAAGGTTTATAACAAAACCAAATTTAAGGTTTCAACAAAAAAATGTTTGTTTAGTTAACTCCTAGGATTTCTCTTGCGGTGTCAACAAGTTTTTCTCGTTTTCTTTGATGTTCTTCAACGAACTTCATGACAATCTGTTTTGTTTTAGCTTTATGTTCCCCACAAAGCAAGCTTCCACATTTGCAGCACTTGTAAGTTTCACAGACTTCTTTATCGTCTTCAACAAAATGGCACATTTCAATTTCATAGATTGGACAAATTTCAGGAATGCCCCCAAGATCCTTTTGTTCTTCTACAGTTGCCCGTCCTCCAGTAAAGGCGCTTGCAATCTTTTTGCCGATTGCTTTTGGTGTTTCATTCAAAGTAAAGTAACTCATAGGGTTGCGTTTAGACATTTTTGGGGAACCGTCTAAACCTTTCAAAATTTTGTGATACGTTGAAGATGGAGGCATGAACTTGAATTGTTTACGGAACTTGTTAGCCAAATCACGTGTCAAGCGCAGATGAGCATCTTGGTCTACTCCTACTGGAACAACTGTTGGTTTGGGTCCACCAAAATCTTTGTGTTGAGGCAAAAGAATGTCTCCTGCTTGAATAAGTGCAGAAAGATAAAGACCAATATGGCGTTCACCATAAATTGCTTTCATGGTTGCTAGGGTTACTCCTGCACCAAAATGAACCGCCAAGTTTCGAACCCGTTGTTCTTTATATTGCCTGTATATGTGCCCTTTTTTGGGGTCAAAACCTAAAGCCAGCAAATCTGCAACATTCCCTACTGCGATTTTTTCTGTTTCGTCAAAGGGCAGTCGGTTGTCTTCGTATGCTTCTATGTCAGCGATAGCATAGAACGCTTGGGCTCCTTGTTGCTGAAAATAGATGATTTCTTTGGCGGTCATGAGAGTTCCTAAATGGAATTCCCCAGTGGGTTTAATTCCACTCATTACTGCAAACTCGTTTCCCTCTTTCATAGAATGCAATATGCGACCAAAGTCTCGGTGACCAAAAATTACTCCCCTTCGCATGTACACATTAGGGCTAGGAATTTGGCATCTAAATTCATCAAATTTTTGTATACCAAATTCTTCGTATAAGTGATTGTAATCTTTAATTACCGTTGTTCCCCAAGGGTCAAGAACGTCTTTTTCTTCATCTGCAGCAGTCAAATTTCGCGACAACCTTTGCTTAACCGTGGGATTTACATGTTTAAAGGTTTTCGAAACACATACCCACAAGTTATAACCCAAGATGTTTCCTTAACTCTTTTAACTCTCGAAAAAATATGTAAAAGAAGCAAGGTATGTTCATGTCAGTCCCAGAAGAAGAATTAAAAAAATATCGATGCGCAGGAAAAATCGCCCGAGAAGTTCGTCTAGAAATCAGAAAAACCGTCAAAGAAGGAATGCCAATAATCGATGTCTGTGAAAAAGTCGAAGGCATGACCCGTCAAAAAGGAGGAAAACCAGCATTCCCCTGTAATGTTTCAATTAACGATGTGGCTGCACATTACACCTCACCTCCTGGGGATGAACAAACAATACCTGAAAAAGCAGTAGTCAAAGTTGACATTGGCGTTCATGTTGATGGTTACATCGCAGATACTGCAACAACAATCTGTTTTGACCCCGAATACGACGACATGGTTGACACCGCTGAACAAGCCCTTGCACATGCTGTGGAAATTCTGCGTCCAGGATTATCGATAACTCGTTTTGGTTCCGAAATTCAAAAATCAATCAAAACACGAGGCTACAAACCCATTTCAAACCTCACCGGGCACTTAATTCGACGTTACATAATTCATGCAGGAAAATCGTTGCCTAACTCCTTTAACCTTTCAACATCAAGAATAAAAGAGGGCGAAATCTACGGCGTTGAACCTTTCGTAACAGTTACAAGTGCCACTGCACGCGTAGAAAACATAAAACAAGAATGCATTTTTCGTTTCCAAAAAAACAAATCACTAAAAAATCCTTATGCAAAAAAGATGTTAAGTTATATCAAACAAAATTTCTTAACCTTGCCCTTCACAGAACGTTGGTTAACAAATTTTGCTTCATCTGACAGTTACAGAAGTGCATTTTCGGAACTACTCAAATCTAAAGCAGTGATGGGATATCCTGTTTTTGTTGAAGCTAGTAAAAAAACAGTGGCTCAAGCAGAATACACAATTCTGATTGAGAAAGATGGTTGTACCATCTTAACATAATTTCTATTCTTTTTTCTTTGGTTCACGATAGATAGCCGTTATGGTCATAGGTTCATTGCATTTCTGACAGTTGCCTGCTTTCTTGAAGATGAAATCTTCTCGTTGGAAGTCACGGATGTTTTTGAAATCACATTTTGGACATTCAAGGGTTGTTAATACTCGGGGGACTTCAATGATTGCTTGTGAAGGTTTTGAACGTGTCTGGAATAACATGTATACTGAAAAAGCCAATCCTCCTAGACCGATGGCCAAGAATGAATATGCATCTAAAGCTTCTGATTGTGTAATTATTTCTTGAAATGCTATGTAAAGTGCAGTTAACGATAAAATAAATGCTATCAGCAGTAATGCGAGATAGAAAGGAGAAATTCCTCGAGCTTTGTTAACTTCATTAGTCATCTTTATTCACCTATTGTCCTACACCTATAGTGTTGCCAATTCCTGCAATAATCACGTTATCGCCTTCTTTGGTTCGTTCCTTAATCAAACGTTTAATTCGGTCAATAACTGGGTCAGCTGCCTCGAAAATTTCTTTTCGCATTGGAGACACAGCATCATTAAGGTCTTGCTTGACAATTACCGCATTCAATGGAATTTTGTGTTTAAGTATTGATTCTTCAATCTTAAAAGCTTCCACTCCAGGTCCTCCAATAGCTGCACCTATGCCTTCTGCTACATCACCTGATTTTTCGCCTTCAAGTTTCAGAGCAGCATCAACCATAATCACGGTTGCAATTTTGCCCTTTTTCTCTTTGATGATTTCAGTTATTCCGTCTCCAGGTTTTCCAACATTCCCGCCAGGGCCTTTAGCTTTCAAGACAAAAACGGTTCGACCTTCTATGGGCACTTCAGCTACAACTACGTCTCGTGCTATGTCTCTTGCTTCATAACCTTGCATGAGTTTAGCTGCTACCAAAGGTCCAACACCATCGCCGATAGGCTGACCAACAGAGAACGCATGTAACGCTTGAGCGTATGCTTCTGCTTGCTTCATAATAATGGGTAATACCATCTGCACTTGCATAATAACATACAAGCTCATTGTTTTTTTGCCTAACAAGTAGAAGTGACGAATAATTTTGAAAATCATGTGTAAAGCCATCGCTGCTTCCAAGGTGTTTTCAATGTTGTTTAGTTGAGTTTCATCTGCTTCGGGAGCCATCATTTTTACTTCGTCCTTGAATCGAGTGTCTCTAACGTCAAGGATGTGCTCTAGTTTCCAGACTATGCCTGATGGGTCCATGTTTTGTGGACTTATGGCTATGTATTCCATGAATTGATCAATTCTTTCTGTTGGGTCTCCAACAGGTTTACCTATATCTTTAAGCGTTTCTATGGCTACTTTTCGACCATTTTCTTTAATAATTTTGAGTCGTCTCAGTTGGGTTTCTACGTCTCTGATCATGACCATCATTTGTATTCGTTGGCTGTAAAACATGAAAATAACAAAGACGATAATGTAACCAAACTGGAAAATCCAAGTAAGCGCATTATCCCCGCCAGATAATATTCCTGCAAGTTGGGGAACCATAAATATTCACATCCTCAAAGACAACACAGTTGGTAATAAATTTTGAGTATTTTCAAGACACTGTTTTATCATAAGTATTACAAAAGTTTCAACGTTGGTCTTTCAAACCGGATAATGTTGAAAATAACGTGTTAACGTGAGTTAGAAAAAAAGTTACACATATTATGAAAATTAAAAGTGATTGCCAGCTTTCTTGGTTTCACGTGGCCGAAGACCACACTAGCGCCATGAACGGAGCGTGGTTTAACTTCTGAGTTCGGAATGAGATCAGGTGGAACCCACGCCCTATGGCCGGCAACCTCCCTTCATACTGCACTCTTGCTTTTTTAATGTTTCGCTTGTTGCTTACCTGTTGTTCAAGAAACGTATATATTGGAAACCGTTAAAATGTGTTGGATGTGGGGCCGTAGTCTAGCCACGCCTTGTCTGCTGACTTGGCGCTAGAAAGGGATGACGACAGTCGTACCGGCAGCGGTATCAACCGTTAAGGGCTCCAGAAACAAGCAATGGGTTTGCTGACCAGAATATGGGATGACGAAATTCTGGAGCGAGGAGAAACCCGTAGAGGCAGAAAATGATCTGTTTCGGGTAAAGGTCGTCGGTTCAATTCCGGCCGGCCCCACCATTCTCCCTGCACAACTTTATTTTCTAATTATTTCACAATAGTTTATGGTGGAAATATTTTCAAAGCATGACATGAAATAACTACGTGAATGTACACAGGAAACCAGTGCCAGATAATAGTTTGACCGTTTTCCTTCCAATTTGAGTTTTTGCGTCCTGTGTACCATTCCTTTCTTCCGTTTTTATGTCGTTTTTCACTTTTTTTGGATGGTAAGTGCGTTATCAAAAGTTGGACGATGATAAAATTTTGAAACAAATGAGTTTTCCGAAGTTTTTCTTTTATTAAAAAAAATATGAAAAGGCAATGAAAGTTAAGACCTGATTTTGTTTATTTTATCTGTTGTTTGCAGGTTGGCAATTCTCCACGATTCAAAGGTTATGTCAATAACATACAAGGGACCTGCAAGGATTAGAAACAATGTTTTTTCCAGCAAGGTAACGTCAGCACACGTTTTTTCAATCATTAAAATTAGCAAGCTACAGGCGACAAGTAACGCTAACGGATGAAATTTTTCTAATACGAATAATGGGTCCTTCAAAAGTTGTTTTTTGCTCAAAAACGTTGCCTCTGGTTTTTTGGTTGAGCTAACAATTTTTGAGATAAATTATATTGACTTTTGTTCACCCAAATCTTTCCTACCCGTTGTTTTACGCCACATTATGCTGAAGCGAATATATTGCTTAATTCGAGCCATGATATATGTCAAGATAAATCAATAAATGCTTCAACGAAAATGAACATTTTTTGCAGTAAATGTTTCATGTTTTTTAATTAAACTATTTAATAACTTGTTTTCTGTTTAATTCACTGTTACTAGATCTCTGTATCTGCACATTTCATGGACTTGTGCAACGAGAATTGTTAAAAAATTGTTGGGTGTTTTCAGTTATTGCCTTTTCGGGAAAAACATATACACAGTAGGGGAATCGCCTGCGTTTCCCAGTTGATGCTAGTAAGCTCCTACGTTGGTTTTTTTACTTTATTTATATGATTTAAAATTAGTCTCCCAAATGTGTTTTTTTCTTGAAACTTAGTTGTATTTTTTTGGCCGGGGTTTGTATATTATGAAGGTATCTGGTTCTGTTTTACCTCTTCTTATTTTCAACATGGTGCCTTCTTGGTGTGAAAGTTGATGTTTGGTTAATATTGGTTTTATTTGGTTTTTTGTTTCTTTGTCAAGAGTTGCATGAATAATAATTTGGTATCCCCCAGCTGATGGGGTCGAACTGTATGGTGGTTATAACTCAAAATAATGGCCATCAAGACCTCTGCATTTTTCAAGAAGTTCCTTTATAAACAAAATAGCTTCCTCACGGTTCAAAACAAATTCACCATTTATCGTTTGACTAATTGCCTTAGTTAAGTTGAAATGAGGGCGTATTCATTTTTGGGAAAATTTCTTTTCGTTTTTGTCTTTTACAAAATTGGCTATCAACAATATTGTTCCTGCAGTAACTACAGCTAAACCCCAAAAAACACTTACGTCAACGTATAAACTCAAAACCATCATTGCAGTGCCAACGATCCAGTAAAAGATAGTTAATAACATTCGAAATGAAAAGAAATTTTTTTCTGCAGTATCATCCATTGCTTGTCCCCACTCTAATTATTCAGTGTTTTACTTTTCAATTTTATTACGAAACTGTACTGCAAAAATTCAACTAATCAAAGTTGAAAACTATTTGTACGCTATTTAGAGTAATTTTTCTGTTTTTCAATGTTTAATTTGGAAAAAGCAGCCTAGTTTTACTGTTTAATAAAAAAGGAAAAAAAATGCTTTTAGCTGGTTCATACTTGTATCCGCTTTAGATTTTTTGGTTTTAGCCATGATTGGTCTTTGAGCCATAATGCAAGGATTTGTCAACAGTTACATGCGTGTAAACTTTTTTGGTTTCAAGCGTTAGAATTTTGTTAACTGCACTGATCACTTTTCCTTTGAACCCGTCAGGACCCCCACAGTAAACGTCTACGTCTTTACCCCACAGATGTGTGTTGATAAATTCATCAATCCTTACTTTACCTCCCCTTATGTTCAAGTACATATGTGCTTAGGTACGACAATTACATTCAGGTCCTTTTTGGAACCACTCAAGTTTTATTAGAGAATAAACATGAATGAAGTTTCATGGATAAAATAATCAAAATCATTGTAGTGTTAGCTCTTGTTGCAATAATTGTTTCCACTTTTAATTCGTATCTTGTAATTCAGAGCGCATCAAACATTCAACAACAACTAAACCAACAAGAAGAGGAATCAGAACGCATATTCAACGAACAAAATGAACAAATCGAATCTCTGCAAACCACTTTAAATGAAACAAAATCAGTTCTCGAAGATTTCGAAACTAAGTTAGACACCCTCGAAGAACAAAACTCCAATCAACAAGAAAAAATTAACACATTACAACTTGAATTAGACCAGGATTTGTTAGACCTTGAAGAAAAAATTGACCAAATGGAACCCCAGACCCCTGCTGAAGTTTATGATGCCGTCCACAAGTCTGTTGTTTTGATTTCTACTCCTTGGGGTCAAGGTTCAGGTTTCTTGTTTGGAAATTCTGGAACAATAGTCACAAACTATCACGTGGTGACAACTCAAACACGTATAGAAATCCAATATTTTGATGGTAGCAGAACTAACGCCACTATTATTGGTTCGGACCCTTATTCTGATTTGGCTATTTTAGAGGTTGAGATGATTCCGGATGGTGCTGAACCCTTGGTATTTGGGGATCAAACTATAAATGTTGGTCAAAAAGTTGTAGCAATAGGTAACCCCCTTGGTTCAACTGACAGCCTATCTGTAGGGTATATTTCTCAGGTAAACAAACTAATTGATATCCCGCCAATAATTATCCCGGTGTTCCAGTTAGACTTAACAATTACTTTTGGAAGTTCCGGAGGACCTTTGCTGGATCTTTCAGGAAATCTAATTGGAGTCACAAATGCGGGAACAAGTTATGGATTAAATTATGCGGTTCCTCTTAACATTCTGGAACGTGTAATTCCCGCCCTTATCTCAGAAGGCGAATACAAGCATCCATTCGTGGGAGTTTCAATAATCGCTTTGACTCCACAACTGATAACAGAAATTAACATATCCAATATTGACCGTTACCAGAATGGCCTTTTAGTTGTGGATGTTTTTCCAGAATATCCTGCACAAAAAGCAGGATTACTTCCAGTTGTATACGAGGATGAAGGTATACGCGCTGTGGATATCATCCTATCTATCGATGATTTTGAAGTCTTAACCCTTGAAGACTGGAGCAAATACATGGAAACCCAAATTTCTCCCGAAGAGACAATAACATTAACAGTCTGGAGGGCAGGCGAAATAATATCAGTTGACGTTACAACTACAGAACGCCCACCGTATTCATAGCCCAAAAATCTCTATTCCCGTAAAATTTATGCGAAAATTTAACCTTTAACCAACATTTGAGAAACTGAAGATATTTATAGGAAATTGCTGTTTCCCAAACGCTGGATATATCGACACGTTTTTCCACAAAACTCCCCTTTTTTGCAGTTGGTTACCTCCATAAATTTTTTTCCTTTTATGGCTTACGAGGCTGTCTGCTTCTTTTCCATTAGTTAATATGGGAAAAAGTTCTATATTGTTAAATCCAAATATGACTGCTAATTTTTGGGCAATTTCTAGCTCAGTTATTTGACTCCACTCATCAAAACGGGTACCTTGATTAATTTTCCTTAAAATGATCTGTCTTTGAGAATCAGTCACATGAGCTAATATAGAAAATTTTTTTCTCCAATCCTTTATTCTCCGCCAACTTTAAACTCCCTCTTTTGTACAAAAAATTATTTCTGAAATTAAATATTTCAGACCTTATTGAATTGTGGTTAATGTGATTAATAACTACAGAGTTGCTCGAGTTATCCAATTCTCTGCATTATTCCGGGATGGCTTGTAATCTCCAGTAAAGGTTTTGGGCGTGAAATTGGCGGTTTGAGTAGATCAGCTGCAGCAACAAAAAAACAATTTTATTAAAAAATAAAAAGATAAAAGGGGTTATTGAACTGTAACTTTTTCAAGTTTTGTTTTTTCTTTGTTTTATCGAAACACATTTCTTTTCGCGCCACATAAAGAGATGAAAACAAAAAGAGGAAAACTAACTTTGTATGTTTATGTAGATGAATCTGGAGATTTAGGGTTCTCAGATAAATCTACAAAATTTTTTATTATTGCATATTTGGCATGCACTCCAGCAATTAATATCAGAATACGAATGAGACGTTTGTTGAAAAACTTTCATCAGAAAAAGAGATATCACCGTGGACAAAATGAACTAAAATTCTGTAAAATGAACAATTATTGTAGAAAAACGGTTCTAGAAACAATCGTTCAAACTAATGCTAACATAGGCGCTATTGTGGTAGAAAAGAAACACGTTAGCCCTGATTTGAGAGACAAATTGCCGATACTTTACAATTATCTAATGGTCCATAACATCATTTCCGCTTTACTTCCCAGTTTAGAGACTGGACAAAAAATGAATATGATTTTTGATAAAAGCCTTCCAAAAACAAGAATACAAGATTTTAATGATTATGTGAAAGAAAAAGCGAGTTATCTCTCATACGTGAGGGGAAATAGCCTTCATTCTGATTCAATAGTATCTGACCATGTTGATTCTAAAGTTGAACCGTGTCTACAAGCTGTTGATTCTATAGCTGGTGCCTATTTCCAAAAATACGAACATGAAAATTCGATTTATGTGGATATAATTAAAGATGTGACCTCTTTTAATTATCTCTGGAGAAAGTAATGCGACCCCTATTCTATTACTCCCATCCCACAGTTGCGGGCATCATTGCCTCGAATAGGTCTTACTCGCAATAATATGCTCTCGTTTCTCATTATTTAAAATTTACTACTTTCAACTAAAAAGAAAAAAGGAAAATTATTGGACCAAGGATTTTTTTGTTCCATTTTTCTTTGTTTAATTAACTATACACATCTGTAAGGATACCATATTCTTGGTTGAAATTAAATGATGGAGATATCTCCACTTTGGTTTCTTGAAACCCTCCCCTTTTTTAGATTCATAGAATAAGTCAATAATTTTACTCGTTAAAAATTATTCAAAACTAATCCTCTTATCCACTTGGTTTCTAAACCAGAAATCATTTAAGATATACAAAACGAAATATTTGTGAATAACCATTAATAGAAAATATTCAATGTGGTATGTTGAATGGTATAGTGAATTGTATGATTGCTTGCAACCAACGGATTACAGTTGTGAAACTGCCATGAATGCGAAAGATGCAAAAAAGTTGATAGAATCAGGTTATGAGTATGTTTCTAAAATTGATGTCCTAAAGATGTTCAGGAAAGTCAAAGTTTGAAAAACATTTGAGAAACTGAAGATATTTATAGGAAATTGCTGTTGTTCATAAAAGCTTGCTGAATTAAAGATATCTGGTGAGTGCCCTTTTTTTAAAGGGGGATCGTCGGCTAGCTTGGTCCAGGCTATGAGACTTGGACTCTCGTGACCCCGGTTCAAATCCGGGCGATCCCACCATGGTTGTTTTCGATTAATACCTTCTATTTGTGAATAGCAAATTAGTTAAATTATTTAACTAAAATATTAAAAAGGTTGAAAGAAATGGGTTTGCTGAGGCTCTTACACGGGCTATTGAGGATAAAAAATGAAAAAACTTTGCTACTATCACTTTGGTAATTTTTTCATTTTTGGTGTTTGAGCCTTTTCAGCCCCATTTCTACCATACTTTTACTCCCAAAAAAGAAAAAAAGGGAGAGAAAATTTGGGGATTATTTTCGCCTTCTTAGAACAACGAAGACTGCTACGCCGATGACTGCTATGACTGCAACTGCTATGATGACTGCAATTTCCGTGGTAATCAATGGTGCTTCTGGTTGGACTGGTTGGGTTGGTTCAATGGGTACTTCAGGGGTTTCAGGTTCAGGTTCAATTGGTGTTGCTGGTGTAGGTGCTGGGTCTACAGCGAAGTATGTTATTGATGTTGAGCCATAGTATGCTTCGGAGCCTTCAAAAGTTGCTATAATCATGTATTGGCCT
This sequence comes from Candidatus Bathyarchaeum tardum, assembly GCA_029762755.1. Classification (GTDB taxonomy): domain Archaea; phylum Thermoproteota; class Bathyarchaeia; order Bathyarchaeales; family Bathyarchaeaceae; genus Bathyarchaeum; species Bathyarchaeum tardum. The sequence goes on from JARVGH010000002.1 coordinate 40,490, forward strand.
TCAATTTGGGGCCTGAACGAATAACCGTAGCTGCCGTAAACATCAGTTGTTGCCGTTCCAATCCAGGCATACTCACCATTTGGGTCAACGATTTCGATTTTCACTGGAACTCCATTTATGTTTGTTGGTCGTTCAAATTGTTTGTAGACATACTTCATCCAAGCGCTCATGTCTTGGTCTGCAATTGCTGGAACACCCTTGGGGAACCTCATTGCAATTTCAGGAGATTGAGTTCCGGGGGATATGTCCATTACTGTTCCGGTAAGGGTTACCATTGAACCTGCTGTGATTCCGCTCTTTGGTGATTCTACGGTTAAATCTGTTGGACCTTTACCAATGGCGTATATGCGTTGATCGTAGGTGTCCATCAATGCAATTATGCTATCCCCAATGATTCCGCGTCCTCCCCATCGGGTTGTACGAAAAGCACCATCAATTCGAAAAACCACATCACCAGTTAGGGCGTCAAGGCAAACGAAAGGTGCACCTCGGGGTCGGGGATCTATAGGTGAGTGTTCTGTATGGGAAATGTAGATTTTTCCATCACTGATGAATAATGGTTTAACCCACCAGTTGTTTGACCATAACATTTCAGAGTAGGGGTCGTTTACTTCATAGGTCCACTTTAGGTTTCCTGTTTGGACATCATAACAGTAGACTATTCCGCTTACACTAACAGAATATAGATTGCCGTATGCAATGTTCCTTACAGCTGCACTTGAGTCTTCCAGCGCGTTGAGGTAATGTTCAGAGTCTGTAGGCCCCCAAATGTTGTCTCCTGTTTCAAGGCTGAATCCAAACTCTTCTCGGGTTTCTTTTGTGTACAGGACTGCAACTTTGTCTTCAAAGCTCCATGCAACCCAACCCCCTGCAAAACCTGATACGGTAATGTTTAGTTCAGACCAGTAAGCAGGTGCATCCCAAGTGTTATTGAATATCATGTCTCCTTCATCTCCGTCTGCAAGGCTTAAGCCCCACAGTGTTACTTCTTCAGTGCTGATGCTTCCACCGATAACTCTGTCACCGTAGTTAGCTGCTTGGACACTTCCAACTAAACCTGATGGAATACTTACGTTCCAAATCCATGCTGCTGCTGCCGCTGGACTGCCATTTGCTGCATCAAAATTATTTCCATGGGCTGAGTTACCCCAACTACCGCCATAAAATCCACCTGATTGAGCGATAACAAGTTCTGTCATGCTCCACAGGGCCATCCAACCTGCTGCTGTGTTTGTTTGGAGTATGTACATTTGGTTGTTTTCATCATATAGTCTGGTTCCTGCAGGAACATTTGTTATTGAAAATCTCCAGTCTCCACTATATGCGTCAAATGCATTCCAAGTCATAGGTGTTGGTGGTCCAAAGAATCCTCCTCCCCCACCTGTTTCGACATACAAGTATGGAAAAGCGCCGTGGTAGTTCATTCCGTCCCAATATAGAATTTGGGCGAAATCAATTGTTTCGTTATTCATGAAGACTCTGCTCCAAATTTCTTCTCCAGTTTGGAGATTAACACAATGGTATGTTCTTGGAAGATCTGCACTTGTACCCCCTTCGGTGTAGTATAATTTTCCTGCTATGATGAATCGGCTAGGCCATTTTCCTTCGTAGGCGTCACCAATTCCGTAGCTTTTTCCTTCCAGTTCTCCACCTGCAAGTCCACCTGTTGCAATTTCTTTTGCCCAAAGTATGTGGGCAGTTTCTGGCGCGTCATTGTATGGAGCGTATAAGTTGTCTGGATCACGTGTCCAGCTTCCTGAAATGCTTTGCCATTCACGCAGTTGTGCGTCAATTGGGCGACTCCAATATTCGTCTAGAATTGTGTGACCGGGATAGAATTCTATTGCTTCATTTTGTACGACTAGTTCTAATACTTCGCTGTGGCTGCCTGTGTATGTTACTTCAATTTCGGGTCCAAAGAATCCTCCGCCAGTTATTACTGTTTGTTGGGGGAAAACAGTGTACATTTCATACGTACCTGCCATGCTTGGCACGAATACAGCACCTGTTCCTCCTGTTGAGTCTGTTTTGTATGGACCAAGGGTTTGGGTTGTGCCGTCGGGTCTTGTGACTTCAACGGTCATGTCTTCCCAGCCCATTTCGGCGCTTGCTAATGACTCCGTGATTCCAATGTGTAATAGTACCTGCTGTCCAACGCCAACAGGATTAGGCATTGCGCCAAGATAGGCGACGGTTGCCTTCGTCTGTTGAGCGTTAGCTATAGGCAAAGTTACGATTACAGCAGAAATCGCTAATAATAAAACCAAAGTCAAGGTAGCAATTTTCGAATGTAAATCTAGTTTTTTCATTTTTTCACCTTCGGTTTACAAATGTGTTAGTAAAACATATTTAAGATTTGTCACTTTTTCGGGTAAATTGTTGAAAAATATTTAATCTTATTTGGCTAATTAGTTAAAATTTTATCTTATATGTCCTGTATTTGGTTCCTTATATGTGGAATTGTACGCAAATCTTAAATATATAAATATTATTTATATCTAACATAAGGTTAGAAATAAATAATAAACCTTGAAAATTAACAATGGGAAAAAATGTTGAAAAAGTGGAACAACATCATTTTCTTCCTTGGAATGGCAACATGCTTAGTAGGTGCATATTTGATTGCTTATAGAGAACCAATCATAGCAGTTGACCACCCAGGTGTTGCAACGGTTATATGCATAACCGGACTAGGTCTGATAGGCACGGGCAACACATTATCCTTTGTATGTAAGAAATGGGAGGAACAGTAAAAATGACCAATTTTGTGTGGCCAACAATTTTAATTTTGAACGCAGTTCTTGTGATTCTTGTTGGAGTGCTTGTTTTGTGGAAAATTCATAAAGACAAAAAATCAGGTTACCCCATTCAAGATGAGCACACTGCAAAGATTAATGGAAAAGCAGCTATTGGAACTTACTATATCAGTTTAGCTTTCATTGTATCATTATTCTTGTTTATCATATTCGGAACAGAATGCTTCGATTTGCCCGACCTTGAAGCTGGATGGGCAATAATTGCAATAATGTTGGTTTCTGGAATCTCGTATGGCCAATTAAGCGGGTATTACAGCAAAAACGAGGACTTGTGATGCGGACTAGAATCAAAGAATTTAGAGCTCGACACAATCTCACCCAAGATGACTTGGCTAGAAACGTAGGAGTAAGACGAGAAACAATACTTTACCTTGAAAAAGGTAAATATAATCCATCCCTCAAACTTGCATACAATGTCGCAAAAGTCCTGAAAACAACAATTGATGAACTGTTCATTTTTGACGACTAAAGTTGACCAATCTTTTTGTCTTTTTTGCTTAAAGAATAATTCTTGCGACACGAACTTTTTAAGTCAAAAACTTACATGACATGATAAGAGGGCACCATATTGGACCTGCAAAAAAGAATTGACTTAGTCCTGCGTAATACTGCAGAAGTAATAACCCCCCAAGATGTCCAAACATTACTAGAGACAAATAACACTCCTCGAGCATATTGGGGATTTGAGTGCTCTGGACTATTGCACATTGGAATAGGTTTGGTGTGCTCAGCCAAAATTAAGCATTTAGTAAAAGCAGGTTTCAAATACACTATTTTTTTGGCTGATTGGCATTCTTGGATAAACAATAAACTAGGGGGAGAAATGGAAAACATTCGAACCTGTGGAGAGTACCTCAAACAGATATTTACTGCCCTTGGATTAGGACCTGACAAAGTGGAGTTTCGTTGGGCTTCTGATATAACAGACAAAGTTGAATACTGGGAAAAAGTTGTTCGAATTGCCAAAAGCGTGTCAGTTAACCGAACATGGCGTGCCCTGCCTGTAATGGGTCGTGAAACAAGCCTTAAAGACATCGAAACTGCGTGGGTGTTTTATCCTTGTATGCAGGCTGCCGACATATATGCGTTGGATATTGATGTTGCATGTTCAGGAATTGATCAAAGAAAAGCTCATATGTTAGCGCGAGATGCGGCAGAGAAACTTAAATGGCCAAAACCTGTTTGTGTTCACACTCCCCTTCTTATTGGTTTGCAAGGTCCCCAAACTGTTGAACGGGAGTTCGGGGAAACCAAAGAACTAAATGTAGAAATCAGTTCAAAAATGTCTAAAAGTATTCCACAGAGCAGTATTCTTGTTCACGATTCGGTCGAGGATATTTCTTCAAAAATTAAGAACGCGTATTGTCCTGCAAAAATAGTTAAAAATAATCCAGTGCTTGAGTTGGCTAGGCTCATAATTTATCCTGAAATGGATGTTTTAGAAATTCCCCGACCAGCAAAATATGGGGGTCCTGAAACTTTTGAAAGCTTTGAAGCCCTTGCAAATGTGTACAGTGAAGGAAAAATTCATCCTCTTGACCTAAAAAATGGTGTCACTAACTCGTTAACTAAAATTTTGGAACCGGTTCGTGAACATTTCAGTAAAAACCCTGAAACTCTTGAAAAAATGTTGAAAATTGAAATAACCAGGTAGATTAATTGTCAACAAAAACTGAAAAACGGTTAGAAAAAATTCAGAATCTACTGGACAGGCTGGAACAAAAGTCTGCAAAGGGCATTCCAATTGTTGTTGAAGGCAAAAATGATGTTGATGCTTTACGTCGGCTAGGAATATCTGGAGAATTAGTTTTAGCTAAAACATCTGGAAAATCGTTTTTAGATGTTCAAGACGAAATCGAAAAAACAAGTAAAAGGGAAATAATTCTGTTGTTTGATTTCGATAGGCGCGGAAAGGAATGGACTAACCGGTTAGCTCGTTGTTTAGAAGAGATGAAAATAACTCCGAATCTTGTTTTTTGGAAAATGTTTTTGGGTCTAGTTGGTCGCGATGTGAAAGATATTGAAGGTTTAGCTAGTTACGTTGAACACTTTAAATAGTTAACTTCATGTCGCAAAGTATAATAGACACTGACCTGTTAATTCAACCTGTAGTCTCAGTTTTAATGGAGATTATATTATCATGATTGAGGTGACTCAAAACGAAATCAGCACAAACTGTTACGATAAAGTATGTTATTCGAGCCCGGTTCGAAGTGGAGGGAGTAGTTGAAAAGCCGGATGTGATCGGGGCATTATTTGGGCAAACAGAAGGATTGTTTGGGCCAGAACTCGACCTCCGGGAACTACAGAAATCTGGTAGAATCGGAAGAATAGAAATAAGTTTAGATTCAAAACAAGATAAAACAACTGGAAAAATTAATATTCCAACTAGCTTAGATCGTGTTTCAACAGCGATTATCGCAGCTAGTATAGAAAGCATTGACCGTGTAGGTCCATGTAAAGCATCAGTTATTCTAAATAAAATTGAAGACATTCGTGACGCTAGACGGCGAATAATCATTGACCGTGCCAAAGACGTTCTCCAAAAATGGACTGTTGAAACAATGCCTGGTACTGACGAAATTTTTAGAGAAGTTTCTGAAATGTTACGGCTTCAACGACTCGAAAGTTATGGGCCTGAAGGATTAACTGCTGGACCTGAAATCAACAGTGCAAAACAAATAATCGTCGTAGAAGGAAGAGCAGACGTAATTACACTACTACGTGCAGGAATACAAAATACAATAGCTGTTGAAGGGGCAAAAATCCCACAAAGCATAATTAAACTTTGTCGCGAACGTGAAGCAATCGCTTTCCTAGATGGTGACCGCGGTGGAGACCTTATACTAAAAGAACTCAAACAAGTAGCTAACATCAAATATGTTGCACGCGCACCCCGAGGCAAAGAAGTAGAAAATCTTACCTTTAAAGAAATTGAAAAAGCACTAAAAACCAAAGTTCCAATCGAAAAAAGCAAAAGTCCAGTAAAAACTACGGTTAAACCTACGGTTCAAGCACCTGTTGATGGTCCAGTCAAAAAGAAAGAGCGCATTAAGAAAATTGTTCCAAAACAGATAGTTGAAGCTGCTCAACAGTTAGGAGGTACCCTAGAAGGAGTGCTTCTTGACAAAGAGATGAACCAAGTAGCACGTTTACCTGTTCGGGAACTTGCTGAAAAACTTCAACAAATGAAAGATGTAGATATTGTTGTATTTGACGGCGTGATTACTCAAAGACTTGTTGACATTGCTTCAGAACGAAACATCAGCTATCTAGTAGCTGCACGGATCTCAACTGCAATGAAAAAGCAACCTTTGAAAGTAACAATGATGACCTTCGACGAAATTTTGTCGCAATAAACTAACAGGAGGCAAATGGTGCCTCCGACCTATCTTATTTTAGTTTATATAATACTTTTACACCTGTCAAAAACGCTTATTGCAAAAAAAGCGCTTAAAGACGAAATAGCAAAATACCTTAAGCTCCAAAATGAAAAAAGTGTAATTTTTTTTCTTAAATTAACTTTGGCAATAAATTCTTTGTTAAAAAAATTTGCGATTGTATATTTGCAATCGCATTATATTAAATTATTAAATTAACATAATTCTTTTTCACGAAAATACATTAAATTGTGAAAAATAATGGGTGATGTTTTTGGAACTTTCTGAATTAAGTCAAAATTTCGTTGATTTCCCTGAATTAGAAGTAAATATGAATTTTAGAAATCGTCGAATTCAAGAGGTTCAATGCGAGGATAGATGGAGAAATGGATGCTTAAACAAAAGTTGTCCTGCATTTAAAAATATTAATGGTTATCATTATTGCATTAGAACCAGTCAATATTGAATATTATAGGGGTTTTATTTTTGGATAAAAATGAAACATCTTCAGACATGAAAAACAAAGAAGAAATGTTCAATTCCATGTGTATCTGTCCAACTTGTCCAACATACAAAGCCTACGGAAAAAAAGACGATTATATTGCTTATTGTTTTTCTACCCATGGAAAAAGCAAAAAATTAGCTGAACATGGTTGTAAATGTGGACTTTGTCCAATTTATGAAAAAATGAACTTTTTAACTGCATACTATTGCACAAGAGGTCTAGAAAAAGAACAAAAAGCTGCCATTGCAGATCCTTCGTACGGCAAACATGATCACGGTACACATCAAATGTAGAGTTTCATTAAAAAATAACTAGATGTTACTATGGAAACATAACTAAAAACAAGAATAATTTTAGAAATTTCTAGGTTTTTTATCTTCTAGTTAATGATAATATTGCAACGACCAGAAAAGCTATTCCTGTTAGTAATTCATTTCCTCCTGTGAGCCACCAAACAACTAGAGCGACTATTCCAGCAGGTAAAATAAAGAAAAATACTTTTGCAATAAAAATAATGACAAATATTCCGATAATAAATAATAAAAACAAACAAAGAATCCCTATTAATCCAAGAGAACCAATTAAAAAAAATGACATGAATTATTTTATGGGTGCAACGAATATAAAAAATATTGCCTTATGCCTTGAGAATAATTCACACATTATTATAATAGTGATGGTAAAGACAAGCATTATTATTGAAATAATAATACATATTAAGATTTTTAATTACATTATTTTTAATTGAATAGATACTTAATTTCCAAATTACTTTAAAAAATTCGAAAAACAATTTGTATAACCAGTTACATACTGTAAGCATAAAAGGTTTCGAATTAGCAACCACTGTAACGCAATAAAAAATAAATTAAAGGTAACATTGTAATGCTTTCAAAACCAGTTTCAGTAGAAGTAACATCTGAAATTACTCCAGCTTTTTTTAAAAATATGCTAAAATTCATTAATCGAAAATACGTTCTCCCAAATAGAAACCAATTCACAAATCTGAATATGTCTTTTGATGAAATCAATCACCTTTCATTTACAGTTCTAGGACATCAGCATGAAGCTATTTTTGAAGTAAGAATTACGGCAAAAGAAATAATCAAACTGGAAATAATTCCTGTCGTCGAAGAAGTTTCTGAAGATTTAGTAAATCAAGTGAAAAAAGATATTTTCGTATCTATTCAATTGTTTGAAGAGACCGTAAGAAAAACTACGTTATATTTTGCTTATGTGGATGGAGATGAAATCAAACCTGAAAAAGAGATGCAAATGAAAAAGAGTATTCTAGGGCGAATTTTCTCAAGTGGTATGTATATATTTTTTATTATTTCTATAACAATCAGTATTTTTCTATTTTTATTGTTTGGATTTTATGCAGTAATTATTTTAATAGTTCTTCAATTTGCTTTATTTTTGTTTTCGGATAAACTAATAGCAAAAGCTGGAGATTGGCAAATATCTGCTGCGAATCCAAACGTTCACCTGTTTCAATATCATCTTCCAGTAGATGATTATCAAAAAATCAAACAAAGATTTAGTGCCCAAGAATTTGTAACAATAAAGTCTGAAATATATCAAAAAACTCTGGGTTTAAGAAAATCTCTAACGTGTGAAATTGCTCATGAAGTCTTTTCAAAATATGGAATAACATGTTACCCGCAAAACATGTCAACAAAAAAGATAAATGTTTATCAAATCGTAGAAAACGTTGCAAAAAAATTCAATGCACCTATACCAAAAATAGTTCTGGCTAACACTACTGTCCCAAATGCTGCTGCAACAGGTCCAAGTCCAAAAAGAGGAGTTACATTAATCACTACTGGCTTGTTGGTTCAACTTCAAGAAGATGAAATTCTAAATGTGATTGGACACGAGTTTAGTCACCTGGTAAATCGAGATCCTTTAATTTTGTTAGGTTTAACAACCTCAGAATATTTGCTTCGAATTTATTTATTCCTGAATTTATTCACCTCCTTTTTCTGGTTTGCATATATCTATCTTTTTCTTTCACTTTCTTCACTATATTTTATTGCCAAATTTTTCGAAGGTCGCGCAGACTTGGATACAGCTGTTAAAATTGGTCAACCTAAAGTCCTTGCTGAAGCGTTGGAAAAAATTGGATTTAGCCGATTACAGTTTCAAGACGTTTCTGCTTACAAGGTTCAAAGTTGGATTAGATGGGATCCCCATCCCCCAATCTATTTTAGAATTCATAGATTAATGACAATTGAAGATCCCAAAGAAATTAAACACACTTTAGTTCGCTCAATAAAAGATAATTTCAATGGATTGTGGGATGCAATAAGGAGATGAATAGAAAACTATTAAAAATTTTTGATTGATCATAAATAAAAAAGTAAGAAAGTAGTTGTACTAATTATTGGATTTAGATTCCTTTCCGCTTTTTGCAATAATGTCATTTCATCTATTGGTCCACTTTTCGGATAAAACAAATCTGTGATGGTATACACACACTCGCATTGTTTTATTTTTTTTAATTTTAATCAGTAATTATTGGTACCTACTTGTTAGTTGACCTCTTGGATGTGAAAAAATGGGAAAATTTTTGATACTATGGTGTACAAATTTGGCGGCACCATTTCCGAAAGAATCTAAAGAATATAGAAAATTTATGGATCATATTTGGATGTCAATAGATAAACGTGTTAAAAGTGGAATGTTGAAAGATTATGGATTTTTCCTTGAAAGCAAGGCAGGATATGCAATTGCTGAGGGATCTTCTGAACAAATTTTCAAGTATGTTAGCATGTATTCCCCATATTGGACTAGTACAGTTCATGAGATAATGTCTTATGAAAAAGGAAAAGAAATCCTAAGAGAAGCGATGACTAGCGCTATTGAATGTGCAGAAGCATCAGCTAAGAATACACCATCAATATAGAGATTGTTTCTTAGCATTTTGATTTTTTATGAAACTATTTTTTTAAAAATGGAAAATTAATAACATCGTTCAAATCAGTTAATCAAAAAATTTAGTTTGAATTAGATAAAAGTTGAAGTTAACAGGAGCAAAATTTTATGGATATAATCGAAGCGATAAAGTCCAGAAGAAGCGTGAGAAAATTTTCTGATAAAAAAATAGACAGTAACAAATTGATTACGATTTTAGACGCAATTAGGTTTGCACCTTCAGCGTTTAATCGTCAAGAGTGGCGGTTTATAATCATTAAAAATTCTGAGACTATACATAAATTGGTTGAGGAAGCAAAAACTCAACCTTTTGTTGCTGAAGCTCCTGTCGTCGTTGTTGCTTGTGCAAAATCAAGTGGACCCATAATGAGTTGTGGTCAACCCTGCTATGTTATAGATGTGGCAATTGCGTTAGATCATTTGAGTTTGGCAGCGCTCGAATATGGGGTTAGTTCTTGTTGGATAAGTGTTTTTAATGAAAATAGACTTAAAGAAATTTTTGATATTCCTGATAAAGTTCGAGTTATCGCACTAATGCTTTTAGGTTACCCTTCAGAGCAGGTAATATCTGAGAAAAAACGGTTGCCTTTAACAGAATTGTTAAAATTTGAAAAATGGTCAGATGAATAAATAAATAAGGCTAAATATTGTTCAAAATTTAGCTTTTGAACAATGTTACGATATGCTTAATAATCGTAGGTTTTGATTACACTGAAAATAATTAGAAATTTGTTTTTTGTAAGAATTTTAAAATTATTATATATTAAAAAAGAGAAAAAAAAGGGGAATCTCAACTTTTCCGGTTTACGTTATTTTTTGTCTATTTGCTTCTTTTGCTATACATGTATAGTCCGAAGGCTATTGCAACGATCACTGCTATGACAAGTATTATGATTAACGCAGTCAAAATTTCAGATGATAAGCCGAAAGGATGAGTTTCATCAACAGGTTGTTGGGGTTCTCCTGTGTCCATATCAATTGGAGTGAACACTGCTTCATAGTTGTATGAGTGTCCCATTCCGTGACTGACTTCCAGAGGATTCACAGGTATAACATTTGTGTCTAAAGCTGGACCAGCTCCATGTCCTGGCATATAGTCTCCAGTAACTATCCAATATTGGAATTCATAGCCTTCGTTTGGCGTTGCGCTTAGTGTTAATGTTGGTTCAGCATTTTGTCCAAATATGTAATTTCCAACGTCAGGGTTTGTTGATCCGCCTACAGTTGAAGAAACACTCACAAAACTGATGTCACTGGAAGACATTGGGAAGTTCCCAAACGTATCTAATGGATCGAAAATTATTGGATCCGGTTGTTCTATTCCAGAAACTATTGGTACAAAGACTGCTTGATATTCGTAAGTGTAACCAAATCCACAAGTTATTTGTGCCGGATTATTAGTGAATGTGAGAAAGTCTATTGTAGGGAATCTAATAATTGGTATGGGTTCACCATCAATTATTATTTCATTTGGGCTTCCTTCTCCACTTTGATTCGGAGTGAACTCACCTGAAACAACCCAAAACAAGAATCGGAACCCATCATCTGGTGTGGCTTCTAAAGTGATTTCTGTGTCTTCTGGATAAACGTAAGTTCCTGGCGCTGGACTTGTGTTACCTCCTGCTGAGGGCAAAATCACTATTGTAGCTTCGTTGTCTTGTGCCAAAGTCAATGAAATGGAAGCTAATATCAAAGTTACCGAAAGAGTTAGTACAACTACCGAGATTCGCTTTTTTTTATTCATATTCAAATATATTCCTCCTTAATGTAGCAAAAATATTGTATTGTTGTTAAATATTAGAAAAAACTTAATTTAAACCAATGTGAGTGACCTCTCACTATCACATAGTGATAATAATTTTTTTCTCCATCATGATATTGTAATTCTAAGAGGTGATAAAATGTCTGAAAAAATGGATAAAGCAGACAAAAATTGCTGTTATGTTTGTGATATTTGTGGTTGTGAAATTGTATGCACAACTCCCAGTGCAGGGCCGCTAATGTGTTGCGATGAAGTGATGTGCTGTTGCTAATCAAACTTGGTGTGTTGTTAAAATATCATGATTGCAAATGACAGAAATAAAATTAAAGCTCAAGTTGAGCAAATGGAAAAAAAAATTGTCTACTTCAAAGGACGAGAACGATCAAGGGCGAGAAGAAGATATCTCCAGCTCTTATGTTCCAGTAAAAACAATTGTTTGTTAGACGAACCAATTTATATCGATAGAATATAATTGAGCTTATTTCTTTCTTCAAAATATTTTTTTTCATTCTAATAATATCCTTAATTTTAATTATTTTGAACCTAATTTAGTTGAGAAAAAAATCATATGACTGGATTCCTTGGCAGGGAATTGGTTCTTATCTTCTAAAACCCTTATTTTGTTCTTTAATATTCTTAATGAAGTTCAACTCTTATCAAGCAAACATTTCCCATCTATCTGAGGAATGAATATTATGCACCTGATTTTTTGTGTGTGAATTGTCCTTCCAGAGCAGACAATCGAAAAGTTATGTTTTATTTTGATCAATTCAGCTACTTATCCATCTGCCTAACTGTTTCGGTTTAACTTATTGATTTTTGGTTAAACTGATTAGTGACTGCAACTATACACTCGCAGACTTTTTTATTTTAAACTTCGTAAGATGTATTTGGAGTAAATTTAGGATTGAGGTAGGGGGTTCTCATTCCTTCCATAATATTTGCTCCCTACTTCTTTTCCATATTTTACCTTTTTACAAATTACCTTGTAAAATTAAAAATTAAAACATAGTAAAAAAGCTACAAATAAATTACTTAATTTGACAGCATCGCAACAAGTTGTCCATTTTTAATTACAGCAAGTCTTGAAAATTTTTTTGTTTCAATTGCATCTAAAGCGTTAATCAATGATTGATTTGACTTTATTGTAATAATTGGAGTAGACATGATTTCCTTCGCTTTTACTTTATCTATGTCTGTGGTCATAATGGCGTTTAAGATGTCCCGTTGACCAATTAGTCCAATAATGTTGTTATCGCTAGTTACAAATACTGTTCCAGCATTTTTTGATAACATAGTTTTGATAACATCACGAGTAATTATAGATTCTGAAACTTCAACTAATGGAGCTCCAAACGAATTTGCTGAACCTACCTCTGAAATTGCGGTTCCTCTTTTCCAAATTTCATTTATTAGTTCATTTACTCTTTCCACATAATTTTCATCATTAGAGTAAAAGGTTTCAGCGAAATAAAATGGATATTTTATTTCCACGTCTGGGGGTGGAGCTTTAAAAATGAACAAGTGTTTGCCGTCAACAGTCATAATTGTCAAATAATTTATGGAAACATGTTTGACCTCGAATATTTTTGAAAGGTTTTTTGCTGCACTAAGGTTATCAAAATCGATAGACGCCATGAGGCGAAGCTTCAGTTTTTCTTGGGAATATTTCTCAAGAAAATTGTTTTCATCAAGTTTTATTATTCCAACAGATGAAGAAATTAATGAAATTTCATTTTCAGCGTTCTCAAGAATTTTTCGAATCTTTTTCTCCGTTTCAATGCTGTCCTTAATTACAATAGTTTCTTTTAATGGTACTCCTGTTTCTAGATTTTTAATCCTATCATTGATATCGACTGAATTACTCCAAATATCCACAAAAGCTCTTTTTAGAGTTGAAACAAACATTTTGCTTGCAACCCATAACCCATTGACTTCTTTCGAATATCCATATTTTTTTTCGTTTTGGTTCATATATAACAAAACTTCTTCATCATCTTTAATTAAAAAACGGGGATAATGTTTGGAACCCACTGAAGTGTGTTTCCATATTACATTACGAGAAAGGGGTAAATGTTTTAGAATATTTTTTGCTATTTCTAAGTTGTCCTGTGTAATGTTTGCCAGTAGTCTAAATTTTATATTTTTTTTCTTTTTGCCAAAAGCCATTATCATATCAGTAATACCATATGCATCTTCATGAATTAATCCAGTACTTGTTGTTAGGGCTGAGACATCGCTAGATGCGGCATCTACCATTTGAGAAATTTTCTTGTAAACTCCATCTGTATTTGTTATTACCTGAAATTTTGCTACTGATGGTGCAGTTTTTTTTCGATTAAGTGAATTACAATAATTTATTATGCTTTCTTTATCTTCTTCTAATGAGGCGACTTCCCTTTTTTTGTTTATGATATGTGATTCAAGTAAATTAGTTATTGGAATTGCATTGTAACGTGACGGAGTTTCTATAGTTTCCTCTAAAATTCCTTCATTTTTTAAACTTTTAAGTAAACGATATGTTTGAGCTCTATCTATGCCTAAATATGAAGCAATACTTTGAGCTTTTTGTAACCCTTTCTGTGTTAAAAATAAGTAAATATCAGCTTTTCTTTTTGATAACCCAATTTCATCTAAAACTTCGTAAATTTTATTTTCGTCAACTTTCATCGCTTCATATCTCTGCTTTAGTGTATCCGTTTTCCAAAAACTTTCTAATATTATATTAATCACCTCAACTATATTATTTTGACCTTAATGCCCGAGTGAAAAAGGTTGGATTCTGCAAAAAAATATCGTAATCTATTCACCAATATGACTAGTGCATGTGCTTATCATAAGATGCTTTTTGATAATGGAAAGCCAATAGATTATGTTTTTCTTGAAGTTAATGATGCATTCGAACATGTTACCGGTTTGAAGAAAAATGAAATCCTAGGGAAAAAAGTCACAAAAGTAATTCCAAACATAAAAAAAGATTCAATCGATTGGATACAGACATATGGAAAAGTAGTTACTATTGGAAAACCGCTTAAATTCGAAAGTTATTCTTCCTTTCTGGGAAAATGGTTTCTGATTTCGGCATATGCCCCAGAAAAAAATCATTTTGTAACAATTTTTGAAGATATTACTGACAAAAAAAACATGGAGAAAAAATTATTAGACCTTTCTAAATTCCCTTCTGAAAATCCAAATATCGTAATTAGGGTCAACACAAAAGGAGAAATATTGTTCTTAAATCCAGCGAGCCAATTCTTGTTGACAGAATGGAACATGTCTGTTGGAAATAAACTGCCGCAACGATTAATAAAATTGTTTAATGAGGCGTTTAGCTCAAAGAAAATAATCAAATTTGAAGAGAAATGCGATCAAAGGTTTTTCCTATTTTCAATAGTTCCAGTTATTGAAGAGAGTTATTTGAACATTTACGGTACTGAAATTACTGAACTCAAGCAAAAAGAAGAAAAGCTTTATGAACAGAATTTGATAATTAGGTCAATAAATGAATCAATTTTTACTACTGATGAAAATAACTTGATTCGAAGTTGGAATCAAGCTGCTGAAAATCTGTTTGGCTGGAATTTTAAAGAGGTACTCGGAAAAAGTGTTTCAGAAATTTTAAATCCGTCTAATCCAATTTATGATAAAGCACTAAATGGTGATATTCTTAAGTGCCTTATTAATTCCGATTCTTGGAAAGGTGAATTAATTTATCATAAAAAAGATGGGACATCTATTCCTGTTTCCGTATCAACTAATTTATTGCGCGATGAAAGCGGGAATCCAAAGGGAAAAGTAACTATATTTCATGATATTTCTGAAAGGAAAAAACGCGAAAAGGCTCTAATAATAATGCAACATGACTTATCCCGAGCTCAATCAGTATCAAAAACTGGAAGTTGGCGTCTTGATGTTAACAAAAATGTTCTAAATTGGTCTGAAGAAAATTACAAAATTTTTGGGGTTAAAAAAGGAACCCCATTAACCTATGAAACATTTCTTTCAACAGTTCATCCAGATGACAGAAAATACGTAGATAAAATGTGGAATTCTGGGCTTAAAGGGCAACCGTACGACATAGAACATCGAATAATTGCGGACGGAAAAGTAAAATGGGTCCGAGAAAAAGCGGAATTGGAGTGGGATAAAGATGGAACCCTTCTTGGTGGCTTTGGAACAACGCAAGATATTACGGATACCGTAAAATTAAGAAAAAAACTAGAATATTATAGTATGAATTTAGAAAAACTTGTACATGAAAAAACAAAGCAATTGAAAGACGCTGAAAAACTCATAACCATAGGGCAAACTGCAGGCATGGTTGGTCATGACATTCGTAACCCTTTGCAAAGTATTGATGGAGCAATTTATTTAGCAAAAATCGAGGTAGAATCACTTCCTGTCCACATGGATGTGAAAAAAGAACTTTTTGATATTTTAAACTTAATTGATGATCAAATTAATTACATCGACCATATTGTTGCTGATCTTCAAGATTTTGCTAGAACACCAACACCTCAAATTGAAAACGTAGATATCCAAGAATTGATCATAGAATCGTTACAAACAATAAATTGGCCAAAAAATATTGAAATAATTACCTGTTTACAAGATGAATTGAAAACAGCAAAAATAGATCCATCACTCCTGAAAAGAGTGACATCAAACTTATTATTGAATGCTTATCAAGCCATGCCTAATGGAGGAACCCTTACAATTACTGCTTTTTGTGAAGAAGACATGATTAACATAAGCATCAAAGACACTGGAGTAGGCATGTCCGAAAGTATTAAATCAAAAATATTCACTCCATTATTTACCACAAAAAGCAAAGGACAAGGGTTCGGATTAGCTGTCTGCAAAAAATTGATTGAGGCCCAGAATGGAAAAATAACCTTTGAAAGTAAACCCAATAAAGGAAGTACATTTACAATAAAAATTCCGATAACATAATGGGAAGAATTATTATGAGTAAAAAGAAATCCATTCTTATCATAGATGATGACAAATACATACTGAGTGTTTTTTCGAAAATATTAAACAAACAAGGATACCTTGTTGAAAATGCGGAAACTGGGCGAGAAGCATTGGAAATGATTACAAAAAAACAATATGATTTAGTGCTTATAGATGTTAAGTTACCCGATGTTGAAGGACCTATTCTTGTTGAAAAGATGAATAAAATAAATCCGGATATGATTAAAATTGTAATAACTGGATTTCCATCAATTGAAGATGCCAACAAAGTTATGGATGAAGGAGCCACGGCCTATTTAGTAAAACCTGTTAAATCTGAAGAATTAGTGAAATTCATCGATAAAAAATTGAACAAATAAATTTTTTATCCTTTTTTACTTTTGGCGTATTTTTTCACTCTCTCATTCAACAGAATTATAATACATATTATTGGAGTTGTAGAGATACGTCTATCACATACTGTAAAAAGGGTTTTTATGTAAGACAATGCATGCTGTTTAAAAATGCTTTATGAATTAAAGGTTCTGCTAGTAGACGACAACAAATGTACACAAAATGTTTTATGTAAAATAATGCAGAAAGAAAGATGTACTGTCACATTGGTTGAAAACGGAAAAGATGCAATAAATGAACTGAATACAAAATGTTATGACTTAATCGTAATGGAGATGAGCTTGCCTGACATAAAAGGTATTGATCTATTAAAGCAAATAGTGAAAAA
Organism: Candidatus Bathyarchaeum tardum; assembly: GCA_029762755.1. Lineage (GTDB taxonomy): Archaea > Thermoproteota > Bathyarchaeia > Bathyarchaeales > Bathyarchaeaceae > Bathyarchaeum > Bathyarchaeum tardum. The sequence continues at coordinate 57,588 of JARVGH010000002.1, forward strand.
TAATATAAAAATTAAAAAAATAGTTTTAACCGGGCATCCATCAGAAGAGGATGAAGAGAAATCGTTTGAACTAGGCGTAGATTATTACATATTAAAGCCAATCAAGCCAAAAAGATTATTACAAATTATTGAAAAATGTGCCATTACCCCCGAAAATTGATTTTGCATCACTTGGAGTAATTAGTTTTTGTTGTAGCAAAATCGCCATCCCAGAATCTTTTCACTTTCTGGATTATTTCTTCATAATTTTCTTTTTTCTCTAAGGTGTAAGCATTTTTATCATTTGAATAAACTTTGAATTCCTCACTATTTGTCACTTCATTATTCACCTCCAATGACCCAGTTTTTTTATATTTGGTGAAATTCACCTATTTTTTAATTATTAAACTGAATTATATATTGTAGAATTTGGCTATAAACCGATGTGATAGAGTCTACACAGTCACATGCCTGTATCAAAATATCTCAAATAATTAATTTTAATAGTTACCTTGGAATCGCAATATTTGCATTAAAAGAAATTTTCAAACATTTTTTCCTGTTTTGGAAAAAGTAGCTGTGATCGTATAGTCACAATCACAATAGATTATATTTTTAGAATTAGATTTTTAATAGAAATGCAATTTCGATCCGTTAAAAAGCTAATATTTATTAAAAAGGTGAATATTTCTTTGAATACTAATTCCCGACAAAAAGTTTCTATTAATTTTATTCTGGGAGTTCTGCAAGAACTAGATGGTATCACAGATGAACATCAGGTGAGTCAAAAATGAACTATTATTCTGCTGCATTTATGCTAAGAAGGCTGGCAGTCAATTTCAATGCATCAAAAACTAATTCTTCACAAAAACAGATCTCATACACTGAGCTACTACTACATTATAGATTGTTTAGTAGTGGACGATTTATTTCAATAAACCACGCCAATTTGGCATAATTTATATTTTAATTTTAAAAAATCATAATCTCGAGAGTTATGGTTCATATTCGCGCGTTCAAATGAAATTAATTCTATTTTTTAATTAAATACCACGAACAAGATTTTCGTTCGATTTTTCCCAAAATTCTAAATTTATTATGTTTTTCTGAATCCAATTATTTTCATGAAGATTCAAAGCACATTTGCTTTTGATTAAAGAAAATTTTGTAAAAAGGAGTGATGAATAAAACTATCAAAGAGAAAATTGAAATTATTGTTTCTAAGCGTAAAAAACAAATTAAAACGGAGGAGAACATTTAATTAAAGTTTAATTTAATAATTGATAAATACTTTTTTAACTATATATCTAATCATTTACCGTAACCTACTTGAAAGGATAGAATATTTTTGAAAATTTTCAAAATAGACCTCAAAAAGGGATTCGCAAAGGTTATGCCTGAAAGCATGGATGACCTTTGGCATCTTTACAATGTTATTATTAAACGTGATGAGGTTTATGCTCGCACTACTCGACAAGTAAAACCAGATGAGCATTACTCCCGACCAACAAAAGCAAAACGAGTTCCGGTTAATTTAGGTGTTCAAGTTGAAAAAATGTACTGGGATAAGGTTCTCAACCGTTTACGTATTAATGGAATTGTTGTTGATGCACCTGAAAAATTAAACATAAATGGTTCTCGTCACACACTGGATGTAGTGGTCAATAAACCAGTAACTATTGTCAAAAAGAAATGGCAAAAACATGAGTTGGATCGAATAAAACGGGCAAGCAAAATTACTGCTTCTCCTCTTGCAATAATTTCAATCGATGATGAAGACTACTGTGTAGCAATCTTGCGCCAGTACGGAATTGATGTTAAAGCAGGAGGGCGAACAAAACTTCCTGGAAAGTATGAGGCAGAAAAAAGAGGAAAAGAAAAACAGCTTTTTTTGAAGATTGCCCTTAAGGCTTTACGAGATGCCTGGCTTCCTCTTAATAGTCCGATAGTTATTCTTGGTCCTGGATACATAAAAGATGACTTTTTTGAGTATGTGCAAAAAGAGGCTCGTGATGTTGCAGCTTCAATAATAGGGGTAAAAGGAACAAACAGTGCGGGATTATCTGGAATACAAGAAGCCCTTCGTTCCGGGATTCTTATTAATATGCTCCAAAATATGCGAGTAGCCGATGAAATGAAAGCAATGGAAGATTTCTTAGCACGACTGGGGCAAGGAAAATCTACAATAACTTACGGGTTTGGGGACGTAGAAAAAGCCGCAAATTATGGGGCAGTAGAAAAACTTCTAGTCGCTGATTTAACTTTACGGGAAACAACTGATGAACAAAGGCTTTCATTGGAATCCCTTATGAAAAATGTTGAAGACGCACGTGGAGAAATAATGGTTATCAGCACTGAACACGAAGCAGGAACAAACCTTCTTTCACTAGGAGGAATCGCAGCTCTGCTACGTTTTCCGTTACCTTAAGCCTCATTTTTGATAAAAACCAATTCTTCTACGAACTGCAGGATTCGTATCCCCCAATTGTTTCATTGCTTGCTCGAAAGTTTCATTTGCATCTAGCTCCTTTTCGATGAAAACACCCGTTCTTCCTACTTTATCCCGTCGTAAAAGCGCTCGTACACGGTCTAAAACCGTGTTTGGAGTTATACCTAACATTTTAGCCACTTCTTTTTCCTGTCCAACAACAGTAGTTTCGATATGACCTTCGTCTGTGGGTTTGATGAGCATGAGCCGTTTATCAACTCCAAAAACTCGTTTGTTTTCATCAAGGATGGAAATTGTTGCTTCGCCTCCAAATCTGTAAAATTCTTTTTCTACTTGCCGCATTTTAACCAAAGGAAAAGACAAGCTAGTTTGACTATCCAATTCTATGTATCCTTTTAATGCATAAAGAGGGGTTGCCTGAATGATTTTTCGTTCCAAAACTTGAAAACCGGACCTTTCAATTGAAGTTTCAACAGTAAATGAGGAAATTAGGTTTGAAATGAATATGTCAATGTCGCTTGTTTGAGTAACGTCACCTCTGGCAATGCTCCCATGAACAGTAGACTGCAAGTGGCAGTTGTCTAATGCTTTCATTACTTGAAGGCTTTTTTTCCTTAGTTGTTCTAAAAGCTTCCAATGACTGGAATCATAGATGACCTCTTTTTCTTCTGCTCTTGTAACGGGCTTTTTGGACAAATTATTTCACCGGTTCAAGGCAGTTTTCATCCAATCTAAATACGATTGGGATCCATCAAGTATTGGTAATGCCAGAATTTCTGGAACTTCATAACTGTGCAGATCTTGAATTCTTTTGGTAAGCTTTTTGAATAATTCTTCACTGGATTTCATTAGAACTAAAGTTTCATTTTCTTGTTCAATTTTTTCTTTCCACCAGAACAATGAACAAACAGCATCTAAAATGTTAGCACAGGCTATCAGGTGTTCTTCTAGTAATTTCTGGATTATATCTTCTGCCTCTGACTTGCTGGATACGGTCATAAGTACAATAATATACTTCATTTTTGTCAAGAATATTATAGTCTGAGTGCTATTTTAAGCTAAACAGTAAAGTAGTTAACTTGAAACAATAACTGTCAAAAGCATCAAATTTCAAAATCAACAAAATAGACACAAATGAGGTTTAGAAATGCGTTTAGCTGGCGTAGATGAAGCGGGTCGGGGTTGTGTTATTGGTCCATTAGTTGTTGGTGGGGTCTCAATAGACGAAACTGATTTGCCAAAGTTGGTTGAAATTGGGGTTAAAGATTCTAAACTTCTGGCTCCAAAAAAACGAGAAATTCTTGCTAGACAGATACGGGAAATTGCCTTGAACTGTTATGTTGTGCATTTATCTCCCGTTGAAATAGACCACGTAGTTGAAACTGGAAAAAGGTTACATAAACTAAACCGTTTTGAGGCTCAGACAATGGCTAAGGTGATTTCTGTTCTTAATCCTGATGTTGTTTATGTGGATGCTTCAGATGTTAATGCTAAACGGTTTGGAGAGCACATTGCAGAAAACCTTGTTTTTCGTTCAGAAATTATTTCAGAGCACAAAGCCGACCTGAAATATCCTGTTGTTTCTGCAGCTTCAATAATCGCGAAAGTAGAACGAGACAAAGTAATTTCCAAATTAATTAAAAAACACGGCAACTTGGGGTGTGGTTACCCTAACGACCAAAAGACAACAAATTTTCTCCGCGATTGGATAAAAAAATATGGTTCCTACCCCGATTTTGTTAGAAAATCTTGGAAGACCTCAAAAAAAATAAAAAAAGAAACAGACTTGCATCAAACAAAACTGCTTTAGCTGCTTTATGTTTCGATTGCCTGTAACGTAGCATCTGCAACTTTTGTTCCGGGTTCAATTGGCGCCATCTTAATATTATGCTGTTTTAGCAGTTCAGACGCTCCAAATCCTACTTGGTTTGCAACTACTATGTTAACGCCATTATCAACCAACATTTTAACTGCAATGGGTCCTGCCCCGTGATGAAAATCAGCTGTAGAATTTTCTAGAACTTGTATGGTTGTTATCTGACCGTTTTCAATGTCTAAGAGAGTAAATGTTTTGGCTCTACCAAAAACGTCTGAAACTGTGTCGTCTAAACCTTTTTTGTTGTTGGTTGCAACTGCCACTCTGATTTTTTCCAAAAAAAATTCACCTCCCCCTGTCATTACAATATTTTTTGGTTTTTTGATTGGTTATTTTTCCAGTTTGGCTTTCAGGTCTTCAATTCTGGCTTTGATGCCACCCATTTCTTGGTCAAGATCTGCTTTTTCTGCTTCCAAATTTTGTTGGTAATTTTCTAAAGCTGCGATTTCTTGTTCGGGTGACTGTGGTTGCGGCATCGACTGATTTACTGGGACTGAAACTGGTTGAACTACTGGTGCGGGGTATACGAATCGACCTCTACCGAAGCCTCGTCGCCATCCTCTACCATATCCTCGTCCTCTGCCCAATCCTCTTCCGTATCCACCTGCTGGATTCGCATATCCTGGTAAAGAATATCCTGCACAGTATCCTGCGCCTCTTCCAGTCATGGGTCCTGCACCTTCTGGTCCTGTTCTATCTCCTCTTGGCATTTTTTCACCTCTATTTTGTGCATATGCACATTTTATAATTATTTGTTAATGCACAAAAATATATAAGTGTTCCGTAACATCATAACTAATGATAACAATGTCATACGGACGACGACATAGACGAGGGCGACGAGGAAGACTCCCCAAACCAGTAACCATACCTAATCCAACAAAAGTACGAAACTTCATTCCCCACCCAATAACAACTGGAACCACAATCACAATCGAACCAGCAGAATTAGAAGCCATGCGCCTAGTAGACCTTGAAGATTTATCCCAAGAAGAAGCAGGCGACAAAATGGGCGTTTCTCGTGGCACAATTTGGCGGCTAGTTAAAAATGCACGAAAAAAAGTAGCTCAGGCCTTAACAGAAGGAAGACCTTTAGCAGTAACAAATAATTTGTAAAAGAAAAAACCTTCATTCTGAATTATGGTGGTCCATAAAGCAGAACTGAATCGATTTCCCAGCTGTCTTGAATTGGGTCGATAGTTTCTATGGATCCCAAAAATCGCAATGTAACTATGTTTTGTGTTATGGTTCGTGTCATGTTGTTCCATTGATTTTGCATTAGGTTGCTGGATAATAGTTCCCATGTTCCTTCGTTCCAAATGTAAACCTCAAGTGGTTCTGCAGTTGTTGAACCCATGTAAATACAAATTTGTTCATAATTGTTGCTAATATCGACATCCGTGAATTGGACTTCTATGTCTATTTCATAATTTATTTCTGTTGAACTGCAATTTGTTATTATACAATCAATATTCCAGCTAGATTGTGTTGCGTCATTTGGTTTGTCTTCATCTCGAATGTTAATAGTGTATGTTGGTCCATTCATGAGTAATGTAGTGAAATTATTCCAACCATCAGAACTTAATACCCCTAGACTCTGCCAAGTTTCTCCATTCCATTCGTAAGCTACCAGATTTTCTTCATCTTGACTGGCTGTTTCAACATAAATGCAAACCTGTTTTGTGGTTTCATCGTAATCAACATTTGTCCACTGATATTCAAAATCCAACTTGTAATCATCAAGAACTGTTTCAGGATAAATTACAATAGTTGTTGCTGTCCAGTATGATTTTTTTATCTTAAAATCGTGCGGATCATCAAAATCTGCAGTAAATTCGCGAGTAGCTGCTCCAATTGCACATGCTGTCCCCTTTTTTGAAGAGCTGTATGTTTCTCGATTGTCTTGGTATTCACTAGGATAATCTGTTGCTATGTTGCCTTTGTCAGACCCAAAAAATGTGAACCATAAATATGGATTATAACCACCTGATGGAGTAAGTCCATTTGAATCAGGGTCATTGCTGTTACCACTTGCTTCTGGAGATGCTTCTGGAGGCGTGATGTAGGGATCATTGGCATTTTGTATTGCATATGAAATATGTGTTGATTCTCTATACCCGCTAGTTTGAATTGTTACTGTTTTGCTATTTTCGTCACCTGTAGCTTTTTTCCAGGCTATAGACATCGTGGGGCCAGACCTCCCTGCATCTTCTTCATAGATAACAATCCAGTCTTTGCCTTCATTTTCCCAAGTTATTTTTTCCGGGCCATCACACACAAAAACAACCAGCAAAGTGTCTCCAACTTCTATTTTGTCTGGAAGCCTTACTTTATGACTTGTGGTACTACTAGATTCAACAGAATGCGTTTTGGAACGAATATTTGGATATCCATTACTGCCACCGCCCAAGTTTTCTTCGTGAAGCGTCATGTAATTACCATCTGGGCTAATATCTTGAGCGTTCACAAAATCTATTTGTGTCCCAAAATTTACGTTTCCAACATCGGGGTATTGTACAATGCTTGTTAATCCCGTCCCAAAATCCGTTTCTGTAATTGTATTAAAAACATTGTTAGGTTCCCCTTGTTGATTGGCAAAATTACTATGGGTTCCTTTATCTGGTGACTCATCTACGTCTGAAATTGCATTAACATAATGAATTGAAGCTATATTTTTGGTTTCTAAGTTAGGTTGCAAAACTGAAACAATTTTTATTGGAGTAAGCCTTTTGGTCGTGAATTTAAACTCATATTTTTCTAATTCAGTGAAATCTTGGTTTACACGAATAGTAGTGCTTCTGCCTGGGTTGATTTTTAAGTTTCCATCAATAATTTCATAATCTTTTGATACTTCTCCGTTTATTTGTAATGAACTCAATGTAGCGCCTTGAGTTCCAATGTTTTTGATTGTTAAATCAGCATGTGAAATAGCCGGGCTTATTGCTTTCTTGTTCTTGATAATTCTGAATATCATAGTGGGTGTCGATGAAACAATTTGAATTCTTAATAAAAAAACTTCTGAATTCGCAAAACTTATTTCAAATCTTTAATAAACCGTATTTATTCTATGGACTGAGTTATATTTCTCCATATTTTTTTTATTGCATTTGAAACTTTGCTGTCGGGGGCATGTTCAATTACTGGTTTTCCTGCAACCATTGCTTCGGTAAATATGGAATCAAAGGGTATCTTTCCCACTACATCTACTTTGTTCTTTTCACAAAATAGGATTATATTCAATGTGTTTTGTTCGTTTAAATCGTACTTATTTATACAAACCTGTGCAGATATCTTAAAATGGTTAAGCAACTCAAGTGCTCGTATCATGTCATGAATTCCTGATAACGTTGGCTCTACTACTATTATACCTAGGTCCACTCCACCTACTGATGCAATTACTGGGCAACCAATTCCCGGTGGACCGTCGTTTATGATTAAATCACAGTTTTCTTTTTCTGCAACTTTTTTTGCATTTTTTCTAACTAACGACACAAGTTTGCCAGAGTTTTCTTCCCCTGGATTTAGCAACGCATGGGACATCAAACCGTATTCAGTCTTTGAAATGAAAGCTTGTCCTGAAACTCGTTTTTCCAGTTTTATTGCAGCTAATGGGCAAACGTAAACACATACTCCGCAACCTTCGCACAAAATTGGGTCAATTCCTTGTTGGGTTATGGCTCCAAAGCGGCAGTGTTCTTCACATTTTCTGCATTGTACACAAGTATCAGAATCTATTACTGCGACTCTGGACGCTTTGAACTCTTGTGTCTCCAAAACTGCAGGATTTAGCAACATGTGAAGATCAGGAGCATCAACATCACAGTCAGTTATTACAGCATTTTTTGCCAAAACAGCAAGAGACGCAGTTACACTAGTTTTTCCTGTTCCACCTTTTCCGCTAAGTATTGTAATTTCTCTGGTCATTTTTGGCACCTTTGTATTGTTTTTTGCATTTCCTGAAACTTGTTTTTCCACTCTGGCATGTCTGTTACAAATGGAACTCCACGAGAATACAGCTCTGCAATTTTTTTACTAAACGGAATCTCCATCAGAATGGGTATGTTTTCTTGTTTACAGTAATCGTAAACTTTTTTGTCACCTACTTCTGCACGATTAATTATAACCCCCATGGGCACTCCAAGATTTTTCAAAACTTGAACAGTTATCTTCAAATCATGCAAACCAAAGGGGGTGGGTTCAGTAACAAGAATGCAATAATCTGTTTTATGAACCGAAGAAACCAACGAACAGGCAGTTCCAGGAGGGGCATCAATTACCACGTTTTTACTGGGGTTAATTTCTGCCTTAACTGCCTTTATCAATGGAACAGCCATTGCCTCGCCAACATTGAGTTCACCATAAACTAGGTCAATGTTGTTAGAATTTCCCTTTTTTATGACGCCTATTTTCCTTTTTGTTTCAGTGATTGCGTCTTTGGAACAAACTAGCATGCATCCTCCACAGCTGTGGCACAATTCAGGGAAAACCAAAACGGTCTTTGGGGCTACAAACAGGGCGTTAAATTCACAAAATTTTGCACATTTTCCACAATAGACACATTTGTCCTCCGAAATTACGGGGACTAAACTGTGAACTGGTTTAGTTTGAGTTATTTTTGGATTTAATAAAATATGGGCGTTTGGTTCTTCAACGTCGCAATCAAGTAGTTGGACATTATCTAAGGAAAGAGCCAAATTTACGGCTACTGTTGTTTTTCCGGTTCCCCCTTTTCCGCTTGCAACCGTTATTATCAATCTATTTCTCTTCTTTTGATTGCTAACGTGATCTTTTTGCACTTAGTGGTTGTGGGACTGACTGCATCCTGTTGTTAATTCTTGAAGTTCATCGTTGTTGTAGGCTGTGACAACATCTTTTACTGTGTTTGCTTCCGTTCGTAAAACTGCAACGCCGCCTGCTTGGAACATCTGCAGTGCTTTTGAACCTAAACCATATGTAACTAGAGCTTTTGGTTTCAATTGCATTATTCTATCTGGTGGCAATCCTACTCCTCCAAAGTGTTCGCTAGTGTTTGCTATTGTTCCGTTACCGATTACTTTCCCGTTTTCATCTAAGTCAATTATTGCATAGAATGGAGCTCTGCCAAAGTGTTGAGAAAGCATAGAATCTAGACCATTTTCTTCTGAAACTGGAATGACTAATCTTGTATTCATTTAACTTGCACCTCCATGTAACATTTTTCGAAAATTATTGCCCTTTGGATGCTCCTTTTCCCATTCCGAAATGTCCTCCAACAGTTGGATTGGATGTTTCTTCAAGTTCACCGTTTTTGTATTTTTCAACAGCTTCTTTGATATTGCCAGAAACTCCAGTTATAACCTTAATTCCTGTTGCAGACAAAACTTTGAAGGCGTTCGGTCCAACATTGCCTGTGATTACTACTTTTGCTCCACTGTTTACTACTGTCTGAGCAGCTTGAATTCCCGCTCCGTGAGCAGCGTTTGTAGAATCATTCAAAACTACATTAAACTCCATGGTTTCAGAATTTACTACCACAAAATATGGGCATCTGCCAAACCTTGAATCCACATTTGCATCCAAACTGTTTGAAGATGCTGAAACACAAATTTTCATTAGGTTCTTTTTCTCCTTTCATTCTGTTTTTTTGTTTTTTAAGAAATCTTCAATTTTTTTCACAATTTCTTTGAATGCCTTAGTTGCAGGCGAATCGGGGTACTTTTTCAAGAATGTTGTTCCCTTGTCTGCTTCTTCACAGATTTTGGGGTCCATTGGAATTTGTCCCAGAAAAGGCACCTTTAATTCTTCAGCTATTCGTTTTCCTGCCCCTGAACCCAGAATGTTAACAGATTCGCCACATTTAGGGCAAACAAATCCACTCATGTTTTCTACAATGCCGATGACAGGAATTTTCATCTGTCTTGAAAAAATAACAGCTTTTTTAACTACGTCTTCAGAAACTTGCGAGGGAATAGTAACAATTATTGTTCCATCCATTTCTGGAATGAGTTGCATTGTGCTAAGGGGTTCATCTCCAGTTCCCGGTGGTGCATCGATAAACAGAAAATCCAGCTCGCCCCAAATAAAATCTGATAAAAACTGCTTGATTGCTTGCATCTTTAATGGACCACGCCATACAATTGGGGTTTCTTGGTTTGTTACCAAAAAATCCATGGATACTACCTTGATTCCTTCAGAGTTGGTTACTGGATACGCTCCATTGGGTGTAATTTGAAGTTTTTCTCCTTTTACACCCAGAAGTTTGGGGATGCATGGTCCGTGGATATCTACATCTAGCATTCCAACGCGGTTTCGGTGTCCGTTTATTGCGAATGCAATTGCCAAATTTGCTGATACTGTGCTTTTGCCCACTCCGCCTTTTCCGCTAATTATTGCAATTTTGTGCTTGATTTTACTCATGTTCTTTTTCAGATTTTGGTCCTTTTGTACTGCAGCTTGATTTTCCATTTTTTATCACTAAATTAATAATCCTTGTTATGTTTGTTTACAAATCAAAACATTTAATAAACGTTTCGTTTAGTAAAATAACTGCTGATTTAACATGGACGCCATTGACTGGAAACTAATAATGCAACTTCAATCTGATGGTAGGAAAACATTCAAAGATTTAGGTGAAGCCATCGGTTTTACTAGTTTAGGAGCAAAAAAAAGAGTTGATAAATTGCTTGGTAACGGCATAATTGACATTTCAGCTATGGTAAACACCGATAAACTTGACCTGCGTTTAGCACTGATCTTGTTGGAGATTGAAAATGCAGAAGCAATGCGAAAAATAATTGACCGTTATAGCAAATGTCCTAGGATAATCAACTTTTTTACCACAATGGGAGGATTCAATTTAATTGCCTTGGTGATGGCAGAAGATCAAGCTACACTGGAAAGCGAGTGTGTTGAAAAATGTGCATTGCGCAGTGGCGAAGGAATCCGAAGATCAGAAATTTATCTTATTGGTGGAATTCATCATTATCCGTACATGCCTTTGAAGGCTGATGCACTGCGTGAAAGTGCAGACATTGCCCCTTGTGGAGTCAAATGTGATGGCTGTCAATCCTTTGAAGATAAAAAATGTGTAGGTTGCCCTGCATTAAGTTATTACAGGGGACCACTTAAAGAAGCTAAGTAGTTGCTGGTATTTTGTTTAGTAGTCATGTTAAATTATCGTGAGTAGCCTGAAGGCTATTCCTCCGAGGACTAGCGCAAGGGCAATTTCTATTACTGTTATTGTTGTAGCTTTTTTCCACCCAAACTCTTTGACTAATGCTCCAATTGTAGCAACGCATGGAATGTAAAGCATAACCACTAGGGTGAAAACTATCATTTGTGTTGGTGTCATTACTGTTGCAAAGTTTGTTGTTCCTAGTAATGTTGCAAGCATTATCAGGGTAAGTTCTTTTCGTAGGACTCCAAAGATTAACGCAATTCCTGTAACAGCGGGTAATCCAAGCCATGCAACAGTTATCGGGCTTGCTATGTTAGCAATTGGTTCTAGTAAGTTTGCAACTTCTGCCAGTTTAATTACAAAACTGCCTGCAATGATAAGGGGGAAGGCCATGACGATGAATTCCCTTAGCCTAAACCATGTTTGTTTGGTAACTGTTTTCATGTGGGGGATACGGTAGTCGCTCATTTCCATTATCAGTTCGGTTGGTTCTCCAGGCAAGGCTTTGAAAGCGATTCTCCCTAGGACGAATACGAGAATCAGGTTAATGATGTATAATGCGAGTGCCCACTCGATTCCAACATGTGCTCCTACTAGTCCTAAAATGATGACTGAAGTTGCAGCACAAGGAATCAAAGTAACAACAAAAGCCGTTAGCAGTCGCTCTCGGCTGGTTTCCATTATTCGGCATCCAAGGCAACCTGGAACATTACAGCCGAAACTGAGCATAACTGGAATGAAAGCTTTTCCATGCAGTCCCATTCGATGCATTAGCCTGTCCATCAAAAATGCAATTCGGCTAAGGTATCCTGAGTCTTCAAACAGGTATAATATGAAATAGAACGGCAAAATGTACGGTAATGCAACTGTGATTCCACCGATTATTCCTTCCATTATTCCTCCCCATAATAGTTCAGTTACTATTCCAGTTCCAAGAACACTTTCAACGGTGGGTTGTAACCCCATCAGGAAATCACCAACAAGAGCAGATGTGAAATCCCCGAAACTGAATATTGCAACAAAAACTGCAAGAATAGTTCCTAACATTATTGGGTAACCAAAGACCCTATGGGTAGTAGCTGTGTGAAGTTTTTCTCGCAGAGGAGTTTTTACTGGTTCAGTTATTTGTTGAATCTCGTTTGCAATTATGCTTGCAACTTGATACCTTTCCGAAGTAATTACAGTTGGACAAGAATGACCATGACATTTTTCTAGGTCTCCCCGTAGTTTTTCAGCAATTTTTGTGATTTGTGAATTCTGTTCATGCACTAGTTTTTCGATTTCTTTGTCTTCGTCTAAAAGTTTGATGGCAATCCATCTTGGAGGGTACTTCAAATCTGTTGATTTGAGAAGTTCTACTAATTGATTGATTTTTTCTTCAATTTCTTTTCCGTACTTGGGCTTAAGGGGATGAGTTTTACAGTTTTTTTCAATAACTGCAATAGCAATGTCCAGCATGTCTGAAATCCCCTTTCCTGTTACAGCAACTGTTGGAACAACTGGAACTCCAAGGACTTTTTCCGCTTTGTTGGTGTCGATTAAGATTCCTTTCTTTTTGGCTAGGTCTATCTGGTTTAGGGCGATAAGTAAAGGTGCCTCAAGTTCTAAGAGTTGCAATGTGAAAAACAGGTTCCTTTCTAGAAGTGAAGCATCTACCACATTTATTACCAAATCTGGTTTTTCTGTTGCGATGTATTCACGTGATACTAGTTCTTCTATGGAGTATGTTGACAAAGAATAGATTCCAGGCAAATCTACGAAGTCAATCGTGTAGCCTTTGTAGTTTAGGGTTCCCTCTGCTTTTTCTACAGTTTTTCCCGGCCAGTTTCCAATGTGCTGATGCAAGCCTGTTAGCTGATTAAATATGACCGATTTTCCAACGTTGGCGTTTCCTGCTAAGGCAATAGTAAAATTTTTTTCTTTCATCGTTTCACTTCCATTAGTATTCGACTTGCCATTCCTCTGCCAATCGCTAGGCGGGATCCCCTGACATAAATTTCTAATGGACCCTTGAAGGGTGCAGACTTAACAACAGTCACTTCTGTGCCTGGAGTTAAACCTAAATCAGTCAGCCTTTTAATGCACAACTCAATTGATGCTTTCTTTTTCCAACCTTTTCGGGCACGATGCTGGCACATTGGAGCATCCGGGGACTTGAAGACAGTAGAAACTATGATTCCTTTCTCGCCGTTTTTTAATTCAGTTAATGGTATCTGCATTAGGTTTTCACGTCTCCAATTTTTCAACAAAAATTATCGATGCTAAACTTTGCTCGATTGAACAGCTTTGATTTCTAACCCATATTTCTAAAAGACCATTTTCATCCATTTTGTTTACAATTTTTACTTCCTCTTCAGGAGTAAGATTAAGCCTAGCAAGTTCCTTGAGAATTTCAGGCTTTTCTTCAGTAATTTTTACAATAACACCCCTTGTATTAGTGCGTAGGTCAGTCAATGCAACTGTTTTTCCTTCATAGATTCCTCCGCAGTCTGTAGGTATGGGATTTCCGTGAGGGCACGTTTTAGGGTGACCTAAAGCTTTCTCTAAAGGCTTAAGGATTTCGGGGGTAAGGGCATGTTCAAGCTTACATGCGGGGTCATGGACTTCGCTCCAATCTATTTGTAAGAAGTCAGTAAGCAATCGTTCTGCGAGGCGATGTCGCCTCAATATGCTGGATGCAATTTTGCGTCCACTTGGGGTTAATTTCACTCCTTTATATGGTTCATGAACAACCAGTTGCTTCCGCTCTAGATTCTCCACCGTGTTTGTAATCGAACCCGGAACCACCCCCAACTCTCGAGAAAGATCCATTGTTCGTGCAAATCCTGTTTTGTTTTCCAAGCGGTAAATTGCCTCTAGGTATTCTTCGGCTTGATTTGTTACTTCGATTTCTTTGCTGTTCATGAATTTCACCAAAGGAAATTACGAAAGCTCGTATATTACGAGTGCTCGTAATTTTGTCATGATGTTACTGTAAATAAACCTTACTGTTTATTTTAATCAGAACCCCTCAACAAATCATATGAATAGGTTTGTCAAAGTTTCTTGACTTGCCTGTTCAATAATCATTATTGATTTGGTCAATTTTTCTTGACAAAAACTCTTTTTCAAGATGATGAACAAGTACAATTTTAAATATATTATGAATAATACAAAATCAACAATTCTTTTATTATTACTTTTTTCTGTTTTCAATATTTCTTTTTCTCAAATCGGAGCTGTTACTGCGAAATCTAATACTTATTATGTTCCAGACGATTTTTCTACAATTCAAGAAGCTGTAGATACAGCGTCTGATGGAGACACAGTTTTTGTTAAGAGTGGAACATACACCGAGAGCATATCTGTTAGCTGTTCAATTTCGGTAATTGGTGAAGACCACAAAACAACCTAGATACTTATCCCCTTATGAAGTCAGTAGATATGGTTCAAAAAAAATGTTTACTTTCACCTGAAACTGAAGGAATTGATAATTATCCTTGTGGTTTGAAGTGGTCTTGAAATACTTTTTTTATGTCTTCGGGTTTTTCAAGTATGAAAACGCCTTTCATTTCCCCTAGTTTTTTGGTTTGCTCTGCTTCTTCTGTTCTTACTTGTAGTTTCATTTCACTGCCGTCTGGAAGTTGGGTGACTGTTGTTCCTTCTTTAAGGTCACATGGTAACAGGTAAACTGGAACGAAAGTTTTCAACGCCATTATTGCAGAGTTCGTTAGTAATGTGTCTGCGATTCCGTTTGCAAGTTTTGCAATTGTATTTGAAGTAACTGGTGCAATTATTAAAAACTCAATTTTGCCGCTTTGGAGCTGAACAGCTAGAGTCGGAACGTTAGCGTTTACTTCGGTTCTGACTTTTTCGAAACTGTCTTTGATGTCTTTGAATAAGCCATAAAATTTTGTTACTTGCTCCCCTGCTTTAGAGGTATAAACTGTTATTCTTACGTCGTCTTTGTAGTCTTCTCGAAGCTGTTTCAAGACTTCAATTACTTCATTTATTCTATCACCACTACCCGTGATACCCCAAGTTACTCGTTTTCTCTTTGTTTCTTGTCCATCAGACATCTTTTTCACTCATTTGCGTATTTAATGCATCAGCAAACTTTTTTACAGTTTTTTTCATACCACGAAAGCCTTCAGAATCTTCTTTTACACCATTTAAGGTGTCTTTTGACCATAAACTAGCTCCAAGATTTGCGCCAAAAAATCCTCCACTTATGGGTACAATTCCATTTAAAATGTAAAATGTGTGAATTTGCTGCATTGCAGGTTCTTGTCCTCCACTTCGGTCACCTCCCACTGCAATAGCCATGCCTATTTTATTTTTTAAGCTGTTTTTGTCTGAGGCAAGTAATGCTCGAGTTCGATCCATAACAGCTTTTATTTGGGCACTAACCGCCCCATTATAAACTGGAGTAGCAAAGATAATTCCATTTGCCTTTTTCAATAAACTGTAAACTGTGGTCATGTCATCTTTTTTTATGCACTCTTTTTGTTTGAGGCAATAATCACAGTGAATGCAAAATCCAATATTTTTATTTCTTACTGTAAACAACTCAGTTTTGAAACCTTTGCTCTCAAGCATGTTAAGAGCTTCAGTTAAAACGTGTTCAGTTGCAGCTTTTCTTGGGCTTCCACATATGCCGATAATCATATGTTCATCAAAAAAGTATGAGTATCTGTATCAATAAGTGTTGCTGATTTTGTTTGCTCATTTATGGGTAACACCTAAAAGCGAGATACAACCGAACTAGCACATATGGAAAAGAAACAAGTTGCAGTTCTAGCCGTATTCTGTGGCGTGGCAATCTTTGCTATAAAGCTGGTTGCATATTTTCTTTCTAATTCTGTTGCGTTACTTTCAGATGCCTTGGAATCAATCGTTAATATTGTTTCTTCAGCGTTGATGCTTTTTTCTGTATGTGTTTCAGAACGTGCCCCCGACCGTGACCATAAGTATGGGCACGAAAAAGTTGAAGACATATCCAGTCTCTTACAAGGTTTTCTAATTCTTATCGCTGCAGCTCTAATTATTTACGCTGCCGCTGGGCGTCTCTTTGAATCAATTGAATTGTTACAGCTTGATTTTGCCATTGGGGTCTCGATATTTGCTACTGTTTTGAATGGTCTATTGTCTTTATTGTTGATTCGAACAGCAAAAAGCTGTGGCTCAACCGCCCTTGAAGGGAGCGCAAAACATCTGTTCTCAGATGTAATTTCAACTGCAGGTGTCTGGATTGGCTTGGTTGTTGCTCAGTTAACTGGTTGGAACTTTTTGGATTCAGTCTTAGCCTTTATTGTATCAGCGTTAGTTGTCCGGGTCGGATTAAAACTAATTTTTAAATCCTCGAACCGCTTAATGGATCAATCCTGCACTGATGAAGAAAACAAAATTATTGAAGTTCTTGATCGTCATGCTTACCATTTTATAGATTTTCATAACTTAAAAACTCGCAGACATGGGAACCAAGTCTTTGCGGAATTGCATCTTTCTGTTGACGGTTCCTTAAGTGTTCAAGAAGCCCACGACCTGACTGACCACCTTGCAGACGAGATAAAAGAGGAACAACCTAACGTGAAGATGACAATTCATGTTGAGCCTCCAAAAAATAAGTAAACTTGTGTTAAAATACCGTTTCATTTTTTGGAATGGTTTTTCCATAATGTCCCTTATCTTACACAATAGTAGTGTATATTAACATAAACGATATAGGTGACCAAAAAATGATGATCAAAAAAAAGTGTATAGGAAGCTTCACGGCGTTAACTCTTGTTCTAATGTTGACTTTTTCAGTTTTCGTTTCTGTCCAAGCAACTGAAACTCCAGCTCATAATATGCCTCCTGATATGCCCAATGATGCAATGCAACACAACAGAACCGATATGACTCCAAACGGTCAAATTGAAAACGTAGAAGCAATGAAAATGAACGTGTTCTTTTACCGAAATGTTACCATAATGGTGAACTCCACCCAGAACTGTGAGATGAACATAACTGTAGATTCACAAGTTTCAAACAGGATTGTTTCAGTTAATGTTAACCCTAACCAAACAATGACCTTAGCAATGAACTGTACTGCATCCCCACCAAATGGCGAAGCTGTTATGGACCGAACATTAAACTTCTACATGGGATTAGAACCTAACAGTAGCATTCAACTTCAAGCTCAACTTCGGTTATTCATCAACCAAACCGAACTAAACGAAGAATTAAACAGAGAAGTCAATGTTTCGCGCCTAACGTGGATGTACTGGAACCAAACGAAAGAACAATGGGAACCTGTTGAAAGCTACATAGACGAAAACGGATACTTAGTCTGTAACACTGATCACTTCTCCAAATGGACTGTCGCAGAAGTCGAATCCACAGAAGACATCCCTGAAGGAATCCATGTAATCACAGTGGTTGGTTTAGTAATAGCTGTTACCATAGCGACGACCCTTTGGAAGCACAAAAAACCTGTTAACCTTAAACAATAAACAGGTTCGAAACCTTTCCCATTCTTTTTTTATTTATAGTTTGCTAGAACTTGTTTAGCAACAGAATCAGCAACATGTTTTCCAGACAACATTTCTACCAGTTTAAGAGCAAACTCAAGAGCTGTTGCGGGTCCTTTGCTTGTTACTATTCTGCCATCAACCACTACATTGTCTGGTTTTGGCTTACCTTTACCTTTGATGAGTTCATTTTCCATTCCTGGATATATTGTGCAGTTTTTATTTTCTAAGATTCCTGCATCAGAAAGAACCGCGGGTGCAGCACAAATCGCAGCAACTAACTTGTTTTGGTTGTATGCGTTTTTGATTATTTGGATTACTCGAGAGTCTATTCTAAGGTTTTTGTATCCTGGAGCGCCACCCGGACATATTATTGCATCAAATTCTTGGGCAAAGATTTCCTCGACATATTTGTCGGGAATGATTTTCAATTTGTGCGCTCCCTCTATGGGGTTAGGTGTTATTCCCGCTGTAGTTACTGCTATGTTGCCTCTTCTTAAAATGTCAACGATTGTAACTGCTTCGATTTCTTCAAATCCAGTTGCTAAAAAAACTAATGCTTTGATCAATTAAGCTTCCCCGTTAACTCTTTTGTTTTTCATCTTTTCAGTTTTTCTACTAACTCTGAGATTTGCTCTATCACGTAATCGTTAATTTTTTGCCCTATCTCAGTTGTTGCTATGGTTGGGTCACCCATTACTCCGCTAGGGAAGTACTTTTGTGGATTTGGAGTAATCTCAAACCGGGGCAGTTCTGGAAAGTTTTTTATTCCTTTTCCAGTAACCAAATCTGGCCGTATAGCCATAACTCGTGAGGTTTCTATTGTTCCAGCATGGGAGTCACGGTCATCTATGCTTTTATCTTTTAGGTCAAACGCAAAATCGTAATCTGAACAAACCATGATTCGGGGACGGTTTTTTCCTGTCATATGCTTGTTTACCACTACTTTTGCTGCTAGCTTAATAGCAGTCATGTGAGAACTGCCTGCATGACCGGTGAGAACCAACAACCGTTTGAAGCCATTTCGAACAAAATCATCCAAAATATCTGTCATTATACTTCTTAAAGAATCAAAACTAATTGTTACTGTACCCGGAAAATTGCGAGTAGAATTACACAAACCATACCTCAAAGGCGGCGCAAGCAAACTTCCAGTTTTTTTGGCAACCTCTACTGCTATATATTCTGCTTGAAGACTGTCTGTATTCAAAGGCAAATGATTACCATGCTCTTCTATGCTTCCACATGGAATAATGACAACCTTCCCGTCTTTAGCTGCCTTTTCAGCTTGAGGCATATTTAACTCGTCAAACCAAATCTTATCCCTTGAATCAGCACACATGTTCTGTTTCCCGTTCCATCCTTTAGCAAAACAATCTAACACTGCTCATTTATTTGAACCCTACCCCCAAAAAAATTAAGCTATTTTTGCGTCTTCATCCATTACTTTGGTGACTAGCATGAAGAGACCTTCAAAAAAGTCTTTTTTCAAATTAGGACCTTGTCCAATGCCTTTACATTTTGTTGTGAACAAAAACGAGTATTTGTCTTTTCCAAGGTTCTTTAATTCAAAGGGATAAAACCTGCAAATTATTGGCCTAATCTCATATATTGTACATCTGTTGTATTCTAAAAAAAGACATTTCCCTTCTGTTTCAGTTTTTTTTATCTCATAAATATAGGGTTCAAACCCATTAACTTCGTGAGCAAATTCCCGAATTTCTTGTGATGTTTCTTTTGATATTTTTTCAGCTTCACTTTTCAATAAAAGAACATGCCTAATTGTGTCCTCTGTATCCCCACAACAACGACCACATTTTTCACAAACAAAACGGGCGCTTTCAGGAAAATAATATTCCATTGGTCATCAAAACCACAGTTTACTCAATTTAATTTCAGTTTTCTGGTATTACTTTGAAGGTTTGTTCGTAATATCTGTGACCATAACTTAACGTGATTTGGTAAAATGTGTTAGTTCCGTCGATGACTTTTTCGAGATTACCTTCAACTAGGGCTTGTTCACCATTTTTGGCTTGGAACCTAAATTCTTCCATATACGAGAAAATTTGAGTGATGTTTTCAATTTTTGGTCCTTCTAGAATTTCTTTGATTTTAATTTGGTAAACTGATGGAATAAAGGGACCTTCTTTATCATCTGTAATTTCAACGATTGCTTTAATCCAGCCAACATGATAAATCCGAGCAAAATTGTTAAACCCATTAACGATTTCACCCCAATCTTTGACAGGCTCAAACTCTGCTTTAATTATTCGACCCGCGTCCTTGGACTCAAAATATGCATAAATCATTTTTCGGCGTTGATGCCAAAGATAATCCTCTAAACTGTAGTTGATAAACTTCCAATCCTTAGATTCTACAGCAGACATAAAATCAAACTCATTACATAACGATGGGTCATCTTTGTAGAGTTTATCTAACCCATCACAAAGCCGGTCCAAGTTCTGTTTTCCATAAACGATAAAATCCAAATCCGAAAAAACTGGATGATAAAAATCATGCAACAAAGAACCAAAAACCCCAAAATCAGAATCTCTTAAACCTGAAGCATCCAATACCCGATCAAACAAATCGTGCAATGCCGTCAACAAAGGGTCATTTGGTTCTTTGTTTAAAACAATTTGCAATCCCAATTCAGGTTTTTTAACTACAGAGATGTCTGCTTCGTAAACTCCTGGTACACACTTTTGCAGGGGTTCATGAAAAACTTGGTATTTTGGATACTTGTTATAAATGAGCTTCATGCCCTCGTCAGCAAAAAACTTGTAATAATTAGCCTTGTTCATTCCCCGTTTAGCACGGGGGTTATCTGAAACAAACACTTGAGGTAATGCATATTCAGGGTCACAAACATAACCTTCGGAAGGATGCAAGTAACCGTAAACTCGAAACAAAAAGCCATCTTTGGTGTATATTGTATCCCGGTCGCGAAGTTTCATCAGATTCTACCACCATTACCATATTATTACTCTTATTGAAGTAAAAAGTTGAAAACCGCCCTCTCTTCTGTTTTGCTTTAACCTTGCTAGCTAACGAAATTCAGTGGGTTCAATGTATTCTTTTTCCTGTTTTGCAGTGCCTACAACAACCTGATAACAGACTTCACCGGAATCTAGGTTCTCTACTTTCTCTAGGGTTCCAGAAACTTTCACGTTGTCACCTTTCCGGGCAACGTTCCTGTAATAACCTATCATTGATGAAACTCGTAAGGGAATCTGCTCTTTGGACAACTCTGACTCAGAATTTTCAGGACAGTAATTGCTAACGGGATAAATTGCTGGACGGAACATGTTTTCGTTGTCGTCTGCAACAATGCTAGTGAATTTGACGTTTTTTATAGGTGTATATTTCAACTTTCCATGAGGAGCATTGATTTCTTCAAACTTTTTTACTGCGTTGTAAACAAAACGTCGGTTGTTATACCGTCCACGGTGTTTTCGGGCAAAATCAATTTTTTTGGAGCAAACGTGAGTAAACACACCTTCATCGGCAAGTTTGTTAACTGCGCTTTCTAGTTTTTTGAAGTTTCCTGAACCGTAAACAACCAAATCTATGTCAGAATACTGAGAATGCATGTTTAACCCGACAGAACCATGAATACCAAAGTCTTGGATGCTGACACCTGAAGATTCGGAAAGAAGAGAAACCAAATCAACTGTTTCTTGTTGTATCGGGTCTTTTTTTTCTGCTTTGAATATTCGTTCCAAACAATCTTTTGGAAGGTAAACTTGTTTTATTTTGTCTAAGGGGACACTTAGAACTTCTTTTCCTCGGAAGGGACAACAATACAAATAATGAGGAAAATGTTTCTTGAGGGTATTAACAAATTTTTGGTAATTTTCTGGAGTATAAAGTTTTTCTGGTCGAGAAAGTTCAGTGCCATCTAAGTTCCATTTTTGTTTAAGAAAACGTATTGGAAAATGATGGGCATGAATAGATGGGATATATTTTAAAAACGAGAAAACTCTGTTATCGGGGTGTTCGTAACCAAAAACGTAGAATATGAATCCTTCTTTGGTTAGAAGGGTCTCGCCATCTCGGGGAATCCAATCTTTTGTTGCCACAATAGTCATCCTCAAGGTAAGATAGGAAAGTTTGCAGACAATTATAACCTTTAAACATTCCTAAAACAATAAAAAACAAAAAAAAGAAATGTGGAACAAATCCACTAAAACTGGCTTTAAAAAAGCCAAAAATTATTTGTCGTCTTGGTACGCGTTTTCGTTAGTTATCGACCTAGCGTTCTTGGCTATTGGGTATGCTCCACATCGTCTACAAACAACTGCGTTGTCTGCAACGTTACTGTTGCATTGTGGACAAGTTCGGGCATCTGGGTCTTCTGCGTGTGGTGCCCCTACTACTTCGCGGTAGGCTTCGTAGTAAATTAGTTGTTCTTTGTCGCGAATAGTAACCCCATCAGTTTCAAGAATCTTCTTCTTTTTTGCATTAAATTCTGAATCAGGTATCTTCTTTGCCATGTATCTGGGTAAAACTGTAGTGCCCGAACCGACTTCAATTGGGTTTTTGTCCCTCCATCGGACTTCGGGTGGAAGTTCACCTTCGTAGGCTTTACGAAGTATCCATTTGCCCCAGACTTCTCCTCGTTCTTCTTGAACATTATATCGGGGGTCCAAATTCATGGCAAATTTTTGAACTTCTGGATCCAAGAAGGGTTGCCGCACGTCAATGCCCAAATTCTTTCCTAAGGTGGTTGTAGAAAATGCCATTATGCCCCACATTTTTTTGAGCATCTCAGTTAATTTTTCTTTGTTTCCAACGTGTTTATAGAACATATGATAGCCTGCAAAGAGTTCGTCAGCGCCGTCTCCTGTTATGAGTTTGGTTGAACCAAAGGATTTTGCGAACCTTAATCCGATATTAATTGTTATGCTGTTTCGAACTTCCATTGGGTCAAAAGAATCCAAGACTTTAACTACAGCTGGAATTGCTTCAAAAACTTGGTCTGCCCCAAAGGGGTTCATGTGATGTTCAATGTTTAGTTTTTTAGCCATGAGTTTGGAGTATTTAATATCCAAGGGATTGCCTTCTTCAAATGCGCAGGTGAAACCTCGAATTTTTGTGTCCTTTGCTAATATTTCTGCTAGGATGCTTGTGTCTATGCCTCCTGAAAAGAGCATATCTTCTGTTCGATTTTTGTCTACGGCTTTTTGAAGTAATTCCCGGAGTTCGGCGATTACTTCATCAAGATTAGCCAAAAGTTCATTATTTTCTGAAGCTGCCATACAATACACCAACATTCAATAGAATCTGAAAATATTACATTTTTACCTATAAATATTTTACCATATTTGAAGAAATATCTTCTTAAAACACTTATAAATGAAAGTTTATTCAGAAATCCACTAAAACTTTTGATGTTCTAGTATGCTTCCAATCTGTTCAATCTAAATTTTGATGTCACGTTAACTATAATAACTCCGTTTAAAGTTTGTTGGATTTATGCGAGGATTTCTAGACCGCGATTTTATTCAAACACAAGAAGACTTCTTTTTTTGTGTAGTTGGTGCTGTACATCCACAGGGCAGGGCAATTTCTTACCTAAAATATCTTCCATCTGATTCAGGAGTTTGGGGCAACGGAAAACAACAATTCGACAGAATATTGAAGAACTACACCATTTCCAACCTATTGGAAACCTTTCATTACCTAGAAAAAAACAATCCTTATTACCTGTATAAATCTCCTGTTGACAACCTCACCGTTACTGCTGTTCCTATTGAATGTATAAAACAGCACTTCATGCCTGAAAAAAAGTTGGCACAACTACGACAAGGAGTTGACCTCGACTCTTTACAAGAAAAATTGATACGTTTCACAAATTATCTGCAACAAATTAGTGGAATCAAAGAAAACGCCTTTGGGATAACTGGATCCCTTCTTTTGGATATTCATCAGCCAACGTTTTCAGACCTTGATGTAATTGTTTACGGAGTAGAAAACAGTTGGAACCTAAAAAAAGCATTAATTGAAAATCAAGGCACTGAATCGGTAATTAAACATATACGAGGCAAGGAACTTGAAAAGTGGTGCCTAAAAAAATCTCAACAATATCCCATTAGCAAACGAGATGCCCTCAATATTTACAACCGAAAATGGAATTTGGGATTTTTTGAAGACCGATATGTTTCTATACATCCAGTCAAAACCGAAAAAGAAGTAACGGAAAAATATGGATCCAAAACATATCGAACTATTTGTCAAGTAATCATTGAAGCCGTTGTGAGGGATAGTGCCGATTCTTTGTTTCTTCCAGCAACATATAAAGTGAAAGATGTAACTTATTTAGAAAATGTCCTTTCAGCGAATATTTCTGAAATTGTTTCATACGAAGGATTGTATGCCAGTTTAGCTGAAAATGGTGAAAAAATTCAGGCGAAAGGAAAATTGGAAAAAGTAACAGAAAAACAAACCAACCACCAATATTATCGAGTTGTGGTTGGATCTCCCGAGGGCAAAGGAACTGAGTTTATAAAAAAAATGGAATAAACCCAAAAAACGGGTTATTCTATTGACCAATTGCTTCTTTGAGTTCAGCCTTGTATGGACCAAGCTTGCCGCCATAGTTAGGTGCAGTAATTTGAACAACACCTTGAACTTTTGCAGCTGCATTAATTCCTTCAGCCAAGGCTTTCTTCATGACTGTAAGATTCAAAGTGTTTATGACAATTTCATAAACACTGTTGACTTCAGCTGAAAGTTTAGAATCTGGAATTTGATCTTTAAGGGTCGGACAGAACAAATGGTTAGTTGAAGCAGGAAGCTTGTAGTTCATGGAACCAACTTTAGAGCCAGACCGACAAATTCCCCCTGGAAAGGTCATTACTGCACCTGGAACATTTTTGTCGATTGCTTCTACAGCGTCTTCAGTTGCTTTAAGACCAGTTGCCTGATCTTTAGCCAAAATGAGCAAGGCTCCGCCAGCGATGGCTTTCATGACTCCGAAATCGTTTTCAATAATGAATTCTCCTTCCATTACTGGAATTCGCCAAACTTTTCGTCCTGCAATTTCATCACTTTTTTGGAATCCGTCACCAAAAACGCGTAGGCTTCTTCCGATTTTTACTCTGCGTTTTGCATGGGGTAGCGCATCAAAAACTGCTGTCGTGGGGCAAGTCATGATACATTGTCCAATTCTGGCAGCAATTTGACCTTTCAGAGCACCGCGTGAGCTGTGGTAAATTTGAATTATTGCTCCAGGGCGTCCGTCTGGAGTTTCGCTTGCTGGTACAATTCCTTCAACTGCTGCTTCTGCTGGTGACATGATAATGGATGATGCAAAACCTGTTGCGGTTTTTGCTGCGATTAGTGCCCATTTTTCGGTGGCTGCTGTTATCAGCATTCTGCCTACCCACATTGGGAACATTTCAGCGAATGTATCTTCAATTTTTACGGTTTCTGGATTTCCAGGGACCTTTACAACAAAATCGTTTCCATCTTTTTTTACGACTTCAAGAGTAGCCATTATCTTTCGCTCCAATATTAATTTTATAGTTTAGCTCAAAGGAAACCTAAGAGCATGATTTGAGAAGTCCCTAACTTTATTTATACTTTTAGTTATTGGGATATTACCGTTTCTCAATATGATGGTATTATTGATTGTTTCCATTTTTGATAATATTACTTAGTGGTTAAGAATCAAGATTAAATTGTTGGCGACAGTATATTAGCGTTAAATTTTTTGTCTGACGGATAAACTGATTTTGGTTATGGTTTGTATTTTTTGAAGAACCGTGTTTCAAGTAAGTATATTATTGTTAAGTAAATGAACATCCATATGATAAAGAAGAATTCTCCATAAAATTCGTGAAATGTTGTAGCCAGTGAAGCTCCGCTGTTTACTCCTGCTAGGAGAATCGCCAGTATTCTTAGAATGTTAACAAAAAATGTTCCAAGTGCCCCTGCAACAACGTAAATTATTTTTCTGGTTCGGGTGATGCTGGTGCCTCGTAGAAACAGCATAATCATAAAAGAATACAGAAATAGGCTGTGACTTCCGGCGCATGACCAAGAAACAATCGCTGAGTAACTACCGTTTGCTCCAGTAACGGTGAGACCTAGACCGTCTTCTCCTCCTAGAAATGTTCTCGTTCCATAGCCTAAGATGTTCAGAATGAAAATAACAACAGACACCGTAACTGGAACAAACGATTGCAAAAGAGTAAATGTGCCGTAAGGAAAGAATGTGTCAATCATGTAAAATATGCCAACACCTGCGATAAAGAAGGAAGAAACAGAGAAGATTTTCAGTCCTT
Source organism: Candidatus Bathyarchaeum tardum (assembly GCA_029762755.1). Classification (GTDB taxonomy): domain Archaea; phylum Thermoproteota; class Bathyarchaeia; order Bathyarchaeales; family Bathyarchaeaceae; genus Bathyarchaeum; species Bathyarchaeum tardum. Next base: position 83,830 of record JARVGH010000002.1, read on the forward strand.
TCTTTTCGTATAATAGCCAAATTGAAGCAATAAACAACCCTGCAAATAGAACATATTCAAACGAAAATGGCCACGAATGAGTTAAGTACCATTCTCCAAATTGTTCAGTTGGTACTCCAATAATTTGTCCTAGTTCTTGTATTGCAGATTGTAATCCTAGATGTAATCCAACAGCATATACTGTTGGCAACAACAAGGTTATTGTTGCAAAAACTGTTTTTTTATTCCAAAATGTTGGTGGGTTCTCTTTGAGTTTTTTCCATCCTAAGGCGGCTTCTAAAATAATTAACCATAAAAACAACAGATATGGTGCCCTGCCTTTCCATAAGTAATCAAAAGATCCTGCATCAAAGAAGTAAATAATTAACAAGGGAATAATGAATGCTGCAAATACCAGAATGTTCTGTAAGACAAAGGGCTGCTGTATTTTGTAAATTAGATTTTTTGCTTCTTTTTTTATTGATGTTATCATGTCAGTTGCGCCTTACTGAATCTTTTAGATGTTAACTTTGAATAGAGGATACCATTACCCTGTTCACAGTAAAATAATTTGTTATTTTCCATATTCTGAGATATTTTATATATTATTATTTCAATGTTGAAACGACCTTTTTTTGAAAAAACTAGTTGGTAACAACATTTGTTCTTTTGATTTTTGTGTTCATTTTTTGTTTTCTTTGAACTTGAGCGATATCGAATTCATGCAATATCTTTGACCCGTAGGTTGAGGACCATCATTGAACACGTGTCCGAGGTGCCCTCCACATTTTTTACAGGTTACTTCGGTTCTTTGCATTCCATGACTGATATCTGATTTTAGTTCTATGCTGTCTTTAGATAATGATTTCCAAAAACTAGGCCAACCTGTACCTGAATCAAATTTTGTTTCTGAACTAAAAAGTTCATTGCCACACGCTGCACAAACATACTTACCCTTTTTGTTATTTTTTACATATTTTCCAGTAAATGCTGGTTCAGTTCCTTTTTCCCGAAGAATATGGTACTCTGCAGGTGACAAAACTTTTCGCCAATCTTCTTCTGATTTTGTTACTTTTGAAATTTGTTGCATCTCCCTTGATGCTTATCCTTATTCAAAAATTGAATCGGTAACCTGAACAGGATATCTACAAAGATTATATCTTGATGAAACAATATTAAGTTTACACATTGACCCTGACGTGCAGACTTTGAGCAAAGTCAACTATCCTGAATCCTTCAAAGGAAAATATGTAGGCGTTCTCGTTTTAACTATTGCACAATTTTTGAATGGAACAATACACGCGACAATAGGGGCAGGTTTTGCAATCTTCGGAATAGGCGCAATGGCTTACAATATTTACACTTTTTTTTACGGAGTTTTTAACTTAATTTTTCTGTACGGTCTTTGGACTGGAAAAAAATCTGGGTGGATAGGAACCATAATCGTGTCGGTTTTCGTTATTATAATTGATGTTTGCACAATTCTTGATGTACAAATCATACATGGATTACCCAAAAGCGCTGCCTTAGGAGAAATTGTCATCAGTTTAGTCCTTTTGGCTTATCTGTTTCAACCCAAAATCAGACAATTATTCACGCAAACAACCTAACAATCAATCGTTTTTTATTCTTGTAATGCTTTGCTAATAGTGCCGGATGACGAAAAGGCATTAGCTAGACGCTTTAGGATGACATCTCAGAGTTACTCTGACGGCACTAATGGAACTGTTGGTCAATTTCGTTGTATTTTACCATTGACCATATCAGAGCTATGCCCGAAAGTGCTTGTAATCCTACAAAACCAAAATTTAATGGAAACGTAGTTACTGCAACCACCCAAACTGAAAAAACTATCCACATCGTTGCAAGCCATGTCAAGAATATTTTGTTCGAAAGCCCCATTGTTCATCAAAAAACAAATGAGCAGTTTTGAATACAAAAAAGCTATGAATTAATAATATTAACTCAAAATATTGATTTATAAAAAAAATAAAAAGCTGAAGCCAAAAAAATGGTTTCCTCACTTTTTAAATAAACTTTTACCGTTTTATACTAGTTTTTTTCCTAACTCGTAAGCTGTTTTATAATCTACAATTCCGCTTGGAGATTCAACTGCTTTTTTGAACATTTCGCCTTCGATTTCGATTTTAAGTGGACCAATAGCTAGAGCACCAATTCCAAACTTTCCTGGAGTGAACTCTTTTCCTTTGTGGCTAGCTTTTACTCCTTCAACACCCAACGGTGGAACAGCGTTAATGTCTCCAAGAACTTTGACTTTTTGTCCGTATTTTTCAAGAACATCCAAAGGCAATAACTGAATTCCCGCTGCACCACATGCCAAGACTATGTCAGCATCTTTAATGGATTGACCAACTTCTTCAGGAGTAGCTGCTTGAACACCACAAACCTGTTTTGTTCCTAATTCTTCATTTATTTTGTCCGCTACAGCTTTTGCTCTGTCTAGTTTGCGTGAAGTAAGAACAACATTACCGCCTTCATTGGCATATAGTTTAGCTGCAACCACACCAACTGGTCCGGTTCCTGCAAGAATTGCAACTGTTTTTCCTTTGAAGTCGCCGAATTTTTCCTCATAGAGCTTCAATGTTTTTACTACAGCAGCTGATGCTGTGGTGTATGCGCCGCGTGGGTCAATTATTACTGATAACTCGAAGGGGGGGAACATAGATTTTTTAACTGCTTCAAGAATTGCAAGAGCTTTTTCTACATCTTGACCGCCGATGAACACGTTAGTGTATTTTGCGCCATCTGGTCCTCGGGGGAACATGGCGTCTTGAATTAGTCTTTGGGCGTCACTGACCTCTACGCCGCTGTAACTGAATATTTGGGCGTCTGGATAAAGGTCGATGGCGACTAAAATGTCAAAGGGGCTTGCATATTTGTCGGTATCTAAAAATATTATAACATTTTTTCGAGTTGACAAGGCATATAACCTCACAATATTTGTGAAAGGTAATCTAAGTATAGTGCGATTTATGTGTTTTGTAATCTGATAACTGAAAACCAAACAAAATATAACGCACCATAATGTCATGTAACATCGGAAAATTCGGTGACGTTTTTGCTCAAGCTTTACAACACCCTAACCCGGAAACTGGAAGTTTTCAAACCAAAAGAAGAAGGAAAAGTAAAGGTGGTCACCTGTGGGCCTTCAATTTACCAGTTACCCCATATTGGCAACTACAGAACTTTCATGTTTGAAGATGTGCTTCAAAGGTACCTAGAATATTTGGGATACGATGTTCAAAGATTAATCAACATAACAGACGTAGAAGACAAAACTTTAGTTGAAGCTTCTAAACAAAAAGTTCCACCAAACGAGTTAACCCAAAAAAACATTGAAATTTTTCTTGATGAACTCAAACAACTAAAAATCAAGATTCCTGATTTTATTGAACGGTCTTCCACCTCAGTTAACCAAGCTGTTGAATTAATCAAAATTTTATTAGAAAAAGGCTATGCTTACGGGTACACTTACAAAGGTCGAAAAAACGTGTATTATGATCCATTAAAGTTTGATGGATTTGGTAAACTTTATGGTCTTGACATGAGCAAGTGGCCCAAGCAGCATCGCCGTTTTCATCGTGATAACTATTCTGGTGACAGATGGAATAAAGGGGATTTCATTTTATGGCGAGGATACAAAAAAGGTGACACATTGTTTTGGGAGACAAAACTAGGCAAAGGACATCCGGCATGGAACATTCAAGATCAAGCAATGGTAAAAAAAACTTTTGGATTCAACGTTGACATTTGGTGCAGCGGAATAGATAGTACACATCGTCATCATGATTACATTATAGCAACAGTTGAATCAATTATTGATAGATCCTTTGTAAACTATTGGCTTCATTGTTCTCATTTGATTTTTGACGGTGAAAAAATGTCCAAACGCAAAGGGAATATCAAATATCCAAAAGATTTGATTGAAACAGAATGCATTTGGAACAACATTCGGTTCTTTCTGATTTATGGTCATTATCGGCGAAAACTCAATTTTACGTTCACTGAATACTCTAAAACTTGTGATTTGCTAAATAATTTTCGAGGAATGGTTGAAAAATTACGGGTACCCCAAAACTCCAAACAAAAATCTTGCGCTACTACAAAGAAGCTGGTTACAAAAATAAAAACAAATTTCGAGAAACACATGAACAACGATTTGCACGTTAAGACTGCTTTCAATTCTTTGTATATTACGGTTTCACAAATGGTTCAACTTAATGAGAAAAATCTGGTAAGCGCTGAAGACTCAAAAAAAGCTTTAGCAAATCTTAAGGCAATTGACTCTGTATTACGGGTGATTTTCTGACAAAAGGAAGCTCTTAGATGTGGCAAAAAAGAAAAAACGCATAATTTTTCATGTTGACATGGATCACTTTTTTGCAGCAATAGAAGAAAGAGAGCGCCCCGAAATTAAAGGCAAACCAGTAGTAGTAGGTGCTGACCCAAAACAAGGCAAAGGACGCGGAGTAGTAAGCACCAGTAATTATGAAGCACGTAATTATGGAATAACCTCTGGGGTTCCAATTACACGGGCTTGGTCATTGTGTCCTGATGCTATTTTTCTTCCTGTAAATTATTCCCTTTATCGGAAAGTTTCTGCAAGAATAATGAAAATCTTACAAACTTATGCCGATAAGTTCGAAGGTTGGGGCTTAGATGAAGCATTTTTGGATGTTACTACTAATGTTAATAATTTTGATGATGCAGAACAATTAGCGCTAAAAATCAAAAACGAAGTAATCCAAAAAGAACGATTAACTTGTTCGATTGGAGTTGGACCCAACAAGCTTGTGGCAAAGATAGCTAGTGACTTTGTGAAGCCAGACGGTCTAACAATTGTGCAACCTGAAGATGCTGAATCTTTTTTATCGCCCCTTAGGGTACGTAAACTATTGTGGGTGGGAAAGAAAACCGAAATCCGCCTAAATAATATGGGAATCAAAACTATAGGGGATTTAGCAAAATATAACCCAAACATTCTAGCAGAAAAATTTGGTTCATCAGGCACTCAGTTGTATTTGATGGCTCAGGGTATTGATGAAAGTGATGTTCAAGAACATTGGGAACAAAAATCAATGAGCCGAGAAACAACGTTCCAACAAGACATGTCCGATTTTGATATTGTTTTAGATATTGTTAATGCATTATCAGAAGATTTACATCAAGAATTAGTTGCTTCAGATTTTCTTTTCAAAACAGTTACAATCAAAATACGTTACGAAAACTTTGAAACACATACCCACGGGAAAACGTTAACCATTTTTTCAGACCAACTAAAGGACATACAAAAAACCGCTGTTGATCTCGTAAAAGATTATTTGTTTCTTGACCGAAAGGTTCGTTTAATTGGTGTGCGCCTTTCTAACTTGTTTTCTGCTGAAAAACAGACGCGATTAACGGATCATTAGCGGTTTTTTATATGTATTTGGTCTAATCTAGTTTTTTAACGGAAAAAACCAGTAACATTAATAGGTTGTTATACTTCCCTTTTTTGCAAGTGATGATGTTTGCCTAAAATGGATGTTATGATTCAAAGTGGTCGAAGCATTATTCAAGGTCGAGGCAAAGAGATGGGAAAACTCTCCGACGTCTACATCAAAGATGTCACGGAAGTAAAAATGCATTCCCAAGACATGGAAGCTCTTGGCATCGAACCAAATACCAACGTTAAACTTACAACCCAATTCGGTAGCGTGGTTTTGCGCGCTGTCCAAACTGATGAACTTCCTGGACCAAAATATGTGTTTATCAGTTATGGTCCATGGGTAAACTATATTGTGGATTACAGAACCCACGGAACAGGTATGCCTTCAATCAAATGGGTTGAAGGTCAAATTGAACCTGCACCGACTGAAAAAGTTCTCACTATCGACGAAGTACTAGCTGACCTACGAACAGAGTAAGGAGGAATTTAAATTGAAAGAACTAATAATTAAAAACGGATTAGTTTATGACCCCCTGAATAAAATAAACGGAGAAAAAATGGACATCTGCATCAGAGATGACAAAATCGTCGAATCTGTTAGCGACAAAGCAGAAGTCATTGACGCTTCTGGCATGCTTGTTATGCCTGGAGGTGTAGACCTTCATAGCCACATAGCCGGTGGAGAAGTAGACACCGCTCGTATGCTGCGACCGGAAGATCACTACCAAGACTATGAATACAAAACTGCAATAACACATTCAGGTGTGGGATATTCTCTTCCTACTACTTACACAACAGGTTATCGTTATTCTCGAATGGGATACACAACCGTTATGACTCCTTCTGCTGTTGCCCTTCAAGCACGTCATGTTCATGAAGAACTTAAAGACACACCGATGCTTGATAGTGGAATTTTCACATTATTAGGTGACTGGTGGTTCAGTTTAGAACACATCCGAGATGGATTACTTGAAAAAAACGCGGCTCACCTTGCATGGATGCTTAACTCTTCTAAAGCATATGCAATCAAAGTAGTTAATCCCGGAGGCTTAGAATCGTGGGGCTTTGGACGAAACGTACGAGGAATTGATGACGAAGTTCCAAATTTTGGAATCACTCCCCGAGAAATTGTTAGAGGATTAATTAAAGCCAATACTTTGCTTAATTTGCCTCATTCTATTCATCTTCATTGTAACCGGCTAGGTCAGCCTGGAAACAGTGCAGTTACTTTAGAGACAATGAAAGCAGTAGAAAACTTGGCTAAAGACGACAAACCAATCATGCACATCACTCACGTCCAGTTTAATGCTTATGGCGGTGAAGACTGGTCAACTTTCAAGTCTGGTGCAGAAGAACTTTCAAAATACATGAACAATCATAATCACGTAACCATGGATATGGGTCAAGTAACATTTACTGATACGACAACAATGACTGCTGATGGTCCTGCCCAGTTTGGCTTGTACAATGTAACAGGAAACAAGTGGGTAAACCATGACGTTGGAGTAGAAACAGCTGGTGGTATTGTTCCAATAAAGTATAAACGCTCCAGTCCAGTAAACGGTTTACAATGGTCAATTGGCTTGGAAATGGCTCTTTTAGTTAAAGACCCTTGGAAAATTTTTATGACCACCGATCACCCGAATGGTGGACCATTTACTTTGTATCCTAAGGTAATTACTTGGTTAATGAGCAAAGATGCACGTGAGAAAGTATTAAAGAAAATTCACCGACAAGCAAAACGAAAAAGCTTGTTGCCCACAATCGACCGTGAACTCACATTATATGAACTAGCTGTTATGACTCGTGCAGGGACTGCAAAGGTTCTTGGAATGAAACAGAAAGGTCATCTCGGGGTTGGAGCTGATGCAGATGTTGCAATCTACAACATTAATCCTGAACAAGTAGACATTGCCAAGAAATACTTGACTTTCCGAAAAGCTCTGAAGAAAGCAGCTTACACAATCAAAGGCGGCGAAATTGTAGTAAAAGACGGAAAAGTTGTCAAAGAGGTATTCGGTAATGTTCATCACCTTAACATTGAAACCAAAATGCCTGCAGATGCATATGGCGACCTTCAAGCAAGATTCAAAGAATACGTGACCGTAGAATACGAAAACTATCCAATTCAGGACGGATTTGTACATAATCCAATTTCTATACCAGTTAAAGCGGGGGTATAAAAATGGTAACTTTAAAACCTAAATTTGTTTCAAAATATCCAATTGAAGGAAGAAGTATAACTCCTGACGTTTTTGCAGGAAAAACAATCAAAGAAGTCAGCGAACTAGAAGCATGGGAAGGAAACCGAAAACTAACCCTTGCTGACCTATTCGAAATTTCCGATGATACAGACTCAAAAGACATGATAAAAATTGTAGGCGATGCAAGCAAAGTGCGAAACGTTGGAATGAACATGACCTCCGGAAAAATACTTGTCGACGGAGAAATTGGTTGGCACGTTGGTGAAATGATGCGTGGTGGTTCAATAGTAGTGACAGGTAACACTGGTTCATGGGCAGGTTCCCAAATGAAAGGTGGAACAATCGAAATCAAAGGTGATACAGGTGATTACATCGGTTCTGCTTACAGGGGAAGCGATAAAGGCATGACCGGGGGAACAGTTATTGTTCATGGAAACGCAGGAAACGAAATTGGCAACAACATGAAAGGTGGATTAATCAAAGTAATGGGAACTGTTGGCATATTCGCTGGTGTTCACATGCACGGTGGAACTATCTTGATTCAAGGCGAATCAGCAAGACGTGCAGGAGGACACATGACTGGTGGCAAAATTATTCTAATGGGCAAAACTGAAGACGTTTTGCCGTCATTTTCCATTGAAGAAATCAAAAAATCTGTAAAAGTTGAGGGCGAAAAGGTAGTTGGTCCCTTTTATCTTTTTGAGGGTGATATGGCCGCTGACGGAAAAGGAAAACTATACATTTCCCAACCAAATAATCCACAACTAAGTTCATACGAAAAATATCTAGAATAAATTTGGTGAAAACATTTGACAAACTTAAAACTTTGCGTTAATCAACTAGCATATAATCTAGCAATGGAACTTTGTGGCAACGCCAACGAATATGGTGTTGTAGTAAAAAAAACTACTTCAGGCGCTATCTTGATCGATGCTGGAATCGAAGCAAAAGGCGGTTACGCTGCAGGAAAAGTCATTACGGAAATTTGTCTGGGTGGCTTAGGAACAGCCGAAATTGTTTACAAAAACTATGATGATCTTGACATTCCATCTATTCTAGTTCATACCGATTATCCTGCAATTTCAACTTTAGGCTCCCAGTTTGCAGGCTGGCAAATCAAAGCAGATAAGTACACTGCAATGGGATCTGGACCTGCCCGAGCCTTATCTCTTAAACCCAAAGAATTGTACGAAAAAATTGCTTACACTGACAATTCAGATGTTGCTGTTCTTGTTCTGGAAACATCAACCGAGCCAACTGAAGAAGCAATAACCAAAATCTGTGATGCATGTAACGTAGATCCAAATAATCTGGTTTTAGTCCTTGTACCTACCAGTTGTATTGCAGGTTCTGTTCAAATTTCTGGAAGAATCGTTGAAACTGGTTTGCACAAACTAACTGAACTCGGATTTGACCCTAAACTTGTTAGTCATGGTTGCGGTTATGCTCCAATAGCACCTGTGCACCCTAAATCTGCTCAGGCTATGGGACGAACAAACGACGCAATAATCTATGCTGGTACCGCTTACTACACAGTGAACGCTGAAGATGAAGAAGCACTAAAAGAACTATTAGAAAAAGCTCCAGCTTCAAAATCAAAAGGTTATGGTCAACCTTTCATGAAAATTTTCAAAGAAGCTGACTATGACTTCTACAAGATTGACCCTGGATTGTTTGCTCCTGCAGTTTTCGTGATAAACAATGCTGCTACGGGTAAAACTTTCCGTGCTGGAAAAGTTGACATCGAAGTCTTTAAGAGTTCAATAAAACTTCAAGATTAACTAGATTTTTTTATATCTGACCATCGCTTGTACAAGTGATGGTCAATTCCCAGTACATCTAAAATTCTTCCAACAACAAAATCGACTAATGCATCAATGTTTTCTGGTTTATGATAAAACGCAGGCATTGCTGGAACAATATGAACTCCTTGTTGAGATAGTTCGAGCATGTTTTTTAGGTGAATACTGCTTATGGGAGTTTCACGTGGCACAAGAACTAGTTTTCTTTTTTCTTTAATCATTACGTCTGCAGCGCGCAAAACCGCATTTTCTGCAAATCCATTAGCTATACCTGCTAATGTCTTCATGCTGCACGGAACAATTACCATTCCATTAGTTTTGTATGAACCGCTAACGATTGGAGAACTCCAATCATCAATTTCGTGAACGTGAGTTGCCAATTCATTTACAGTATCAACTGAGGCTTCTAGTTCAAATTTGATTATTTTTTTGGCTGCTTCGCTGATCACAAGATGTGTCTCAACTTTGTTTTTGTTCAGTTCCTCAAGTAACCGCTTGCCGTAAATTATGCCGCTTGCTCCAGTTATTGCTACTGTTAACTTCACATAAGCACCTAGAATACTATATACCTGTTATTCACTAAAGCCTTTTGGAAAAAAATAAAAAAAGCAAGTGTTACACTTTTTTACGTACTTTCAGGGGTTAATGTTGGAATTCTTTTAAAGAGTATGACTCCAATTGTAAATGCCGCAACAATGTCAATTATTCCTTGTATTATGTTCCAAAAAGCTACTTCGCCGATGAAGGCTCCTAATCCAATCAGTCCTAATGAATTTCCAAAGAAACTAATAGAATCAGTCTTTGAGAACATGCCGATTATCACATCAGGTGTCATGTTGTAGAATACAGGTAATGCGAAGTAAAAATTGACAAGAATAGTAACTACAACTCTTATTATAATTGCCAATGCTCCCGCGAACAGGAAAAGCCGTTTTTTGTCTAAGAGTTTTTTTGTTCCACCAATTTTTGCTGCAAAAATGGCGGGAATTAAGAACATCCAAATCGTTGCTAACGGTTTCATTATTGCTCCAACTGGTCCCCCTGCTCCTGGACCAACAAATCCAATGAGTGGTGAGCTGATGGCTACGCACAGTAATGTTGGTTTAACCCCAAATAATATCCAGCAAATCATCCATGGCATTGCGACTAGGTCTATTCGTAACATCCAAGGGGTAAGAAAAATGGGGGGTAAGCTTTGCATTAATATTGTAAGTGGAGCCAATATTGCAGCGCCTGCAAGTTTTACGGTTGGTCTGTTAAGGTTCATGATGTTGTCTCCTAGTTTTTGACTCTACAATATCAACTTATTTAAGAGTAACTACCTATATTTGAGTAATGTTTGGCGTTTTTTGCAAAATGTTTTAAACACTGTTTAAAAATTACTCTACAAAGAACACAGGAGAATTCCAAGATTCAAGAACTTAAACTGAATGAAGTCCACAACTGGTTAACTAAAGAAACGGAATCTACAGTTAAATCACTTAATGGACAAGCAAACCAATTGCTCCATGATATCAAAAGTCGGCTTGACGAACTTTTTGAGTCTTCTGAAAAACTTATACAGGATGCAGAAAAAGAAATGGCACGCGGAAGCCGAAAAACGTTTCGGCGTGCAAAGTTTTTGTTTAAACTTGCGGGTAATTTTTCTGATCTAATCGATGAGGTTGTTATTCCTGATGAAATTAACAGCCAAACTCTTGGTGAGGTATCTGAAAAACTAACTAAAGCCATGGAAAAAATCAATCAAGAAAAAAATAAATGGTTTAAAGCTCTTGCCCCATATTTTATTCTTTCCCGCAGGCGATTCGATGCGTCTTACAAAAAAGCTGAAGACCCCTACCAAACGTTAATTGCTTTTTTATCTGATGATTACTCTAAAGCGGTACAAATTGAAAGTGTTCCTCAAAAAATTGTGGAACTCCAACAGGTCTTGGAAGAACTTAAAAAATATAATGCATCAGAAAAATCTAGAACAGACGAACATGAAAAACTTGAAAAGCAAATTAAAGAAAATCAACAAAAATTGAAAGCTTTGCAAAATCAAAGTGAACTATTTGACCTTGCACAGTTGAATTCTAAAATTAATGAATTGACTGGAGCTGTGAAATATGAGCTTCGGCATCTGGAAAAATCTCTTTTAAAATTTCAAACTTTAGTGAGCAACCCTGGTTACAGTCTTGCTCCTGATGCAAACAGCAAACTAGCTGAATACCAGAACAATCCATTTGAAGCCTTGGCAACTGAAAAAGTAGGATATCCTTTGTTGAAGTCTATTCTGCAAAAAATTGATACTGCACTGAATAACAAAAAAATGAAACTTAAACCAAGCAGGTTACGAAAAGCAAAAGAACAAATTGTAAGAATTGTTCAAAAGGATGTTTTATTGTCACTTCAACGTGACTGCACCCAATTTTTTGATAAAAAACGTGAATTGCTCTCTTCAGGTGCATTAAATGAATGTAAAGATGAAAAAGCAGAATTACAAGATTCTTTGAAAAGTCTTGAAATTAAAAAAAGTTTACTGGAAGCTAAAAACGATAGATTATCTAAAGAACATGAAGAAGCAAAAAAAAGAGCAGATGAACAAAAAAAAGAGCTTGAAAGCTTATTGTCAACTGTTACGGGGAGTTCAGTTAAAATCGTTTTAGATTAAACCATTTTCTGTTTTTTGCTAAATGCCTAGAAGTTAACTCTATAACATTGTTTCAGAATGCTTAAGTCTTTTTTGAAAAATAATTAGGTATGATATGTAGCAAGATTGAAAAATTCCAGAGAGAGAAAGGAGTTATCATCCTGCTACATATCACATTATAGTTTTAAGTTTTTACATGTATTTTTAATTTTCTTTTTACGCTAAATTTATTTATTCCGATTAGATTGAGTTAGCGTGGCGAAAAGTATGAAGATTGGACTTATTGGTGGAACCGGTAATCAAGGTCAGGGTTTGGCTCTTCGATTAGCTATGGCTGGCCACGAAATTAAAGTTGGTTCTCGTAGCCTTGAAAAAGCTCAAAGAATCATCGATGAATTAAATACAAACATAGACAAAGTAGCAAAAGCTTTGGAACTTTTGTTTCCAGAAAACAAAATGGACTGGGTCGAAAAAAAAGAATTCACAACCGCTGCTGAATTAGAACTGGCAAAAAAGAACATTGTTGGAATGCAAAACGAGGATGCAGTAAAAGATGTTGATGCAGTACTTTTGACTGTTCCGTTTGAGTATGCAAAAAGTACTCTTGAACAGCTTCTGCCTAACATGAACCCGGGAACAATCCTAGTTGATGTAACTGTTCCCTTGAAACGAATTGGAAAGACTTTTGTTTGTGAAACATTCCCTGAAGGTTCAGGTAGCAAGCACCTCGCCTCAATAGTCCCAGAAAACATACCTGTTGTTGCCGCATACAAAACAATCAGTGCTCACCGCTTAATACATATCGAACGACCTCTTGATGGTGTAGACGTTTTTATTGCCTCTGACGACAAAGAAGCCCTGACAAAAATAATTGAATTAACTAACTCTATTAGGCACCTAAGAGGAATCGAAGTTGGTCCATTATTGTGCTCAGTGAGTTTAGAGTTAATGACAGCAGTGCTGATTACAATCAACATTCGACATAAAACAAAACAAACTTCCTTCAGAGTTACTATTTAACTGTGATCTGGAACAAGTAAAATTAATCCTGCTTTTGCAGGTTTTCTCTTTTTATTTTCATTTTGAATCATGCAGATATGAAACATATAATTGTCTAAAGTTGTAGGAAATGTTTTCATTTTTTAAATTCAGAGTTTGCAACTGCTATGAATGCTAGTATGCATACATCTACTGGCAAGCGTGGATTTAATATGAATTAAAAGTAAGGTCATAAATTTTTATTTGTTTATCTTAAAGAATTTGTATCTTTGCAGGCGTGGCCATCCTGTTTTGGCGTATTTTTTCATATTCGGGTTCTTTTTTAGCCAATCCATCATATGAAAAAAGCTTTTCGCACGCTTTGTTTCCCGTTCTTCGATTGGTTCGTAACCGAGATTTCTAATTTCATCAAGATAAGCCGTTTCAGCAAGGTCTTGGGTGTCTCCAACTACTTTAATTCGTTTGATTTTGTCTTCTCCATATTTTTGCTTTAGTTTGTTGATTGCTTCATCAAAAATGTAGCCTCTGCACAAGTGAATTTCTTCATCAGAGTTTGGTTTAATTTCAGTTAGTAATTTATCTACAATTTTCGCTGCTTGTTTTAGGTATGTTTTGCTAGTGAAATATTTGCCCTGAAAATATTTTACATCAATAACGCCATATCGGAATTCTTGTGTTGAATCTTGAAAAGCTGCAATAACTACTCCAAATAGTAGGTCTCCCATTCCTGCATCGTCTATGATGATTGTCATTGTTTCGCCTTCTTTTAATACTGACAGGATTGGTGTTGATACAATAAAAAGGCGTTGATTGCTAAAATTAAATTTGGGTCCGTGAGAACAAGAAAGTTCCTAAACTTATCATCAACGAGTTAAAACCGATAACAACTACTAGACTGATTAACCAACCTAGCGGTCCAAGTATTGTTGATGCTGAACCAAGTAAACACCATCGAAGTAGTTCGACTCCATAAAACATTGGGTCTGCTAACATGGCAACTTGAAGTATAAATGGAGCTGCATCGATCGGAAAAAATACTCCTGAAAGCATGAATAATGGCCACATTACAAAAGTTGAAAGTAGTTGAAATGCATGAAAATCATTCAAAGATGAGCCAATTGCTACTCCTAGACCAACAAATCCGGCTGTAATTAGAAGCATTGCCCAAATGGTGACAAAAGCATTACCTACAAAAGCTAATGAAAGGGTAAAAGCTCCCATTAATGATGCGATTATTAATAGAATTATGCCTTGAATTGTTGCTGTAGTTGCGCCCCCTAATATTTTTCCAATAATTATGCTGGTTCTGCTTACTGGTGCAACCATCATTTCTTTCATGAAACCAAATTGGCGGTCAAATATTATTGAAACCCCCGAAAAAACAGAGCCAAACAATAAACCCATGCCGATTACTCCCGGTGCCATGAACGAAAGGTAGTTTACTTCTCCAACTGGACCAACAAAATTTCCTAACCCTAAACCGAAAATAGCTAAAAAGAATATGCTTTGAGCAACAGATGAAATTACTCGGGCTTTTGCTCGCCAGTACCTTTTTAGTTCTCTCAATAAAACAACATATATTGCTTGTCCAGATATTGGTTGTACCAGTTTTTCCACCTTGTTTCTTTTATCCTCTAACAGGTTTTCCCCGCGCTTGTCTCATTATTCTGTGTCGCCTTAGCATATCCATGAGACTACCTTCTTGTTCACGTATGTTCCGTCCAGTTACAGACAAAAAGACATCATCTAAAGTTGGCTTGCGAAGTTCTACAGATTCTAAAATAATCTCCATGTCTACTGCAAGTTTTACTATTTCGGGAATTCTATGTCCCCCATTATCAAGTAACAAATTCAAACAACGGGGACAAGTTTCTCCATCAAATTGAAGATTTTTCTCACGTTGGTTAGTTTTATCCTCTTCAGATTCGTTTTGAAATTTCGTTTCACTTGGATTGTCAGAATTCGTGTGCATCATACGGCTCATTGCTGCATAATTATTTCCTGAAGCAACAATGTTGATTTTATGGACCCATTCTTTATTTTCTAACTGGACCCGAAGTTTATCGATTGTGTTTGTGTCTTTAACGGTTAAACTGACAACATCTCCTTTTAACGTGGCTTTTAAATTCTCTGGGGTGTCTAATACTACAACTTTTCCAAAATCAATTATGAGTATTTGATTGCAAAGAAAATCTGCTTCTTCAGTATAATGGGTTGTTAAGATAACTGTTATTTTCTTTTCTTCGTTAAGCCGCAAAATATGTTCCCAAATAGACCTCCGTGTTTGAGGATCTAAACCTAAAGTTGGTTCATCTAAAAACAACACCTCAGGATGATGAAGTAAACCCCTGGCGATTTCTAGCCTTCTTTTCATTCCACCACTGTATGTTTTTACTAAACTATCTGCACGGTCGGATAATTTGACTAGTTCCAAAACTTCAGTAATTCTATCTTCACGTGTAATCTTATCAAGTCCATAAAGTCGTCCATGGAAATCTAAATTTTCTCTGCCGGTTAATTCAATATCTAATGTTGTATCTTGGAATACATATCCAATACTTCGTCGTACTGCATCTGCCTCTTTTTGAACATCTTTGCCATTTATTCTTGCGGTTCCACTAGTTGGTTTCAATAAAGTAGATAACATGTTAAGTGTAGTAGTTTTTCCTGCTCCGTTTGGACCTAAAAATCCCAATATTTCACCCTTGTTTACTGTGAAAGTGATGCCATTTACTGCTTTGACACCTTTATCGAAAACTTTGGTCAAGTCTTTGACTTCAATAGTGTTCAGTTTACTCAACCCTCAAGTCTGCATGTTTTTTTAAAATCATACCACTTCACGTTAAATATTTGATTAGAGCATTTTTAGATAATAAAATTATTGGCAACGATTAGTCCAATTAAAAGCAATTATGATTATAGTTCCAAACAAGTATAACTTATTGAACCTTTAGTGCAATATGTTTCTGGTGATGTATCTACGTTCCCTCAAACTTGCTTTTTCCCGTTTTAATAGAAAAATATGTTTTTAATCATTTGAATAAAAAAAATCCACCTTTGTTATAATTTGCATTATATTTGTAAATCAATCAACAGACTGAACAAAAACAATCTTTTGATAATTGAACAAAAAATCATTAACTTGAACTTATGCCTATAAATTAGAGCAATATGTCTTTTTTGTTTGCTAATTACAAATGTCCTTTATTGAGTAGTAGTTTTTTTGTGAAAGAACTAACACTGACTCAAAATAGTCCAAAAAAATACAAAGATTTTAATTCTTTGAAGAATTTTCTTTTTTAAGTTTCTCATACATTGAGTAAAATTCAAATTGACCAAACTTTTAAGACAACATACAGGTGGAGTTTTGGTTAATTGTTTGCTAAAATCTAATCTGGTTTTTGTAGATTTTATATCCAATATATCCACCCGCTATTGCTTGAGCTATTATTATGGGGAATAAACCTAAAACTACGCTAGTGAATCGTTCAACAAATTCTGGACTATAAAAAATGATCGATACACCAATTTTTAAAAATGGTGTAAGGACCCAATAAATTGAACTAGTCAACAATGACCACCATAACAACTTTTTTGTTTTATTAAAAAAGCCATAGGAACTATTGGCAAAAATATCAATCAAAAATGCTGTAGCTATGCTGCTTAATCTAGGTGTGGGGTCATAAGGTGCTCCACCTATGAAGGTAGGTATGGAAATCAAACTGAATAATGCTAATTGAAAAAAAATTCTCCACCTACGACCTTCATACCAGAGCAAAGAAAAACTGATTGGAATCGCCAAAAGTATTGTGAACAAAAAATTTGTTCCCGGAATGCCTGTTATTAAGGTTCCCATCTGAGCTATTGAAACTGAAATTACCAGTTGCAAAACTGCCATTACAATAATCATTGTAACGTCTCTAGTTTGCATGATAAAATAACCCCTTCTTTCTCAATTTGGATACAAGCATTTTCAATATTTTAAATTTGTTATATGAACCTAACCAGATTTTTATCATGAATAAGAACAGTTACTATAATGAATCTTGGGTAGACCCATTTTGTTTTAAGAGCAGTTGAACTTTAGTTTTAAAAGCGGTGGCTAGCTGAAAACTTTTTTAGATTTTTTCCAAAAGGTTGGGATTAAAAAATCCATGAGTAGCAGATTTAGGTACATTTGGATCAGTTAACGGTAAAAATTGTCTTGCCTCAATTTTTTCAATGCCTTCAATTTTCTCAAGTTTTTCACCAATTTCAAACATGTGTTTAAAATCTTTTACCGCAACGATTGCCAACAAATCGTATTCTCCCACTGCTTTTATTATCCTGACAACATCAGGAATTTTTGATATTTCTTCAAGAACAGTTGATTTATTGATTTGGCTCACTAATGAAATCATATACCAGACACGTATACAGTAACCGAGTTTGAAAATATCAACATAAACTGAAGGCATAATAACTCCCTTGGCTTTGAGCTTGTTATATCGACGAATTACTGTTATTGTTGAAACTCCTAATTCATTTGAAATCCTGCTAAATGGAACTCTACAATTAGCGATTATTTTTTTTATTATTTTAAAATCTAATTCGTCCATTTTGATACCATTACCACTAATGTAATACTGACAAATTTTTTGGAAAAAGTTCAATTTCAGTCCAGATATTTGATTTGAAGTTGATAACAGTTGGGTGATCCTTAATTTTTTGCGTTTTTTCTTCAATTTCATTCATGTTTTTCAGAGGAATTAAGACATGCACATTATAGTTGCCGTTAAGTTTGACTTGATATGTTGTTGCTCCATTTATTTTTCTTGCGTAATTCATGAATTTTTCTATTTGACCAAACTTGACATTAACACAAACACTCAAATGACCTTGGAATCCAAGTTTTTTTTGATTCACATATGTGGTTGATTTCTTTATTACGCCTTTTTCTTTTAGTTTGTAATAATGTTGTTTTATTTTTGACGTTGTTACATTGCAAATTTCTGCAATATCTGTAAATTTTTTACGTCCATCTTCTAAAAGCAATGCTAGAATTTTCTTATCTATTTCATCTAGTTGTTCTTGGATTGTTAGGGCGCTCCTCGTGAATTGTTTTTCATGAATGTTTCACTTTAAGTGCTTTTAATATAATTTTCTTTTTCTAAATAACCGCTTATTTAACATATTGCTATTAATATAAAAAATACGTTCATTATTTATTGAAAAAACTAACGTTTTTTTCATATTTTATATTTTTACCCAAAATATTATAAACAATTTACAATTAAGAATGGGCTAAGGATGAAAAAATGAAAAAATATACTAAGATTCAAACAAAACTTTTCGCCTTTTTTTGCGTATTAGTTTTTGTAATATCAACAACTTTGGCGATAATGCCAACAGTTGTTGCTCAAGATGAAATTCGTGAAAAACAAACATATGCAATAATAGGTGCTACCCCTAATCCAGTCCAAGTAAACCAGCAAGTATTGCTTCACATTGGAGTAACAGATTATTTGCGAGTTGCGAGTGATGGCTTTGAAGGTCTAACAGTTACCGTTACAAAACCTGATGGCACAACTGAAACGTTAGGTGAGTATAGGACGGACTCAACAGGAGGAACAGGAGCTGTATATACACCAACAATGGTTGGAACATACACATTCCAGACTCATTTTCCGTCACAAACCTACACGTGGACAGCTTCTCCAGCATTTTCAACTAACATCTATGGTACTATTAGATACTTAGCAAGCGATAGTGAAATATTAGAAGTAGAAGTCAACAACGAACCAACGACATATTACCAACCAAGTCCACTTCCTACAGAATACTGGTCTCGCCCTATTGATTCTCAGCTTCATGAATGGTCTACAATTTCAGCCAACTACGTAGCAACACCTCCTAACCTAGTGGCTCCATATAACGATGATGCTCCCGAAACGTCACACATATTATGGACAAATGAAATTCAAACAGGTGGTCTTGCCGGAGGTGCAACATGGAACCACGCATATGAGTGTGGAGATGCATATGAGGGATTCTTTGCTAGTTCAGTGATAATTGGCGGAAAACTGTATTACAACCACTACAAATCTGGTTTTCCAACACAACAAGTCGTAGCAGTTGATCTACATACTGGCGAAGAACTTTGGGTGAAACCACTGACAACACCTAGTGGGGTTGTCGTTAGATTATCATTTGCTCAAAGTTTCTATTGGGATTCTTACAATTATCATGCAGTATTTCCGTATCTGTGGGGAACCAGTGGAAGTACATGGCATGCATTCGATCCTTTTGACGGTCAATATGTTTACAGTATGGAAAATGTCCCCTCTGGAACTAGAGTATATGGACCAAAAGGTGAAATCTACATTTACACAGTCAACACCGCTAATGGATGGATGACATTATGGAACTCAAGCCGTGTAGTATCTGATGAAGGAAGTTGGATTAGATTTGGCATGGGTTCAACTTTTGACGCAAGAGATGGAATAGAATGGAATGTAACAATCCCAACGGGTCTACAAGGAAGTGTTGTAGCTGTTAACTTCCAAGACAGATTAGTCGGTAACGATGCACCCGGGTTCCTTACCATGGGAGACTTACCAGTTCACACATGGGCAATAAATCTAGAACCAGGACACGAGGGCGAACTAATCTTTAACACCGAATGGAATCCACCACCAGGTGACATCACAGTCAGTTGGGGAACCAGATACAATGGAGCACCAAGCTTTGAAGATAAAGTGTATGTCTTATGGTCAAAAGATACCCGACAACTTTATGGATTTGATCTAGATACTGGAGAACAGATTTGGGGTCCAACTGAACCACAGCATTATCTGGATTATCTAGGAATTGAAGTCGTAATTGCTGAAGGAATAATATTCTCTGGAAGAATGGCTGGAATCATCAACGCTTATGATGTCAAAACAGGTCAACTCCTCTGGGAATACTCAGTAGCTGACCCTCATTCAGAAATTTTATGGAGCAATAACTGGCCAGTTCGACCACAATTTATTACTGATGGAAAAATCTACTATGCACACAGTGAACACTCACCAGTAGATCCTAAACCGCGTGGTGCACCTTTCGTTTGTCTAGATATTGAAACTGGAGAAGAAATCTGGAGAATTGACGGCGCTTTCCGTGGAACAGACTGGGGAGGTCGAGCAATAATCGGTGATAGCATAATTGCTGCCATGGATACTTATGACCAAAGAGTGTACGCTATAGGTAAAGGTCCAAGTGAAACGTCAGTAACAATTGAAAACGATGTTATTGCCTTTGGAAATAAAGCACTGATTAAAGGGTCGGTGATGGATATTTCTCCGGGCACACAAGAAACTGCCATTAAAATGAGGTTCCCGAAAGGCGTTCCTGCAGTATCTGACAACTCTATGAATGATTGGATGCTGTATGTATACAAGCAGTTCAGTCGCCCAGCTGACGCAACTGGAGTTCCAGTTAAAATCGAAATCGTTGACCCCAATAATCAGTATGCATGGATTGGAACTGCAACAACTGATGTTTACGGCAACTACGCTTATTCGTTCACGCCCCAAATTGAAGGTCAATACATGATTATTGCCACTTTCGACGGCTCAGCTTCATACTATGCTTCAACAACAACAACATACCTCATCGTGGACGAAGCACCTACACCATCAACACAAATAGACACCGAAGAGCCAATTGACACTCAAACACCACCAGTAGCTATAGAAGAACCAACAGCATTCATCACAACAGAAATAGCCATCATTGCAACCGTCGCAATAGCCGCAGTAATCGGCATAGGCGCTTACTGGACCCTAAAACGCAAATAAACCCAAACATCTTTTCTCCCTCTTTTTTTTGGGAGTAAAACTTTAGAAGAAATGGGGCTGAAAAGGTTCAAACACAAAAACGAAAAATCATAACAAATTGATAGTAACATGGTTTTTCATTTTTTTCACCTTCAATTACCTGTGTAAAAACCTCAGCAAACCCATTTCTCTATCGGATAAACAACTTTCTACTTTTATCTTTCTTTAAGCTCACACAGTTAAACAACACAAACATAGAATTGATATTCAGCATATGCTTTGGCATAAGTCAAATCAATCAATGTACCGATATGCTGACTATAACCTACCTCAACTGAATAGTAAGTAAAAAGAGCATCAGTTAAATTGAATTTTTAAAAATTCAATATTCTTATAGAACAAATATAATTCTGGAGACGTATCCACTGGCTCCCTTAACTCACTTTTTTTAATATTTACCCTAGAGCTGAACAAGTTTTGAAACAAAATATTGGTTCAATTAGTTTTGAACCTGAAATTTTTCAAAACATTAGCTGTTTTTCAAAGAATGGAGGTGCAAATATAATGAGCTCTGGACCAACAAATAAGTGGCTAGAGGCTCACACATATCAATTTAATTATGAAATTGTAAAAAACCAGTTTTCTGATCTAAAACACCTAAAAAATATACAATCGAAAAGACCATTTCAAACTCCATTTGAGCATCCTACCCTATGATAAAGTATAACAATTGTTTTGTCTATACCTACTAAGAACATGTAAGTTTGGAACTTTTTGATACAAAGTGAGAAAGCAAAAACGCAAAGAAAAATTTACAAAGTTTTAATACAAATAATTACTAAAGAAATGGGTTTGCTGAGGTTTTTACACAAGTAATCGAAGGGTGAAAAAATGAAAAACCATGTTACTATCAATTTGTTGATGATTTTTCCTTGTTGTGTTTAAACCTTTTCAGCTCCATTCCTTTAATGGTTTACTCTAAAAAAGGAGGAAAGTTGGTTATTTCCTTCTTAATAACCAATATGATGCAACACCAATAACTGCAATTGCTACAGATGCTATTATAATTGCAAGTTCTGTTGTAATCAATGGCGTTTCTACTGGTTCCGTGAGATCAATTGGAACTTCTGGTTCTGTTGGAGTCGGTTGTTCAGGTTCAATTGGTGTCTGAGGTGTCGGTGCTGGATCAACAACAAGGTAAGTTGTTTTGGCTGAACCGTAATATGCGTTTGTTCCTTCAAAAGTAGCTATAATCATGTATTCGCCTTCAACTTGAGGCCTAAATGAATAACCATAGTTGCCGTAAACATCAGTTGTTGCAGTTCCAATCCATGCATACTGATTATTGGGGTCAACGATTTCGATTTTAACTGGAACTCCAGTTGCGTCAGCTGGGCGCTCAAACTGCTTGTACACGTACATCATCCATTCGCTCATGTATTCATCAGATATTGCAGGTACTCCATCGGGGAATCTTGCTTTCATCTCAATACTGTTAGTTCCTGGTGATACATCAGTAACTGTTCCCGTAATCAATGCACTTGATCCAAGTTGGATTGCAGTATTAGGAGCAGATATTGATATGGCACTGGGACCTTTTCCTATTGCATATACCATTTGGTCATATGAATCATAGGTTGCGATTATGCTATCACCAATTATTGCTTTACCACCCCAGTCAGTTTGCCTGAATAATCCATCAGCTCTCCAAATTTCTTGACCCGTTTCAGCATCAATGCAGATAAATGGTGCACCACGCGGTTTAGGATCTACTGGTGAGTGTTCACTGTGACCTAGGTAGATTTTTCCATCAGTTATAAACAGAGGATATACTGGCCAATTGTTACCCCACAACATTTCATTGTAAGGATCTACTGCTTCATAACTCCATATTAGATTTCCAGTATCAATATCATAAGCATTTAGTTCACCAGCCATTTTTGCATTTACAAACAATTTGTCATAAACTATCGCACTACCAATGCCGAAAATTCCTAAGTAATGCATTGACTCAGTTGGACCCCAAAGTTGTTCACCCGTTTCTGTGCTGAAACCCCAAACTTGGCGAGATTCTTTTCCTCTAAGAGTGAAAATTCCAGCTTCACTGCTTCCAGTTCCATAACTTACAGTTAGATCGCCTAATGGTGGTTGCCATGATGTTTGCCAAAGTAATTTTCCTTCATTACCGGGTTCAAGACTTAAACTCCACATTTGAATTGGTGCATCACCCATGTCAATCCAGCCCGCAGCTGTTGTACCTATTATTCGGTCACTAAGAGTTGCGCTAATTCCGCCAGGTAGACCTGTTGGTATTGTAATGTTCCATTCTTGCCCTCTTTGTCGCGCGTTTTCAATTATTTGTCCTTCCGCTCGCCAACTTCCTGCACCAAATTCTGTAGCGGGACCTGTTACTGCTCTACTAGAGTTCCAAAGTGCCATCCAGCCATTCTGAATGTTAGTTTCATAGATGTATATTTCCCCTTTTGGTCCAGTTAAAGTGTAACTTGCACCAAATCGTACGCTTCTAGAGGGCACGTTCAACATGGTATATACCCATTCTCCACTTAAGGGATCAAAGGCATGCCAATCATTTCCATCAAGAGCCCAGATGTATCCGTATGTTCCGTGATAGTTATGGGATGAGAAATAAAAGGTTTGACCAAATGAAACCCTCAGAGCTTTACCGTCAAGATTTTGAAGTTCTTTGTTCCACAATTCTTCTCCGGTGTGTATATCCACTGCTACAACCTTTTGTGTAGGGAATCCTGCTTTGTACTGGTTGTATACTAGCACTCCAGCCAAAATTATTGAGTCTGAGAAAAAGCCTTCATATGCATCACCACATTCAAAAGCTGCTTCTCCTAAAAATCCACCAGCAAGTCCACCCATTTTTAACAAAGGTTTTTCCCACAATATGTGAGCTGATTCTGGGGCATCTTCATTAAATGGTGCAAAATTGTTTGCTGGGGTTCCTAACCAGCTGGCCGATATTGTGTTCCAACTTCTATGTTGCGCATCTATTGGTCGCGTCCAATATTCGTTCGGAGTTGGTATAACGGGATAGTATTCTCCAGGTTCTTGTTGAACTTCTACTTCTAATATTTCACTATCACTGGCCAAGTATCGTATAGTGCCATAGATATTTTGCGAAAAAGCTGGTGGAGAATTCCAAGTGTATAATTGCTCAGGAAAGTGTGTTTGGAATGTGTAGGTTCCAACCATATTTGGGGTAAACACGGTTCCAGTTCCACCTGTCGAGTCAGTTTTAAAGGGTCCCAATGTTTCAGATTGACCATCTGGTTTTGTTACCGTAATTGTTAGACCTTCCCATCCATGTGAAGTTACGGCAAGATAGTCGGATATTCCAACGTGTAAGAGTACTGGTTGATTAACTCCTACAGGGTTTGGTATAGCTCCTATGTATGCATACGTTGTTTTTTCTCTAATTTCTTGTGCTGCACCTGTTGATATTGTTAAAATAATTGTAGATAATAATAGCAACATTGTTAGCATGATTGTTGTTATTTTTTGTTTGATTTTTGTCATTTTATCAATTCCGTGTTTTAATATTGTAAAAAATTTATATATTAAACCAACGATTACATTTAATTATTTTACATTTTAAGATAATGGATTAAATTAATAAGTAATTAAATATAATTATTAAATTAGGGGAAGATTATTTTGGGAAAAAATTACAGCAACCAGTTTGTTATTCGCACATTGAGACTAAAAAAAGAACCAGATAACATAATGGTCAAAGATGCAAAAGAAAATGGGTTGAGTGTAAATACAGTTTATAACCAAGTTATTGATAGATATGTAAATTCTTTCAGATTTATTGAAAAATTTCCTTGCTTAGCAATCCCTTGTGAAATGATAAAAGAATTTTTGAATGAAGTCCCAGAACAAAAAATTATAACTTTAGGAAAAATGTTTGGACAATACATTCCTAAGCATTTATTATTTCTTAAAGAAAAAGATCTTAACGCTCAAAATTTGATTTCACTAATGAAAACTGCAGGACAAGATAATAACTGGTTCCAATTTAATGAAAAAAATTACAATGGGCATCCAAAAATAATGCTTAGACATCAAAATGGATTAAACTGGAGCATATTCTTAAAAAATTTTTACCAAACAATTTTTTATGAAATATTCAAAACAGAAATAAAAATTGATATCTGTAACAATTCACTTCTAATTTTATTGCCAAAAAACTCTTGATATGGAATATTGATTAGTAACTTTTCCTTAGACCACCGCCAAAATTCAAGCATTTAAAATTTTGATAATACCCACGTTAAACAGATTGATAACCAATAATTTTTACAAGTCAGACTATACGTGTCAGGGTGCTTTTCAACAAGGTCACATTAACAAAGATTGTGCCAGGAATTTTTTTCATAAAAACAAATTAACTTTTGAAATTTTAGTTTTGAATTTTGAACTTACAATTAAAGAGTGGAGAGCGAAAAGAAACTAAAATCCTTTAAACATTATAAAGCATCTTTAGCATGGGATTTATCCATGAATAAAATTGAAGCAGTTTTTAATCGAATTAGTGGAATATTAATTGCTTTGATTTTAGGCTCACTTAGTTTTTTTGTTATGTTTATTCTTGTTTTGTTAGCTAACCCCTTACTTCCAATTCACTTTTTTGCACAAATGGGTTTTGCGTGGCATCACATACCCGAATTAATTGGATTCTTTTTTGTTGGTTGGTGTCTAGGGGAAGTTACAATTGCTTTACATAAATTAAATGTAAAAAAATTCAGTATGTTGATTTTGTGTTTTTAATCCTATTGTTACCCATGTCTTTAGGTTCTTTGCTAGATCATTATTTGGAAGTTGTAATTCCAATAGTTACAATTCCGTTCTTTCTAGGATATATTTTCAGAAGATTAACCAAATGGAAAATAAAAAATTAGTTAGAATTTTAAAGTATAAAAAAGCTTTACCTAAAAATAAAGACGGTTACATCTTTAACCCTAAGATACCTAGCCACTGTGCAGGGTTTTTTAGGGCAAGAGAGAAAATAGCTAGAAAACTTCAGAAAGCTGAACTTAAACAAGTTCACTTTCATACTTTGCGACATCTAAAGCTACCTTGAACTGTATAAAGAAGGTAAACATCACCGTGATGTTCAGTGTATGCTAGGTCATAGGTCAAGCCAATCAACTGATCGTTATACTCACTATAAACCTAAAGCTCCAACTAAATGGGAAGTCAAACGAGCAATAACAAAAGAAGAAGAAAATCAACTGCTTTCAGAGAATTGGACTTATATCCGATACGACGAAATTCACAAAGAAGCAATTTACAGGAGATCAAAAAGACATATTGATACCTAAAAAAACAGATTGTTTTATAGGTTTATTATTAATTTACTTTGTTAAAACGTTGGTGAAGTCCTTGGGTGAACCTAACATTGAATCTGAAGAAAAAGAACCTGGACGAGTCGAGTTCAGTTTTCCAATGTTAACTATTAGGACCAAAATTTTCAGTGGAGTTTTCGATCGCCTAGGTGCACTAAGAATTTCAAAGTGGATCGGATGGGCTGCCCTTGTTATTGTTCCTATAATTGCTGCTATTGGACTTTACTTGGTGTCTACTAGTTTGTTTACATTACTTTGGACGCCAGAAGCCCGACAAATTACACAAGAATTAGGTCCAGCTTCTTATCTTCTGCTACCGGGAATTAATCCGATTCTTCCAATATTTTACGGGTGGATTGCAATAGTTTGTGCTGTTGTAATTCATGAAGGAGCCCATGGAATAATTGCCCGAAATAGAGGATTCAATGTTAAATCAAGTGGACTTTTGTTCTTCTTTATTGTTCCAATCGGAGCCTTTGTTGACGTTGACGAAGAACAAATAGAAAAATCAAAACCTAAAAACTCATTAAGAGTCATGGCAGGAGGTGTTGCAGGAAATACTGTTGTTGCTGTCGTGTGTCTTATTGCTATGCTCTTGATTGTTAACGGATTAACACCAGTAGTAAATGGTGTATATATTTCCGAAGTTATAGAAGGAATGCCTGCAGAACAAGCAGGATTGATGCCTGCAGACGTTTTTGTTTCAATAAACGGTTTACCCATAGAAAAATATGAAACAGATCTAAAACCCATATTTGCAGACAAAAATCCTGGGGACATCATCAACGTTACTGTATCTAGAGGAAAAAACTGGAACGAAACATATTCAACAATAATTACTTTGACAGAATCCAATGGAACTGCAGTAATGGGCATTACTCTAGGAGACCTACTGACACAAGAAAGAATAGACTTCTACGGAACCCTAACATTAGATACATTAACCCTATACATGGTTCCACCATCGTTAGCTCCCGGATTAGTTCCATTTTCTGATTCATTATCTTCGTTCTATACCCATTCTCTTGGATCAAACTGGCATGTCTATGCTAACATTTTCTTCTGGTTATGGTTCGTAAACCTTAATGTCGCAATATTCAATGCACTACCAATATACCCCCTCGATGGGGGACGCATACTAGACATTTCCCTCAAAAGTTTACTGGCCCAAAAAGCAAGTGAAAAAACAATTTCCCGAATCACTCAAACAGTTACAGTTGCACTAATTTTAATTCTGGTAATGATTGCGGTGATTCCCTTTATTTTGTAATATTTTACTGAATTGACAGATTATCTTGAAATTGCAACTTATTATTGGATTAATATCAGTAATGTTGAAAATTAGTTTCTTTGATTTTTTTTAGCACAAGAATCGTTGCATCACTAAATGTTCTCATGTCATTCGTAATAGCAGTGACCTAGATACTTTTTCTTTCGAAAACAATTTGGGTAGCATTACGTTAATCTGTCAGAATCATAATTTGATGCAGAAGGGATTACACTTGAAAATTGGAATCATGACCCGAGACCAAGATGGATGGTGCACCACACAATTACGAAAAGCAATGAAAACACAGAACATAACACCTGTCTGTTTTGGTTATCGTACAATAATTGGGCGCATCAATTACAGCCCTGAAGCTTCAGTTAAAGATCTCAACCTTTTGCACGACATAGATGCAATGATAACTCGCCCCATAGGACGTGGCTCATTAGAAGAAATTTTGTTCAGAATGAACCTTCTTCATATGCTGGAACGCCAAGGATTACTAATAATCAATTCACCCTTGGCAATTGAACGTGCTGTAGACAAATATTGCACGTTAACCCTTTTTCACGAAAATGGTTTACCTGTTCCCCGAACAGCAGTAACCGAAAACCATGATGAAGCTTTAAAATGCTTCTATGAACTAGGTGGAGACGTAGTAGTAAAACCATTATTCGGTTCTCGAGGCGTCGGGACAAGTAGAGTTACAGATCCCGATGTAGCAGCAAGAATCTTCAGGGCAGTGTCCTTTCATCATGGAGTTTTGTACCTCCAAGAATTCGTTAATCACGGCGGCTCAGACATACGAGCATTCGTAATTGGAGACCGTGTTGTAGCTTCAATGCGACGTGTATCGTCAAGTTGGAAAACCAACGTAAGTCTTGGTGCAAAACCTGTATCTATCCAGTTGCCGGAAGAACTGGAAAAAATTGCATTACAAGCAGCAAAAGTCATTGGCTGCAAAGTAACCGGAGTAGACTTAATAGAAGGACCAAATGGACCCGTGCTCATTGAACTCAATAGTCAGCCGGGATGGAGAGGATTGCAGTCCGTTACTCAAACAAACATTGCAGAAGAAATCATCAAATATATTCACTCTGAGCTTAAGACTTAGGATGCAACCAGTTTGCGAGAAATCAAAATTAACAGATTGAACACAAAAAAACAAACAATAAAACAACAAACTGATTATGTTGCAGAAGAAAAAGCCCTTCATATTTATCTTAACAAACGTCACTACGGAACAATTCTTTGTTCCCCGAATCAGCAAAAAGAAATGGTTCTAGGGCATCTTCTAGGGGAAGGAGTTCTTACGTCTACAGACGAAATTGAAAAATTAATTATAAAAAAAGGTGGAATATTAACCCTAAAACCAAACATTGATGCCACGCAAAGAATCTCATTGTCCCAGCGATTTTCACGCCGAATTGTCTCAGCTTGTGGTTCACCTGATTATCGACCCATATCTGAAATTGTTGAAAGCATCCCAAAATTGGAATTTAACTTAAAAGTTAATTCTAAAGTAATTTATCAATCAGTAACAAACCTTAATCAGGTATCTGAAAATTTTAAAACAACGGGTGGGGTTCACGCTGCTGCATTGTATTCAAAAGATGGAAAACTGTTGTTTTTAGCTGAAGATGTTGGTCGCCACAATGCTGTAGACAAAGTTATTGGTGCAGGTGCATTAAATCAGGTAGCTTTTTCTCAGTGTTTTCTTGCTTTAAGCGGCAGACTGACAGGGGATTTAGTGCTAAAAGCGGCCCGAATGAAAATTCAGATTGTTGCATCTTTAGCGGCAGCTATTAGTTCCGGTTTAGATGTTGCAGAAATCACGGGAGTAACATTAGTTGGTTTTGCTCGGGACAACCGAATGAATGTTTATACATATCCCGAAAGGATAGATTTGACAAAAAACCGTCCTTTAATGACATAATCATTTATGGGAATCTGATTAGAATGAGCAAAGAATCTGAGTTTAGTTTTCTTACAATGTTAGCCCTCGAACTAGGTGCTTCAGAAACAAAAATAATTCCAGCAAACGAAATTATTGTTGAAAACCGTGTAGTACTCAAATGTCGTGTAGGCTGCAAACACTATGGCAAAACGTTGATGTGTCCACCTTATTCGCCGAGTACAAATGAATTTAGAACAATATTAAGTGAATACCGTTACGCATTAATTCTAAAATTCAAAAGCAAAGCACACGTGACTCCTGAAATTGTTAAACTTCTTTCAAAAGATGAAAACGATCCCTCGTTAACAGAAGAAATGCGCAAAAAAATACATACATTTTGGATTACATGGAAAAAAGACAAACTACATTTGCTGAAAATGGTTCGTGACCTCGAAAAAGCTGCAATGAACAAAGGCTACAGTATGGCTGTTGGATTCACTACTGGTTCTTGTTTACTGTGTGAAAAATGTAATCTCGAACAAAAACTCTGTCTTCATCCAAGCGAAGCACGCTATACTGCGCAATCTGTTGGTGTTAACATTAAACAAACCTTGGAGAATGCTGGAATGCCGGTACCTTTTCCGATGCAGGGCGCTCCTGAAACATTTGGTATGGTGCTAATAGACTAAGCATTATGAAATATTATTCTCTTTAACTATTAACACTGGACATTTTGCTTCGTCTACAACTCGGTCACTGACACTTCCAAGAAATATTTCTTTAATTCCCCCCAGACCCCTGTTTCCAATAACTATCAAATCAAACTGACCATTGTTTGCTGTTTCGACGATCTTATGTGCTACAGGACCATTCATCAACTTTTTTGTAACCTTCAATTTACCATTTACTTGCTTTGCCTTTTTTACAGCATCAACCAGTATCTTTTCATGGAATGACCCCAGTTCTTCAATTTGTTTAGTTGTACTTGGCGAGGAAAAACCCATGCCGCGTGCCACTAAAGGGGTTGATATCACATAAAACACACTAACAATCAATAATTCTGCAGAGTATTTTCCAGCTAGATCAAGTGCAAATTCTACCGCTCTATCAGCAGTTTTAGAACCATCAATAGCAACTAAAATTTTGCTAAACATGCCCGAACACTATTAGAACTTCAATGTTTTTGAATAATATTCTTTTTGTAACTAAAATATCCGAGTTTTGCTCTTTTTGTTCTTTACATTTCGACTTGAAGAATCGTTTTTACCGATTGATGTCGAACCTTATATATTGGTTTTCAGATAATTTTTTAATTTAAAATCAAATATTTTTTCAAGTAAAAAATGAGTGAATCGTTATGTTACCTTATTTTTTGAACTTAAGTTTTCTGAAAAAATGGTAGTTTTAATATTGAATGGGAAATGGTTTGTGCAATTTTGGCTATGCTACGCCTTTAACGTTGAAAGTAGGGCACAATACTGGTCTCTTTTTTTGTTTCAAACATTGGAAAAGCTGTTTGAATTCTTGAAGGTGATTTTTTGAACATCATTTGCAAGTTATACCTTCTGTTTATTTGATTTTTTTGAATTTATTAAATGTTTCAAAAATATGTCTCGTTGATTTTTGTTTGGACAATAGCGAAATTAGGCGAATGCGAAAATAATTAACAATTATTTGTTAATTTTTAATGTTGATTATTTAGAAGTTAATGGTTTAGGTTCAATCGGTAAGATTTTGTACGTTAGTTAACTCAAAAAACAATTGCAGTTAATCGAATTTGTTCGAAAAGCCGAACAAGACGCTTATGAGGTTATTTCAGGTAAAGAAAAGAATAATAGCTAAAGGTTACATCGTGGTCGAGATAACGTTGAAAAAATCAGCGATAATTCTGGCGGGAGGTTTCTCACGAAGATTTGGTAGCGATAAAGGACTGGTTCTTTTGAAGAATAAACCTCTTGTGCGGCATGTAATTGATAACGTTTCCACAGTGGTTGATGAAATTTTAGTTGTTGTAAGCTCTGAACAACAGAAAATAAATTTTGAACCGATCGTAGGAGAAAATACAAAAATAATAATTGATGAAGATGAATCTCAAAGTCCACTAATAGGTACAATAACTGGTTTTTCAGTAGCTACTGGAAATTTTTCTGTACTTCTCCCATGTGATGCCCCTTTAGTTTCAACAAAGGTAGTGCAACTTCTTTTCGAATTAAGTTACGATAAAAATGCTGTAATTCCTCGATGGCCAAGTGGTTACCTTGAACCTCTTCAGGCAGTATATCGTACAGAGCCTACTTTAATTGCTGCAAAAAAAGCATTGCTCCAAAAACACTTGGACATGCGTTCAATGATTGAAAATCTTAACCAAATAAGATACATCTCAACTGTAGCATTACAACAATTGGACCCTAAACTGAATAGCTTTTTTAATGTAAATACGCTTCAAGACCTAAAAAAAGTGGAAATTTTTTTGAATTAACCTATCGTTTATATGCTGCAATGATTCTCAAGTCAAATCTTGACAAGAAATGTGCTTTTAGAGTAAAATGATATCTGCGTATTATACATTTATAATTAAATCCCTAAAACTTGATTCAAATTTTTTACCCCATATTAGGTTCAATTTGCCATTAAGGTATAAAAAATGTAGTGCATGACTTTTCATAATAATCATGATTACGCATCTTTCTATTGTTTAGCGCATCGAATGATATTAAACCCTCCGTGTTTACTCCATTGAAGAGGCTCATTCATTGAACAAAGTTGAAATTTTTCCAGTAACTGGGTTGCCCATTATAAAAGAAGGAGACGATTTAGCTCGGTTAATCTGTGAAGCTGCAGAAAATCAAGGAACTCACATCAAAAATGGTGACGTAATAGTAGTTACCCATGTTATTGTGTCACGGGCAGAAGGAAAAATAGTGGATCTTAACACAATAACTCCTTCTAAATTTGCTGAAACTATTGCACAAACATCAGATAAAGATCCGCGTCTAGTTGAAGTTGTCCTTAGAGAATCAAAAAGTATTGTCCGCATGAGAAAAGGCAAACTAATCACAGAAACAAAACATGGAATTGTTTGCGCAAATTCAGGAATTGATCAATCTAATGTTGCTGGAAATGACATTGTAGCACCTTTACCTGAGGATTCAGATCTGTCTGCTCAAAAGATTCGTAAACGTATAAATGAAATAACAGCAAAAGATGTAGCTGTAATTGTTTCTGACACACATGGTCGCCCCCTTCGGCACGGTGAAATAAACATAGCCTTAGGAACATCAGGCTTTGAACCGTTACGAGATCGCCGGGGTGAAATCGACCTTTTTGGATACACAATCAGGATAAAAAGAACTGCAATCGCAGATGAATTAGCTTCTGCCGCTGAATTAGTAATTGGACAAACAAATGAAGGAATGCCTGTTGCAATAATCCGTGGATATGATTATCCGAAATCTGAAACAGCAAACGCAACAATAATGACGAGATCTCCCCAAGACGACTTATTCATTTGATTTTTGGAAAAAAAATATGACTACTCAAACAGACGTAATTATTACGTTACTTAAGTACACAACAGATAAGCCTGTTGTTAAACAGATTGTTTCTCGTGAAGCAAAAGTTCCAGTTCAAGTAGCAAACAATATCTTAAATGGGCTTTATGAGCATGATTTAATCGAATATGATAATGAACAAATTGAACTTTCTTCAAGCCAACGTGTCAAATTAGCTCTTTATGCCATCAACCAAGGAACTGACGTTGAACAAGTCTGTAAAGTTCTTGAATGGAAAGAATTTGAAAACTTTGTTGCTAAAAATTTTGAAAAAAACAATTTTGTTGTCAAGAGAAATTTCAGATTCAAAGCAGCACAACGAAGATGGGAAATTGACGTCGTAGCACATAGTGAACCAATTATTGTTTCCGTAGATTGTAAACGGTGGCGACGGGGTTGGGGAAATTCATCAATAACCCGTGTTGCTGCTGAACAAGCACAAAGAACACAAGCCCTAGCAAATTCATTTGATTTCATGCAAAAAAAATTAGGCTTAAACAACTGGACTCAAGCAACATTATTTCCTGCTATACTTTCTTTGTTTCCAGGTCCAGTGAAATTTTACAATAAAGTACCCGTGGTACCAATTCTGCAACTTCAAAACTTTGTTGATGAATTTTTAGGACACCAAAAAGAATTAGTTCATTTTCGAGCTAATCTTGGACCTAAAATATCAGATTATTCTGAGGATAACACATAATTCACTTCTATTAAATTGAATAAATTGCATCAAGAACATCTTTGTTTGCTGCTTTTAATGCAGGATACAAACTGGAAACACAAAGTAAACCCAATATGCTTACTAACAAAATGAAAACAGAAATGACTGTTAAATGGGAAATAACAGGGTCTGGAAATAAAAAGCCAATAGTAATAAATAACCCTCCAAAAATTCCAATTAATCCACTGATTAAGATTATTATTGTTGCGTGACAAAAAATGATTTTTGAAACGGTTTTTTGTTTTGCACCTAACGCTTTCATGACTCCAAATTCGTGTTGTTGCCCAGTAATCATCAAATTTAGGTAACTGAAAAGCGCAATTACTGCTGTCACCACAGTGAAAAGGGGCAAAAACATTACTAACGACCATATATTATTCAAAAAGCGTGTATGGTTATTAAGAACAAAATCAAGCTCAACAACATCTAGATTTTCGTTAGACACAATTTCCGTAATTTGTTGAAGAACCTGAGGGTTTACTA
The DNA here is from genome assembly GCA_029762755.1 of Candidatus Bathyarchaeum tardum. Taxonomy (GTDB): domain Archaea; phylum Thermoproteota; class Bathyarchaeia; order Bathyarchaeales; family Bathyarchaeaceae; genus Bathyarchaeum; species Bathyarchaeum tardum. Next base: position 117,991 of record JARVGH010000002.1, read on the forward strand.
AATAATCAAGTTTAAGGAAAACAAGGTTATACCCATTCTTTCCAGTGTCGTTGTACATTGTTTTTAGGGGTATATACACAACTTTTCCATTGTTAAGGGGATCAACACATACCCCTATTACGTCGTAGGGCACTTTGCTTTGTTCAAAAACTCGAATCCTTTGATTTGTAGCATCATCAAACATGTTGCTAGCCAGTGAATCGCCAATCATCGCAACATTTTGGTCATTTACCCCTACCTTTTTACCGTAAAAAAGCCAATCGTTAACCACTCTTTCGGGGTGAATACCTAGAACAAGTGCATCGTTTGTTCGGTTACCTCCAATCAGTATCGCTTCTGATTTTTCTATTGGATCAAGTACAACTCCCAGACCCTCCCTAACTTGGGTTTCTAATATTAACCGCGCATCAACTGCAGTTACGCCGTGGATAGTTTCCAATTTTCCCACAAACTGTTCTGAAATTGCATATTTTGAGTCTAAATAATCGAGTTGTTCAACCGGTTTAGACTCAAAAAGTTCAGAAAGCAAATCAACATAACGTCCCGTAACTGTTGAATGACCCAAAATAACGACGTTTTTACCTATTGCCCGTTCAACATAGCTTAAAGTTGTTTCATTGGCGATTAAACCGCCTGCAATTATTACAGTAATCAAGGTAAAAACCGCTGTTAAACATATTATTGCTTGGATTGTTGATGATTGTCTGCGAACTAAGTTACGGTAAACTACTTTAAGGCAGAACCCAAGCTTTGAAGGAAAATTTTCGCCCACACTAACGTTTGATTCTTGTTGGTATGTAGATGACATTGCATCCAACGGTTTTGCTTTTGCCGCCTTTTTTAATGGTAATGCACCAAAAAAATGAGAAAAAATGATTGAAATACCCCCAACTAAAATTATCGCAGCAATGTTAAGATTTTGTGAAATCGAAAAGCCTGTAACGTTTAGAAAAAATGTAGAACAATAATAACTTATTATTCCTAAACATGTTCCAATTAGTGTGCTAAATATCACTATCAATGAGATTTCAGTAAAGAAGTAAGAAAAAACCGAATTTTCTAGACAGCCTGAAGCTTTCATTATTCCTATGTCTTTCATACGGGTAGACATTATCAGATAAACAAGAAATGATGTTACTATTAGACCAGTTAAAATGTTCAAAATAAGGACTGTCAGAATAAATTGAGAAAAAATGCTGTTAAATCCAGAAGTTAATTGGTTACTTTGCGTGAACAGCGAAATTTCAAAACCCAAGTTAGTTCCAAAAAGGATCAAAAAAACTGTCGCTGATAGGGTTATAGTTAAACCAACAAAAGTCAAAGTTGTTTGCTGTTTTCTCCTAGTCAAATCTTTCAGGGGAAAACCTATTTCACTCATATTGTATGAGCCTCCCCTCCTTGATATGAAAAGAACGGCTAGCTAGTTTCAGTAGTCTTTGGTCATGCGTGGCAACAATAACTGTCTTTCCATCAGTCTTAATCTGTTCAAGAATCCGAAAAATTTCTAGACCTGTTTCAGGGTCTAAGTTTCCGGTTGGCTCATCTGCAAGAAGCAAAGGTGGCTCATTCGCTAGTGCACGAGCAAAGGCTATCCGTTGGCGTTCACCTCCGCTGAGTTGAGCAGGAAAATGATTTTTGCGTCTTTCTAACCCAATCATCTTTAGCAGCAAGTCCGATCGCTCGTTAATTCGATTGTTTTTCCAGCCTGCTAATTCCATAGCAAACGCGATGTTTTCTTTAGCTGTTAAAGTTGAGATTAAATTGTAGGATTGAAAAACAAATCCGATATGGGTAGCCCGAAAGGTAGCCAAAAAGTCTTCATCGTATGTTCCAAGGTCATGGTCAAATACCAAAATTTTTCCAGATGTTGGTTTGTCTAATCCGCCAATTATGTTGAGCAAAGTTGTTTTTCCAGCACCCGAAGGTCCATATAAACAAATGAATTCACCTGGGTTAATCCTTAGATTTATGCTATTGAGTGCTCTGACAACTTCATCTTCAATTTCAAAGTGTTTGCACACCAAAGAAGCAACAACAATTTTTTCGGTCATCATTTGTCACCTGCTAACTTTAGCGTTTCAAGTGTTCAAAGGTTGGTTGAATACAATTTGAAAGCATTGTGGTACACTCATTGAATGTAAACTAACGAAAAAATACGTGGAGTTTGTTGATGCTTTTGTATCCACAGGTCAAGAACGGGGTCTATTAGTTCAGCAGATCGCTTGTTATGCAAAAACAAGTAATGAAACACTAGTATATTTTACATCTCACAGGCATACCTTTTTCATGTAAAAAACCTGAGTGTACATTGTTGATCTTGGAACATTTCAATTTTTTTGGAAATAACCTGTTCAGTGCTTTTTTACATAATATTCAATGTATTTTTTTGAGGGTCATTTTTTTATTAGTTTTAAAAATGCATTATCCATAGATCTAACAGTTTGACGAAACTGTTAGGACATCCTGATTTTAACATTAAAATGTTAACTTCAAACTATTTGACATATTGTTTTAACATTTTTCAGGTATGTAATTGGGGTGCAAAAAATGATTCAGTAAAGTAATCCAAAAACATGATTTATTTGAATAGTTTAAAACCTTTTCTTTAGCAATTTGGGGAAGTACCGTCTCCAGTCCAAATGAGCATATCTAGACATTGCTGACCCGACACCAACCATGCTGCGAAGTGTCCAACCCCCATAAACTGACAGGTCAAATCCTGTAAATCCGAAATTCTCAATTAATTCGGTTGCCCGCAAATGGCGCAAAGCATGGGTTCTGAAAGGCTTCATATGTGACTTTACAGGCGTTGGTTTATTCTCTTCAGAATCGTAGGTGCTATATTTCTCGATAGGATATCTCAATCCATCAAATGTTTCTTGCGCATAGTTCCAAGCTTTTTGCCTCGTGAACGGAAACACTTTGCCACCCTCGTGTTCAAGGTAATACATGTAAAGAGGTTCCGTCCACGGTTCAAACTCTTTTTCCAAAGGCAACGCAATTTTTCGTATTTTTCCATCACGCTTTGCGGTTCTAACAGTAAAGACCGCGGCTTGGGTTTTAATGTCTCCAACTTCAAAGTTCTCAATTTTAACATCTTTTCCTGTTGGACCCCGAGCCAAGGTTTGGTTGTGAGATACATCATAACTGTTGGTTGTTCCTACAATTTCTGAAGCTCGAGCACAAAACAAGTAAGCAGCCATTAAACAAAATTTTGCCTCTTTTTTTCTAGTCGTTTCAATTCTTTTGCGAACTGTTTCAACTTCGGGCAGTGATAAATCGTCCATTTTTTGTTTTCCTTCAGTCATCTTTTTATTGTATTCTACAGATTTAAGCTTAACAGATGGTGAGAACTGTTAGGATCTTTGTGTTTCGGAAAAAAATATTGATTATTTGAGAACAGAAAAATTGTCAGTGAATTAATTATTTTATATAATACTCATACCACTAACATCACCAATACATGTTAGAAAGCCTCTTAACACTAATAAAAATGGGCTGATTTGCCTAGTTAATAGGTTACAAACAACACCACGTTTGGAAATGAGATTAAAAAACATGATTATTGGGATGGGCTTTCACCCACAAAAACCATTTCAAAACCTGCCGAGAACGTGGGTTAAGATTTCTACAAATAAAACGGATACAAAAGCATCAACATAACTCCATAGGGGAACACTATTTCTGGAACAAAAGTAAATAATTTGATGCAAGGTCATGAACGCTTAAACTTGTAAATCCATTGTTCTCAAACATCTTGATTGCATCCAGTTGTGAAACCCTTACAGACAAAGGAGGTCCAGAAATTGTATCAACTTTTTTGAAATCAATTATACCTGTTTTTCCTTTTGGTTTGAGAACACGTTTAATTTCAGTTATCATCGTATCTTTATCTTGGAACTCGTGTAACGTGTTGACAGTCAAAAGAAAGTCTACACTTTCACTTTGCAACGGGACTTGATTTGCATCATTAGAAAGAATAAGTCTAATGTTAGAATTTTTATTTGGATCAATTTTTTGTTTAAGGTAATCTAACATTTCCTGCTGGATATCAATTGCATAAACGAGCTTTACTCTGCTTGATATGGGTATGCTAAAGTATCCAGTTCCTGCTCCTAGGTCTGCAACGATATCATTTGATTTCAGGTCTAACAACTTGATTATTATTTCGGGATCTTGTGTAGCTTTTCGTTCTTTTGATTCTAATCTATGGATATTCTTTGGGTCAAAAAGGTGATGAGATGTATCCGGTTTTGGTGACAACTTTATTATCCTCGTAACTTTAGTCTGATTAGATAGATTTTAACGTAGTTATTTTTCGAAAAGATAATATTCTTTTTGTAGCGCGTTAACTATCTAGATGATTACACCATGCCGGCAAATCTTCCTGCAGAAGCAAAAAATAAATACCGTGAAGCGTCTCTTGCTAGGAAACCTGAGGAAAAAATCAAGAAACTCCAAGAATTCATGAGCATGTTTCCAAAACACAAAGGAACTGAAAACCTTCGTGCTCAAGTTAAAAGGAAGATTTCATTACTCAAAAAAGAGATTGAAGAAAAAAAACAGAAAAAAACAGGTTCAGCAACGGGTCCAAAAGTTTTTATTGAAAAAGAAGGGGACTCTCAGATTGTTCTTTTAGGTCCGACTAATGTAGGGCGTAGTAGTTTGCTGTCAACACTTACGAACTCAAAAGTAGCTATTTTGAATTACCCTTATACCACAACCGAGCCGACACCTGGGATGTTTCATTATAAAGATTTACAATTACAGATGGTTGAAACACCCGCAATTATGGAAGGTTCCTCTGAAGGGGGAGCTTGGGGTCTACAAACGCTAACTTCTGCCCGAAACGCTGATGGTCTTGTTCTGATGGTTGATTTGTCTCAAGATCCTGTTGAACAGCTTTCGCTAATTTTAAGTGAGCTAGAAAAATCAAAAATTCTTACTAAAAGACCTAAGGCACGTATTGAAATTGAAAAAAAACACATGGGTGCCAAGTTGAAGTTTATTGTTTTAGGCAAATTAATTGATTGTACTGTAAAGGACTTGACACAACTTTTGAAAAGCTATGGAATACGGGATGCTACAATCAAAATTTGGGGTGAAGCTACTCTTGATGATATTGAAGAAGCAGTTTTTGAAAGAAAAGTGTACCGTCCTGCAATAATTATCGCTAATAAGTCTGATCATCCTTTGGCTGCCGAACGCTTAGAGTTGTTGAAAAAGAAGGTAGGTAACAAGATGAAAGTTATTGGTGTTTCTTGCGTCACAAAAGAGGGAATAAAAGATTTAGGCTCTGAAATTTTTGGAATGCTTGACATTATTAGGGTCTACACCAAAGAACCCAACAAAAAAGACGCTTCTCCTAGGCCATTTACTATCAAAAAAGGTTCAACAGTCTATGATTTAGCCAAAAGAATACACAGCGATTTTTACGAACAATTTTCATACGCCAAAATTTGGGGAAAAAGGCTACGTTTTAGCCCCCAAAAGGTTGGGGGCAGTTTTGTTCTTGAAGATGGAGACACAATAGAACTTCATATCAAGTAAATTAAACGAATAATATCGAAGCTTAAATGTTAAAAAATTCTGACGTTTAAGCCAGCTTTGAACAGCAAAATACTTAACACAGATGAATGTTTCAAAGAGTATTTAATGGAAAAAGATTTTGCATATCTTTGTTTTTTCCAAAAAAAGCCCATTTTCAATATTTTACTCAATTATCCCAGTAATAATACAGTCGTTTTTACTGTTTTTTAATTATGTAACTTACTTTTCGACAATTACTAAGAAATAAAAAGTGCGAACACAATCGAACCTTTCCAGTTTTTAGCATAATGATTACAAATATGTATGCAAGGCGTTGAAAATATTGCTAGTTTGCTGTTATTTTACCCTCTGAAGGCCATTGTCAAGATAACAAAGTAAAACGTAACTGGTTTTTTGCAATTTTTAAGATCAAAAATTGGAAATTTTGTTGCCTCGTGTACTTTATTTTTTGTTGCCAGATTTCGGTCGTATTCGGTCATTAATTAGTTTAGTTAACCAGAATATCACGTCAAAATTTTGGTGTTTCGACATAGGATGTAAAAGTTTATTTTTTTCATCTTAAAATTAACTGGTTTATGTAAACATTGTAAGCCTTCGTCAAATTTCGAATTTTCCGTATAATTTATTTGTGAGCAAATTTAGGTTTTTAATAGTAATGGATGTTTTAAGAAAATCAAATAGCTTATAAAAGTTTAAAATGCCTGATTTTAACAAGACTGATGTTAAAAAGCAGGGTATTTTACGACGAATCAAGGATATAATTGCTTTAGTTTGAGCTGGTTTTGGCGGATATTAATCTTATTTTTTGTCCAATTATTTGAGTATTTAAGCTTCGTAGCTAAACGTAATTTTTCAGATTTTATTCGCCTAATACTTGCATAATTATTGTCCTTTGTCGAGAGTACACGTCGGTCTCTACAAAAACTAAAGATTGCCATGTGCCAAAGATTACTTGTCCATCGATAATGGGAAGGGTTTTGTCAGGGCTCAACAGCATTGAGCGAAGGTGCGAATGAGCATTGGAAGGGTGGCGATAATTTGCATGTTTAGGAATTATTTTTTCAAGAAAAATTTTAACGTCAGCATCTAGATTTGGTTCGTGTTCAGTTAAAATAAGTACTCCAGTTGCGTGTGGAGCAAAAACGTGAACTAGTCCATTTTTGATTCCTGATTTTTTTACTACGTCATGAACTTTTTCAGTAAGGTCTTTGAATTCTATTTCCCCTTTGGTGGAAAAAACTATTTTTTCATTAACTACTTTCATTTTTGTTTTCTCCCAGACAATTAAAATATTATTAGTTTCCAGTAAAAACGTTGCCGTCGTAGATTAAAAGATCAGGGAGCAATTTCAGGGACTTGTGTTGATGCTTTTGTATCCATTCAACATAAATATTATCCAAAAAACTTGGTGTTTATCGGTTTTTTGTGATATTAATTGCTCTGGTTTTAATTTTGACGTCAATTTCATCATTAGGTTGTAAATCAAGGTCTTCAACTGTTTTTTTGGGCAGAACCAAAGTTAAGTTTCTAGGATGTTCTAAGTCTACTTCAATAACTCCTGTATTTTTTGTGCCCAAATTTCCAATTTTTGCTAGAAAACAGGTTGTTATTGTAGTTTTCTCGTCTTCAACTGCTTGTTTTCCTATAGTTTTTGTCATTTGTTCTTCGGCTCGTATGTATTCATTGATTAATGTAATACCAAGATCTGTTAGTTTTGCGCCTCCGCCTCCTTTGTTACCGCCTTTGAAGGTTGTTACTACAGGTTCTCCAAGTCTTTTTTCTAATTTAGACAAGTAATTCCAGACGTACCTGTATGACATTCCAGTGTTTTTTGCAGCTTTAGAAATAGATTCCACTTGTTGTATGGCCTCTAAGATTTTAGCTCCACCTTTTCCAAGAAGGGGATCTCCTCGAAATTCAAGCCAAACTTTTCCTGAGACCTTATGCTTACTATTAACACTCATAAGATTCAATTCAATATAATAAAAGTGAACATATAAAATCAATGGAAAACAAAAAGTAATTTTATGACGGCCTAGTATAAAACGCCAAAAGAGATTGAAAGAACATGATTAAAGCTGTAATTTTTGACCTTGATGGAACCCTTACAGAGTTTAATCTCGACTTTAAAGCATGCCGAACACAAGTTATTCAACGCCTCAGTGAACAAGGGATGCCTCAACAACTTTTTTCATTAAATGAAAGCGCTTTTGACATGTTACTTAAAATAAAAAAATATCTGGGACCTGAACCTCAAGAAAATGAAATGCGTGAGTTCAAAAAAATTGTATTCTCAATTGTAGAAAATTTCGAATTGCAAGCAGCAAAAGAGACAAAAATGTTCCCAGGTGTTCTAGAAACTTTGGATACCTTGCGAAAAATGAGGCTGAAAATGGGTCTATGTACAATAAGTGGCAAAAAAGCATCAGGGCTTATTCTCCGAAGTTTTGGTATTGAACATTTCTTTGGCGCAGTTTTTCCTCGTGAATCGGTTATAAATGTTAAACCTAATCCAGTACATCTGCAAGCAGTTTTAGATTCGTTGAATGTTAACGCCAATGAAGCAATTTTTGTAGGGGACAGTATCAAAGACATAATTTGTGCTACAAAACTGGGGGTCATGGCAGTAGGAGTCACAACTGGGCTTTCATCGATGGAGCAATTAAAAAATTCAGGTTCAAATTATATCATTTCTTCAATAACAGAAGTACCACATTTGATAACAGAACTCAATCTCAAGAGCTAAACGCCTTTGCTTTTTATTCTTGAAATTTAGTTATACGATTAATTTGTTAGCAAAAGATTTCACAAAAAAATATTATCTTAAACGGGTCTGAAAAAGTATCTGTTCCATTCTGGCCAAACATTGGATGTTGACGGATCAAAATCGATTTTTAGTTTCATTCCAATCTTGATTTGTTCTACAGGCAAATCACGGATAATGCCTGGAAGATGGAGCCCATTTTCAAATTCGACAATACCAACTATGTATGGTACCATTGACTGAAATTCTTCAGGGGCAACATGAATAACAGTGTAACTCAGGAGTGTTCCCGTGTTTTCTAGTTCTATCCATTTCAAATTAATCGAAAAACATTTTGTACACATTGGTTTAGGTGGTAAAAGTAAATTTTGGCAGTCATCGCATTGTACAGCCATTAGTTTTTTTTCGGTTACGAACTTGTAGAAACTTGATATCGTAAATGGACGCTCAGCTGACATTTTTAATCTCTCCTGTAGAGGTGTACACTTGCAGTTGCTCCTGAACCTCCAACGTTGTGGCTTAAGCCTATTTCTGCATCGTTTACTTGCCGTTTTTGTGCCTGCCCTGTAAGTTGAAGATAAATTTCATAAGCTTGAGCAGTCCCAGTTGCCCCTACTGGATGACCTTTTGCTTTCAGGCCGCCGCTAGTGTTCACGGGAAGGTTTCCACCAAGTTCGGTTATTCCTTCATCGATCAGATTACCGCCTTTTCCTGGACTACAAAATCCTAGGTCTTCATATGCAAGTAGTTCTGCAATTGTAAAACAGTCATGAACTTCGGCAACATCAACATCTTTGGGGTTTATGTTTGCCATTTTGTAAGCTTCTTGGCTGGCAACCCGAGCAGCTTTAAGAGAAGTTAGAGTTTCGCGTTGATATAATCCAATTGTGTCACTTGCTAATCCGGATCCTATAACATGAACAGGTGTATCAGTGAAGTTTTTTGCGATTTCAGGAGCAGTCAAAATTAAGCAACTGGCGCCATCAGTAATTAATGAACAATCATACATTTTCAAAGGCCACGCAACAAGTTTTGATTCTAAGGCTTTTTTTAATGTTATTTCTTTTTGTAGGTGCGCCTTAGGATTTAGGCTTCCGTTATAATGATTTTTTACAGCTACTTTCGCCATTTGTTCTTCAGTTGTGCCGTACTTGTTCATATGCGCAGTAGCCATAAGAGCATACAATCCGGGGAAAGTAATTCCATTAAATTGTTCAAAGGCCATGTCTGAAGCCATAGCTAAAAATTCTGTTACCTCAGCGGTTGTACGATGAGTCATGTTTTCTACCCCGCCAACTAGCACTACTTTGTGCAAGCCCGACAGTATAGCCATGATTCCAGTTCGTAAAGCTGATCCTGATGAAGCACATGCAGATTCGATTCGTATTGCAGGTTTGGGCAATAAACCAGTCCAATCTGCTAATGTAGGTCCAGTGTGTCCTTGATGTTCGTATGATTCTCCCATGTGTCCAATAAACAATGCTTCAATGTCTTTTATTGGGTCTAAACGGGGGCATCGATCAAACGCTTCTTTGGTTGCTTGTGCAAAAAGTTCTCTACCCACGTGTTCTTCGTGTCGCCCAAATTTGGATAAACCTGCAGACACAATTGAAACTAAAGGTTTACTTGACACACAATGACCTCTCTGTATTTATTTTTGAATAGGGATTAGTAAATGTTATCTGACTTCTTGGATATATTTCCACTGTTTTCTTGTGGTCCTTCCTTTTTTTGAAATTTACTTTAGAAGTGAAAAAATTTGATAAAAATAGGTTTGCCAATTTTAATGTTGAAATTTTCAGAACGAAATTACGGTCTATACCCTGCAAAAGGATGCATATAAAATCGTTTTGGGGTCTAGTGTCCCGAATTGAGTTAACTGTTTTTCAAAACTTTGAGGTGAAATCATGAACTTACAAAAAAGAACAAAAGTCTAACAACTGAAAGGTTTTGGAAAAAGGTTGAAGTATACTAAAACTACACCTCCGTTAATTGTTCCATTGAATGCCCTTTTTGTTAACAAATAATTTGAGCCGTTGAAAACATTGAAGATAGGATAGCTTGTTTGGCATTATTGTGAAAAACTGGTTAATGTGGTGGACAACGTTTTCAAGTACCCTCACTATTTTAGATTAAGAAGATAACCAATTTTTTGGAAGGGTTGACATTTGCTCAATTTCGGGCTTGGACAGACCGTACACTAGCAGCTCTTGAATATTATGTTGGATAAGTTGACATTTCCAAAATAAGCAGTTTCTAGGTTAAAAATATTTTAAAAACAAGAAATATTACACTTTAATCTTAATATGCGTTAATTTTTTTTAATAATTTTTTTTCCAGCGATAAATATTATATACTTTATGGATAGATATATGTTTTCTATGAAGGTTTGAAAAAATGAAAAAAAAGGAAAGAACAAAAATAATTATACTCTCGTTATTTACAGTGTTAACATTATCTACTATTCTATCGGCTTTTCCATCAGTTTCTGCGGCGTCAAATGTTAAAAGTTATCCATACATCGGAGCTGTGCCTAATCCCGTAGGTGTTAACCAACCAGTGTTGCTTCACGTCGGCATTACAGCATATCTGACAAGCACAGAGATGGGGTGGGAAGGTCTAACCATTACGATTGAAAGACCAGATGGAGAAACCGAAACATTAGGGCCATATCGAACAGACTCTACAGGAGGAACAGGAGCAGTATACACTCCAACAATGGTTGGAACATACACTTTACAGACTCATTTTCCTGAACAAACCGTAACTCTTCCACCAAGAGGCGATTTTACTTATCTAGCGGGTACCAGCGAAGAACTCGAACTTGAGGTACAAGATGAGCCGATTGCATATTATCCCGGTCATTCACTTCCAAATGAATATTGGACAAGACCAATAGACGCACAACTTAGAGAATGGTCAGAAATTTCAGGAAACTGGCTGTTCGTACCACGTAACAAATACACTCCTTATAATGATGGACCAAGAACTGCACACATACTCTGGACAGAGCCCCTAACATCAGGTGGTATTGTCGGAGGAGACCTAGGTACTGCAGATTTAGAAGCGCTTGGCTATCATGGTTTTGAATGTGGCGATGCATATGAAGGCAAATGGGGTGGAAGAGTAAGGGCTTGGGGTTCAGCAGGACCAATAATCATTGGTGGAAAACTTTACTACACTGATGGTCCACACAACATGCCAAAGATGTATTACTGTGTTGATATCCGTACTGGCGAACAGATTTGGGCTAAAACATTCTTAGACAACCGGTCTATTGCGTTTGGTCAGCTATTCTATTGGGACTCCTTCAATTTCCACGGAACCTTCGCATATTTGTGGGTAACTGTTGGAAGTGATTGGTACGCTTTTGACGCATTTACAGGGGACTGGATGTTTACTGTTGAAAATGTGCCCTCGGGAACAACTAGGTGGGATTCAAATGGTGGTATCTACCGAATTTCAGTTGATCAAACAAATGGGTTGTTAACCATGTGGAACTTAACTGCTTCTTGTATCAATCAGGGGGCATCTGGTTACGGTGCTGGCAGTTGGGGAAACTCTGTACATCTTAAAACATTTGATGCAGCCGCTGACACTGAACTTGCCCAGAGTGCATGGATTTTAAACGTAACAATACCAACGGGTCTACCCGGAAGACCAGGAGAGTACTATTTTGGTGACAGGATAATTGGAGTAAACGCCAACACTGCAGGAGTCAGTTCATGGGGATTAGATTTATCGTCAGGAACTGAAGGAAACTTGCTATTTGAGAATACATGGGATGCGCCAGCTGAATGGGCTGCAGGAAATGTAAGCATAGCCGTAGTTTCTTATAGTCCATCCGGTAAGGATGGTGTTTTCGTTGTATTTGCGCGAGAACTTCGAGAATATTATGGTTTCAGCCAAAATACAGGAGAAAATCTTTGGGGACCAACGGATCCAGAGCACTATCTGAACACATTTGTTGGCACAGAATCCACTATTGCATACGGTAAACTCATCTCATCTGGAGTCTCAGGAGTAACCAGTTGTTACGACGTAATGACTGGTGCTTTATTGTGGGAATACGCAGCAGAAGATCCATATCAGGAAATACTGTGGGCTAATAGTTGGTGGACTAAACCAATGTTTGTTTCCGATGGGTTAATCTACCTAGCGCATATGGAACATTCTTCTATTGATCCAAAACCTCGTGGTGCACCTTTCATCTGTGTGGACATGGAAACTGGAAACGAAGTCTGGAGAGCAGATGGGTTGTTCCGCCAGACCTACTGGGGATCAAATGCTATCATTGGAGACAGCGTAATTGCTACAATGGATACTTATGACCAACAGATATATGCCATAGGTAAGGGTCCAAGTGCAATTACAGTAGATGTACGCAACGATGTAACTTTAGGCCACGCTGCAACAATATTTGGAACTGTAATGGATGTTTCTCCAGGCACAAAGGATGAAGCCATTCAGATGAGGTTCCCCAATGGTGTTCCAGCAATCGCAGACGAAGACATGAGCGCGTGGATGAAGTATGTCTACAAACAATTTGAACGACCAACTGACATAAATGGAGTTCCAGTGAAAATCGAAATCGTTGACCCCAATAATCAGTATGCATGGATTGGAACTGCAACAACTGATGTTTACGGCAACTACGCTTATTCATTCAAGCCCCAAATTGAAGGTCAATACATGATTATTGCAACTTTCGAAAGCTCCGACGCATACTATGGCTCAACAACAACAACATACCTCACTGTGGGCGAAGCACCTACGCCATCAACACAAATAGACACCGAAGAGCCAATTGACACTCAAACACCAGTAGACGCACAAGAACCAACCGCATTCATCACAAGCGAAGTAGCCATTATCGCAACAGTCGCAGTAGCAGCAGTAATCGGCGTAGCAGCACTTTTTGTCCTAAGAAGGAGAAAATAAATCAATTTTCCCTCTTTTTTTTGGGAGTAAAACTTTAGAAGAAATGGGGCTGAAAAGGTTCAAACACAACAACGAAAAATCATCAACAAAGTGATAGTAGCATGGTTTTTCATTTTTTTCACCTTCGATTACTTGGGTGTAAAAACCTCAGCAAACCCATTTCTCTTAAAACTTACTTAAAACGTCAGCTCATAATGAAAAGTTTAGAAAAGAATTCCACTTTGATATAATATAGGATAATGATCATATATTCTTCTTGGAACAAGTTCAAAAAATTATTTGAACAATAAGTCAAGTGGGTTTCTTAAATGCAGTGCCAAAAAAGTTAGAATTAATGCAGATCCAATGATTCTACAATTTGTTTAGAAAAGCATAATCAAGAAGAAATACAGTTTGTAACTAAGATTGCTTCAACCAAAGAGTAACGCTGAGATTTAATCAATGATTGAGGGATTTATTTGACAAAGACGGTGAAGATTGGTATTTAAGAAAGCCAGAATGAATCACTAAACGTGAAGTTAACAGGTAAAACGTGAACATTCTAACTGTTACCTAATATTTTTTAAGTAAATTGGAAAAAATTAATCCGACACAGATCTGATGTGCAACATTTTTAGGGGAATAAATTCACTTATTTTGATAGGGAGATGGATTATGTTATCCGAGAAACCAATTAGAATTGAAAAAGTCAATAAAAAATTTAATGACCGAGAAATTCTGAGACTATCAATGATTGCTGAGTTAGATGCAGTGAGTTTGTATGAACAGTTGGCTGCAGCGACAGATAATAAAGCTATTCGAAAAGTTTTGTTGGATGTTGCAAAAGAAGAAAAAACTCACATGGGAGAATTCCAGACATTGTTATTACGAGAAGATGAAGAACAGGTTGAAGAATTAAAGAAAGGAAAAGAAGAAGTAGAAGAAGAATTGGGGGTTTAAGCCCAATTTTCTTTCAAAGTTTCTGGTGTAATTACCGAGAATTTAAATTAGAGTTTGCTGTAGTCGTTTGTTATGCCGTCCAAAAGTTCACGTAGACGTCGACCACGGAAACAAAAAACTAATTACACAAAAATAATTGCTGCGGTAGCTTTGTTAGCTGTTGCTGCAGTTATTATTGGTTATGTTATACTTAACAATGACAATCCAAATCCAATTGATGAGGAAATTAATAATTTGACACAAATGAAAGTACTTTTCGAGACAAGCATGGGAAACATTACAATACAATTACGTGATGACATGCCAATCACTACTACTAACTTCAAAAATCTTGTACATAATGGAGTTTACGATGGTACACTATTTCACAGAGTTATTGCAGACTTTATGATACAAGGAGGAGACCCTACTACAGGAAATTGGTCAGGTGGTACAATAGCTAACATACAAGATGAATTTACAAGCTCAAATGAAAACAATAGAGGCACAATAGCGATGGCTAATTTTGGTGAAGGATATCCAAATACTGGGAGTAGCCAATTCTTCATAAATGTTGTCGATAATAATTACCTTGATTCGTTGCATCCTGTCTTTGGAGAAGTAATTGAAGGAATGGATGTGGTTGACACAATTTCAAACGTTGATACAGACATTGACCAAAATTCTGAGACATTCAATCAGCCACTAGACGATGTTACGATAATTAAAGCATCACTTATTGATTAACTACGGAACAGCCTTTTTTAGGCTTTCTGACCATTTTTTGTGAAGAAAACTATTCCTCCAAATTGAGTGATTCTGTTGCCTGCTGTAGTTTCGGCATTGATTACGTTTGTTTTTACTTTTTTATTTTGGGCTATCTGCAATAATCGATGAATTTTGTTTTTTTGGCGGCTTTCAGCTAGATATTTGTCTGTAAGTATCAGGTATTTTGTTTGTAATGCACTGTTTTCGTCTCGATTGTAAATTTGATCTTCGATTTCTTTTAATGTGTAAAATACATTTGCGTTATTGCTTGTACCATACAGCTGTTTTTCTAGGGTGTTAATAATTTGGTCGGCTTCTTCGGAGGTTGTTTTTTCGATCAAATCTTTGAATTCTTTAGTTTGGACTAATTCAGAAACCTGAAGGTGATCTTTTGCTGATCCAACGAGTTCAGCAAAGTTTGCACAGTTTGGGTTTTTGGATTTAATCATGTATCGGTGATGTTTTTGTACATGGTCTAAAAACTGTTGCGAATATGTAGTTCGGGGTGGAGAAACAAGAATAACACTTCTTACGCCTTCATTTATTGAAGGTTTAAGTTCATCGACTACGGACTCGTGAAAGTTGTAAAGATTTTTTTCGTCGAATCTTTTTCCATCAATTAGCACTCGTTTCGAGAGCTTTACTACTTGACTGAATATGTTCCAAAAAGTAGCATATTTCTCTTCGAAGCCCACTAGTATTGCCACAGGGTGTCCTCGTTTGTATCGACGTTTTCGTTTCACGTTCTTTTTCCTCTGGTTTATTCCAATTCAGAAATATTGTAAAACAGCCTTTTATCAAGATAGGAAAAAAGTTCACAGAATAATGATTATTGAGTGTACATATTAAATAATTATACTAATCTGAGACGAAGATTTATATGCAGTAAATCCGACTAAATCCAAAAATCCTATTGAGAGTGAAAATGACAATGAGCGAGAAATTAGCAAATCCAGCTCCTTTGGGGCTACTGGGCTTCGGAATGACTACAGTGCTACTTAACATACACAACGCAGGTCTTTATCCTCTAGGTGCTATGATTCTAGCAATGGGTCTAGTCTATGGTGGATTAGCTCAAGTAATTGCAGGAATAATGGAATTCAAAAAAGGCAACACTTTTGGTACACTTGCATTCACTTCTTACGGCTTATTCTGGTGGTCTCTTGTAATCTTACTGTTATTGCCTAACTTCACATTACTAGCATCTGGATCAGTTATAGCACCCGGTGACACAGCAATGGCTGCATACTTCATCATGTGGGGTCTATTCACATTATTCATGTTCTGTGGAACCCTCAAAAAGCCTAATGCACTAAAGTTCGTATTCGCTAGCTTAGTTGTACTGTTCTTCATGTTAGCAGCATACCGACTAACTGGCAACGCAGACTTACTGACAATCACTGGAATTGAAGGAATAATCTGTGGATCAAGCGCCATCTACACTGGAATCGCTGAAGTTCTAAACGAAACCTACGACAGAAAAGTACTGCCATTGTAAGCAGTAAACCAATAAACCTAACAAAAGGGTAGACAAGTTTTTTACGGTTTGCCCCCTTTATTCTTTTTTAACAGATTTGTTCTACAGGTAAGGTATAGAAATGGAAAAATTCCTATACAAAAAAGAGATTCTCATTGACGATTCAGGTTGGGGTGACCTAATTTTAGGGGTAGTTATTGGCGCCCTTAAACTTCCAGACCGCAGATATATGGAACGTAGAATTCCTTTGTCTTCGTTTCAGCCGCCATATTTTCAGAATAAACGGTACCTAGAAGATGCAGTAAAAATTGCCCAAGAAATTATTGAAGTAATGAAACCGGACCAAGAAACAGTTTTCAAGGTTTGTTCAGGCTATGTCCTTACTAGTATACGCAGATATCTAAGGCAACAAGGTTTTACAGTTGAAAAAGTCGAAGTAACTGGAGAACTTCAAGAAATGGTTGAACGCAGTTTTGCGAACTGGTGCAAAGAAGTGGGAATAGATTTTGATAAAATGAACAAAAAACGCAGTTTCAACACTTTTATTGAATGGGTTGCAGAGCGTCCTCATCTCAGAGAAAATCTTGTGAAAACAGGATGGAAAAGTTGGAATCAGCGCTGGCGTGAACGTACGTATAATTTGAACAAATAAACTGAGTAAAAATATGTTCTACAGGTTGAAAATATTAAAACAATATTGTTAAGCCACTTTTTGATGTGGCTCAATTGATAAAAAATAATAGTTTAGCGTCGTTTTCGTCTGCTTCTTTGTCCAGGCTTGTATTGTCCACTTTCTCTGTTGAGTTCAAAGCGTTTATGGAAGCAACTTCGGTTGTCCACTCGTGGAGTTGCAGAGTGTCGTTCTCTTGCTTCTAGTTTAGGTGTAATGGATCGTACTTTGCCTGCTTTTGATAATGAACCGTGTGATGGCATATTTTCACATCCTCTTTTTACTTGTTTACAGTTAGTAGAAACAATGGTTCTTATAAATATTCACAAAAAAGGGATGTTATGAACACTATCTTTAAGTAAGAATGATGGTGAATTCTCAATACCTTTAGTAAAAAGTTATTTAAGAAATTATGGTATAGTGCATCTATTTAATACGCATAATATCTACTTTACTCAACTGCCTTAATTTAGCAAAAAAAATTAGATTTAAGGTTAAAAGTTAATCTTTTTTCCCCTCTTCTATCCTCTTCCTATCTACTCCTCTTCTCACAATATACAAAATCAAATACAATAACAAAAAACTCACACATAACGTGTGAAAACATAAAAAATATGTAGTATGATAGTACATTAAACATAGTTATAGAAACAATAATAAGAAATTTTAAATTTAGGAACTTATCCTAAAATCATAACACATATCTTTCTAAATAATAACTAAATGAGCAGTGGTTGAAATGGATGAAAAAAAGAAGCGAACCCTCAAGTTCCTTCATCAATTTCCAGAGGACTACGAGATATTTCCAGCTAATGGTGCGTGGGGTGGAGTTTCTGCCCGAGGAGATTTATTGATGCATTTTTTTCTAGAACATAGTGCTGTTCCAGATAGTGAGGTAAAAACCATAAACGAAGATGGAACTATAAATGATGTTAAAAAAGAAAAGAAAGAAATTGAGATAGTTAGAAGGATGCAATTTGGGGTAATGTTGACTACAGAACAAGCTAGTTCGTTAGCAAATTGGATTCTTGACAAAGTTCAACAATATGAAAACTCAAAAGAAAAAGTAAAAGATGAGAAAGATGTCAGTTAAAATTTATCTTGATTCTGCTTCAGATAGGATAAAACATCGATATTATCAAGGAGGGACAGTTAGTCCTATTGATATGTCAAAATCCTTTTTTGATGTTTATGCCAAAATTGTCGAATCAGTTTTAAGCTCTTCTGCATCTTTAGATTATAGCAAAGAATATACAAAAAGTCCTCGTTGTATACACATTAATCGCATAAATCTTGGAAACCGACCCATAGAGTTAGCTCGTGACATACCTGCACTTGTTAAACTCAACAAAGAAGGATATCTCTTTGAAAACAATGAATTAGGAATTTTCACCGTTAATCGAAATTTTGACCAAGGTTTAGAAGAATTCAAAGAAGACATATCATTCTTAATTACAGAATATGGAGAAGCTACTGAGGCTGATTTGACTCAAGATGCTAGACAACTTCGACAGCGAATATTGACATATGTACGAAGATAAAAGGTGCTTTTCTAATTGGCTACCTTGAGAGTCAGAGACGTAATAAACGGATTATGTCGAAAAGGATTTCAACCTTCAAATAGCCACCATAAATATTTAATATTCTATTTTAATGGAAAAAAAACAGTAGTCTTTACAAAAGTCAGTCATGGCGGAAATCAAATTGGTGACGACTTAATTGATAAAATGTCAATCCAAGTCAAATTAGAAAAAAACCAATTCGTAGACTTGGTTAATTGTCCGCTTTCATATGAACAGTATGTTAACGAATTGAGACAACAGGGTGTAAGTTTGGAATAATTTCAATAAATAGTTAGCATATTTTAAACAGCGGTTATTCGAGGTTTCCATTCTTTTCTTTCATTTCTCAAAAACTTAGCCAACAATAAAACCTCTTCTGTAATTAGAGTATCAAGGGTTTGTCCTTTACCATGTTTTATCCGTAGAATCTCAACTTTTTGATTAAAAAACTCGTTTAATCCTTCCGCTAAATCGTATGTTTCATATTTACATAGGTGAATGTGTATTCCCATTTTTAGGTGCATTACTGTCAGTGATAATAACAAAATCTTTCTTTCGTAATTTAATCTAGTTACTACTACTAATATCATTATTACTAAATGTATTATTATATGGAAACCTTAAAGTAAAAACAAATAGTATTATTCTTTACACATGGGGTACATATTGTGAGAGAAGCAATAATCTTAGCTGGAGGAGAAGGTTGGAGGTTAAAACCTGCAACTTGGGTTCCTAAACCACTTTTGAAAATTAATAACAAAACTTTGATTGACCATCAGATTACTTGGCTTCGTTCACATGGTTTTGATAACATTATCGTAGCATCAAACCGTTCTGACCTAACTAAAGAGCCTGTTAAATATTCGATAGAAGAAGAAAGTCTAGGCACAGGTGGAGCAACACGCAAAGCTTTCCAAGACGTCAAAGGAAAAGTAGCATACGTAATGAATGTAGACGATCTCGTATTTTATGATCCCAACGAATTGTTTGATTATGCAGGAAAAGGAGCAGGGCTATTATTAGCTAAACCTCAAATTCCCTTTGGAAAAGTAACCTTAGCTAACGGTATAGATGTTATCCGTTTTCAGGCAAGACAAACCCTTGATTTTTACGTTAGCACTGGACATTACGTGTTCAAACGAAGTGTCGTAGAATCCCTGTTCCCTGAAACAGGAGATTTTGAATTTACAGCAATGCAACGAATAGCAGACAAAAAGTCACTTCAAGGATACACATACCATGGCATGTGGTTTACCCTGAACACAATGAAAGACCTAATGGATATTCGCAGATTCTTCAAAGAGTAAAGGGACAAGCATGAAAATTTTAGCTTTAATTGGCAGCCCCAGACAAGGGGGCAACACCGATTTGCTGGTCAACAGGCTGCTAGACGGAGCTAAATCAAATGGATACGATACCGAAAAGCTGTACTTGTATGATTACAACATTTCTTTGTGTACTGACTGCCGAAACTGCAAAAAAGGGGATTACGTTTGCTGCATCAACGATGAAATGTCAACGTTTTATGACGCCATGGAATCTGCAGATGTTATTGTTTTTGGTACTCCGATTTATTGGTATGGACCTACCGCGAAAATGAAAATGTTGATTGATCGTATGCGGCCATTTGTTGAGAACAAAAAGTTAGCAGGAAAACGTGCTGTTATCGTTTCTCCATCTGCGGAAGGACCAGTTGCATGTGAACCGATGCAGGACATGTTTGAACGAATGTTTGTATACATCAAGGTCAAACTTGCAGGTACAGTTTTTGGTAAAGCTTACAATAAAGGCGATATTACAAAAGACCAAACAGAATTAGGCAAGGCTTACACTCTTGGAGCATCTTTGTAGGCACCTGTGTTCCAGGGTTAACATTGTACATTAAGGTTTTTTGTGTAAAAAAGCTTGGGCTATGTAGCTTAGAGTTTGTTGTTTGTTTTTGTTCTTTTTTGTTTACAGAAGACTGCAGCGGTTAGTGTTACTGCTAGAACTAGCAACACCAAGGTTTGGGGGATTTCGGGGATAATTATTGGGGTTGGGTTGTCTAGGAAAGTTATATCGTTTCCTGTTGTTTGTATGACTATTGAACCAGAGTTTATTGTGCAGTAGGTTGTTACGTTTTTTGTTTCAAGGGTTTGTAAGGTTTCGTTATGAGGATGACCATATTTGTTGTTTAGTCCAGCGCTTATGATTGCGTATTTAGGGTTAGTTATATCAAGTAAAGTTTGGCTGGTTGCTGTTTTGCTTCCGTGGTGTCCAATTTTTAGGACATCACATTGAAGGCTGCTTACAGAGGAAATTAGCATGCTGTTCTCAGCTGGGGTTTCCGCGTCTCCAGTGAAAAGAAAGGATATGTTTCCGGTTTGAAGTTTGGTTACGATGCTGTTGTCGTTTTGGTGACTGAATTCAAGAGGCTGAACGGGGTTAAGGACGGTTAGGTTTGTGGTTTGTGTTAAGATGTAGATTTGTCCTCTTTGGGCTACAGTGAGATTATGAGGTTGTGCAGCTGAAACAAAGTTTGTGTATGTTGCAGAAGTGTAGGTTTGATTGTTATAAAGAACTGTGTCGATGGTAATGTTTGAGTTAAGTACGCCAACTAGGCCGCCGATGTGGTCTTCGTGTGCATGGGTTGCGAGGACTAGATGAATGTGGGTTATGTTCAAATTTGCAAGGTAGTTCAATACAGTTTGAGTTGCTGATTTGGAACCAGCGTCAATGAGTACGTCTTTTTCGTGGGTATCAATGAATATGCTGTCCCCTTGTCCCACATCGATAAAGTGTACAGTTACATTGGTTTCAGCCTCGGGGTAAGTTAATGGAATATTGTATGAAAACAATGCGAAAACAAGTATGACAATTAGGACGGTTTTTGTATTGTTCACTGGTTCAGTCGCTTCCATCCTTGTTTAGTTGGAGTTTCTGAATTGTTTTCAAAAACAGTTGTTTCTCCACATTTACAGATGGCATGAATTTTCATGGTTCCTTTACATGTTTTGTGCACTGAGCCTTTCAACACTTCAATTTTGGGTTTACAAGTAACGCTTTTTTGTACATAAAAAATGCCTAGCGGTCTTTTGCATTTCCCGCATCTAAGGGTTAACTGTTGTCCGCGTTGATGGTCAATCTTGCCCAAAACAAACACCGTTAACTACAGTAACAGGTCATACCTAAAAAGATTCAATCATAGACAAGATAAAATTTTTATGTTGCAGATAACCATCAAAAAATACGGTTTGATAATTGATTTTGGGATTTGTTTTTTTAAATAATCTATAATCCGGTTTAGGCTACGTTTTGTACCGGCAGTAAAATAAAGAAACTGTCAGGATTTGTCACTAAAATGCAGATTTCAATAATATGACCGAAATGTTGTTAGAGGATTGTTTGAATTTTTACGGGTTTAGTTTTTGTTTTTGATAATATTGTTTCGAGTTCGTTGAAGTGCTTTAGTACCATCAATCCTTGTTCTGTTACATCAAAGACTATGTTTTTGTTTTTTAGGCTGTTTTCTACAATGAGTTCTTTTCGAACTAAAAATTTTAGGTGTTCTTTAAGGACACTGCAGTTTGTGTTGGTTTCATACATTAATTCAGTGAGTTTTAGGCTACGCTTTTGAGCCAAAATTTTTAAGATTTCTAAGTGGGTTTCCATTCTTGATCTGCGCATGTCCGTGGAACCTTCCTAATTATTTTTGTGAGATTTTTTTCATAACTTTCAGCCTAGAATAAAAAGCTGTTACAAGGTCGTCAACCAACATGTTTTGCATGTTTGGGTTTAAGTTTTGCATTTCAGTTTGGAAGGTCTGCATCATTACTGTTTTGATTTTTTCTCTGTTTTGAGTTAGTGCAGAGTTCATTTGTTTGGGCTCCTAATTCTATCAACCAATCATGATTTTTTGTATATAATTAAATTATGAAAAAAAAATATTGATTAACAATCCATATATCTGATTTTAAAAATTAGATTTATTGTTATAAATAAAAAATTGATTCATTTCACGTAGGTTACTTTTTTTCGTTTTTGGTGCATTTTGGGCATTAAAGTTTTTTTTTAAAAAAAAAATCGGAACGATAAAATTTTGCCGAACTGTAATTATTTAGTTATTTAAGGTAATGGATTTTGTTTTAACAGGGGTCACATTGTTGAATTATAGAAAACTTGGATCTATCGAATGGAAGGTTTCTACTCTTGGATTTGGTTGTATGCGGTTGCCTGCCCGTAGAATTAACAGGTTGCGGGCTGATACTAAAAAGTCTGTAGATGTTATACGGTACGGAATTGACCAAGGAATTAATTACATTGATACTGCATGGCCATATCATCTAGGAGACAGCGAAAAAATTTTGGGGGAAGCCCTAAAAGAAGGCTATCGTGAACGGGTATTTTTGGTTACAAAGTTGCCTATGTTCATGGTTCGTAATGCAAAACATTTTGACAAGTACCTAACAAGTCAGATGAAACGTTTACAGACAGACTATTTGGATGGATATTTGTTTCATGCGTTAAGTTCCAGCTCATTTGAGAAACTAATAAAGTTAAATTTAATTAAAAAAATGGAAAAAGCCAAACAAGAAGGCTTGATTCACACTATTGGTTTTTCGTTTCATGACACCTTGCCGGTTTTCAAACAAATTGTTGATTATTATCCATGGGACCTAACCCTTGTACAATACAATTACGTGGACACAAACGTGCAGGCTACAACGCAGGGCATAAAGTATGCTCACAGTAAAGACATTGCAGTCACGGTTATGGAGCCCCTCAAAGGTGGAACATTGGCAAATTTGCCGTCAGAAGCTCAAAAGATAATAGATTCAGCTCCAATTAAACGCAGTGCAGTAGATTGGGCGCTGCAGTTTGTGTGGAACATGCCTGAAGTTTCTGTTATTTTAAGCGGCATGAACACAAAAGAAATGATAGACCAGAATTGTACCAGTGCTGACCATTCGGGACCTAATTCGTTGACTGAACAGGACCTAAAAGTAGTAAGAAGGCTTGCTGAAGTTTACCGAGAAAAGCTGACTGTCCCGTGTACTGCATGTGGTTATTGCCTGCCATGTCCAGAAGGGGTTAATATTCCTCAAAATTTTGCTTGTTTAAACAATGTTTCTTTAGAAACCAGCCGCTTACGTCGAATAATGGCAAAACGAGCTTACAAAAAACTAGCCAACACAAAAGACAAGCTCAATAAAAACAACCTCAATGGAAACGCAAATCTTTGCATTCAATGCAATCAATGTGTACCAAAATGCCCCCAACAAATCAATATACCTCAACAATTAGAGACGGTCAAACAAAAACTAGGAAACGGTCTAATTTAATTCTTTAAAACAGTTGTAAACTATCAGGAAAATTTTTTTCTTAACATATACTCATTTGTCCCTGATTCATAGTGCCGCTTCTTTGAAGTGTAAAATGATTTCCATTATAATTTTGCAGAAGATCAAGTCCAGTTTTCAAATTTCGGCAATCAGTTTCTTGTTTTTTATTGCATGGCTTTATTTTTTGCACAAATTTGGCAAACAGTCTTTTTTTGTTTGCGAGTTTTGTCAAATGCAACTGTTTCTCGTGAAGCCCGATAGGTATCATTATTCCATATTGCAAAAAATCCGTCTGTAAATGCATTTCCGAAACTCCATTTTTCGCTGTACACGCCACAACAGGGGAAGACGTTGCCGTCCCAGTTTATTACTGATCTAGTCCACAAAGATGAACAATCGTTGACAATTACATTTTTTCGTTTCCCTGAAGCTATAGAGTATGCAGAATATCGTTGGTCTTTGGGTAACCATTTTTTCACGTTTTCAAACTGAGATTTGGCGTCTAAAAAAAATCTTTGACTCATGTCACAAAGAAGTTTCGCCAACTCTAGGTAATCAACACCTACGTCTTCTGCTAACTGTTCCGCTTTAAGCAACTCTTTTTCGTTGAATTTTGTTACAAAAAACCTCCACTGCAACAAAGGCTTTCGAAGATTAAGAGCCCGTTTTTCTTTAATGATCTGTTTCAGGTTGCCAAACACTTTAATGAAATCGTTTCCGCGTTGATAAGTTTCAACAGTTTCTTGGCTTGCTCCATCCAAAGAAACCATCAACACGTTTAAGCCAGAATGCAATAGGTCATTGCAGATTTGGTCATCAAAAACGTTTAAGCTAGAACTAGTAGTCACAAAAATGTTGTGGCGTCTAGCATATCTTACCATTCTAAAAAAATCCTTGTTTAGAAACGGTTCACCCCAATTGTACAACTCAAGTATTAATATGTAATCGGCGAGTTCATCAATTATTTTTTTATAGTCTTCAAAACTGAGAAAACCCTGAGGTAAACCTTGTTTTCGTTGTCCAGTTGGGCATAAAGAACAACGTAATGGGCAAAGGTTTCCAGTTTCGATTGTTAAGTAATATGGGAATCCTACAACATGTGCAGGCTTTAGTAACCGATGTTGAAACTCAACTAGAAAAAAGTTAAGAATTGCCTTTGTTTTCCTTAGAATTCCAATCAAGTCTCGGGGCTGATCCTTAAGAAATAGTAAAAATATGCTGGACTCGTTTTTACCAAGCCTTAATTCTTTTGTACTCATTCTAAATAGACCCTTGGTCAGTTTTGTTACTATTGTTAACTTAAGTTTTTTTTTATCCCATTATTTTTGATGATAGGTCATCTGCCGTATTGATTAACCATGCTTCATTCGATATTGGGGTTACCGGGGAGCCGTAGTTTTTTTCTTTGTGGTGGCTAGCAATAATGTGGATTAGTTGGTCAAGTTGCGAACCATTGATGTATTGGCTAGCTAGTTTTATTCCGTTTACTATGTGGTCGTGTTCTGCGATTATAGGCAGGGTATCTATTGCGCCGTCTACAAACTGGTAGCAGTTGATTTTTCCTATG
Source organism: Candidatus Bathyarchaeum tardum (assembly GCA_029762755.1). Taxonomy (GTDB): domain Archaea; phylum Thermoproteota; class Bathyarchaeia; order Bathyarchaeales; family Bathyarchaeaceae; genus Bathyarchaeum; species Bathyarchaeum tardum. The sequence goes on from JARVGH010000002.1 coordinate 143,529, forward strand.
TCATGCAAAATGCTACCTACAATTACTAAATCTGGATTTATTCGAATGCCGTCATCAAAAGTGTTTATCATGCCAAAACACAGCTCAATTATCTGTACGGTGTGCTCTAACAAACCGTGTTTGTATGCATGATGGAACCGTTTAGCTCCAGGGCATTCAAAATAGTATGGAAAATCGGACAATAATTGTTCAATATTGCTTCTTAGGTTCGGATCTCTGATTTGGCGGATATAATCTGACAGTTGTTGTTTTAGCTGCTCTACAGATTTTGAGGGTTGGCATTTCATTTTTCTTTCAGATAAGCGTTTGATTCCGTCGTGTCCGATGTACCAGTATTTTTGGTCCCAATCAAAACGCAGGTTATATTTTTGTTTAAGTTGTTCTTTTAATGTTGATAGATTGTTTAGAATCCTTGGTACTTGTTCAATCAGAATTAGTCTGCTGCCTCGTTTTTCAAATCGTAAGTTGTGTTCTTGTACCAGCAGATTCAAGCTTGCCAAATTCTCTTCAAAGAACATGCTTTGTTTCACTCTGCACAAAATACGACAAACTAGTTTTAGTAGTTTGCCTGTAAAATAAAGAAACGAGGACCAAAAATGCAAAACAACAAGTCATCTGACATTAACAAATGGACAGACGAAAAACATGTCAATAATTACCTTGAAAAAATGGCAGACAATGTTCCGCACAAGAAAGAAGCCCTGTCTGTTTTGTTGGAACAAATCCCATCTAACGTAACTCATGTTTTGGATTTGGGCACAGGGGATGGCAGATTACTGTGGATGGTTTTGCAGTTAAACCCAAAAGCAAAGGGTGTAGCACTAGACTTTTCTGACCCTATGCTAAAGCGTGCCCGGAAACGGTTTGAAAACAACAGTTTAGCTGAAGTAATAAAGCATGACCTTAACATGCCCTTGCCCAAAAATCAATGGGAAAAGTTTGATTTAGTTATTTCGGGGCTGGCTATTCATCATTTATTTGATGAACGCAAAAAACAATTGTACAAAGAAATTTTTGAACTCCTCAAACCTAACGGAGTTTTTCTTAACATGGAACATGTAGCCTCTGCAACTCCCGAGTTGCATCAAAAATTCTTAACAGCAGTAGGGTTAACCCCTGAAACAGACGATCCCTCAAACAAGCTCTTAGATGTACATACCCAACTAGAATGGCTCAAACAAATCGGATACGCCCAAGTCGACTGCCAATACAAATGGCTAGAAATCGCAATACTGACAGCAACAAAACCATAATAATGCAATTAAATCTATTTTTGTTGGGGTTTTTGGCGAATCTGCCATCGTCTCGTGTTGAAGGCAATTTGTTGATGTTTTTGGTCAGCCAGCCTATTTTTTCTGTGTTTCTTTGGTCAAAACTGGGCACGTAAGGTTTGATGTCTAACAAGGGGGTTTCGTTTACTATGTCGACGTCTTGGATGTAGAGGATGTTTTTTTCAATTTTGATTAATCTTACTACTGAAATTCCAACAGGGTTGGGCCGAGAAGGGGCACGGGTAGCAAACAGTCCGTGAAGTTTTTTGTCTAAAAAGGGTTTGACTTGCAAAGAATATGGTTTAGCCAAATGGAAATGGTATATTAAAATCAGGTGAGAAAAGCCATCAAGGTCTTTTAATCCCTTTGTGTACTTTGGGTGTACTTCGATGGTTCTTTTTACTCCTTTGGCGGCAGCGGATTGTATCGGAACATCCTGAGGTTTGTCAAAAGGAGAATGTACAACACCAATCGGGTTGTAAACAAGTTCATCCATTATTTTCACCTGGAATTCTTTTGTTTAACAAATCAGTTTTCTTGCTTTTTTTGGTTGTGTTCAGTACGTGAAAGATTGTTTTTTGTTGGTGTACAAAAGCGTTGAATTATATTTGTGAGTTGTTTTTGATATAGAATTGACAGGGCGTTAAACATTATTCAGGTATGTTTTATGGATAAGTGAATTGTTTGACATCAAACAACAGGTAGTTTAAAAGGGTTTACTTTGGTTACGCAAAAAGAGTTGAAAGCTTTCAGTGAGTTGCGAGGGAATACTTTGCTTGTGTATCTTTGCATTCTCAAAAATGATTGCCCCACTGGAACTCGAGAAATACAAAAGAAGCTCGATTTTTCCAGTCCGGGTCTTGCAACTTATCATCTAGACAAGCTAAAGAATCTTGGTTTGATAGAAAAAACGTCTATGGGCTATGTTTTAGTAGAAAAAGTTGAGGTGGGGGTTCTTGCCCAAGTGGTAAAGTTTGGTTCTTTTTTGCTTCCGCGGTATGTTTTTTATTTGGCTCTTTTTTCGACGTTGTTTGTTTTGTATTTGATTTCCAGTTGGTTTTCGGGTTCTTTTGGGTTTGAAATAAACACTGTTTCTGCAGTTCTTTTGGGGTTAGTTTCAGTTGCTGTAATGGCATATGAGTGCATTCGGGTGTGGAATCAAAAACTGGTGTAAGGATTGTACAAAAATGTTTGATTATAAACAGGGTAACAAAAAACAAGCAAGGGATAAACAAAATGACAGAAGTTGAAAAAAATTCGATTCTAATAAGCGTTTTTTGGGGGGTTCTTTTAGCAGTTGGTTTGTTTTATTCGGTAGTGCTATTGAGCAATACGTGGATTAAATGGGTTGTAATCGGTTTAGCGTTAGTTTGCGCTGCTGTTTGGTTGATTGTTCATGGCAGATTAAAACTGATCGTCAAATATTTTATTGTTGGATTGTTGGTTTTTGGGATTTGTTTTGGGTCAGTTGAGGGACACATTCTTGAAAATGCTGGTTTTGCTCCCGAGTTTGAGCCCATAACAGAAGGGGTACTGCTTTCCCAGTCAAATATTTTGAATGTGTCAGTTCTGCAGATTCTAGGGGGCGTAAAAAATTCTCCAGGTTATGGGCTAATTAGTTTGGAGCATCCCGGGGAAATTACGTTTGAGTCCATGAGCTTTGACACAATCTATCCCAAAGGAAGAATTGATGTAGATTTTTATCAAAGGTCGTCTAATTTGGGTTTTCATTTTACTGCAAGTAACGGTAACAGTTATCATGCAAGGGTTATGGAGTGGAGAAATCTTCCGTTATCTCAGACGTTTGCTCAAAAGCAGTCCGCAGAACATTCTCTCAAACAAATTGATGCCTTAGGATTAAACTGGTTCTATTCTGTTGCAGTTGATGAGTACCAAAACCAAACTGGAACCACCCCAAGGATAGATGCTATACAGATATCCATACAATGGGAAAGTTACCAAGACTATCAAGGATTAACACTGTTAATTATGGCAATCAAAATCGACAACTCCGATGGACACGGAATGTTTTATGCTAATTTTCAACCAGATGGAACATTGCTGTATCTTAATGTTGCAAGCGGTTAAGATTTGTTTACGTTGGATGTTGTTAGCACCCAGAAGGATTCAAGGGACAAGGGTGATTGTTGTTTGTGTTTCAGGTTGTGCGGTGCAGAGAATTTTTGAAAAAAGGTTGATAACCACAATTAAAGTTTAGTTTAATTCTATTGATATACTATTAATAAACATAGTAAGTTTTACTTTTAAGGTTTGTTATTTTAAGAGTTTGTAACATATGAAAGAGCAATAATATGAAAAAAGAGAGCTTTTCCTTAATTTTGAATATACTCTTCTAAACTTTTTTCTTCGAGTTTATTTCCTATAGATTTCGAAGCTAAGAAGTTCAATACCGGTTTTAGTGAAGAAATTGGTGTTGCACCCATTTTTAAAAATTCATTAAAACCTTCATTTGCTTTTTTATTCTCGGGTTTTGGTTTGAGGGCAAAAACTTTTCGTCCTTGTTTTAATGACAAACGAACTTGGTGCACCGTTCCGCTACTACTACCAGCTTCAATTGCAATCAAGCATTTAGATATTCCACTCGTAATTCTATTTCTATCAACAAACATTGCTCTTTGCAATCTACCGCCTCCATATTGTGATTTAAAATAATTTTCAGAAATAAGTGCACCATTTTTTTCAATGTCTTTAGCTAATTGTTCATTTTCTTTAGGATATATTGGTCGCATCCATGCTAGAACAGCTATTGTCTTCCCTTGTTTTGCTTCTAATGCACCACAATGGGCTTCTGTATCTATTCCCCTAGCCAATCCACTTACGATAGTGTAGCCTTTTTTTGCAAGTTCTCTAGCGAATTGTCGCGCCATCATGTGCCCGTAATGAGAACACTCTCGCGTACCAACAATTGCTACATTATTATCAAAATTCATCACAGAACCTTTATGAATTAATACCAATGGTGAACCAAGATGTGCGCCACCCTTTAAGTTCCGTAATCTGTTTGGATACTCTTTGTCAACATATTTTATTAGTTTACAACTGTTTTGATTGATTGTTTTAATCAAATTCTTGTATTTCTTGAAGTCTAAGTTATTGCGATATTCTATGAAATTATTTATTGTAATATCATTTAACCCAAGATGAGAAAGATAGGCAGAATCGCCTTTCCACAAATCTTCCAAGGTTTCTGTTTCGGAATATACACTTTGTAAAGTTTCAGGAGGAAAAATCCACCTTTTTTCTTGAAGTGCCAACCAAAACAAATTTTCCTCAAATGATACTTCTAAATCCTCCTAGCTTTTGTTGCTGTGAACGCATTAACCGATGATGTGTCGGATTCAAATAAAACTTTAGTACACTCATTTAGGGTTAATCCAGTTGTCGTTACATCATCTAATATTATTATTTTTTTATCTCTAACATAATCGACATACTCTGCCTTTACTTTGTATAAGCCGTCAATTAATTCCAATCTTTCTTCCCATGACTTGTTTCTAAAGCTAACATTCCTAGTTTTTTCTAACCCGTCCAAAAGTTCAATATTAAGTTGATTGCTAACTATTCTTGCTAACTCTAAGGCTTGATTATGACCTCTTTCTTTCAATTTTTTCGGATGCAATGGAATCGGTATAATTAGATTAGATTTTAATAATTCGGGATATTTTCTTCTAGCAGTAATCGCCATAGCTCGCCCCAATGGTTCACTTATTGAAGAGTTTTTCTTTGCTTGAAGGATATGCTTAGAAAGTAAATCATCCTCTTCCCTATCTCTAACGCGATAATACCATCCCATTGCATAAATCCTTTCAATAGATTCCAAATGACCGTGGTCAGTACATTCATCAGTAGTAACGCCGGGATGCGCACATTTTCGACAAAATGGTTCATCAACTAAAGAATACGTTCCTTCAAATAAGTCATCATGGTAAACCCTAATTTTTTGGTATCCCATAATGCAAGACCATGAAATGTTAATCACCTGCTTTTAAAATGATTTAATCTGTTTTTAAATTTAACTTACTCATAATAATTAGCATAATTAAATTATCATAGAACAAAGTAATAAAGAAAAAATTCAGTTAATTAGCTTTCAACATGCTGAATAAAATAACAAATCGATAAAAATGAAAATTATGATTATTATCGATAATTAAAAATACTGCAACGATTTTATCAATAGATAATACAAAAATATTTGAAGATATTATTTGAATATGGATTTCAATAAAGCAATAATACTTGATGTAGAAATTCCGAACAGCGCCAATATACCTAAGATTATTTCCCATTTTACAGTGTCTACTGTTTCATCCACTATTAATTCAGAAAATTCCTCTGCTGCATTTTCTTCCCCCTCCATTACATCAACCATCTTATCAGCTACTTGAATGGGAAAAATCAGACTATTCAGTATTAAAATCGTAGGAATTAAAGCAATAATCAGTCCTATGAGTTTTTTAATTTTTTTTCACCTCTTTTTTAGGAGCATAATCTGAAATTTCATTCGATAGACAGACTGTAATGATAAAACACCAATCTTGGCATATTTTCGATAACCCCATCAGCATCAATTGTTAATCCAATGTTAACTAAGCCGCTTGGGTTTACTTTTCCTCCAATTGTAACATCATCATATCCTAATTCGAAATAACAGGATAAATCATTCAAAACAAAACTAATTTTTTGTCCAGCAATCTCGAGTTCGCAGCATATGTCTAGGTTCGTATTACCTTTTATTGAAACGTCAATACCAATTCCACATATTGATAAAGGTATTTCAGCGAAACTAATAGTTGAGCTATATTTGTTGCTTCCTTGTGTTTTAGCTAAATTTACGAATTTTCGTTTAACATCAATCGGTAAATCTTTAATCAATGGAATTTTTGAATCTTCAGCAAAAAGCAAGGGAACTACTGTAGTAAACATTATTGAGAAGGCTATTGCAATTGCAAAGCTTTGAAACTGAGCCGAGGATTTACCCAATTTATCGAATCCCTAAGTAATAATTCCAAATCCAGCTTATAACTATTTTGTATAATTTTGTACATTTTTTTAGACAAAGGAACATACAAAATAATTTAAGTTTAATCAACCATTTAATATTTAATTTATTAAAATAGAAATCTTAACAAAATTTAAGTTTAAAAAAAGAATTTTTATTTCAATCACAAAAGCATCAAAAAATAAAGTCAAAAAAAATAGACTATAAATCCCTGTTTTGAACTGTTTATAGAAAAAGACGAAAAAAAAGGAAGGGGATAACTCATGGCAAAGGCGATGTTTTCTTTTTGAGCTCTTCTATTTCCTCAATTAGAACTTCAATACTTACTTCTGTTCGCAATTTTTTTACATATTCATTTTCGTTTTTAGTAACCATATTAAGAACATCACTTTGTTCATTTGCTATTTTTTCAATTGTTTCAGGAGATGGATTACCCTCAATGGAATATGCTTTCATAAAAGCTCTAAGAGCAATTTTTTCATTTATTGACATTATTAATCATTTTTTAAATCACTAAATCTAATATTTAATTTTGATGATGATTGGGATTCATAGTTTCGATTCATAAAGGATTGGTTAAAAATGCTAAGTTAGTATCGATAAAAGTAGGGGTTAATGCATTAAAGTAGTTTCGAGATTTTTGACATATAATGGATGGTTATTAAAAATAGGGACATGTTGAAATCGATTGACAAAACAGCATATCGACCCGCGCATTTTGCCGATACTACTTTAAAAAATATTAAACTCCCCCTAACAAATATGGTTCGCCTGTCCGATAGTTTTCTACGTTAATTTTTTACTTTAGGATTCTTAGCTAATATTTTTTAAAAACTATCGGACAGGAATTATGAAAAGTAAATCTTACATTATAAAGAAAGAAAAATAATCGATGTTTAGTAAACTAACATATCAAAATTACTAAATCAATAAGTAGATTACCTACTGGACTTAATTAAATAATTAATAATTTTAATTACTTTGAATAACTTTAAATAATAATATATTATATTATAAAGACTGGAAGTTAAAGAATATGAAAAACAAAATGGGAGACTATACAGTAGTTACGGCTGTGTCCCATAGTAGTTGGAAGTATTCTCGGGCGAATTTTACTAGTCCGATGTGGTTGCTCCATATGACCAGGAGTCCGGCGTAGCTTCGTTTTTTGTCGGCTTCTCCGAGGAATAATAGTGCTTCTTTGCCGTCCACGATTACTCCGCCGCCGAACAGGTTATCCCGTACTCTTGCATCCCCGAGTTGTTGGAGCTCTTTTTCGGTCCAGTTACCTGCAACCATAACTTTCACATTGACTCCGCTGGAGCGTACTTTACCCAAAGTGGATACAGAAGCATCAACAAAGTTCTTTGCAAAGGGCGGAACTGCAATCAATAACTCTGATTTGACCACTTCTAGCATTTCTTGGAGCTTGGCCATTACACTAAACTCTCCTCGCAGAATCCAAATGTCTGGTTTTTCCAGTAACTCACGTTTTTCGTACAATGGTTGAAGCTCACCAAGTACTACATGCTTCCAGCCACTCATCATGCCTTCTAACCGTAAGCGTTCTGCTTCCAGTGCCTCAGAAGGGGCTTTGGGAAAATATCTGCTGGGTCGGCCTTTTTCGACTTCTACCCAACCTTTTCGTTCTAAGGAATTGAGAGTTTCATACACTTTAGAATAAGGAATTCCGCCATGTTCGCTGACTTCGCTTGCGGTCATTACTCCACGTTCTAACAGTATCAAAAATGCCCTTGTTTCGTATTCTGTTAGGCCTACTTCGTGTAATACTTTTTTTGCGTCTTCACTTACGGGGGTGCTCAACCTTTTTCACCTTATGAAACGTTTGGAAACCTTCTTATATTGATGCTAATCACTTAAAAAATATTACCCCTTACAGTGGTGTCAAATTAATGCAAGTAATTAAACAAACAAAGTCACTTTGCCCGGAATGCCTCAAGGTACTAGAGGCAACCATCTACGAAGACGACAACAAAGTCTACATAGAAAAAACCTGCGACGAGCACGGCAAATTTACTGAACTGTACTGGAGCAACTACGACATTTACCAAAAAGCCGAAAGCTTACGCGCTGAAGGCACTGGACTGGAAAACCCCCGAACTGAAACAAAAAACGGCTGCCCCATGGACTGTGGAATCTGCCCAGAACACAAAAGCCATACTGGCCTTGCAATCATCGACATAACCAACAGGTGCAATCTTACTTGCCCAGTTTGTTTTGCTAACGCTGCAAGTGCAGGATACGTGTATGAACCAACAAAAGAGCAAATTTTTGAAATGCTCGAAAACCTTAGGCAAAACAAGCCAGTAAAACCCCCCGCCCTGCAGTTTTCTGGTGGAGAGCCAACCATACGAAAAGACTTGACCGAACTTATTGTCAAAGCCAAAGAACTAGGCTTTCATCACGTTGAAGTCAACACCAACGGGTTGAGATTAGCTAACGACCCTGAATTCGCAAAACAACTAGTTGAAGCAGGACTGAGCACCATCTACCTGCAGTTTGACGGGTTAACCTCGGACGTTTACGAATTCACGCGAGGAGTTGACCTTCTGGACATTAAAATGAAGGCGATTGAAAACTGCCGTGCAGCAGGATTAAGCCTCGTACTAGTTGTTACCCTTGTAAAAGGCGTTAACGATCACCAAATAGGGGACATTATACGCTTCGCCAGAGACAATTTCGATATAGTTCGATGTGTAAACGTGCAACCCGTCAGCATTTGTGGTAGAATTGCCGAAGATGAACGAGAAAAAATGCGAATTACAATACCTGATTTCATGGAAAAAGTCGAAGAACAAACCGACGGTGCAATCAAAATAGATGATTTTTACCCAGTTCCCACCGTTGTGCCTATCAGCCGGGCTGTAGCTGCCCTGAAAGGGAAAGATTACGTTGAATTCACTACCCATCCCCATTGTGGAATGGCAACTTACGTGTTCATTGAAGGCGACAAAATGGTTCCCATCAACCGCTACGTTAACGTTGACAAATTCATGTCCACCATGCAAAAAGTGTACGAAGACGCCAAAGCAGGCAAGACAAAATCTGCTAAAATCCATCTGGTCGGACTGTTAAGGCACATCAAATTTGGATTACTCAGAAAATATCTGCTGCCCATCGTCAAAAGTGGAAGCTACGACTCTTTAGGGGACCTTCACAGGAAAATGCTGCTGGTTTCTTCTATGCATTTCATGGATCCATACAACTTTGACTTGGAACGGGTTCAACGATGCTGTATCCATTACGCAGTTCCTGACGGAAGAATCATACCTTTCTGTGCAATGAACTCGATTCATCGAGAAAAAGTTGAACACGACATGGGCATTCCCTTGGAAGAATGGAAAAAACAAAACAAAAAACAAGTCGGTGAAGTCCAATAGCAAGGAGAAAGGCTATAAAGGGCGAATGGAATTCAAAAGAAAAGGTGAAGAACAATGGGCGGAGGAAAAAAGAACAAATCTCTTAAGCAAATGACTAAAACAAAGGAACCTAAAGAAAAAAGAGAAAAAAAAGAAGTAGCACCTGTCGCCAAAAAACAGACTTTGGGTTTGACTGTTCCTGACGTAAACGACAAAAAAGTACTAGCTGAACTTAAAGGACTAAAAGTACTCACACCATCAGTTGTTGCTTCACGCTTAAGTATAAAACTAAGCATTGCTAACGCTTTTCTTAAAGAAATGGAAAAACGAAAACTCGTAGAATACGTTTCTGGAGGAAAAAACCTCAAAATATACAAACAGCTCGTTGTAGCTGAACCAGCAAAATAAACAATAAACAAAAAAATGTGGCAACAAAATCCCACATTTAATAATTTTTATTACCCAACATTATTAGTTCAAGTCTAGGGTTAATGTAAACAATATTTTTCTTGATTATCAGACAAATAGCACAATCCAAAGTTATTTTCTAACACAAAATAAAAATCAGAAATTGGTCTGTATAAGTAAATATAATACTTTTTGTAAAATTTTATCGCTTGCGTCGTTGTTGGTTATTAAGTATAAATCTCGAATACATTATTCGATTTCATAAACTGTGTTATTCCTAAATTGATTTCCAGTAACTATAGAAAAAAAATATTACTATTAATAAAATGTCAAAACAACAAATTTTCAGATTAAGTGAGTATGCTTGGCTCAAACATTAAAAATGAAATCAACGAATAATATAGTAGAATAAATTCGTTTTTTCACTCCTCAATTGCCTGTGCATGAGCCTCAGCAAACCCACATCTTTGTGTGTAACAGTTTACAATTTAAAAGTTTTCCATTTTCAAGTGTTTAATCGATTATTTAGAAAAATACCTTTGATTGTAAGTTGCCATAATAAGTCGACGTTACAAAAAAATATGATTTATAAAAAAGAAATAGGGAAAAACCCTATTGCATTAGGTTTTAAGCTTTTGAAAGCCACTTGAGAGGGACATCTTGGTATTCTTCGTTAGGCAGTGTTCTGCGAATAGTTAGGGGAAGAATCCCAGATTCCAGTTCCATTATTGCAATATCAATAGGCCCTGCACGTGCCGCCGGGGAGGCAATAAGAAGGGGAGCACCCATTGCGATTTGCAGTGCTCTGGCTCCCACTATGCGAGCCCGTTCAAAACGGGTGATTTTGGCAGGTCCAATTGAAACTTCATTTGGGGTTGTCGTGGGTTTATAACGCTCCTACATTCCGGGCATGCCCATGCCAGGCATTCCGCCCATACCACCCATTCCACCCATGCCGCCCATACCTCCTGGTGGACCTGCAGGGGCTTTGGTTTTTCCTGAAGCAATAACGTCGTCAATTTTTAGTATCAATGTTGCAGCTTCGGAACAGGATTTGATTATTTGTTTTTTAACTGCCATAGGCTCTAACACGCCTGCTTTTTCCATGTCACTAGCTTTGCCGGTGTCTACGTCTACGCCTGCCCAGAGGATACCTTTTTCATGTTGTGATCGAAGGCTGGAAATCATATCAATTGGATCAAGTCCTGCATTTTCTGCTAATGTTGTTGGAATTATTTCTAAAGCTTCAGCAAATTGCAGTACTGCTAATTGTTCACGACCTGGAAGAGTGTCTGCATATTCCCGTAGAGCTTTGGCTAGTTCCATTTCTGGGGCACCTCCGCCACCTACGAGTTTAGGATCTTCAACTACGTCTGCGACAACACATAGTGCATCGTGTAGTGAACGGTCAGCTTCGTCAACGATTCTTTGTGTTCCACCACGGATAAGAATTGTAACAGCCAAAGGATTCTTGCATCCTTCGATGAAGGTCATTTTGTCATCACCGATTTTGCGTTCTTCTACAACTTGTGCGTTGCCAAGGTCACTTTTACTTATGTCATCAAGATTTGTTACAACTTTTGCTCCAGTTGCTTTAGCAAGGGCTTCCATGTCAGATTTCTTTACACGTCTAACTGCAAGAACTCCTTGTCGTGCTAGAAAGTGCTGAGCCAAATCGTCAATGCCTTTTTGGCACAAAACAACGTTTGCACCTTTGGCGACTATTTTGTCAACCATTGCTTTGATCATGTTTTCTTCTTGTTTTAGGAAGGCATCCATTTGCTCGGGGCTTTGGATATTAATTTTGGCATCAAACTCTGTTTTTTCTATTTCAAGAGCAGCGTCAACCAAAATGATTTTTGCATTTTCTACACGTTTAGGCATTCCAGAATGAACTGCTTCTTTGTCAAGAACTATTCCATTGATTAGTTTAGTATCAATCAAGGATTCTCCAGGTTTCTTTTCTATCTTAATGTTTCCAATGTCGACTTTGTAGCTGTCACCAGTTTTTATTGCAACTTGTAAAACTGCTTGAGTTGCAATATCACTGAGGTAATCTCGGCTGCCAGAAACTAGTTTGCTAGCCATTGAAGTCATAGCTGCCTTCTTTATCATTTTTTTGTCAGTCGAAGTAGTTTTGATGGCAATTTTTTCCAAGACCTCCAAAGCTTTTTCTGCTGCTTTTCGGTAACCATCAATGATTACAGTGGGGTGAACATTTTTTGCGATTAGTTCTTCAGCTTTTGCTAAGAGTTCTCCAGCTATTATTACTGAACTGGTGGTGCCGTCTCCCACTTCGTCGTCTTGTGTTTTTGCTACCTCTACGAGCATTTTTGCTGCAGGGTGCTGTATGTCCATTTCATCTAAAATTGTACGACCGTCACTGGTTATAGTTACGTCACCGAAACTATCGACCAGCATTTTGTCCATTCCACGGGGTCCAAGGGCACTTTTTACTGATTCAGCAACGATCTGTGCCGCCATGATATTGGCGTGTTGGGCTTCTTGACCGCGTGAACGGGATGCTCCATCACGGAGTATAAGAACAGGTGTTCCAGTTAATCCAGAAGACAATCATCATTTCTCCTTATAATTTAATACGAAAAAGTAGAAAATTACTGTGAATATAAAGATTTCTCTTTGATAAAACAACCTCGAATAAAAGATAATAAAAGTTTTTTCCACTCGAAAAGACAACGATTTTAAGTCAAAAATTTTTAGATTATGTTAATTTAACAAAAAACATGCAAGACTGAACATTAAAGTTACTTTTTGTTTAGTAATTTGCAGTAAACATAATAATCAGTAAATAGGTAATATTAGCAGTGTTTAAAATGAGCATTTCTCGCATCCCTATAAAAATTGCCATCGAAGGAATCGGCACCGCAGAAGGAGAACTAGTTCGACTAAAGTCTCCCCGAACAACAGACGCAATCCTAAAAGCACTTCCCATCGAAGGAATGTCGGCATTATGGCAAGAAGAAGTCTATTTTGACATCCCAATAAAGATGGGAAACGAAAAAGCCTCGCCTACTGTAGAAAAAGGTGATCTTGCATTCTGGCCTATGGGAAGCGCTTTTTGTATATTCTGGGGAAACACCCAACCATACAGTCCAGTTAATTTAATTGGCAAAGTAACCAAAAACCTAGAATTGTTTGAAAAAGTAACAAGCGGAACAAAAATCATCATAGAAAAAAAGTAAATGGATTCCAATCTGTTTCTTTAGTTGTTCTAATGTCTAGAACTAAATACTAAAAGTTCCAAGTTCAAATTTAGTTTAGAAATAGATCAAAGAATTTAATTGCTAGCGCCATTTGGATTTCAGTTACGGTTATCGCAGTTGTTTACACGCTCGTTTTTGGCAACACAATATTAGCAATGCTAATACCAATTGGACTTTATTGCTATTTGCGTTTATAGTTACAATCATAGTTATTAACAGCAATGAAAAAACAAATCAACTAACAACCCAATTTTGTTTTTTCGCAAAACTAATCAGCTCTAAAAAAGGAACCTGTTAAATTTTTCATCCACGATGCTCACAACAAATCATGTTTACTGAAATCCAAACCAAAGAGAACCGGTTAGTCAATGGAAAGTTAATGTTTTTCAATGTTAGAGAAGTGTTTACGGGTAATCTTCTTCTCTTAATCCGTGAAGTTATTCATCATCTCAGTCTCTTTCGCTTCTTGTTCAAGTGCCATATCCTCAGTTACAGGAGTATTATCAAACGTTTTCTGTAATGCTTTAACGAGTTGCCTTTTTCCTTGTTGCTTAGTTTCATTCTGTGCTTCCAGTACTTGTTGAACTCTTAGGTTTCAACTTTTTTCTAAAGGAATATGAGAACAAAGATAATTTCAAACATTCTAAGCGCTCATTATTTAACTTAACAAAAAAGGAAAATGGGGTTTGAGAAGGTTGTTTTGACCTTTTTATGCTTTGCTGTAGATTTTATGGTTCGAATAATGAATCAGGGAGGACAGGGTTAGTTTGTACATCATAAATTCTAGCAGTTGTACCATCAACAGTGTATGTCCATTCCTGAGTTCCAGGCCAATCTGCAAAATCACCTTGAACGTCTTGCCAATCTTCCATTATTGAATCCCATTGTTCTGTGAACGCATACGATATATCAAGGATTTCATCACCATAAATCATCCATACTTTTTGTTGAGCCCCATTAACTATGGTGGTTGATGTACCTTCTTCCGTGGTTACGTCAAGGCGCCACATCATGTTTTGTGTTCCAACATTTTTGTAACTGTAGGTGTAATGCATATCTGATTGGGGTTCACCTGACAAGGTTATGCTTAATTTGTATTGAAAGCTATTTACTCCTAACGTCGGGTTCGTGGCATCTGTTGGTTGATCTGGAGTAGGGGTAGCATCTGTTGGTTGATCTGGACCTGAACCTAGATTCATTACAATGTAAACTCCAGAAATAACTGCTACAGCCAAAATTATAACTATTAAAGCAACTAATGGTTTTTTCATAATTTTCACATTTTTCACCTTATACTTTCTAAAATACAAAAGCTTTTCCTTGACCATAGACTAAACCAAGAATAATTAATTCAACATCTTTTTCTTTGATGTCTTTGTATAGGACTTGATTTGGTTTTTTCTTATTCATGCATCAACTTCTGAACAAACAAAAAAAAGAGAGGGTTACAAGAATAACGGTGTACGTGGATATATCACCACTGAATAAATTAGTCAAGGTTTCTTGATAAAAAACCTTTTTTGTTCACATCAACAAGAGAACTATTGGTACCAATGGTTAACAAAAAAAGAGGCAAATCTAAGAATTTCTTTTGGATAATTTTTATCTTTGTTGCTGTTTCCATCACTGTTGGTGCCCTTGTTTGCCAGCCAGTTTCTAGTTGTTATGGTCCTCACATTACTGCAACCATTTCTTCCACTGAAATCAACATTTACGAAAACGTTACTGTAACTGGAACCATTTGTTTAGGAACAGATGAAGAAGAAATCACAGAATTAGACCGAACAGTAAGAGTGACCTTTGTTAGACCCGATTATAGCTATATTGACCAAATTGTAATAGCAGATCCAGAAACAGGAGACTTTGCGGTTACACAAGCCTTGGATATGGCAGGTTACTGGAACGTTTTTCCTATTCTAGGTCACATTAACGACAGGCTCGGAGTAACAGTAACAGACCCAAATGCAGATCCACAAAATCCTGTCCCTATTGTTGGCTCTCCATTTAAGCCCAATCTTCTTTTGATAACAGCTGCAATATCAACAGTAAGCATTGGCGGCGTGTTTGCATTTGTGCGAAGAAAAAACAAATCCAGAAAAATAAGCGCGTTAAGATTATTTATCCAAGTCGGGTTAGTTTTTCTGATTTTCTTTGGCATGTTCATAGACCACGAAATTTTGCCCGTGCCTGCAAGCAGAATTCCAGTTCACGAATTTTTAGTCGGAACAAACGTTATGGGAGTTGAAATGGCAGATGGTTTTCCAGTTCCATTTTTTGGTTGTTACTATCCCTGTGGAAGAACTGTCACATGTGCCCTCTGGGAAATTCAAACGTACCTTTTCCCATTCTGGGAAGGAACCCACGGCTGGGGAGTAGATTACAATAGCTCAGGATTAGTTAGATTAGCCGTAATTTTTGGAATAATAATACTATTGTCCATTATTTTTGGCAAAGCCTTCTGCGGATGGGTTTGTCCTTTTGGGTTGTACATGGATTTGCTTACATATCTGAGAAAAAATTTTAAAATTCCTCATAAAGATTTCTCGAAAGATTTCAACAAGAAATTCCATCAACTCGGGTACGTTATTTTAGCTCTAATAATAGTTCTAAGTTTCATGTTCGGAGCAGAAGCAATAGTAGGTGCCCAATTAATTCCTGGAACCGAAAAAGGAGGTTTTGTGTACCAATATTTTTCTGCACCGTTTTGTCAAGTTTGTCCAATGAAACCTTTTTGCGTGTTATTAGAAGCTTCAGTGGGTTTAATACGCTTTGAATGGATTGCCCAAGTTACAACAGGTACTTTTTTTGAGTTAGGATACTTTGTTACCTCATTGAACTTGATGGTATTAGGGGTAGTTACAGTTGTTTCCTTTTATTACCGTCGAGCATGGTGCAGACTATGTCCACTGGGCGCATTAATTGCATTGTTTCATAGGTTCCCGCCTTTCAAATGGATTTCAGTCCTGCGTTTAGAGAAACTAGAAGAAAAATGCACCAAATGCGGAATTTGCAAACGGGTTTGTCCAACTCAGGTAACCGAAGTTTACGAAGAAAAAGGCGGTGACGTTACTACATCTAACTGTATCTTGTGTTTGCGTTGTTTAGAAATGTGCCCCGAAAAGGATGCTTTAAAACTGAAAGCAGCAGGTAAAACAGTTGTAAAGTCAAGGAACTGGCTAGATTCGGAGAAATAATCAAATGAAAAAAATCAAATTACTGTTGATTACTTCGTTGCTTTTAGTTAATTTCTGTGCAGTTAATTTATTACCAGTTAAAGGAGCTCAAATGATATTTATCCGCGCTGATGGCACCATTGAAGGAACTAACAAAATCTATCGCAGCGGAGACACATACATTTTTTCAGGGGACATTGAAGATTCCTACGGAATTATAGTGGAAAAAAACAACATAATAATTGATGGAAAAGGACACACACTCAAATCGGTGCCTCGAATTTTACCTGTTGGTTCTTGGGATTTTGGAATTGAACTATCAAACGTTACGAATGGCAACGTAACCATTAAAAACTTGAATATTATCGATTTTAATATAGGAGTTTATATCTGGACAACAGGAAACACGATTACTAAGAACACAGTAAAAGGTTCAAATGTTGGAATTTTTCTTGCAGCTTGTCCGAATACCATCATAGAAAACTATGTGGAAGGTAACATCCAGGGAGTGTTTTTGGGTCCAATCCCTGTGGAACATGAAATTGTGTATAACGTTTTTTACTTGAATAGCTTTGTTAACAACACTTGGAATGTTTACGACTGTGAATGCACCGAACCAAAATGGAAACAACATCTGAACATCTGGAATAATGGCACTTGTGGCAATTACTGGGGAGACTATAACGGTCCAGATACTGATGGAAACGGAATTGGAGATATACCATACCAAGTGACTGAAGATGATGTTGACATATTCCCACTTATGGTCGCCTATGCTGGACCTACAACAAAAAAGGGTTTTCTAGGAACAACCATACCTATGGAATTAGGTCTAATAATCACAATCATTGCAACGGTTGCGCTAACAACAATTGTTTACATTTTAATTAAACGCTTAAAATCGTGAAGTTACAAAAATTAGTTAATTGGTTAAGGCTTTTCTTCAGGCAGTTCTGTAAACAGTTTTCCGTCACGCATAAACAACAAACGGTTTGTGTAATTTTTAACATAATCTGCGTGGGTTACAGCAACAACGGTTTGCCCATGTTCTTTACTGGCTTTGTGACATAAAGCCAGAATTTCTTTTCCAGTTGTAGTATCCAAGTTCCCGGTGGGTTCATCCAACAAAACAATCTTGGGACCATTCGCAAATGCACGGGCAATTGCAATTCTTTGTTGTTCGCCTGCACTTAATTCTGAAGGCAAATGATTTCCCCTTTGCTCTAAATTAACCATTGCAAGAAGCTCATTACTCCGTTCAAGTTGTTTGTTTTTTTGCATGTTTGTTGGAGCTAAAGTTGCTTGTATGTTCTCAAGGGCAGAAAAGGTTGGAATCAAATTAAAGGCCTGAAACACAAAACCAATTTTTTCACGCCTTACTTTAACTAACTGGTTTTCTTTTAGTTTAGAAATCTCCAAGTCGTCAACAGTTATTTTACCTGATGTGGGTTTGTCTAGACCACCAATGAGGTTAAGAAGAGTAGTTTTACCACTTCCCGAGGGACCTAAAATTGTAAGAAATTCCCCTTGTTTTACCTGTAAAGAAACGTTGTCCACTGCATTAATTTCTTTGGCGCTTCCTTTTTTGTAGGTTTTCGTTAGATTTGAAAGTTGTATTATATTTTTGGTTGACATCTGTTTTCCTCGTTAAATTGTTTTTATAGCTTTAACAGGGGTTAATCGCGCAGCCCGTAATGATGAAAACAGCCCTGCCGTAACTCCGGTTAGTATGGCTACCGAAAATCCTATTCCAAAAAGCAAAGGGTCAACTGTAACGAGATTGAGGGCTCCTCCGATTTCGCCACCAATGGTAGACAAAACATACATGGCGAAAATGTATCCTAGTCCACATCCGACGATTCCACCAATTGTTGCTTGGATTAGTGATTCTGAAACTATCTGGTTTACAACGTTGGAGTTGCTCCAGCCTATTGCTTTAAGGATTCCAATTTCTTTTGTTCGTTCAGAAACATTGCCTAACTGTGATTTAACCATAAACAGAACCGTGATAACTACTAGCGCTAAAGAAAAACTCCAAGCGGTTTCTTCATTTATTCTGATTATGCTAAAGGCAGTATCAGCTAAATCTGAGCCAGTTAATATGCTGGAATTAGGCCATTGTTTCTCCAAGGCAGCAGCAGTTTCTTCCACAGTAGTTGGGCTAACTGTTCGAATTAGCCCAATATTCACCAATCCAATAGGCTGTTCAGGTAAAACTTGTTGAACAACAGGTAAATTTACGTAAATATGGGATTTCATGATGTTTGTTGCACTGACTTCAACTATTCCTACTACTTCATAATCTGCTACATAATTTACTATTGAGCCCAAAGTAAGGTTGTTTAAGTCAGCATATTCTTTGTCAATTAATGCAACGTAACCATCATCAGGGTTTAGATATCTGCCTTCTATTACATCACGGGGTAAAACTGCGTTTGTTACAGTTTCTGATGGGTCAATTCCTGTAAAAACCATAGCCCGCAACCGGTGCATAAGAATTGGAACAGCAGATTCAACATTGGGTAATTGTTCGATTTCATCCAGCAGGGTTTGATTGAAAGGATACGAAAACAGATGGTTAACTATGTAACAGCCTTTGTTTGATGGATCTATTGGGGCAGTGTAGATGTAGATGATGTCTGTTCCGATATTGTTCAAGGGTTTTGTGGTACAGGCTTCCCAGCCTCGGGCAGCCATGACTAACGTAATTAAGGTAGTTACTGCGATGGCAAATCCTAAAATGTTGATTAAGGTTCGATATTTACGTCTTCGAATTTCTTTCAGGGCATATGTGAATGGATTCAAACAATCAAACCTCAATTGCTTTACTTGTTAAAGTGCAATAAATACAATTCAACAGGTATATTCAAAAGGTTTTTTATCAAGAAACCTTGACTAACTTTCAACACACGTTTTTGTTAGGTCAAGAAATATTTACAAAAAAAGTTTAGTAATAATAAAAGCAATTATATGAACATAAGGAACAAAAAAGGGTTAAAAAAATGACAGAAAAAAGTATTGTTACAAAATTGCAGCTGGTGGACAATTATCAATTTAATACAGAGTTTGATGTAGAATACTTGCCAAACATTATCTTAGATGAAATTATACCCGACGGTGAAGGTGCTGGACCTAATCCTCCCCGGTTATTGTCTGCTGCTGTTGGTCATTGTATGAGTACTAGTTTGGTATATTGTTTAAAAAAAGCAAGAGTACAAATCAAAGACATCCAAACAAGAGTAACAACAAACCTTTACCGAAACGACCAGAAAAAAATCAGAATTAAAAGCATTGACCTTGAAATCCAGTTAGAAGTAAATGAAGAAGACAAACATCGAGTCCCCCGATGCTTAAAACTGTTTGAAGATTACTGCACTGTAACTCAAAGCATCAGAAACGGCGTTGAAATAAACGTTGATATCAAATAGAAATGTTTGGCATGCCAGTATAAAAATTAAACAAATAAGTCAATACATTTTTCAGTTGTTTTCACAAAAATCTTAAATCAACTAGAAAGCTCTTTACAAATAAAATAACCAAGTCAAGTTGAATAAAATTGACGTTAAAAAAGCGCGAAGAACCCAAACTTAGATTATTATTTCTTTGTTTGTTACTAGTGGTTATAATTGCAGCAACAGTTTTAGTTTTACCTAAGGGTACCGAAACAAAAAACACTTATCCAGTTGATCCATATTTTGGAGTTTCCTTTTGTGGGGACACCCCCGAAGAAGCAATGTTATTAATCGACAAAATCAAGGATTACACTAACCTTTTGGTAATACAATCAGGACCTGTAAGTAAAAACGAAACAGCAACAAACATAATCTGTGACTATGCTGCAGATGCAGGATTAGATTTTATTGTGTTCTTTGGATGGTTTGACCCTAGAGCGCCTTGGCAGATTCCGTGGCTAACGACGGCAACTGAAACATGGGGTGAGCAGTTTTTGGGGGTTTATCTCTTTGATGAACCTGGAGGCATACAACTCGACGATAACTGGCCATCAGTTTTTCTTCGAGTGAAACAGTTATGGCCTGAATTATATGAAGATATGGAAAAATTCATTCCAGATTATCCAAATCAAACAGTTAACCGAGACTATAATACTGTAAAAAACAATTACATAGAATATATTCAAGAACATTTAAAACTCAAAGTGTTGAACAACCAATCAATTACTGCATTTACTTCTGATTATGCTCTTTATTATTTTGATTACCTTGCAGGATATGACACTGTGTTTGTGGAATTAGGCTGGGAACATGACTCAGAAAAACACATAGCACTGGGCAGGGGAGCTGCTAAGGTTCAACAAAAAGATTGGGGTACAATAATTGTATGGAATAACCTAGACCCAAACAACATAACACAAGGCGAATACAAATCTGCAAGTGAAATGCTTGATGACATGATGATTTCATACGAAGCAGGAGCTGACTTCATAATAATTTTCAACTACCCCACAAACCCACCTGGAAACCCATACGGAATTTTAACGGAAGAACACTTTGAAGCAATGAAACAATTTTGGAGATACATGCAACAAAACCCAGAAGAATATAGCCGAACAGTAGCAGAAACTGCGTTAGTTTTACCTGAAGATTATGGTTGGGGAATGCGCAGCATAGACGACAGAATATGGGGATACTGGGGACCTGATGAACATTCAGAGCAAATCTGGAACAGAACACAAGAGTTACTTGAGGAATATGGATTGGCTTTAGACATAGTTTATAATGACCCAAACTTTCCTTTGGATGACCTTTATTCAGAAATCGTTTATTGGAACAGCACGGGCTAAATTCCAAAGTGGGTCAAGAAATTTTGACCTCAAACACTCGGTCATTGTCAAGAAATCTTGACTAAAATTCCAACTTTAATGCTTATTTAGTCAAAAAACATTTACAAAAAACCTTTTATCAAAAAATAACTCAAAATTTAAACAGGGAATAGGTTTGCTGCAAAGAAAATTGTCTCAATTTTTCACTGTTTTTTTTGCTTTTTTGTTATTTATTCCTTCATTAATTGTTCTACAAGCAGGTGGATCAAACGAACCAAAAGTAGGAGTCAAAGAAGGCGATTGGGTTGAATATGACGTGATTATTGCAGGTAACGGTTCCATGCCTCCAACACATGATGTTACTTGGATGCGAATGGAAGTTTTACCCGTTTATGGTACTGCATTTTCATTGAATGTTACTGCACGATATTCCAATGGAACAGTGGCCAGTGCTGTTTGGGAATTTAATTTTACTGAAGGCGAAGTAGGAGGCTGGGTTATTATTCCTGCAAATCTCAGTCCCGGAGACACATTTTATGATTTAGCACGGCACAGCGGGATTCCAGTTAATATAACTATTGAAAATGAAGAACAAAAAACTGTTTTAGGTGCAATCCGAACTGTTACTTGTGGACATGATAACGTTAGAGAAGTAAAAGAATGGGATAAACAAACAGGCTTTTTCATTGCTTCAGTAGAGCCGGTAAAAAATAAAACTACCAAAAATGGATGGTACATCGAAGATATTATAGTTACCACAAAAGCGGTAGCAACAAACATTTGGGAACCAAAAGAAAAAACAGAAAACGAATCAGACTTTTACGAACATATTATTCTAGTTATTGCTGCTTCAGTTCTAATCTTGTTTAGCGCAGTAGCTGTTAACCGCAAAAAACGAAAGAACCAAAACAGTTTAGCTCAAATAGCCCAAGGAAAAATTGCAATTCTTTCAATAATTGGAGTCTTTGTGGTTGAGATTGCAACTATACTTTTTTTTCCCTTTAACTCCATTGGATTAAGTTTTGCTGAATTTAATTTAATTATGCAAACATTCTGGACCGCTGTTGTCTTAGTTAGCATGTGGTTTCGCAAAAAAGGCAACTATTTTGTCCACGAAATTACCCTGTTAATCGTAATGTCTGCATGGATAATTGGCTTTTCTTCGGTAATATTAATGGATCCCTTGAGCTTGACATCGTTAGAGGCTTTTTCCAATACGCCCCTGCGCTTAATCATGAATATTTTACACGGTGTTTTTTCTGTTCCAGCGTTAATTTTTGGAATCTGGCTAGTTGCATTATGGCGACCTGAATCGACATCGTTTCCTGCCAAAACCAAAAAATTGGCAATACTAACAACAACCTTTTGGATACCTTCATACATAGTCGGAGTTCTGGATTTCATGGTACTTCACACCACCTTCTTTGGATAAAAAACATTGAAAATTCGTGTTTTTTCTAGAAAAAAGTTTCATAACAGTTATTTTAAAAAACAACAAATATACTTTTACACAGTAACTGCAAAGAAGGTTGCCTTTTCTAACTAAGAGAAGTGAAAACATGTTTTTGGACAAGATCAAAAAAAATTGGCAAAAAAGAGCAAGACGCCACCAAATACAAAAAGCTGGAGAAAAAGATTGGAAAATATTTGCCAGAGCACTTTGTAACTCTTCAAAAAGTTGTAACGGTTTTCCGATTGACTGCCTATGCTGTTTTGACAGTTACTTCAAAGTTACTAACAAGATTGAACGTAATAGAAAAAATTCAATAAATGTTTCTTGAAAAAGAACTTTCCATTAAAACACTAAACAAATCTTCAATAATTAACATGTTCGTAATACATATTTGAAAACTAATACAGGGGGTATATTGTTAGCAAAGTTTTCTTTGAGTAAAACTTGTTCCATAAATTCATGGCTTCAAAAATTCAAAGTAAAGGATAAAAATCTCAATTATTAGCTGTAAAAAATTACAAAAACAAAAAATTGAAAAAAGGTTCTGGTTACCATTCTTCATCTTCGTCTACTTCTTCATCTTTGTCTTCTTCCCAGTCTTCATCTAGGCTCACAGGTTACACCTCCCAATTGTGCCCTTTGAGAGAATCTAAAAGAGTCAAATAAGCATTACGTCAAAAATTATATCAAATCTAACGCACGTCGAGTATCAACAAGAGCCCCTTGTATACGGGTCCAATGTGCGCCTTTCCAATAGACTTGACCACAATTGTTGCATTGCCAAAAATCATCATAATACTTGAAAGTTCCGTCAGGAATTTTGTTCTTTATTTCCTTTTTAGAAACACTTACAAGAGAACCATTACATTTTGGGCAACGAGAAAAATTCAGGTCAATCTCTAATTCAAAACTAAAACGATTAGCCAAAAGGGCAAGGCGTTTTTCAGGTTGTTTAGCATTAACAAAAAAAGTTTCTAAACCGTCACTTAAAGCCTTCTGGTACAACTTAAGGTCACGGGTAACCAATATACGGCTTTCAGTTTTTGCCAAAACCAGAAGAGTTGCATCATCAAAATTGCGATAATATGTTACATTATGCCCTAACATACGAAGCCAACGAGCTAATTTGCCAAGCATACTATCAACTATGAAATCCAAACCACACGACCATGCAATAAATGAA
Source organism: Candidatus Bathyarchaeum tardum (assembly GCA_029762755.1). GTDB lineage: Archaea > Thermoproteota > Bathyarchaeia > Bathyarchaeales > Bathyarchaeaceae > Bathyarchaeum > Bathyarchaeum tardum. Next base: position 167,424 of record JARVGH010000002.1, read on the forward strand.
ACCTAACCAATTTAAAACTGACCATATTCCAAAAACCTAAGTTCCACTAGGAGTCTTTTGCTGCAAGAGTTCACTTGACAGAATTACAAAAGACACAAAAAGAGTAAAAATAATCTGAATAGACTTAAATACAAATAATGAAGTTACGTTGCTAAGTGACCAAAAAATGGAAGTTTACATGGACTACGCTGCAACCACTCCTGTTGACCCCAGAATCCTCAAGGCAATGCTACCGTATTTTAATGAAAAATATGGAAACACAATGTCTTTGCACAAGCAGGGCAGAGAAGCAAAACAAGCTTTAACACAATCCAGAGAAACAATCGCCCAAGTAATGAACGCAAAACCGGACGAACTTATTTTTACAGGCAGCGCAACTGAATCAAACAACACCGTCATTAAAGGCATAGCATACGCCAACAAAAACAAAGGAAAACACATCATAATATCAGCCATTGAACATCACTGCATTTTAGAGCCAGCCCAATGGCTAGAACAACAAGGATACAAAATCACCAGACTTGCAGTAGACAAAAACGGTTTAATCAACGAAACAGAACTAGAGAACGCAATTCGAAAAGACACGATTTTAGTTTCCATAATGCATGCAAACAACGAAATTGGAACATTACAAGATATCGAAAAAATAGGAAAAATTTGTAAAGAAAAAAACGTTTATTTCCACTCTGACGCAGCTCAAAGTTTTGGAAAAATTCCAATTGATGTTAAAAAAATGAACATCGACATGATATCAATTAATGCCCATAAAATGTACGGACCTAAAGGAGTAGGGGGACTGTATATCAGAAAGGGCACAAAAATTGACCCCCTTCTTCATGGAGGGGGACAAGAAGCCCAAAAACGAGCATCTACGGTAAATGTTCCCGGAATTGTAGGCTTTGCCGAAGCAGCAAAAATTCAACAAAAAGAGATGGAATCAGACTCAAAAAAGCAAACTCAACTTCGGGACAAACTGATAAAAGAACTTTTGAACATTGAAGATTCACACCTTAATGGGCATAGAACTAAAAGATTACCAAACAACACTAACTTATGGTTCGCCTACATTGAAGGAGAATCACTACTAATGCAACTGGATCTTGCTGGAATATCAGCATCTACAGGTTCGGCTTGTTCATCAGATTCGCTAGAGGCAAGTCATGTCCTATTAGCCATCGGATTAGATCCAAAAGAAGCTCACGGCTCGTTAAGGCTTTCCATTGGAAAATACACCACATATGAAGAAGTAGACTACGTCTTAGAAACTGTACCCCAAGCAGTAGAAAGACTGCGAAAAATTTCACCCTTCAAAAAGGGATGGAAAAAAATAAACAAAACTAGTTACTGATTTTCGCAACCTGTTTTAACCTTAGCTTTGCGGAAAGCGCAGTCAGTGACCTTCAAAACATTAAGAGCTTCTTGTGGACTGCAAAGGGGATCTAAAAGTTCGTTTTGTTTTACGGAATCAACAAAACACTGTAACTCCATTAACAAAGGTTCTCCAACTGAAACAGGGATTTCTTCATTAATGTGCCGGGACAACCATAAAATGTCTTCCCAGTTTCCAGTTACAATATTAGCTTTAGGTGGTGCTCGATACATCTTCAATTTTTGCTGAGCATAATTCAAAGAATAAAAGCGCTCATTTGCGTACAGACTGATTTGGCGGACTTTATAATTTGGCAACCAACTTGCCTCGATGTGGCTGTGAATGTGTCCGTACTTCAATGAAATATAGGCGTAATCTTCAAAATTGTTATTTATTTTGCTAGAAAAATGAGCATACAAAACTTTAGGGACTTCACCGAACAGGTAATTGAGCAAATCTATTTCATGGGACGCTAAATCCAAAAAAACTCCACTGTATTTTGTTCGAGGAGGAAACGGTCCAAACCGCATAGAAACTGTAGAAAAAATTTGGGAACAATCCAAAAGTTCCTTCAAGGATCTGACAGCAGAATTAAACCTTTCAATGTACCCTACTCCAAGCAATTTGTCAGCTTCAATTGCTTTTTTTACTAATGATTCTCCTTTAGTTAATGAATCAGCAAAAGGCTTTTCAACCAAAACATGTTTTCCAGCATCCAAAACCGCTGAAACAACATCATGATGCATAGAAGTGGGGGTACAAACACTTACAGCATCTAAGTCTTGTTCTAAAAACGTGGATAAATCAGAACAAAACTTGCAATTGTAAGAATCTGCTAGCTCCTTTTTTGTCGGGTCGCTATCACAAATTGCAACCAATTCACAGTTGTTTAGTTTTTTGTAAACCCTGGCATGAGCAGAACCCATGAACCCTAATCCTACAACACCGACTTTTACTTTCATTATCAGGCACCATTTGAATCCGTAGACAACATACGGTTATGTTAAATTACAAATCTAATAAGGTTTTATGATTCCAAAAAAATTAGTTTTTCTATTAGGGCTCAATTTAGTAGTTTCGTTGTTCATAACAAAAAATCTGAAAGATAAAAAAATGAACAAGACGGTTCTTAATTTTGAAATTCTCTTAATGCAACATAAAGGGAAATTCCAAAAAGGCATATAAAGAAAAGATGGGGAACAAGTAAAACCATTGAGATATACAATGGAAAACTCACAATTATGGGCAAAAGAACGGTCATCAAGGGTATCAACAAAACAAAATTTGTTGAATCAGGTTTTAAAAGCATCTTCAAGTCTTTTGCTTTAAACATAACCACTACTGAAGCAATAAACAAAACCCATTCTAGACCCAAATTAAATGTGCTTCTTATTCCAATGTCTAACCCATATGATTCCAAGGAAAAAGGCCACAGTAGCTGGCTGCCGCCAGTTAAATAATCTCCAATTAAACTATGTTGAAGTAATGCAACAAAATAAGGTGCAGCTCGTTTTCTATAAAGCCAAAACAATGGAACAAAAATTAAACACCAAAAGAGGACAGAATGGAGTGGCCCTCGATGTTCCAAGAATGGAAATAATATGTCAACATCAGGAAAAACTGATACAAGAAACAACAAAGGTAAACTCACGTGGACGTTAAGAAATTTTGAGGATAATTTTCCAGTTAAATAGCCAAGAGCAAAGTGACCAACAGCAAACATCAAATCCAGTCCTGAGATTTCTTGAATGCTCAGTTAAGTTGGGTTGATACATATTAACAATACTTTTTGAAAGTACATAATTTTGGATTATTACGACAAATTCATTAACTCTATATAGATAAAACATCGAAGAGAAAACGAAGAAAGATGTTAACATTTGAACTCAGCGCCATTGATCTAATTTTAGCTATAGCTGTAGTTGTTTTGCTCATAATGTATATCACTAAACTGGAACCAAAAAATCCAGAGCAGAAATCATTTTTTAAGCAAATAAACCAAATAAGAAAAAGTAGACAAGCAAAAAATCCTAAAGTAACCCCCAAAATTCAAGTTCAAAATGATTATGCAGAGTGCCCCCGTGGATTTGGCAATATTAGAAAAATTGGTGAAGATAATTCTGTTTCAGAAAGATGCTTAGGATGCTACAGGATTATGGAATGCTACGAACAGAAACAGTGAAAACGCTTGAAGGTTTTGAAAAGTGAAAATGCATATTAATCACTACAATAAATACTTCTTAGTTATTATTCGTAGTTTTACGTATTAACAATACAGATTTTTTAGGTTTTTTAAATAAAGTGTATGATTGTAGCACAATTCAACAACAAGATTTATTAAGTCTTACTAAACAATATAGATTTGGTGAAATTAATGGCAACCAAAGAAACCATAATCACAGCCTCGATGTTGATTCTCATAACTTACACCCTAAGTTTGTCATTAGTCAGTCAAGCATATCCGGCTGAACAAGCAACAGCAAAATTTTCCAACTCAGGAGCTATTCAAATACAAACTACCACAGGAATTGGAGTGTATTCAAACCAGCAGTGTACTACTGCCTTAACTTCTTTGCCTTGGGGAACCCTTACGCCAGGCGGCAGTAGCAGCATAACATTTTATGTAAAAAACGAAGGCAACACCCAAACTACACTGTCATTAGTGGTTGATAATTGGGAACCTACAGCAGCTGGAACTTACCTTGGCGTCAACTGGGATTACAATAACGCAGCAATCAGTCCAGATCAGGCAGTAGCAATTACTTTGACACTATCCGTAGCATCCAACATCCAAAACGTGGAAACATTCAGCTTTGACATAACAATAATCGGCAGCTAACTGAGTAAAGGATAGAATTCCTTTCTTATTTTTTTCTTCATATTAAAATAGATCAGGCATAAAGACCTTCAGCATAACAGTAACCACGAATGCTAAACCTAAAAGAATGGATATTAATTGAAAACGTTTTTTGTCCATCCGAAGGGTTAAAGCTGATTGGGAGAACAGCGCCTCTGAAGTTATAAGCAAAACTAATGCAGTAATTGCAAGCCATAAGCTAAAATCTGTTAACGAAAGCGGGAAAGAAAACAGTTTAACTCAACCTCGATTCTAGTTTAAACCATACTTCAATTGTTTTAAGATTTGGCGAAACTTTAGTCTGAGTTAAGGTCACTAATTTGCGAGTTGTATTTGCTATAGAACAACAAAGAGCACTGACCAATGGGCACCCAACTAGATTAATGCTTTTTAAAGTTTCTTTGTTGGCGTAAAGATTGGCATAAACTGAGTCAACAATCTTAACATGTATCGCTCCATTCATAGGTTTTATTTCCAAATTTCCTGCAAGTTCCAAGTTAGCTATTATGATTTTGGGCAGAAAATCATACAAATCTTCAGCATCGATCTTTGTTAAACTAGTTTTTAATTCATTTTCGAAAAGACTAACAAGACCTGAACCAGGTGGAGTAATGCAAAGACCTTCGGGGTCATTAATCATGAAATGTTTTCCTACTAGTTTTTCTAAACTGGGTAAGGTCATCTCTTTTTTAGATGAGATAAAAACTGTCATTTCTTTTAATCCAGAAAGATGTTCAGGCAGATTGCTTTCTTCAGAAAGAGACGGAATATAGATTGCGTTTACATCATAATCAAAATCAGACATTATTCGGTTCAAAGTAGCATAAGGAGAGATATTTGTAGCTTCAAAGACATTGTTTGATATGTAATTTTTTGACATAGTAAGAAGGAAAAGTATGCCCCAAAAAGTTAAACTTAATCCAATAAAAGCAATAATTGTCGAAGAAACAACAATTGAAAAGACAAGCAATATTGCCCCCATTGCAGTAAGAGAAAGTTCAGTTACATTAGAACGTTTTTTCTTTGAGTTCATTTTAGTTAATTGCTCCTTTTTTTTATAAAATTTTTCTGTAATTTGCGAGTTGAAAATTTTTGAAGTTTGATTGATGCGTTTCGAATAAACTTCAAGGCTAATCAGAATAATTATTGACGCTAAATAAATCAAAACATTTGGTATAGACGCGTACAAAGATTCAATAAATGACTTGTTCCAAAAAATCATTTCATAAATATGCGCCCAAAAAAAGAACCAAATCAAAACAAACAAAAACACAAGTTGGAATAGTCTAACTTTGGTAATTGTACTTGTTCGCCATGGATTTTGATTCAACATCGTTGTAATACCACAGTATTATCAATTTTTAACGTTATTGTTCTTGATTGCATATAAATCTGATTTTTGGACATATTATTTGAAGTTAATAATTTTGACGTTTGCTTCAAATGGAAATTACCTCTGGAGCTAAATCCATTTCATCTAACATCTTACATATTTCGTTTTGGTAGATTGGATTCATCACAATTACCACATCAGGTTTATTTTTTCTTAGAATTTGAGGGGACATCACTTCTTTTCCGCTACCTGGAAGATATTTTCCATGACGAAAAGGGTTAATATCGACAATAAAATCAATTTCAGACTTAATATTAAGTGTTGATAAGAAAGATACACATTTCGAACTAGAGCCCCAAATAACAACCCGTTTCCCTTCATCAGAAAAAGAATTCAAGCGATTTTTCCACTGCTCTAACGTTTCACGGCAATGCACAGAAAAGTGTTCAACTTTCTTTTCCAGTTGATTAACTGTTTCTTCACTTTTATGGATTTCTTTTGGTTTTCCTTTGGCTGGTTTTGCTTCAATTAATAGGTATTGATCGTTGAAGTCTTTGGAAATATCTAGTATCTCAAAGTTGCAAAAACGAAATAGTCGACCCAAAGAACCTTGACTAAAATATGAACAGTGTTCATAATAGATATCCCAAAAAGCTATTTCATCCAAAACGCGGGTAACATCAGGCAACTCAAAAAATACTGTCACATCGAAACGCTCACCTATTGAGCGACGAACAGTGCTGACAAACTCAAACGTGTTTGGTATATGTTCCAAAGTGTGTCTGCAACAAACAAAATCGCCAACATAGTTTGCATGTTTTTCGGAAAAAAAGTCACGAATAAACGTTAAATGTTTTGAATCTTCAGAGTTGATTCGCCCCTTTATATATGCTGGGTCGATTCCTACGCCTTTGTTTGAACCTAATCTGCAAAGTAAATTTAAAAAGTCCCCTTTTCCGCAACCAATTTCCAAAATTTTTTTGTCGTGCAAATCATATTTGTTAATTAACCGTTTGGCTAGTTTTTCAGCAAAAAGATTGAAGGTCGGTGAAAAGCATTGTTGATCTTCATATGTTGATGAATAATCTACTTTAGAAACATTATAAGTGGTGTTGAAAATAAATCCACAATTGTTACAAAACCCTAATGTCATATTTCCTGTTGGAAAATTTTGTGCTTGTTGTTCACTTGAAAGCATTAAACAATTATTTACTGGAATGTTTTTTGTTTCATAAAACATGGATATTTTATTGCCGTTGCAACTGGGACAAAATGCTTTTGTGTTCATTTTTTTACATCCAAAGGTGTGTTATTTTCAAAATTTTTAAAAATTAAACAATCACAGGATTTGGTACCGGAATTATGAATTTGCCACCTTTTTGCCGGTATTCTTTTTGTTGTTCTAATATTTCATCTTTGAAATTCCAAGGCAGCAATAATACATAATCAGGCATTTCTGTCAAGATTTTAGAAGTAGGAAATATTTCTAAATGGTTGCCTCCCATATAGCGACCGTGTTTAAACGGGTTCAAGTCGACAACATAATCAATATGCCGTTTATCAATTCCGCAGTAGCACATCAATGTCTGTCCTTTGGCTGCTGCCCCATATGCTGCAATTGTTTTTCCTTGTTTTTTGATGTTTTCAACAATTTCCATAAGGGAATCCCGCAATTCGTTAACTCGTTTTGCAAAATCTTGATAAAAACTAAACTGGTTTATGCCCCGACTGATTTCGTTTTCCAACATTTTTTCTACAGATTTTCCTACGTTTTCTTCAAGTTCAACATAAATTCGCAGAGTTCCACCATGTACAGAAACATGGCAAACTTCATTGATATACATTAAATGTTGGCGAAACAGGTTATCTAGGGCAGTTAATGAAAATATGCACAGGTGTTGATGATAAATAGTGTCAAATTCACGTTTGTCAATCATGTCAACAACATACGGAACTTCAATAACAGCAACTCCAGTGTTTTTCAGTATTGTATAGATTCCTTCAATGAAGCCGTTAGTATCTGCAACATGTGCCAAAACATTGTTTGCAAGCAAAACATCCGCTTGAACGCCATCTTTTTTAAGCTGTTGTGCAAGTTCCTTTGTGAAAAAAGTGCACATTGCATTAATTCCAGATTCTTTTGCTTTGTTTACAGGTGCCTCAGCTGGATCAATCCCAAGAACAGGGATACCTTTGTCTAAAAAATTTTGTAACAAATACCCATCATTGCATGCAGGTTCAATTACTAAACTTTCTGAGGTCAAATTTCTAGATTTTATCAAGTCTTCTGCATTTTTTCGTGCATGCTCTAAATAAGCTTGTGAAGTTGAAGAAAAATATGGATAGTCACGACAGAACAAAATTTCAGGATCTACGGTTTCAACAATCTGTAAAAGCGAACATTCGGGACAAAAAACAACTGTTAAAGGAATCATAATTTCTGGGTTTTCAAGTTGTTTTTTGGTAAGTAAAGCATCAGCGATGGGCATCTCACCAAAGGAAATTACTTGTTTGAGATCTTTGTTTCCACAGGATCTACAGCCTGAGATGGAACAGTAATAGGAATCATTTGTCACAGTTATACACTACCTTACGAAGATTTTTGTCTAGAACACCGTTTGCAACGTTGTTTTCAAGATGGGATATTCGCCTATATCTTGGGCCTTCAAAATCTTCAAGAACAAGTCCATACTGTTTAAACGCATCGTATAGTTGTTTTGCACCTGAACGGGCATCCCATTTTGGCTTAAAAGTTGTAAGATGTGAAGCAATTTTACTAAAATCAACTCGATATGATCGTTTGTCCACTGATGCGTCTTTTGCATATCTGATTTTTGATTTAGGAACGGTTTTTTTAGCAATCAGAGCCAGGTCTTTAATAATGTAATTTTCTTTTGTTTGTCCAACGTTGAAAACTTGGTTATGAACCATATCTTGGGGAGCAGTTAATGCAGCTATAAATGCTCTGGAAATGTCTTCAATATGAACAATAGGGCGAAAAGCTGTTCCTGTGCTTTTTAACAAAACGATGTTGCTGGTGTAAGCCCATGCAACAAAATTATTGAGAACTAAATCAAAACGCAGCATAGGGGAAACGCCATATGCAGTGGCAGGGCGCATGAAAACTGGACTAAAGTTGGAGTCTGCTAAAGCAGAAATTGCTTCTTCTGCACGGATTTTAGATGTTCCATACGCGGTAATTGGATTTGGTTCTGAGTCTTCATTAACTATATCTGTGGTAGCTACGCCATACACACTACATGAAGAAGTGAATATAAAACGGTTAACTCCAGCTTTTTTAGCTAATTTAGCTAATTTTATTGATGCCTGACAATTTATTTCATAAGTTATGTTTGGATCAAAGTTACCCAAGGGATCGTTTGAAAGGGCACATAAATGGATTATTGAATCAATGCCCCTAAGGTCAGAGAGTTCAACATCACGTATGTCTTTTCGAAGATAAGGAATACATGGCACACCGCCATAAAGTGAAATATCACCAAAAATTGCGCCTTCATACAAATCATTGTCTAATCCAACCACATCAAACCCACGGTTGCGAAGCATCGGGACCATAACCGATCCAATGTATCCTTTATGGCCAGTTACCAACACACGCATTATTTTTTTCCTTCTCTTAGTATCGAGTATTTAAAAGCACATAAATAGACTATTACTAAAAGCAATATATTACAAAGAAAATAAAGTTAATCGTTATTTCTTCCAAGGAGCTTTACCTGTATTCCAAATTTTTTCAAGCAACATTTTTTCAGATATTGTGTCCATGCATTGCCAAAAACCTTCATGTCGAAAAGCCATGAGCTCATCAGCTTCTGCCAATTTTTTTAATGATTCTTTCATAAAATTGGTATTATCATTTTCAATGTACTCAAGAACTTCCGGTTCAAAGACACAAAAAGCGCCATTAATCCAATCCAGACGTGGCTTCTCTTCAAAATGTATTACTCGGTCGCCCTTCAAGATTAAATGACCAAAGCGGCTTTGTGGTCTAACAGCAGTTACAGTCGCCAATCGACCATGCGATCTATGAAAATTTAACAAAGAACAAAGGTTAACATCAGATAATCCATCACAATAAGTTAACATAAATGTTTCATTGCCAATTATGGGCGCCAAACGCTTAATGCGACCACCAGTTTGAGTGTTAAGACCAGTATCAATTAAACGGATTAACAAATTCTTTTCATTTTGATTTTGTGAAATTTCAGCATCTAATTCGGTGGTTACATTAATATTCTGGTTCAAGTTGCTGTAGTTTTTTATCCATTGTTTTATGTAATCACCTTTGTAGCCAAGGGCTACCACAAACTCATTGAAACCAAAATAAGAATAATATTTCATAATATGTAAAAGAATTGGAAGGTCCCCAATTTTTACCATAGCTTTAGGTTTGTCAACAGTTTCTTCACATAAACGAGACCCTATGCCCCCTGCAAGAATCACTACTTTCATAACATTACCTCTTTTTAAAATTAAAAATCAAGGTTAAGGTTTAATTTGACAGTAAAGCAAGATTTGGAAATTAGATTCATTAATTATTTTGAGAACTTTGGTTCAACTTTAACCGCATTAATTGTAGCTCATTTTTTAAGTCACCACAAAGCAAGGATTTTCCACTTCCCTTAAAAAGCCATTTACCGAGTTCATCATAACATGCTAGTTTTTTTTTCCAAGATAATGAAGAGCGCCTAATAGAATTATTAAATTCAACAAAAATTTTCCAGTAGGGCAATGCAATTAACGGTCCCTTATTGTTTCCAGTCCACCAACGAGCTTCTGTTCGATAATCATGAATCTTAATCTTTTTTGAATAATATTTGTTTGTATATGCTTGATCATGAGTTCTACGAAAGAACAAAAATTCTGGAATTTCAAAAAACCTACCTGCAAGGCTTAACTCTGCGAGCAAAGTCCAATCTGAACCAATATAGCTTGCTAGTAGTTGAGATTTTTTCAATACATCTCTTCGAATAACACCATAAAGTGAGAATACAGGTTTTTTCCTTAATACGTCTCTGAACCGTTCTTCAGGGTTTTTGGAATCAAATTGGGCTCGATAATCATAAATGCCTATTCTGTTTCCGTGAGAATCAATATTAAATATTTTGGAGCAACATAAAACGACAGAGGGGTCGCGATCAAGAACCTGAGCGCATTTCAATAAGTGTTCAGGATGATGTAAATCGTCATGGGCTGCCCATTTAAAGTACAAACCTGATGAAAGTTTGAAGACATTATTATAGTTCCAAGCAGCGCCATGTTTTTCTTTGTTTCGAAAATAATGAATTCTTTTGTCTTTTTGTGCATATTCTTGACAAATTTCGGGAGTTCTATCTGTGGATGCACTATCCGAAATTATTAGTTCAAAATCGGAAAATTTTTGAGAAAGAATCGATTCCAGACTCTCCTTGAGGTAATTTTCACCATTAAAAACAGGTAATCCGATACTTATACGAGGGGAGTGTTTTTTTTCCAACAATCATATCACCTGAAAAAATTTTATGATTAATTATTTGTTAATAATGCAGCAAAATTCATTTAAACAAAAAATAAAATTAAAATATATTATATATGTTAATTGTTAATGGACGGAAATATAAATATCAATAGTAAAGTCCTTGACTTTGTTTTCATAAAGATATTGTGCTAAGGAGTGTTCATCAGATACTGATAGGGATAAGGTTACAGGAATTGTTTGTGCTGGATCAAGTAAAGTTCCATCATAATCCCAAGACAAGTCTATGTATTCAGAAAGTTTACTTGGTTCAATGTTAGATGTGCTAAGTTCAAGAAACATTTGCTGGTTACTTACACTTTGGATATACAACACAATATTTTCACTTGACCCAGGTCGAATAACACCCCAATCTATATTTATGGTTTCAATGTCACAAGTTGGAGTCCAATAAACGGCAACACCTTTAGTTATTATCGCACCCTGAGACGGAAGTGAAAGTGAAAGACTAGTGTAAGATAATACTATTGTACCGCTGATAAGCATAGTCATTAAATATAAAATAAGTAGCAGTTGAAAGATTTTCTTGCCCTGCAATATATTCTTAAAAGAATAGAGAAGATTCATATTTTTTACCTTTCTATCTCAAAAGTTTTTTAGCAACATCATATATTAACCATTTTTTAATATTTGAAGCTTTTATAATTGATAACTATAAAAGTAAATTTAAACTAAAAAATTTACCCTAAAATTTTTGTTATGTTAAAATGGTATTATTTTCTAAATAATGTTACTTTTTCGGCTATTAAAAGTATGACATTTATTATTTTTGAAAGCACTCCGAGATTAGAAAACATTGCTTTGAGGGTTTGAATATCATTTTGTTTAACGGCTCCAATTACAGGGATTATTATTAGATAAACAATCAAAAATATCGATCCGCCTATGATAAGTCTTAACCAATCAGCAAGAATAAGATTGTTAATGGCGAAGTAAGTCACTAAAGCGGTGACAGAAGATGATATTAAGATTTTAGCCGATGTTTTGTATTCTGGTTTTGCATCATATTTTTTCTGCATCCAATAAATTCCTAAAACTTGAGTAGGCAATTCAGCAAAGAATGTCCCAAATATTACACCTGTTATTCCATACGTTGGAATTAAAAAGAACGCAAGAGGAATACCAAGCAACAAACGTATTATGCTTAGTTTTAGCAGGAATTTTGTTTCTCCTACTCCTTGTAAAAAGATGTTTATCACCATGCCGCCTGTAAGCACAAAAAAATTTTGTAAAACATACAAAGATAAAAAGAACGGCGCTTCAATCCATTTTTGCCCATATACAGTTCCAATTACAGGTCCTGCAAGAACAATGGTTACCATTGTTGCAGGCACTAAAAGCAAAGCAGCATATTTTACAGCAGATGAAAAGACTGTCTTTAAAAGCTGAATTTCTTTTTTTGGATCGAGTTTCGAAAAAGCGGGAAAAAGCACTGTTCCCAAGGGGTAAGTGAAAAAGGAGATGAATACTGAAAAATTTATTGCTATTTGATAATTACCAATCATAGCATCTGTGACATGGAATGCCATTAAAAAAGCATAAAATTGGTAAAGAAAACTGGTTAGTATTGATGATAAAGACAGAGGCAATCCATAACTTAGCATCTTTTTTAATGTTTTTATTTTGTCTTTCAAGTTGAAACTTGTTTTTTTAAGATTTTTTACAAGTTGGAAGTAAAGTAAAGCAATTCCCAATAGAGCAGAAATTATGAAAGACAATGAATATCCAACAACTGCTCCAATGGTTCCATATCCCACAAGAACTAGCAGGGGACCAATAAGACTCTTTAGAAAAGCTTGGGAAATTAGTGTGTAACTAGTAAGTTCCATTCGTTCATAGCCTATAAATGATGATTGAGCAACATCAAGCAAAGATTCGGAAAGGATAGCAAGTGACGCTATTGATATGAGAACTGATGTTTCAGGACGGTTATATATTGTTGTTGCAATAAAATTCGCAAAAAATAATGCTGAAAAAGATAATAACAATCCAATAGTAACTTTGAATATTAAACCCGATATAATTATGTCAGAAATATTTTCAGTTTTGCCCAAGGCTTTATAATTAGAGCTGAATTTTGTTATTGCTTGATTTATTCCCCAATCACTAAATAAACCAAACGTCATTGGAGGAATTAGGGCAATTGAATATATTCCATATTCTGCGGGTAACATCACCCTTGCTAAAATTATTGAACCAAATGCCAATAAAATACTAGATACTACTTTACCAAAAAAAAGCTGGAAACTGCCAGTCGCAGATATTTTGCCCATTTTTAATGCTTTGTCCAAACTATTACCAACTTTCTTTTTTAAATAATTCATATATTCAATTAAAAATACAACTAATAAAATATTGTTAATAAATCATGATATAGATAGTTTTAATAAAAATTTTTGTTAACATATATATATTTGTTGAAAAGTTTCAAAAAATTATCTGCAAAATTTTCTTCATTAAATTTTTCTGCAGTCTTTATACTTTCCATTGTCTTTTGAGGAGACCAATCCAAAACCTCACGGGTAATTATTTCGGCAGCTTCAAATAATGTTTGATACCTAAGATGGTCAGGAACAAATTCTTTTGTTCCTCCAGAAGCATGTACTACTGGTACACAACCCATTGCCATTCCTTCAACAATTGAAATTCCAAAATGTTCGCCTTTTTTTGTGTGTAAATATATCTTAGCTGTTTCCAAAATTTTTTTCAATTCAGATCTTGAAATATTTGGGTACAATTTCACTCTGTTCGATAATCCAAGTTTTTTTATTAGTTTTTGTAAAGATAACAATGTTTTTTTATGATGCAACCGACCAATTATCGCAAAATGTATGTTATCATCAGTCAACGAAGCGATATAAGGGATTATCTCTAATCCTTTCGCAGGGTCGAAACGTGACACAGTAACAACTAAATTCTTTTCTTGCTTTTTGGAAATTTTGGTTTTTTTATCATTAAAAAAGCAGGAATGGATAGGAGGATATAACACAGTTGATGCGGTTCCACTATTTTTTTCGATTTCATCTGCAGTAAATTTACTGTTAGCAATCACGAGTTTTCCATTTGAAGTAAATAGGTTTTTTTCAAAAAAAACATAAGGTAAAGCACCTGTTTGTAGTATGAATGGGCGTTTTAAATATGGAAAATTTGGTTTGTAATTATCACTATTTAGAAAGGGAAAATGAATATAACTAATATTTGTCCAAGGAAAAAGGCAACATGAATATACATCCACCCAAATGTCAGTTTTTAATTTTAAGATAAAAGACCGAAAAAAGTTTGCATAAAAATCCATTAGAGTTTTTGGTTGGATAGGAGAAGGAGGAACAAGATTTTTTATGGAGGAATGCAAACGTTGCCCTAGAAAGTTTTTTGTTTCTGTCTGATTTATTTTCTCATTTGTAAAAAGGATAACTTCATGTCCGTTTTTTGCTAATGTATTTGCAATAGAAGCTGCCACAAATTCTCCTCCTCCATAAACATTGAAGGTTGGTTGAAAAACGCCAACTCGCAAGACTTGCACCTTTATACGGGAATATCATAAAACAAATAATGATACCAGAATATTTAACAAAAATGAATTCATATTGTTGGAAAAAGATTAATATCAATTATTCTAGTTCAACTTTGGGGGAATGTTCATTTGGTAAATTTTGTAATAGTAATTGATTCAAATGTTAACCGCAGAACCCTTTTCATCAAAACAATAAAACAATACATTTCACCCATTCAGGGTTTGAACGTTAACACATGCAGTAATGGAGCCCTAAGTTCCATTTGGACTTCAGGATCATGGACACCAATCAATCATTTAAACGATAAAGAAGGAACAGCTACAATTTGGGGGGATGCTATTAAACAATGTGGATCGCAAAGAATAAGTGCTAAACAATTGCGATTACTTTGGAATAATATTTTTACTAAAATGCCAGTTTCATTTGATGGTTTTCACGTTGGTTTTGTTTATGATCATGCGAAAGGATTAATTGTTGGTGCAGATTTACTAGGTCTTTTTCCCGTATTTTACTATACATCAAATGATGTTTTGCTAGTAGGATCAAGTCCTGAACTTTTTAAATTTCATACTTGTTTCAAAACTGAACTAAATCCACTGGGACTTGTAGGCATATTTCTTACCAATGGATTAGTTGACGGACAAACATTGTTAAAAGGAGTTAAAAGATTGAACGCGGGTCATCTTTTGACATGGAAATTTGGAGAGGACCCAAAAGAATTAGAACAATACCAGATTCCGATTTCAACCAAATATTTTGATTTATCTTTTTCAGAACAATTGAATCTACTTAACCGAGCCCTTAACAGGGCTGTTGTTCGGCATGCACCGAAAGGTTATAGATATTGTCTTAGCCTTTCGGGTGGACTCGATTCAAGAATAATAGGAGGTTACCTTAAACAGAATGCCATAGAAACAGTTGCATTAACTATGGGGTCAATTACCGATATTGAAATGAGATGTGCACGAAAAGTGTCGTCAACATTGGGCTTTAACCAGTATAAAGCAACCGTTGATTTTGAGAAATATTTGTCCTGTGCTGATCGAAAAGTCATGTGGGAACATTTATCTAATGGTTTCAGTGGTTTGGGGACATGGAGTCTTTCGTTAAATTTACGAAAACTAGCTCCCCGAGTTATTACAGGTTATCTGGGTGATTCAATATTAGGTGCTTGGCTAAACAATGATTCATTTGAAAAAAATTTTGAGGAATCAAATGAATGGGGTTTTTCGCCAGAAATTTTGAAAAAATTATTGAAACATGAAGTTTTTGATGATTTTATTCTAGACATATTGGCACGTCTAAAAAGGAATATCTTCGATATTCGAAACTAGATTTCCAAAGATCGTATTGTTTTTCCCTTCATCAAATTGATAGATTTCATGTAGGAAGCACATCTTGGGTTCTTTCCTTCGGAGCATGGCCTATATTACCTTTTGTAGACAGTCAAGTATTACAGGTTGCAGGTGGAATGCCATTTAGTACTTTAAGCGATAGAAAGATTGAAAAAGAATTATTATGTAGAGAGTTTAAAAAATTAGCAAAACTCCCGATTGATCGCAATTTTTACGATACAACTCCTCTGGACCCAACAGTTATGCAACGACTAAAACAAAGCATATACTACGGAAACAAAAAAATATGGGCATTCACTAAATTGCGCAATATTCGAGATAAAATAATTAATAGAGGTACAGAACATCGTTTTTACTACAGAGTATACGATTTCAACAATTCGGGTTGGCGATTAATAAGACAAAAAGCAGAATCTGGTCGGCAATTAGCTACACCATTGTTTGATGAAAAATTTTTAAATGATTTACTTCCTGCTGCAGATGTCAATACAATATTTAAAGACGGAATAAAAGATTCTGCAAGTCTGAAGACGATAACCGGACTATTACTTTGGTTAAAACATAATCAAAGTAATTTTTGTGAAAAAACAACTTCATAAAAATTATTGTTTTAATTTAAATGCGATTACTAAAAATAAAAAATCTTTGAAACAATACTTTTTAGGCTGTCAAAGCTGTTTAGAATATAATTTACACGATATTTGCTTTTTTTCGGTTTTGACTTTTTTGAAAGATTAAAATTTCTAAACCATTCAAAAAACTCTTTAGAATTGTACATGTCTACAGAAACATTGTCAGGTATATGGCTTTGAACATCAAGCCACATTGCGGTGTTGGAATGGGATTGAATCACGGGTAAGTTAGTAACAAGGAATTTTTTTAAAAAATTGAAACAATCATTGTCAATTTTAAATCCACATGCATTTGGGTCAATATCTTCCCAGACCAATCCTGTTATTGTTCTTAGACATTTTTCACATTTTCCACAATTCAATTTTTTAAACTGTGAATAACATACGCGTAAAAAGGGATAATTTCCGTCCCGTTCAATGTAGGGTTTCAACACGAACCTAATTTTTTCTTGTCTGCTAAATTCGTCACCATGGTGAACAATTTTTGTAGGTCCCCAAGAAATGTTATTATCAATAAGTGGATGTGAACCCCAAATGCCTCCATTTTTCAAGGAAACAGGATTCACAGAGGATGCAATAAAAATTTTTCCTAGATTTTCCGTGCGTGCTATTGGAGCACACAATCCTAATGATGAAAAACCATGTTGAACCGCGCCCCACCACGAATTCCCTGTGCAAAATTTTCCAAAGTCAGCTACAAGATTTTTCTCATTCAAAAGTTCACGAGAATTGGATTTGATGATGTGAAGTTGACTGTTTTCCCTATCTGCAAATTTTTTATATTTTTGTTTAACCTTCACCCAAAACTGTTTTTCAGCCAGCGGAATGTCTCCTCCCCAAATCAGTATTAGAATTGGTTTTTTGTTTTTACACGCAACATATGAACATATTGAATCTAACCCACCACTAAATAACAGTGCATTATTCGTTTGAGGATAAAAATTGGTCACTTGGTTATCAATATGAAAAGTTGTGGAAAAGGAAAAATCAGGATACCATTTACGCATCACAGTTTTTACCGTTTCTAATGAAGATAAAAAGTTCTTATCAAGCTCTTTAACAAAAATATCAGCACCAACAGCCCAAGCAAGAGGGATAATATCTGCAATAACGGGAACATTTAAGATGCTCAAACCAACATTTTGAAGGGTTACGTCATATTTTGCAAAAAAAGAAGAACATTGAAAATATTTTTTTAGATTTTTAGAAAAAGACAACTTAGCCACGATTGTATTATCATTTAGAACACGTGTTTGTTCAATTCGAATATATTTTTTTGATATTGTATTCACCTACTCATTTATCGACATGATTACGGTTTGTTTCAATTTAGCAGGAGAAGGGGGATAAGGGTCAAAAATTACGTTAGGATAATTTGATAAACTGTATTCATAAACGGCTTTGTTTTTGTAATAAGAATTGGGATACAAAACAGTTTTCTTGCCCAAAATAGCTGCCAGTATTGCTACATGAAGACGGTCAGTATATACTTTTTTTGAAGCTTCAATTAAAGCCACAAAATCTTTGAAACTCCCGAAAATTGAAAGATCTTGCATTAGTATTTTTCTTTTTGGTTGCCACCGAGTTGAAGTTACCTGCCATAGCAACTGATTATTTTCTTCCTGCTGAAACATTGCTGACTCTTTATCAGTTCTCAAGCAAAATAATGTGTATTCACCGGAGTTAGCATGAAAGTCTTCTTTCGTCAAATATAATGAAGTGTCAGGAGATAATAAAACATGAACATTTTTTGGAAGATTCAGCGAAGTTAACAATTGATAACTTATCTTCTCTCGGCAAAAAAGGTAAATTTTTTGGCTAGTTTTTGAAAAAAGTGACGGAAAACAAGTCCCTTCAAACCAATAACTTTGGGGAGCTACAATTAACACATTATCTGGATGATGATGAATAATATTTTTGAGAAGTCTAATTCCATGCCATAAATCATTCATGTTGCCACCACCATGAATTAAAATAACGTCACTAGAACTTGCTTGAATTTTGAAAGGATTCAAAATTCTCCCATATATCCAACGGTCTACCTTTTTAATCGGTCTACTGCAGTTCTGGTTAAATTTAAAAAAATAAAAAAAGGCTTTTAGAAATCGACACCATAATCCAAAATACAATTTAGAAAAAAAAGGAAATTTTATCGATTCATTATAATGAAAAACTTCATGATTTATAGTTAGATGCCGCAGTTTCTTTCGCATACCCTTGTATATCAAGCGATCTCCGTGGTTACCCCCTGGTTCAACCACAACAAATCTTCGATCGCGATAACGCAGAAGGATCTGTTCTAGAGTTTCCAATGAATTTACCCCAGTTATTTTTAGTAAAATTGATAAAAAGTTGAAATTATTGATAGAATGAATCGTAACTAGGAATATATGAACCGCCAATTTTTCTGGAAATTATCCATTTGATTCCTATTAGGTTTCCGACCAAGATGGCTCTTAAAATTGATAGTTCATATTTTCCGTTTTTTTTGATCTTTTTAAGGTGAACCAGAGAATTATACATTAATGAAACAACCCGGTGCATCACTGAAACTTTCTTCTCCATTGGAAGAAGATAATAAAATAACAGTTCATTTTCTATTGTTGCCTGAAAAATATTGGAAATATCAAGAAATCGACTAAGTGTTTCACCGTGTTGAATGTGATATACAACAGCTTTTGAGTTAAAAACCATACTATGGCCTTTCTTCCATAGATTCCATCCAACAACTTGTTCATTAGCTATTCCACGTTTAAGAAAAGATGTAGGTATTCGATAGTTACTCAGAGCAGAAGTAAGAACGGATGTGTTTGCACCCATACACAACAGAGAGTCAGATTTCTCTTGGTAGAATAAATCGATGTTTTTTTTAGAATATCCAGCTTTTGAAATATATGCTAAAAAATTTTCTTGACCTTCAAGAGGTTTATTCCAGAAGATGCGACCAATTTTTCGAAGAAATTTAGGCTCTTCATAAATGCTGACTATGTCAGAACAATTTTCATAAGGTTTCAGAACCCCATCTACAAGGGAAGTGGGAATGACATTTCCTGAAACTCCTGAAACATCATTGTGTTCATAAGTTGAAATATGTTCTGCAATACAGTTTGGTTTAGGTACAGCATCATCATCTAAAAATAATATTAAATCACCAGTCGCAGCATCAATACCTTCATTGACGGCGCGCATAAATCCGGGATGTTTCTGAAAATGAACCTGGATATCCAAGTATTTATTGAATTGTTCTACAACATTTATAGTTTCAACGTCTCCAGGTTTTAAAACAAGTAAAACTTCAAAATCATTAAAAGTTTGGGTTCGAAGACCATCAAGAGCATGTTGAAGTAAAGCTGCCCGACCAGTCGAAGGAATTACAACAGTTATTTTTTTTGGCATAATAGATGTAGCTTCCTTGAGATATTGAACAATATTTTGTCATTATGAATTAAAATATTTATAAAATAAAATTAATACAATATATGAAAAGGTTATCACAAAACAAAAAAAGAGAATTAAGGCAGGGTTTTATAGACCGAACTACCGCCATTGCTGTAAATCAAATTCATATCTGTAAAATTGTAGTTCAATTGACTAGAATTCCACACGTCATAGTCATAAGGAAATAGATCATATACAACATTTAATGTTGATAAGTAAACGTAACTATTTCCTGCAAGGGTTGTTGTATTAGTCAATGGTACGTTATAACTACCATATAGCAATCCATGAATGGTTAAAATATTAGTTTGGGTTCTTTTGTCCGCATACAAGTACGTATCTGTAAAATTAGCGTTATTAGCTAACCATTGAGAACCATAAATGCTGTATTCGTCTGCATAACCATAATGACCATATAATCGAAGGGGGTCCATTCGATATCCGCTTAGAGGTATTGACCAACTGTCATTTCCTGTAACTTCATACACAAAGTTAGTTTGAAAAAGGAAATATGGAACTAATACAATCACCAATAATGCACAAACAGCAATTTGTTTTTCTTGTTTTAATATCTTCATGATATAAATTGCACCGATAACACATAAAGGTGCTAAAAAAAACAATAAAATATGATAAAACCGCGTCATGTTAAGAGTGTCTGCTAATCCGGGCACTATTATGAGCGCAGCCAAAAATGTTGTTCCAATTATACTGAAAACAAAGAATTCAGATTTGATTTTCTCAATTTTAGTAACTAACCCAAGGAACCCAACAACAATGAATGCCTGAACGATATATGCAACATTTCTACTAATAGTATTCCAAATGGATGGTGACTCAGTTAGCCCCAAACCAGTTAATACTCCAGTACCTCGAGATGCTAGATTAAAAAACCCTCCTAATTTGCTAGAGACAAAATCTGCTTTATTTAATAGAGTGATGAAACTGGCTGACCCTGAAGTGTAAATGTACCAAGTAAACATAATTATGAAAAATATTACTACAAGACTGACAGTAATGTTTGTGTTTGGACGTTTAATAAGAGCAAAAAAACATAGAGCTGCAGAAATAAAAAAGAAGAACAACACAGCCAACGAATAATGGGAAGCAACTAACCCAAAACTAAATATTATGAAACACACCGTCTTGCTGATTGGTCGAATTTTCTTATTAAGAACAATAAACAACAATAAAGCAAAAAATAATTCAGCAATCATTTGACGAGCTAAACCAAGCATTTCGGTATAGAACGTCATTTGTGCCATGAACAGAAAGGTGGCTATGAATGCATATTTTTTATCAACATACTCTTGCCAAAGTTGATATAAAATAAGAGGAACCAGTGAAAAAATTAAGGGATATAAAACTTTGAACAACATAAAGGAGTCAATATTTAACAGGTTTGCATATACTGTTGGAAGAATTGTAACACTTAACATGTTATTGTAAGTGTTTAACATTGTTGAGCCGATTGAAGTTGGAAGAACCGAAGCCCATTGTGAATTTGTTAACGTATTTTGAAAAAGAAGATATTCTGCTGGAATGTCAGAACCAAAAGGAACAATATAACTAGAAATTAATGAAGAATGAAAAAGAATGGAAATGCTAATCAAAAACAGTGCAATAGGATATGAATTTGACGGCAAAAAGCGCTCAGAAAATACACTTAAAATAACTAAAGCAGAAATTAATAACATTAAGAAAAGAAGGATTGAATTATCTCCTTGAACATTTACTGCTGTTGTTCCAAGAATACTTATTATTGGAAGAGAAAAAAAGAGCAAATTAGGTATAATTGATTTCCCTTCAGAACTTTCTCCAATTTTGATAAACTCATCGTTTTTATATATTAAAATGCATCCGATCAAAACAGGTATGTTCAAAAAAACCATTAATGGCATCAATGAAAGTGGTTGTGAAATTCCAAATATTGAGAACATTTCATTAACAAATAAGCCGGCAATCATTAGATATGCAACGCTAAGGCCCGAAGATAACAATATTGTTTCTAACCGGTTGAAATGGTTTGCATTAAATAAATTAAGAAAAACAAAACCAGGAACAAATGTAAGATATACGAAACCCAACATTTGTCGTACAATAGGTATATCAAAAAATATGGCGATATTCAGAGCAAAGAATAGTATTAGAACAGAAAAAAAGAATGTTTTAGATTTATATTTAGATCCAGTTTCAGAATTCATGACGATTTCACTTTAATTAGTTCACTTAAGTTAAATAAAAATTCAAGAATAATTGGTTTGCTATTAACAAAAGGTCCATAAGAAGACCGTGTAATTAATCTAAACCCATGCTATTTTGGTATGCCTGTGATATTGCTTGCAAATCTTTTAACCCATCTTTTCCAGAGGGATTAGGCTGAATATCGGCTAGCAGACTCTGAGCAAAATAATTTAGTTCATCAAAATGGGGTCTATGGAAATCGGACATTCCAGTAGTCAGCATCTGTGTGGCAGCAATTAAACGGTTTGGAGATAGGTGTTTAGCAAATGCATGATTTACACTTCCATAACAATCCACACCTAAATTAAAGGCTTGAGAGAACCAGCCAGCAGATATTACAGCAGTAGTTCCAGATTCAAATTTTGCAAAACATGTTGCCCCATCTTCAAAATCCAGATTGTACCGATAACCCAAATGACATTTGACATTTGTAATTTCACCAAAATACCATCGTAATAGGTTAATGAGGTGACTGCCGACATCAATAAGCGCACCACCTCCGGTTAATTCCTTATTAAACCACCATTCTGGAACACGCAATGGAGTATGAGAATCTGCTCTATGAAAAAAAGGACCAGAACTTATGAATGTCGCATACGCGAGTTCAACATCCCCGAGGACCCCATCATCAATTTTATCTTTTAAGTCTCGAAAAACTTTATTGAATCGTAATTGATAACCCATCATTAATTTAACCGAATTTTTTTGAACATAAGAAAGAATCTTTTCCCCTTCATCAACACTTCGCGCAATAGGTTTTTCTAGAAAAACATGTTTACTGGCTTCGGCTACATCTCTTGCACACGGTAAATGTAAATGGGTAGGTAAAGCAACTATAACTGCATCTATTTCAGGTTCTTTTAAAAGTTGTTCATAATTAGAAAATATTTTTTTGACGCCAAAACTTTTGGCCTCTTTCTGAGCTTTTTTGGAAAAATCTGCAACACCAACGAGATTGATATTTGGAAGTTTCAAAGAATGCCTCATGTGGAGTTTACCTATGTAACCTAGCCCAATAATTCCTATTCCAATTTTCTTCATTTGCCATAATCACCCAATATTAGGACAGCCCAAGTTTTTTATTAAGACCTAACATCACAATTAATTCGTAAGCTTGTTTCATGACTTTAGACCTTGGAGTTTTACTAGGATATAAAGCCTTAAAATAATCAATAGAAACCCCTTTTTGAATGTAATCAGTTGTACCTAGACCTTCTTTAGCAGCTAATTGGAGAAATTTTAGTCGTTTTGGATTAACTCCAGCAATTTCTGCAGCAGCTACATCAACAGCTACAGGATCTTTACTTGTCATCACCAAACCTATTCTTCGTGGTTTAATTCCAGACGCAATATTTTCTCCTATTACACAAAGGTCAAATTTCATTGCCTTGTTGATAGCAACTATAACTTCTCCAATTCGTGGATGATATTGAAATTTTCGAGGATATGGATTGCATCCAAAAATATTTTTTAGCGCACATGTCATCTGAATCGAGGGAAGACTATACTTAATTTTTGAAGTATTAATCTTTAAATCAGCATCCCGAATTATTTGAGGAATTTGAAGTTTAATTTTATAGCCTCCCGCAGAAGTTTCAACAGTTTGAGTAACATCTTCAGAAAGATTGACTAGTTTGACATCATATTCTTGTGAAAGCTTTGTATACCCTAACATTTGAAAGGCATATTTACATTTCATAGCTGATGCATCAGACTCGACCAAAGATATTTTTACTTTCGAAGAAATATTTTCACGAATAACTTCAACTAAAGCAGCAGCAAAACGTGGATCAGTAGTTGCGCCTGTCGAATGGTCCCAATAATAACATAAATTGGGTTTAATTACTACATTTCTTGCGCCACTAGGAAAAGAAAACTCGATAAGATTTAACGAATCATTTATTGCCTTTTTAAATGAATGAATGGTATCTTTTTTGATTTTAACAAAACTGACTAAACTCATCAACATACTTCCTTGTTAAGTTACTAAGTAATCATCAATTCATTTTTTAAACTAATTCAACAAATTAAAAGTTCAATAGACATTTTTCGCAAAGAAAGAGAAATCAAATATAAAACAGTTATGGAATATCATTCAAGGTCAACTGAATAAAGAGCATAGTCTCGATACAGTTCATGTTAATTGCCAAGTTTGTTACTAGTTAATATTGTTTAATAATATATAATATTTATAACAAAGCAAAACACTTTACTACTAGAGCAAGAATTGCATTCGATAAGAATTTAGGTTCGCTAAATAACTAAAAGTAGATATGGAGTTACCAAAAGTTGCAAAATAAACATTTTTTTGCAGTATCAGTTATGATTATAGTCACTATTGTTGCATCCATATTTGTTTATCCAATTGTTTATTCAATTTCTAACGGGATTATTATTAAAAGCAGTGGTCAAATTATTTCTTCAAACATAACAGCGGAATCGGGTTCAGCTGAAGATATTCAAGCAGCGGTAGATTACATTTCAGACAATTGGGGAGGGGGAAACGTTTCGATTCCGTCTGGAACATTTAATTTTGTTGAAATTGGAGAAACGTGGCAAACTGTTGTAGTCCCTTGTGGTATAAATATTATTGGTGCTGAAACACAAAAAGATAACAACGGACAGGTAATCGAGTGGAGAACCGTATTAAACATGCCTTTTGAAGCTCCTGAAGGTTCAGTTTGGTTCAAATTTGAGATTGATGAAACAGTTCAAGAAAACACATTTAGATTTTCAGAAATTAAACTTGTTGGATATAGATTCCATAACATTAATTCAAGAAATATGTACATAGGCATTTTGGTAAATTCAAAATATAGCGATTATCCAACTGCGGGGCTAAAAGATTTTAGAGTTGACCACTGCAATTTTCAGGACATGGCTGGAAGCGCAATTCGAATCTCCTTTAATGACCAACATAGTAGACGAACAATTTCAGGTGTAATAGATCATAATCGTTTTGTTAACAGTTACGGTGACATAGGTTTTATGAATTTTGAGGCAAGAACATTAGATTATGCTATTGGATTAAGGCGTTGGGCTTGTGATGTTTGGGAAGAAACAAGTCAAGTGTGGGGGCAATACACAGATTACACGGTTGTGATTGAAGATAACTACTTCAGTAGATGGCGACATGCTACATGTACAAATGATGGAATTCATCAAATTGTAAGATACAACACTTTTGAATATTCTTATGGTCATGGAACAGTTGACGGTCACGGCTCATACAGAGAAGTAGGAGGAAATCGGTGGTATGCTGTTGGAACTCGTTGCATGGAAGTTTACGAAAACACTTTCCTAAATTATGATTCTACTTGGAACACTCCATGGGTTGTTAACATTCGGGGTGGTTCAGCTTTCGTTTATAACAACTATCTAGATGGTAGCTATCCATATCTATTGGACTTAAACAATGATTGGGGCAACTATGATGAACTAAGTTATTGCGCCATAAGTGATACATACATCTGGAACAATCAACTAAATGGCGCCTCAATAATTCATTACAACGCAAACTCTGTACTAAACAAAGATTATTTCTTAAATGCACCAACAGGGTACACTCCTTATACATACCCACATCCTTTGACAGTAAATTAAAAATTAGTTAATTACTGACACAGGTCTTTTTTCGTTTAAGGATTTTTCAATACATTCAAGCAAGTTGATTGTGTTTTTTCCATCTTGAGGCGTTATCGGAGGTGGAAGGTCATTTTTAATACTTTCCATATATTTTCCAACGAGTTGTAAATGAGGAATCATTTTTCTTTTTTGGAAATAGTTTAACCCAAAATTGCTCCATTTTTTTAATATGCGTTTTTCATCTGCAAAAAAGCCTCGAAATACGTTGGAACTTTTTAAGGGAGGTTCAACGGTATTCTCAAAGAAGTAATCGAAATCGCGATATATTTGTGCACGTTTTCCTTTAGTTCCTCGAATCTCATAGATTATTTCAGTTTCATCAGAAACCCAAGAAAGTTCGATAACACCAAAAGTATCACTAGGGGTTCGTAAAAGTACTGCAAAATGGTCATACACAGGATGTTTGGATTTAGTTCCAATTGCATATACTTCACTTATGTTAGGTAAGAAATGTAATTGAAGATAAGCAAGGTGACAGCAAACTTCCCAGATAATTCCTTTTTGGTTAGGCATAATCATCCAATCAGCAGCCAATTCGTGAGATTTTAGAGATTCAAAACTTTCCTTTTGTGTTGTTGCAAAAGATAAAAGTTCGAAATCACCATTATCCACAAAATTTTTGGCTTTCTGTATTGAAGGAAGAAAAATTTGATTGTGAGAAATGCACAACTTGCTTCCATACTTTTTTGTTTCCTTAATCATTTCGTCACATTCTGAGACACTTAACGCCATTGGTTTTTCAACAAGAATTGCTGGAACATTTTTGGCTACATCACAGGCAATTTTTGCATGAGTTGAAACAGGAGTACATATATCCACCATGTCCAGATTTTTGCTTTCGACAAGTTCGACATAACTTTTGAAAGTTTCAGAAACATTGTGTTTTTTGGCAAGAAAGTTAGCACGTTCTAGATCTAAGTCACATAACCCAACTACATTTACATTTTTCATGCTATCATAGACTTGCATATGGAGCTTGGCGATTCCGCCACAACCAATTAAACCAACATTTACCATTTTTATTCCTCTAAAATATTTTTCCAATTAATTTTTGGATCGTAAAAAAGTTATTAAATCAAAAAGCCAATTATCCAAGCAATTCTCTTGAAAAGATAATGTAAGGGCAATAAAACTACTGATTTTCTATATAGCAATTTATAAGCTTTAGGCACCCGAAGCAATTCTAAAAAAATAGCAACAGGGGGAATTAGTTTGTAGAGATTAATGACATTATTATTTTTTTTAAAAAGGTAACGGTTTCCTTGACCATGCCAAAAATATTCATGCCATAAAGAATTCCAAGTCTGCCTTCGGGTTTCATAAAACTTAGCATTTGTGGTATAGAGGAGCCACCCTGATTGCCTGACTCGGTTTTCGGCATCCATATCTTCGCCAACGCCTTTAATTGATAAATCAAAGCCACCAACTTGTTTTATTGCTTTAACTCTATAGATACAACCTGAAGTTCCGAGACATTTTGAATTGCTTTCTCCCTCATTCAGGGTATTTAACAAAAATTCTGCATTTTCCAACATTGCAACCAAGGTTTCAGAGTCAGAACCTTTGTTCAGAGAATACTTACCTTTTCCTATTCCAACTTCGGGATTGTTATCCATAAACTCTACTTGAGTACTGACAAAATCTTTGGACAGTATCATGTCACCATCAACCCAAACTATATAGTCAGCATGTGAATTATCAACAACAATCTGTCTTGCATGACCTAGGCCCTCATTTTCACAAAAAATTCTATAACTAAAACAAACGTTTTTGAGGATTTTATTAATTATTTGTAGTGTTTTGTCTTTACTATAACCATCTACAACAATCAATTCCATAAAATCATGATTATAATCCTGAGCAACAATACTGTCTATCGCATTTTTAACATGTTCTTCACAATTTTTTACACAAACTCCAATAGTTACTTTCAAGTTTGTGGGCATCCTTAAAAAAATGTGTTAATTTTTTTACAAACAAAAAAGATAATATGAAAAACCAGGATTTTACTTGGAAAAAAGTTTAAGACTAATTAAAAATAAAGCACAAAAATTATTTAGGAATTAATTTGTGATGAAAAAAATCCAAAACACCAAGCCATATGCTTGATTCCACATTGAAAAGGCAATAAAAAAGCAATTTTTTTTCTGTTCAATCGATATATAGTAAAAGAATGAAATAACCCACCAAGGAAAGCTGCAGGTGGAGACATTTTAAAAATATTTAGTACCCCTCTATTTTTTTGGGCAAATAAATGTAAATCACGCCCTCGTTGCGAGTATTTGGACCAAAGGGAATTTAATGTTATCCCATATCGTTCATAATCCTGATACGTTACATCAGTTACATACAAGCTCCAACCAACATCTCTAACACGAAGTTCAGCATCTAAATCTTCCCCGTAGCCTTTGATGTTTTCATCAAAACCACCTGCCTCTCGGATTGCAGTTACACGATAAATACAACCACTAGTACCTAAAGATTTAAAGCGTTCAGTTTTTTCATTGTTGAAATCCACCATTTTTGAAGCAGCACGGGAATAAATTTCCAAGGTGGCAAGCAAATTTCCACCTTCAATCAAGCCACATTTCCCTTTTGCTATTCCGACTTTAGGACTAATATCCATAAATTCTACTTGTTTTCTAACAAAATCGTTGGACAGTATCATGTCACCGTCAACCCAAACGATATATTCAGTAACGGCTTCATCAACGACTATTTGTCTAGCTTTTCCTAAACCGTTATCATCATAAAAAATCTTGAATTTTAAATCAGTTTTACTCAAATCATTCTTGATTACATTTACAGTGTTATCTTCACTATAACCGTCTACAATAATTAATTCCATAAGATCGTGTGGAAAATCTTGTTCATTAAGACTGCTTAGTGTATCCTTTACGTATTTAGCAAAATTTTTTACACAAATGCCAATAGTCACTCTTGGTTTCAACATATAAATGCGACCTTTCGAATTCAAAAAAGTGTGGCCTAAATTAAATTATGTTGTTCAAGCAATTCACGAGTTAATTCTTGTCTTGATTCATCGGCTTTTTGCCAAATTACAAATCTTCGTTTCAAAATTAACGAAATGAATGCAGCCAACAATATGACATTATTTTGTACAGTTTCAACTAAAAGATTTCTTGTTGTAGGAACAATTAGGACAAATATTATACCAAATAAAAGAAGCGGGTATTGTAAAATAACGAAAAATGATATTAAAACCAATAAAGAAAAAATTATTGGATTAAAAACATGTAGAAATATTTCAGATATTGCTATACGTTTAGGCAATACTAAACTTTTTCTTAATAAATACATCAAGCATTTTGTCCAGATTTGTACCAATTGACTGCCTCTACGAATTTTTATGGTAATTTTTCCATTCCAGGTAGTTGGAAAAGCAGTAAAAAAAGTGGCTTCAGGAATAAGGATTGTTCGGGCGTTTTTTTGAACAACATTTAATGCTGTTCCTGTATCATCACAACCTGTTTCGGAATCAAATTTTTCTAAACAATCCCGTTTATAAGCACTAAAGCCCCCTTCAAAAATTATTGTTGAATAAAATTTTGATTCACCAAGTCGGATGCACGACATTAGACTGCGATACAATGCTTCGTTTTTTGTAACCCAAGTACGATTTGGATTTAGTATTACTTCTCGTCCGACAATTGCACCTATGGTTGGATCGGCCAAATATTTCAAAGATTTTTCTAGGACGTCATCCAATAAAAAACAATCAGCATCAGAAACTGAAATAATTTCCCCAGTTGCATGCTTTAATGCAAAATTTAACGCATTTGATTTCCCTTTACGCTCTGTCTCTTTTATTACTTTGAATTTTACGGAGGGGTTATTTCTTAAAAATTTTTCAATTTTTTCTAGTGTACTGTCCTGCGAACCACTGTCAACCAAGAGAATTTGGATTAATTCCCGTGGATACTTCAGTTTTTTCAAGTTTTCTAGTTTAAAATCAATAATTTCTGCTTCATTATAAGTTGGAACCAAAATCGTAACAGTTGGAAAATAATTTTTATCTGTTTTTAAATTCCATGGTTGTGAGGATAAATGCCCCATGTAAATACGATATATAACTGGAAAACCAAAAAAAATTGAACCTAAAACAAGCCAAATTATTAATAAATCCGACATGAGTTATCAGCTAATAAATATTTAAAAAATGGCAATTATGCTTTTAGAAATGGTGGACAAATATCACCACTAAGTTTGAAATATACATCCAATAAGCGTAATTGCAAAGCCCAAGATATTTTGTGAACTAGAAAACTGGTTTGAGGAAAGCTTTGCTTTGCAGCCTTCAAGCTTATTCCATCTTCAATTAATTCAATATTGTTTACATTTCCAACTTTTTCTTTTTCAGCTAATTTTAAGTGACTCACTGAGTGCGGATTAAAACTCATTATTTTTGCAACAACAAAATCAGTTGCTAATGCATCATCACCTGCTAATATGAATCCTGTTTTTTTAGCATATTTACCATGTACAATTAGACCATCTACAATGCAGATATCAGATTTCACCAATTTGTTTATACCAACAATAGTAGAGTGAAGATTTGGATGATATGAAAACTTTCTTGGCTTAGAAATTGCACCAAACATGTTTTTTAAAGAACAAGTCATCCCAACAAGATTGTGTACTTTCATTTTAGGTACATTAATAACAAGATCGGAATCTAGAAGGATTTTGTGAACAGGAAGAACCATTGGTTTTCCATTGACTGTAGTCTCTTTTTCGACAATTTCTCCATCACAAAGGTTTACTAATTCAACATTTTTATCTTTGCAAAGTTTGTCATACCCAAGTATTTTAAATGCGTGTCTTGTTTTCATTGCTGTGGCGTCTGCCTCGGACACAATAATATTAAGGTCTTGACCAAATTTAGCTCTAAGGTAATCAATTATTGCTGAAATAACTCTAGGGTCAGTTGTTTCTCCAGTTGAATAATCCCAATAGTAGCAGAGATTGGCTTTTATGATTACAGTTTCAAGCTTTTTGGGATATTTGTAATCCAATAGTTCAAAGGCACGGCTAACAGTGGACTGAATACCCTGATCAGTAAATGATTTTTGCACAGAAGTTAATACAACTTTAGACACTCAAACCAGCCTCTCATTATGTTTGTAGATATCATCAATGATCTTCATAACTTCAAGTTCTTCGTTCAACGAAACAGGAAGTTCAGTATCGTTCTGAAGTGCATTACAAAATAGGTCCAAAATACAATAAAATGAATGATAATAATAGGTATACCACAAATATTTCAAGGGTTTTCCAGTAATTCTTCTTAGAAAATTACCTGCACCTGCTTTGACGGCGTGAACATGAAGACTTTTAGGTGCAAAAGTATCGGTGGATTTGTATCCGACAGTTCCATGTAGGTTTACTCGAAAATTGAAATTAGGAAATATTGTCTTTGAGAACCATCCAACATTTACACAACAGTTGACATTTGACTTTCCGGAATTAAGTACAACCATTGCTCCATCTTCCACGGGTAATTGAAATCGGTGACCTAACTTGCAATATTCAAGTTTTAGGTCTCCAAACATCCAATTGAGAAGATCAATCAAATGGTAACCAAGATCAAGTAAAGCTCCACCTCCGGCTTGTTCTTTACTTAACCACCATTCAGGAACAGGTGAAGGAACACGACCGTGACCTAAAGGTCCATTAATTACCAGATCAGCGGTGGCATAAACTACATCACCAATTCGACCCTCATCAAGCATGCTCTTTAATTTTTGAACACTATCATAGTATCTGTAGTTTACTCCAGTCATCATCCTAACATTTTCTTTACGAACTTTTGCATCAATCCGTTGTGCTTCAGCTAAACTTCGAGCAAGAGGCTTATCAACAAACAAATCGACCCCCCTTTCTGCAGCTTGAGAAATGCAATCCTCACGCAGAAAATTTGGCAAAGAAATTATCACGGCATCTAAGTCTTCCGACGATAGCAAACGCGCGTAATCATCATATGTTTTTACATTATAACTTTCTGCCATCTTTCTATTTTTTTTAAGTTTATCTGCTACAGCAACCATTTCGACATTTTTTAGGTGTAGAGAATTTAAAAAATGGAGTTGCCCCATTTTACCCATACCAATTAATCCAAGTTTAAGCAAAAATTTCACCTAATGCTAGAATTTTTAAGATTTAAAATCAATTGTTAAACAACAAAATTTGATGAAGTCATGTTCAAATGCAAATAGACATTTTGATTAGTGTAAGCAAAAGTATTTGAGGTAACATTGTAAGTCCAAAGTTCAAAAAGCAATATAGAATAGAATCCATTTCGGTTTGAATCCCAATTCGAATCATAGTTAACTGGAATTGTGATATCATTAATTCGAACATTTTCAATTCGAGTGACATTAAGCTGAATTAGTTCAAAGTCTAGAGCAAAAGCCAAGTAGGTTCCCCAATCATCTTCATCCGAAAGAATGAATTTAAACTCTTCAATTACAGGTAATGAGCTGGGTTCAGCAGTACTCGAATTTGGAAGTTGATTAACGGTGTTACATAGTTTAACACGTAATGAATACTCTGTAACCAGATGTAGTTGATTGCGTACGCCTAAATATATAACATAATTTTGATTCGAAGTAATGTTATGTGGATAATTTTCTGCTGTACGTTCTGGACCTAATAACCAGAGTTCAGAAAATGGATCGTTATTTGTAGTTAATAGATTGCTTAAAAGTGGCGCAATTAACCAAACTAGGGTTACGCTAATTATTAAAATTGAAACTATTAGAATTTTTGATTTAGAAACCATTTATGTTAACTCCTATTTTGCCTCTTGTTTGACAACTTTTAGTAAAGGGGAATCGTTACCAGTTGATAATTCAGTGTTAGGGCACATTTTTTCTAATGACTTCCTTTGATGTTCAATGTAGTTTAATTGCTGTGTAACATTTGCTTGGGATTTGGCATATTCATTAAACTTTGTTAAAAATTTTTTCCCTTTGGGAGTAATTTCGTAACAATTCTTTTTTCCACAAATAATTAATCCAGATTCAGTTACGTCATTTAAGTATTGAACTAGTAGACTGTAACTTAAGTAAGCTTGGTACATTATTTGAGTTTTCTTTGCCCCGTTGTTAGAATCAACTACAGAAAGAATTTTTGCTACTATTCTTAAACGGCTTCTATGTTTACCCATTTTGGCACACAAACTCACAAAATTAATTAATAAAAAAATAACCAAGAATTCAAAACAGGAAAGATGTTGTATCCTCGGAAATCTCTCCTGATTGGAGCAGACAAGGATCACATTTCACTGGTTTTTACGTTAAATTGAATAATTCGGAGTAAATATATAAACAATCAGGAAACCATTTTATAGAGCAAAAAAATAGAAGATAATTCTATAAAAACTAACTCAAAAAATAGGGTTATAACAGTTTTCCAGGATGAACTTTCGTAACTATTTGTCTGTCATCCATAACTAAAATTCCATTTACAAAAGTTTTTGTAGGCTTGCCTTTAACTTGGAGATCATCAAAAGGAGAATATTTTGCTTTTGAAAAAAACAAAGAAGAATCAATTTTATGTTTCATTTTCATGTCGACTACTACAAGGTCCGCCCAATTTCCTTCCTTTATGTTACCCCGGTTAGACAATCGAAATATTACTGCAGGCCGTTGAGCTGTACATCTAACAAGTTCAGCAAAAGACAGTTGTCCTTGGTTTATCCTATTTAATAAAAGCAACAAAGTAGTCTCTAGTCCAGGTACACCAGGTGGAACTTGCCATATCGAATCTGCTTTTTTTTCAGTAAAAGCATGAGGGGCATGATCCGAAGCAATTATATCAACTAAACCATGCTTAACAGCAGTCTGTAAGCTTGCTACATCCTTTTGTTGTCGCAAAGGAGGATCCGTGAGGGCAAGACTGCCAAAAACAGCATATTGTTCATCAGAAAGAAACAAATTATGAGGAGTGACTTCACAAGTTACGGGCAATCCTGCTTTCTTTGCGTCCAGAATTGCATCAAGACCTAACCTGGAACTTACATGACAAAAATGAACAGAGATATCAAATCTTTTTATTATCGAAACAATGCGTCGTATTGATTTCGCTTCAGCCAATGGAGAATGGGATTTAACATAAGACATCAAATTCGATTGCCCTGAAACTTCAAATTCCTTTTTTTTGGTTTGAATTATTTCACGATCTTCTGCATGAATTAAAATTAGAGCACTGTTTTCTGAAGCTACCTGAAAAGCATTAACTAACGACTGATCATCATCAACGTTAACGCCTCCTATTTTTCCAGCTAAATAGACTTTGAAGCCTTTGCCCCCCATTTCAACAATTTTCGGTATTTCATTAATGTCTTTAGGAAAAGCTGAATTGAAACCAACGTTTACTAGTAATTGGTTTTCTGCTAATTTCATTCGCTGTTTAAGGGAAAAAGAATCCATTGTAACAGGGTTGTTGTTAGGCATATCGATTACAGAAGTTACACCTCCAGCGGCTGCAGCAGCAGTCCCAGTTTTGAAGGTTTCTTTATATGCCAATTGTTGATCACGCAAATGGACGTGACCATCAATTAATCCGGGAAGAATTATGTTGCCGTTCAGATTGATTCTTGTTGACCCATTAGGAAGGTTCAAATCTTTAGCAATTTTGACAATTTTTCCGCCATCAATTCCGATTCCTGCTTCGATTAGTTCCCCACCAAAATAAAGTTTGCAATTGTAAAGCACAGTGTCGATTGTCACGATTAAACCTTCAAAGAATTATCGATTACAGATGTTATAAGCATACAGGCAAATCAAATAATAAAAAAAATAAAACAAAGCTCGGACGCTTATACATCCGTTTTACTGAAGATCCATTTAGGAATAACCCGAACAAACTTACAAATCTTTAGAGATCCATTTGGCAGTCTTCACAAAGATAGGTTCCATCAATTTCATCCAAGTTTTCTGACCAGCTTCCACATTGTTCACAGTATCCTGCTGAAGGATTTGATTCCGAATCGTTTTCATCCAACTCCACATCTCGTTCTATTCGAGCTTTTTCTTGCATATTTTCTAAAAGTTCAGGAGTTATTGCCAAAATATCTCTGCTTGAAATGATTCCCACTAGATTTCCTTTGTAGACTACACCCATTCTTCGGATGTCAAGTTTACTCATTCGACGAGCAGTTTCAGTTAGTTTTTCCTCAGGGTCTACTGTGATTAGGGGTGTTGACATGACTTCTTTAGCAGTTAATTTGCTAGGTTTAAGGTTTTTAGCTAAAACCCGTGTTACCAGATCACGTTCAGTTATTATCCCGAGAGCGTTTCCATCCTTGCTTGTTACTATAATACAGCCTAAACGGTCACTGCTCATTAGTTGTGCTGTTTTGTCCACAGTAGTATCTTCAGGAGTTGTTACTGCAGGGCTGCTCATTACATCTTTGACTAACATTCTTGGTCTTAATCCTATTTCAGCCATGGCTTTACACCAACATCATTATGACATGAATTGAAAGAACTATTAAATTGTTCCTGAGCCCAACGCTCAAGTTCTTTCTAAAACTCCGTTTTATTACAACATTTTTAAAGGTTTTCATGAGAAAAACAAAAAAGGGAACAGATTGAACTAAAAAGTTGCTCCAATGATTTTCCCTAGTTTTTACAAGTTTTTTCTAATTCAGCAAATGTTGCTGATTATCATTTCCATTTATTTCTTTTCTGCGATCTATTGTTTGTTTTCACCAATTAAATCTAATTCATACTGACGACAAGGATACAGTAAAACTATTAAAGGCCATCAAACATTTTCGCCTTTGTGACGGTAAAATGCCAGTAAAAGGATACGACTCTGTTAATCTTCCTTCAGGACTTTATTTAAAAGTAAAAAATTTAGTTAAAACCCGAACCGACCTAGGCTACAGAAGCGTGACAGAATTTGTTGCCGAATCAGTTAGAAAAAGAACAGAAGAAATCGAAAAAATAAACGCAACAAAACCACAAACATAATAAAAGTTGCATCTAATTATGTATTCCACTAAATAGTTGAGCAAAAATTGGCGGGATAAGCGCATTTTTTCGCTTTCTCTAGCTCGCGCACCTCATTTATTTGATGGTGAAAGATCTTAAGACCGCCACAAAAACAAGAATCTATATTCACCCTGCTGCTAACGCGGCAGGTATACGGTTATGTTTTTATAAAAAAGACAATTATTTGTTCCATATTAAAAGCAAAAAATTGTATTAACCTTTTAAAGTTAAAAGATTTAGTGGACTCAAAGGCGGCTGAAATGAAGATGGAGTTTTTCAGGTTTAAGTGGCTTTTGATACTTGAAGCTCTGTTCGCAGGTGCTTACATAGCTCTGACCAGAGGCTTGTTTATCATATACTTAAGCTTCCTAGAATACCGCGTTGAAGAGATATCGTTGGTACTTTTTGTGGCAGCAGCTGTATCCTTGCTGATCAGTATTCTTTTGTATAAGCATCTTTCTTTTGTAGTCAATAAGGTAAAACTAAAATTAACCATTTTTTATGTCCTTGAAAGAATTGTTTGGTTGTTAATGCCCTTTGCAACCAACAGTTTATTGGTCATTGGGTTGTTCACTATTTTCACCCTCCTTTCATCTCTAATAGGAATTTTCTGTGTTCGCCATATACGGCTCTTTGACGGAAACGGACGTACGGGAAGTGACAGCAAAGAGAACTGCGTTGAGCGGCCTTTCCAGCGTCTTGGGCTTTGGCATGGGTGTTTTCTTGTTAGCATTCCTGCCCGAAGAAACTAAATTCTTAGCAATTTTCTTTTTAGGCTCAGTTATCGGTCTACTATCGACGTTTCTTATTCTCTCTTTGGATTTGTCAAATCTTGAAGGCTCGTTGCATCCTCAAGTCGTTGAAAAGCCTGAGAAGATATTTTCAACATCTGCCTATGTTGTTGTTTTGATGGCTTCAGGCAGCCTTGTTGATATTGCGTGGGTTCCCTACGTAATGAATCAGCTGATAGGTCCTGACTGGTTAGCCGCCTCCATGAGTCTCGCGGGAACATCCGCAAGCATACTAGCTTCGTTACTTTGGAGAAAAAGCACCTTCAAGACTTTGGGGGTTGTGCTTGCTTTGAACGCGTTGACGCCCATTTTGATAATGTGGATCCCTTGGCCCGAACTTCATGTTGGAATAAACGCTTTTGCCTCTTTTTCATTCACCGGCGCCAACTTCATAGGCGTATTTCTTTTTGCAAGATATACAAAATGGTTCGGGGCTGCTAAATCAAGCATATTACTCATAATACTTGGGAATACAGCTATGTTAATAGCCACTCCTTTAGGCATGATTTCTATGGGAAATTATTTTGTAGTCTTTTTGATGGTATTCGCCATAAGAATAGCATCTGTCGGCTTGGCATTCCTTACTATCCCTGAGGTTGCTGTGGTTCCTGAAGATGTTGCTAGCACTTATTCCCAAATCTTATACACCACTAGCATCTCGGGCTATCGGATTAGCGTTCATTTTTCCAAAGAAACAATATTGACCACACTCAAACTGCTTGGCTTTTCAATTATTTTAGTCGCTCTGTACGTGATATATCGTACCCTGTGGCTGCTAGTAATGTGACCACATACTTAATAGCGTGGTGAAACAAAAGTTATCAACAAAGATATGCTAATTTTCTCAGAGGCGATATCAGTTGGCTGCTGAAAATTTGTTTGATATGTTGCGAGAAGCACTCGCCCAAATTGCAGTGGAGACTTTGCAGCTTTTGCCCAATATATTCCTAGCATTAATAATCACCGCGATAACTTTCGTGATGATTAAAGTTTTGAACTATTTTTTCAAAAGGGTGTTGAAACTAGTAAAACTGGATGATATGTTTAAGAGGTTTGCTGGTTTTTCTCTCCCTTTCACGACTGACGGATTACTAATATTCTTAGCTGATTTAGGTGTAGTCTTGATTGCTATTTACGCCATAACCAACGTATTCTTCGGTCCTCAGTATTTACAATTTATCAACGAATGTCTTTATTATGGTGCCCGTATTGTCAGCATATTGGTTATTTCCATAATTTTTCTCACTATCTTTAATTTGCTCATAGGCAGAATAAAAG
Organism: Candidatus Bathyarchaeum tardum; assembly: GCA_029762755.1. Classification (GTDB taxonomy): domain Archaea; phylum Thermoproteota; class Bathyarchaeia; order Bathyarchaeales; family Bathyarchaeaceae; genus Bathyarchaeum; species Bathyarchaeum tardum. The sequence goes on from JARVGH010000002.1 coordinate 205,439, forward strand.
TTGAGAGCAGGCTGAAAAGCTACGCTATGTTGTTAGTCCTGCTTCTGGTCACAGCTATGTTGATTGATGTCACAGCCCTTAGTGATCACGTGAAACAATCGTTAACCACAGGGTTGTCAATTGGAGTAGGAATCTCCATAGGTATTTTCGCTTTCTGGTTCTTCTTCCATGACTATTTCGACAGTATGCTAAAGAATAATTTCAACAAAAAAACGGAAGAAGAAGAGTAGCCTATTCCAAGCAGCATTTTTTATTTTTGCTGACAACTATTGAGTTTTAAATTTTACGTCTGGGAAGTTTATAATACTCAATGTTGTAGATTCTTTTGTTATGTTCTTGGAATTTTGAATTTCGTCAATTTTTCCTCAGAACATAAGGACCAAACTCAGCAGCCTATCAATTATCTAATTGCCAAAACCCACAAAAGTCCACCTGCTGTCACAGCTTTCGCAAGTTACAGTCTGCTCATTTATCACTTAAATCTCCAAAAATTCGATTAAACAAAAAAGAAGGGAACGTAAAAAGGTACAGCATATTACGTATTCGCTTCTAAAATGGCGGGTCCGCGGGGATTTGAACCCCGGATTTCCGGCTTCGGAGGCTTGCACACCATTTATAGAGGTTCGGCGCCTTAATCCTGGCTGGGCTACGGACCCTTTGTGTTCATTGTTTCAGTCATGTTCTATAAAATAAGGATTGTTACAGCAGTTCCATACAACAAGCTGTAGGTCATGTTTCTATTAGGTCTTCGTTTATCCACCATGCTTTGCATTTACCATTTCTTTGTCCAGCGTAGTATTCGACAATTGGTTTTCCCAGTTGATTTTTGGACGTTTTTTCAAGTTTACGTAACCTGTTTAATACAAGCCACCTGTTAGTTTCTAGGTGTTCAGCAATTTCAGGGGTCGTGGCACCCCTGTAGTCGATAAGAAAAGTTACAAGTTTGCGGTCGATGCTGTCCACACAAAAAACGTATGGATTTGTTTTTCCAGATTCATGGGCTAAAATCTCAAGTTTGGCTAAGCTGTTTTTAATAGTGTTAACTGTTTTTGTGAGTTGAATAAGGTTATTTTCAAGTTCCAATAATTTGTTTGCCCGGGGAGTTTGCTCAAGTTTTTCAAATATCGCTTCCCGGATAAAGTTGCTTCGATCTCCTTCGGGAATCCGTAAGGCTAGTTCTTGATAAAGGTCTACAGGCAACTTTGCAGAAACAACAGTGAATTTAGCCACATCAGCCACCATACACCTAGGTTAACAACACATAGCTAAAAGCATTTGACAAAAATCAAAGATATTGCACTCTTTAATCTTTGTAAACGTACGAAGTTTGATATACAATCTGCAAAAGTTTTATAGAAAAACTACTTATTACTGGGTTGGAATATGTTTGTTAGTTTTTCTAATATAGTAAACGGAATGTTCAAGATTTTTGAAAGTGGCCCAAGGGCGTTTATTGTTTCTTTGAGATATTGGATGTCTGTTCTGTTTATTGCCCTAAACAGAGGCGCCATAAAAAGGAACACGGCAACAAATACCACTGCCCCCAGTATGAGGTTTATCCAGCTGGCTTGTTGGAGTTGAGAAATTACAAGAAAAGTTACTGCTGCGCTTGCTGTGGATGCGCTTAGAATTTTTGCTGAAGATAAGTAATCTATGCTGGCGTTGTAATGTTTGTTTATCCACCAAAGGGCTAGAAAGGTGCTGGGGATTCCAGCAACAAGGTAAGTAGCCAATAGCCCTATAACGCCAAACAGGGGAATCAAAATTAAACTCAGGGATAACCCCATTGCGGCGGTTATCAGGGTTAGTTTGAGGTTGACTTCAGTTCGTCCTTGGCTGTTGATTACGTTTCCTGCACTTAAACTGCCAATTGCAGTGTACAAGTAGATAGCTACATACAAGGCAACATACAGGGGAGTAAACTCAAATTTGTCCCCAAACAAGGTGTAAATTGCAGGTTGCGCCAAAACCATCACCGCCAGTGTAGCAGGTGCAACAATCAGGGTAGCGTATTTTACAGATGACCTAAAAACTATTTTAAGGAGTTCAGACTCTGTTTGCTGGTTGATTTTAGAAAAGGCTGGAAACAGTATAGTATTCAGGGGAACCACAAAGAAAGTTAAGATAACCGAAAAACTCAAGGCAATGAAATAGTTGCCCATGATTAAATCTGAACTATAAATAGCTAAAAGGGTACTGTAAAACTGTGTTAAAAAAGCGTTAATAGTCCATGCAATGGACACGGGGATTCCATACCGAAACATAGACTTCAATGTAGAAATTATCTGCAACGGTCCCGAAAACTTGTGTAAGCCCCGATAAACTGCAAAATACAAACCAATCATTCCAAGGGCTCCTGCAACTAAATAGGATGTAGCATCACCTAAAGTTGCACCATATACGCCATAGCCCAATTTTACAAGCAAGACCATCAAGCCAGTTTTAACCCCCGATTGCACAACCAGCATTGCGCTGTATAACCCCATTTTTTCGTAACCCGTAAAAGCAGATTGAGCTGCTTTCATCAGGGCTTCTGCAAAAATGATGATGGATGCAATTTGAATCAGCCCAGTGATTTCAGGTCTGTCGTAAATTTGGGCAAAAAATCCTGAAAGCAAAAAAGAACATGCAAACAACACGAATCCAACAAGTAATTCAAACAGGACTTCTGAAGCTATAATTTGTTTAACTTTGTCTAATTTATCTTCAGCCCGATACTGTGCAACGTATTTGATAGTTGCTTGGTCTACTCCGAGGTCACGAAAGGTCTTGATGAGATTAGGAGCAATCAAAACAATAGAAACTAAGCCCATTTGTTCGCCTGTTAGGTCCCGTCCAATCAGGATTATACCCAAGGCGGTAATCACAGAAGAAAGAGCGATGCCCCAAAATAGGTTAAATCCGCCTTTGGCTGAAACTTTGCCCAAGTCTTTGGCTTTATCCACCAAAACGTGTTCTCGCCTCAAATAACCAAATCTAATCAGGCTAGTAATCAGTCAATTATATATTTATGCAAAAAAAACATCTAGCTACTTCGATTCAATAGTTTTGGACTTGTGGTGCATCCAAAAAATAATACTAATAGCAATCACCGTAGCAACGACTGCAACATACAGGACAATATTTGAAAAATTATCAAAAGAACCTGAAAACCATGTGGACGCGTCTAACCGTTCAACAACTATGGTCACTTGCTGAATTGAATTCCATGAACCTAGCTGTATTTCATATACACCAAGTTTGGTTTCTGTGCAAGTTTCTCCATTTGCTAGAACCTTTGCCCCAGTAACTGAACGACAATCATAACCAGAGACAACATTCACAGTAAACCTCATTGATCCAAAGGCAGTAGCAGAAACTTCCACATCAATAACAATTGAATCCCAAACCACATTTGGAGTTGCAGCAGTAACCTTGTATCCAGTAACTGTTGAATGGGTTAAATCTGTAACAGTCCATACTCGTTTACCAGCAGAAACGTAAAAAGCATTAAAACCTGCCCACCCTGAATTGTTTGTTACGCATTCTGTTCCGTTCACACAGACCTTTGCTCCAACAACGTCTGAACCGTTATAGGCGTTATATTGTTCCACTAGAGTTTGGGCTGTTTTTAATGCTTTGTCTTTTGATCTGATTCCTAAAACATTACACAATGTTCGTAAATCCAACGGGCACCCAGCAACATACAAAGCAGATTCCAACAGCATAATTTCTTGTTCTGCTGCACCATCACTTTGAGGAATATCTTGGCTTTCCATTTTCAGTCAACTCTGCAAAAAGGCAAGTGAATCCGAAACATGCAACAAAAAGGTAAATGTTACCCATCATACGCACTTGAGCTGAAAAGTCTCAATAATGAAGCCATTAAACTTGAACAAAATCAGTTGCTAATTACAACAAACGGAGTAAATGAAGTGTTTAAATCGCGATGTGAACAAAATTTTGATCAGTTTCACATCAGTTTTGCTTATGCAATTACAGTTACAGTTTATTTTTTTTTCATTTAAATTTTACCCATCAAATATATGGGGTTTTTTTTTAAAAAAAAATAATAATGCTAATGTTGGGATTATGTTTATACTAAAAAATAACATTATACATATCCAACATATTAAAAACCTGTTAAAATTACGAAAAAAGAGTAGAGTTACTTCATATTCCTAATTGTTGTCAAATAATTAACAACAGAAAAACAAAAAAATATCCAAATTAAATAATTTTTGAAAAATATTTATTAAGAATGTTACGTTGCAACAACAAGATATTAATGACGTTAAACGAAATTTTGAGTTACACAATATTTGACAATGCTTTACGAGACTACCTTTTGGCAATAACAGTTTTTTTTGTTTCACTAATCGTTTTCAAAACAATCAAATATAAAGTAATCAAAAGACTAAGACACGCTGCAGACAAAACATCTGCTGAAATTGACAATGTAATAATAAAAATTGTTGACAACATAGGATGGCATTTCTACGTATTTTTCGCCACATATTTGGCAATCAATTTTATCCAACTGCCCGTGATTATAACCACGATTTTTGGTTATGCTACACCGATAGTTGTTATTTTCATTATCATAAAAAGCCTACAACAGGTAGTCGATTACGGAATAGTTAAAGTAACAAAAGAAAAAGATCCAGAAAATGGGCGTTCAGTAGCAAATGTGATTGGGAGAATATCAAAAGTAATACTCTGGAGCCTAGCCTTTCTGTACATTATTACTCTTTTTGGTTACGACATGACCACAATAGTTGCAAGTTTTGGAGTAGCCGGAATCGTTCTTGCCTTTGGGCTCCAACATGTTTTGAGTGACATTTTTGCTTCATTTTCAATATTTTTTGATAAACCATTCAGTATAGGTGACTTCATTATTGTTGGTGATAACTTAGGGGTAGTAAAAAAAGTTGGAATCCGAAGCACCCGAATTCAAAGCCTATGGGGGGAAGAAGTAATAATTCCAAATCAAGAATTAACCTCAGCCCAAATTCATAACTACAAAAAAATGGAACGCAGAAGAGTGCAATTCAACTATGGATTAATTTACAGTACATCATCAGAAAAACTAGAAAAAGCGTTGGAAATAACAAAAGAAGTTATAAGTTCAATTGAGTTAGTAGAGTTTGATAGAGTACATTTCAAAGAATACGGCGATTTTAGCCTGAATTTTGAAGTAGTATACTACGTGAACACTTCGGACTATAACAAATACATGGACACCCAACAAGAAATTAACCTAAAACTCAAAAAAGAATTCGAAAAAGAAAAAATAGAATTCGCATACCCAACACAAACTGTAATCATAAACAAGTAAATCAAAAATGTCTAAATTAACATCACCTACATTTTTCCACCCCTTTACAGACTTTTATTCCCGTTTACAGCCGAGTGGGAAAATAACCTAAAACAATTTTTGCCTATTTTTCAAAATAACTTCAAAATCAAATATCCTAAAACTATTTTTATTATTTTTTCTGCACAGCAGGCAACTAAAAATAAAGGTTCAATTTTGGCATTTAATTTGATAGTCAAGGTTTCTTGACTAGTTTACAAAAAATTTGGTCAATGTTTCTTGACAAAAAAAGTTTTTAGATAACAACTCTAAATATTTTTGATGAACAAAGGGAGGCTACAAAAATTAATACAAAAAAAATCAAGAGCATTTTGTTGTTCATCGTTATTGTTAGTGTTGTTAGTGTTTTCTTGTATTATTTGACCTTGACCTCGTTTGGTTGGAACCAATGGTTATTGGTTGCCGCTAATGTTATTTTTTTTAGTATATTTATTGCCACAATCCAATTCAGAAGAAAAGTAGCCAGACTCCCAAGCAGTGTGTATCTGGCATTTACTGTAGCCTTTTTTGCTGAAATGTTCGGATTGCCATTAACAATGTACGTGTTTATGGGAATGTTCGGATACAACGAAGTTTATTCTATTGAATTCTTTTTAACCCAATCCCTAGGACAAGAAACCGCCTTTATGATCCACCACTGGGTGTTTAACATCTCAAAAATTGTCATGGGCATTGGCATACTACTAGTAATCTACGGATGGAAACAAATCTACGAAGGCAAAGGCAAACTTGTCACCACTGGATTGTACCGATACATACGCCACCCCCAATACTTGGGATTTTTCCTGATAACCTTAGGAATGAACATACAATGGCTAACCATCATCATGCTTGCCCTATGGCCGGTCGTAGTCATCCTCTATTATAGACTCTCCAAAACAGAAGAAAAAGAAGCGATCGAAAAATATGGAGAAAGGTACCTCAAATACAAAAATGATGTGCCGGGATTCATCCCTCGTTATCTCCGCCCTAAACAGACAACATATTAAACCAAAACCTTGCCTCTAGCATTCCCATAAAATCAGCAAATTTTGGATATGAACGCTGAATTCATAAGACAGTTAAATACCAAAAGCACAGTTAGCGTCAATACAGCTTGGAGATAAATTGTGATGGAAAAATTGGGCTCAATTCAAAGCCGAAAACGGCTACAAAAAATGATTATGGAAACATTCACCAACGAAATCCATACACTTACACCAGAATTGCAAACTATTCTGGCCGATGATATGGTTACTGCATTCCAGAATAGATTAACCGTTTTCCAGAGAATTCAATCAAAATCTACAGTATATACTGAATAACTGTAAAAAGTATATTAAGAATCCATAAATAATATATACAAAAATTGGGAACATAAAATCAAGAGGCGTTAACATTGCGAAGGTCAAAACTTGAAATGTATATCGATATCCTGAGAGTATTATCACAAAAAGGTCCACTTAAGCTAACGCACATCATGTACAAAGCTAACGTGAACTGCAGTGTACTCAAAGAGTACCTAGATTTCCTCATTGAGCAAGAACTTGTAGAGGAAAAAACCGTTGGCAAGAAAAGGATAGTTTTCGTTGTTTCAGAAAAGGGATTAAAAGTTCTAAAATACTTCAGAGAATTGAAGGTAATGCTACCTGTCGTTGAAGAAGGACAGGCAAAATTGCCTGCATCTCTTTATTAGGAACTCCTTTTTTTCCTTTGTCTTTACATTTTTATTTTGTTTTATTCACTAATTTTTTCAGTTCAAGTTTCCAAACTTGCACTTTCAGTTTAACAATATGAAGTATCATATCATAAGATTTAATAAACTATTTGTAGTACAATAGTTCAGATCCCAAAAGAGATTTAGGACCAAAACCATGGCAGCTTACAGGAAAATAGACACAAAATCAACACAACTGCTGGAAAAAATCAGAGAGAACCTTGAGAAACTCAACGATAAAATCGACGTAATGATAGAAATACAAAAACACGGACAAAAAGAACTCCCCGAAAACTTACCGGAAGCCCTAGATGTAATGACGTTACTTTCCCTTCCTGATCATCTAAGGAAAACAGCAGTTACCCTTTGCAAACTAGAAAAAGCGACAGCTGACGAAGTAGCAGAACAAACAAAACGAGCAAGAGCAGTAGAAAGTGGATACCTAAACCAACTTGTGATCATGGGATATATGAAAAAAGAACGAGATGGCCGAAAGGCATACTTCTACGTTGACAGAGAGGAGACATAAAAAAATGGGAAAAATAATTGCAATTCATTCATACAAAGGCGGAACTGGAAAAACATCACTGTCAGTAAACTTGGCAGCTACATATGCCAGACGAGGAAAAAAAGTCTGTTTAATGGATTTGGATTTTCGAGCCCCAAGTCTTCATGCCATATTTAAAAAAGAAAAACTAGACCACTGGCTTAATGATTACCTTAATGGCGTATGCGAAATCGACAAAGTTCTAGTGGACGTAAAACAACACAATAACGGCGGCAAATTAACAGTAGGCTTAGCAAATCCCACCACCGAAGCCATCCGAGACATGACCGCAAAAGACAGAAAATGGGAAATGAAAGCACTAGGTAGACTTCTGTCACTCAGAGCAGCAATTCTTAACGAAGGCAATTTTGATTACATAATCTTTGACACAAGCCCAGGACTTCAATATTCTTCCATAAACGCAATCGTAACTGCAGATATTGTATTAGTCGTAACAAGCTTAGATGCATCAGACATTATCGGCAGCCAACGTATGACCAATGAACTTTATGATCTCTTCGAAAAGAAGACAGGAATCCTAATCAACAAAGTAATCGCAGATTATCTATCTTCAAAAGAGGAGGAAAAGAAATTCAACAAACGCATCAAAGAAATTCATAGCTTACCAGTGTTAGCAACAATACCATGTTTCTGCGAAGTACTACGGGCAGCAGGAAATTTCATATTCTCAGAAGAACGCCCCGATCATCCATTCACAGAGACTTTAAATAACATAGCCACAAAAGTCGAACAATTCTAAACTTTATTTTTTACTTCTTTTTTTGTTCGAACTTTTCTCTAGCTTTCTTTGCTTCTTCAGCAAAATTTTTCAATCGCCTAAGTTCAATTTTCTTTTCAGGCAAAGTCTCAGGGGCAAAGACCAGAGGCATAACGGCAATAAACAAGAAAAAGCCAGCCACTGAAAATGCAGCATAAATTTCAATAGCTTCAACTATTGATGCGGGCAACAAGTATGGAATAATGCTACCAACAAAAAATGGGATACTCCCGACGGCATAAAACTTCTGGCTGTTTTTTGTTTGGGCAATATCTCCCCACAAAACGATAAAAAAGATTAAGGAAAAGATTCCCCAAGCAATGGCATCAACAATGAAATAGACATACCAAAGGAATTCAATATTATGGAGAATACCAATCAGTCCATATGCAATGCCTATGGCTACAAAACCAGAAAGGACAATTTTTTTTCTTCCAATACGGTCACATAAAATTCCTGCTATCAATATAGATAGTCCAGCAACCAATGGTTCAACAATACCCATTTCGTTAATCAAATTGGGATAATTAATGGATAGAAAATTATCTACAAGAACGCGCTCAAACTTATCAATAAGAGGAAACATAGACCATGCAACAAAATAAAGCAAAAAGGTTCGATTTTTTAGAATTTCCATAAAGGAAACATCCTTCGGTACATCAGAAGAAAGCTGTTTATCGGGTTTAAGAAAGAATATGAACAAACTAGTTCCCCTAAGAAAAGCAAAGAAAACGGTAACTATCGTAAAATCAAATTCTGACACAACAATTGAAAGAAAGGGAACAGAAAGGGTAGCGATCAAATAGGTTATTGCAGCTACTCGCCCTCGGTTTTCCACAACTGTGCTTTCTACGAAATAGGCAAAAAATGCAGGCACACCCCAACCAAAGGAGACACCCAAAAACAAAGAAACCCCAAAAACCTGTTCGAAACTAGCGGTATTGATAATTACAGGTAAAAATGAAACAGCAACTCCTAGGATAGCCCACAAATAAATGAATTTAAGTTTTCCAATTTTCTGTGAAAACAAAGAACCTAATATGCTCGACCCAATGATCGATAAATAAAATGCAGCCCAGACAGCAAGATTTACTTGATATTCAGGATCTGGACCTAGCATTTGTTCAATAACAGGCAAGGTCATAAAGAACCAGCCAAAAACACTTAAGAACAGAATGGTCAGTACAAGAAAGCTTCTTTTGCCGATAATATTTTCACCTAAGAATGTTCTAAGCATACGCTATGCACTGCCCATAAGGTACTGATTACATCGTAACAATTAAGAATTTAGAAACATAAAACCAGATTCTACATCTATTTATTGTGTTTTTTTGTAGATTTGTTGAACAAATCTTATATAGGTATATGTGTAGAACACATAGACACGTGATTAAAATGCAGAAGAAACTACCTGTCCGTTATTTCTGGCGTTAAATAACTTCTCCAATCAGGGAGAAGCATCCCTTGAATAATTAAAGCTAAGTAATTTTTGTTATACTTAGCATTTTCTATATTCTTATAAGCAATATTGGCCAAGCTTTGCATACAAGCATTCATTTTACTGTAGCCATCTGCAGCATCAACTAACAAGGAAAGATTGTCGGCATCCTTCAAGTTCCGTGTTTGGTTTAACAAGTTAGATATCGAAGATTTCATATCGGGATTCTGCAAAGCATAGAGTATTGCCATTGAAAGATGCTCTTTTTTTATTCTATGAATTGTCTCTTTTGGATCAAGCATATCAATCATTTCATCACGTAAAATCACTAACATGCCCAATATCCTACCGTACTCTGCAAGGTCTTCAATTTCATCTGAAGAAGCCCCACCAAGCATGGCGCTGATTCGAGTATGAGCTTCAACATCTGCTGCTTTCTTTCGAATTACAGAAAGATACTCTTCAGGAGTTACATCTTCACGGTTACGAAAATCAAGTTCCAGAGCTTCTGCATCCCCAAGTTCAAAAAATGTTTGATTAATTATTTTGCTCATAGTAGCAATTTGGTCCGATGTAATTCCTTTTCCAAGGGTCTCATACAACAAAGTGAACCCTTTAAACATGAGGGCATCTCCAACCAAAAGTGCAATTTTTTTGCCGTATTTTCCATAAACAGTAAACTTAGAGCCTTTGCGTTTTGATTCATCAATAATGTCGTCATGAATGTCGATGCCCCCGGCAATTAGAGTCATTGAAACACCAACAGGCGTAGTCAATTCGGGATCTCCACCCACGGATTCACAGACTAACGAAAGTAGAGCAGGGCGTGTGACGTCATTCCAATAATCGGTAATAAAATAGTGTAAAGCGTCTCTTACTCGTTTGGATTCGATTTTTTCGTCTAAAACTGTTTTTCGGGCAAGTGTTAAAGCTTTGTTTCCACGGTCATAAAGGAGTTTTTGTAACTGTTCAACAACTTCTTCTTGTGAAGTATCAGGTTCCATTATTGTTTTCCTCTTGAAGATCCAATTTTTCTAGTTGTTCTTTCAGGAAATCATAATAAGCGTCAACAAGTTGGGTTCCTTTTTGAGTAATGTAGTAAACTTTTCGTATTCGCCCTTTTATGGTTATTTTTTCGCTTTGTGCATATCCTTCTGATTCCAGAGTGTTTAGAAGTGGATAAAGTGCCCCATGCCTTAGTTTTATGCCAAAAAGAGTTTTGGTTTTTTTGATCAATTTATATCCCCACATTGGCTCTGATTGAATGAGCCGTAAAATCAATATGTCGAGAAAATTTTTGGCTATGCGTTGAACAAATTGGTTTTTGGGGTTTTCAGTCAAGTTTTTCTGATTCCTGTTAAGTTGAATGATAATTAAGATGATGTTATTTATTTAAATTGTTAATCATTTTGCTTTTTTTCGTATGCTCAAATATGCTTTTTTATGTTTAGCAGTCGCAAGAAGATTTATATCTTGTTTCCGCATATATAAGATTTGATAATATGTCATAAAAAGTACATATTGTATCCGTGTAAAACTGATGAACTGTTAAGCAATAATACAGGAATGCAAAAATGAAAGAAAAACTCAGAGACGTAGAAATAAAACTCATGAGAGGCCTTCTTGATCTAGTAATACTGCAATTCTTGAAAACAAAACCAATGCATGGATACAACATAATTACAAGCATACGCAAAAACTTTGGAGTGTATTTTGGTCCAAGTACAATATATCCTCTACTTGGCATCCTAGAAGAGAATGGATACATAGAAAGCCAATGGAATTTAAACTGCGAACGCCCAAAAAAAGTATACTCCCTAACCCCTGAAGGAAAAAACCTGCTAAAAGGCACAGAAGAATCATTAAACCACATCTGCCGTAAACTAACCAGAATAGGACTGACCCGGATCCCAATTGGAACAGAAAACCATAATCAAAGCAAACCAGTTAAAGCAGTAACAGCGAAATCCTAGGAAGCACAAAAAGTTTCCAAATCATGACATATATCAATAATTGTAATATGCCAATTTCGTAATATTACAAATTTTGAAAAGCATAAAAATTTTGCAAAATCAAGTATAATTATACGGCTTATTTCAAACTTAGACGGCTTATAGCAGATTTTATGACCCATGAGGTAGTTGCAACCGATGAAATTGTTTCGGGAACAGCAATTCCAGACTCGTAAAAACTTAGACCATAAAGTATCCAAGAAACAAGACCAATAATTAATGCCAATGCTGCTAACCTCGACTTTTTCTCAAGTGCATAACTAGTTGAGGCGAAACCTAGCGAACAAAAAAACAAAATTGAAACGAAAAAATGCAGTGTCCCATAAACCTCATCAAAGGTAGCGACGAACTGAAGCGACAATCCAGTAAAGGCTAAAAAGTAACTAGTTTTTTTTGCATTTTTTCGAAAACTAGTTAATGAATACAAGATGATGAAAAATCCACCCAAAAGCAAGCCAAAATTAAACAGGGGAGCAACAGCACTTTTTACGGAGTGCCCAAGATCGCTTAATGCATTTTGGCTCCAACTGAACCATGGTGATAGCCCTATTGTGACAAGTATTAATACAATTGCGAAAGTTGGTCCAATAATCCCAAAAAGTGCAAAATATCGGTCTTTGAACACTTTGATGAACCCCTACTATTTATAACTCTTCCAATAATTAAGCTTAAATGGAGAACTGTATGTCTGGAGCTGAGAGTCTTATCCCGTTTCTTAAAGAAAAGGGAAAAAATAATCAACCAATAATCATAGTTGACAGCCGAGAAGCACAAACAGCCCCGAAAATAATCAAAGGATTAAAAGAAAAAGGAGCTGAAATCAGTATACGTTATCTTGAAAAAGGAGACTACGTGATTTCAAATCAATGTGCTTTTGAAAGAAAAACAGTAAATGATTTTGTTTATAGTCTGACTCGAAGGTTCCTTTTTGACCAATTGTTCACTTTACAGGAATGTTATGAGAAACCTTTCATCCTAATTGAAGGATATTTACCAATAGTTTACAAATACAGTAAAATTCAACCCACATCAGTCTGGGGTGCAATGTTTGCCATCGCCAAACAAGGAATCAATTTGATGCATACCAACAGCTACAAAGAAACAGTTGATTTTTTGTACACCGCAGCCAAACAAGAACAAATTGTTGAAAAAAGATCTCCAGTTATACATCCTGTAAAAAAAACTGAAAGTTTAGCCGAATCCCAGATTTTTTTTATGGCTAGTTTGCCTAATATTGGAAGAGAAAAAGCTGTATCCATATTGAACACATACCAGTGCCCATTAAATGCCCTAAATAACGTAGACCGGTGGCAAAATGATGTTAATGGTTTGGGTCCAAAAATTACTAAAAAAGTAAAAGAAGTTATCCATGAGACCTACACTGACACAGAAAAAACCAAAGAGCGGTAATTAACCTGTTTTTATTCTTAATTCATAAATCGATCATAATTTAAGTTAGTTGACCAAAATAAAAGCAGAGGCAAAAGTTTTGACGGATACCAAAAAAGATTTTGATCACATATTCAGGGCCTACGACATCCGAGGAGTTTTTGGAGAAGACCTAACAGAAGAAGTTGCAACCAAAATTGGAGCAGCTTTTGGCAAATTATTAGAAGGAAAAAAATTCGTAGTTGGTAGAGACGTTAGAATAAGTGGAGAAAAACTTCGAGACGCCTTACTTTCAGGTATACTCAATTTTTCGGATGTAACTGACGTGGGTGTGCTTCCAACCCCTTTACTTTATTTTGCTTTAATTATTCTAAAAAAAGATGCAGGAATAATGGTTACTGCATCGCATAATCCGCCTCAATGGAATGGTTTCAAAGCATTCAGGGGGCAAAAAGGAAGTATCTATGGCGAAGACATGGAAAAGGTCAAGAATTACGCTAAACAGTTTAGCATCAAATCTTTTGGCAATCCAAAATGCAAAGCAATAAAGCATGATGGAATAATCAAAGAGTATCAAAAATTTGTTCAAAGCAAAATAAGTATGGAAAAAAAAATTAAGGCCGTAGCAGACACATCAAACGGTACATGTGGACTTGTTGCTCCAGAACTTTTTAAAAAAATAGGAGTTAACATATTAACGTTAAACAAGGAACCTGATGGAACATTTCCTGCCCATCTTCCAGTTCCAAAAGCTGAAACTCTAGGGGAGTTAATGAAACAAGTAGTTAACAGCAAAGCAGATTTTGGAGTGGGCTACGATGGAGACGGTGACAGAGCAGTATTCATTGATGAAAAAGGCAACTTAATTCCGGGAGATTTAACGTTACTTCTTTTTGCGAAAGATATTCTCCAAAAACAAAAAGGAGGAAAAGTAGTCTACGAATTAACATGCTCCATGGCAATCAAAGAGTATGTCGAACAACTTGGAGGAATACCCATAGTTGAACGTGTGGGTCACACTTTCATAATGGATAAGATGATTAAAGAAAATGCAGTGCTTGGGGGAGAAAAAAGTAGCCATTTCTATTTTGCAGATGTTTACGGAATGGATGACGGCGTGTTTGCAAGCATGAAATTGGCTGAAATTTTATCCAAAACTGACAATACTTTATCTGAACTTGTTTCTGTTTTGCCGCAGTATCCGTCAATTTATGAAAAAAACTTTGATTGCCCTGATACAAAAAAATTTGCAGTAATCGAAAAAGTTCGTAGCCAATTCAAAGCTTTGGGTCTTGAAACATTGGACATTGACGGCGTTAAATTAATCCAAAAAGACGGGTGGGTAATTCTACGAGCATCTAACACCGAACCAGTGATTAGGATTTCAGCAGAGGCGCATACAGAAGAAAAACTTAATGAACTTTACGATTTGGCAGTCAAAGAACTGAAAAAAGCTTTGAAAGGTGATTGATTGCAAACTGTTATCCTTGCAGGAGGTGAAGGAAAACGTGTTTTTCCACTTGCAGCAAACAGTCCTAAACCTATGTTCAAACTTTTGGGAAAACCCCTGATTCATCATGTAATAGATACTCTCAAGCAAGCTGAACTAAAGGACTATGTTATCGTTGTAGGTCATTGTGGCGAACAAATCAAAGATTACCTAAACGATGGCAGTAAACTCGGAGTTAACATTCAGTATGCTGAACAGAAGCAATCGTTGGGAATGGCAGATGCTTTACAAACTACCAAGGATTTGGTAGATGACAACTTTTTTGTTGTGAACGCTGATGATATTTTTGAAGCTTCATTAATTGAAAACATGAAAAAAAAATTCAATGAGACTGGCGCACAAATA
This sequence comes from Candidatus Bathyarchaeum tardum, assembly GCA_029762755.1. Taxonomy (GTDB): domain Archaea; phylum Thermoproteota; class Bathyarchaeia; order Bathyarchaeales; family Bathyarchaeaceae; genus Bathyarchaeum; species Bathyarchaeum tardum. The sequence goes on from JARVGH010000002.1 coordinate 220,510, forward strand.
ATCCTTTCATGCAAATCAGTTAAAGAAACTTGGAAATTTGGCATAATTCAAGTAGAAAATGAGCAAGTAACAGATTTTGTTGAAAAACCGCCAAAGGGCAGAGAACCTAGCAATTTAGCTGTTGTCGGGGTTTACATTTTAACTAAAAATATTTTTGATTATTACAAAAAGATTCCAGTTTCCGACCATCAATACGAGGATACTATACTGCAGTTCATCAAAAACAAAAATGTTGTAAAAGCAGTAAATTATGATGGCTTTTTTGCTGGATACAAGTATCCATGGGACTTGTTCACAATTAATAATCATTTAATGGATAACCAATTAAGAGAACAAAAAATCCATGAAAGCGTGAACATTTCTAGCCGCGCAATCATCGAAGGAAACGTATGGATATCTGAAGGGGTGAAAGCCCTAGAAGGCGCTTGCATCAGGGGACCGTGTTTTATTGGGAAAAACTGTGTTATAGGAAACAACAGTTTAGTCAGGGATTATTCATCATTAGCTCAAGGCTGTGTCGTAGGCTTTGCCACCGAAATTAAACATTCTTTGATTGGGGATAACTGCTGGTTCCACACAAACTACATTGGAGATTCCATAATTTCAAATAATTGCCTTTTTGGCGCTGGAACAATAACAGCAAACTACAGGTTTGACGAAAAAAACATCAAAATAAAAATTGCAGACAACCGAATAGACTCGGGAACAAATAAGTTGGGAGCAATAATAGGTGACAATTGTAAGACAGGAATCAATTCTTGCATAGAACCGGGAATAAAAATTGGTCCCCAAAGCTTTGTTGGACCTAATGTTAACTTGCAGGAAGATTTAGAACCAAACAAAATTATTTTGATTAACAAATCTAGTTATATCAAAAAACCCAACAAAGTAATCATTTCAGAACAGAGCAAAAATCAACTGATGAAAAAATTATTGAAAAATAAATGAACATTTTGTTTTGTGAAAGATTAAAAACATTTGTTCGTTCAAGTAAGGTTTCTTGAAGATTGATAACTAAAAAGGCTTTATGGTAGAAATAAATAAGTTAGTCTGTTTATATTAAGTGGCTAGGTGTTACGATGTCAGTAGCTAAAAGAAATTTCATTGGCGAAATTGGATCACTAATCGATAAGATAGTCATGGTAATTACAGTTGACGGAAAAAAATACACTGGAACATTATCAGGAATAGACCCAGACACATTGAATCTTTCACTGTCAGACGCTAAAGACGAACTAGGCAAAATAACTCACAAAATTTTTATGAACGGCAATATATTAGCACAAATATTTACTATCGAAAAACCCTTTGACTTGAAGGCCCTAGCCGAACGCCTCGAAAAAGTTTTTCCAACAATGGTAAGACTCTACGAAGATCAAGGATTCATTTGGGTCATGGAAAAAATCAAAGTAAACGAAAAGGGTGTAGTAGAGGGTTCAGGTCCAATCGCCGAACGAGTGCAAAGAGTCCACAGTTTGTTTACGAAAGACTCTGCATCTAAATAAACCAGCGGTAATCCGCTTCCCGATTCTTTTTTTCCATCGAAGAGGGCGAAACAATTCCAAAAGATTCTAAAATTTCACTAGTTTCTTCGGTAGCTGCATCTAAATCGTCAACATTTACTTTCAGGTTCAAAAGAGTGTTAAGCATTTTAAGAACTTCACGTGTAGCCACTGCGTCAGCATACAACCCAGGAGTTTCAGCCAACAAACTAAGTCCTTTAAAGTTTCGCAATTTACATAAACCAACAAGCAAGCCAGCCACACCGAAAATATGACCCTTCATTATTTTTGCACCTAAATCCAAGACTTCTTGCAGGGTTTCTTTGTCTGAGGCTGTACAATATATGTCAGGTGTTTCTACAGCTTCGTCTTTTTTTAGCCCTCCAACAGTTAAAACATATTTGCAGCCAAATTCTTGACATATGTCCAAAATTTTTCCACACAGCTCATACTGCCCAACAGTAGTTAGAGCCTGAGTGTTCCCGTACAAAAGTATGAGGTCACGTTCCCCCTCTTTGCCTTTGTAATAATAAAACTGGTTTGTTGGAAAGTATGTTTTTCCATTTCTGGTGGTCATGGCAAGGTCTTGAAATGATGAAGATTGTACTTGCGCGAATAGTTTTGCGTTTAACTGTTTAATGAGATGTAATGTAGTAACGTTTGCAACAAATCCGATTCCAGGCAATCCTTCGATTAAAACAGGATTATTTAAGACAGGTTTTTCATAAAACTGTATTTTGCAGACCATCGTGTTAACCTTCGGGGAAACCAGCACAACTAAGACAACTTTCAATATAAATGCAATGTAAAAAGATCAACTTCAGATGATGGTTTTGTTAAGTTAAGGTTAATAAATGAGCCCTCTGAGACACTACGGTAGAATGCCCGGTTGGCGGTTTCAGTATGTCGTTTGAAATAATTAATAAGGATTTGTTAGGACGGATAGGAAAGTTTGAAACCAAAAGTGGAAAAATTGAGACTCCACTTCTGTTTCCAGTAATTAATCCAGGCATTCAGCCGATTCCACCAAAAAAGTTACAGAAAGAATTTGGGTGCGAAGCTCTCATAACTAACGCGTACATCATAAACAAAAACTTCAAAGAAATCGCAGTTGAAAAAGGATTGCATGAATTTTTGGATTTTGATGGTTCAATCATGACGGATTCTGGTGCGTATCAACTTCTTATTTACAAGGGAGTTGAAACTACGCCAAAAGAGATCGTTCAGTTCCAAGAAGCAATTGACACTGACATCGCCACCATACTTGATATTCCTACAGGTTGGGGGGTTTCAAAAGAGTATGCAAAATATACAGTGCAAGAGACAATCAAACGGGCAAAAGCTCTCAAAAAAATGAAATCACGAGAGGAATTGGCATGGGTAGGTCCAGTTCAGGGCGGACAATACCTTGACCTTGTGGCAAAATCTGCAAAAGCCATGGGAAAACTGCCGTTTCAGGTTCATGCTCTAGGCAGTCCAACTCCAGTAATGGAGCAATACAAGTTTGATGTTCTGGTAGACATGATTGCAACTGCAAAGATGAATCTTCCACCCGACCGTCCTCTTCACTTGTTTGGTGCAGGTCACCCGTTTATGTTTGCTTTGGCAGTAGCTCTGGGTTGTGACTTATTTGATTCTGCAGCATATGCATTGTTTGCCCGAAAAGATCGGTACTTAACAGATTCAGGAACAGCAAGATTAAGTGAGCTTGAGTATTTTCCATGTTCTTGTCCAGTTTGCACCAAAACTGACCCCCAAACAGTTAGAGCACTACCAAATGATGAAAGACATAGGTTGCTTGCAGAGCATAATCTTCATGTTAGTTTTGGCGAGTTACAGCGAATAAAACAAGCAGTCACAGATGGAAGACTCTGGGAACACATGGAAATGCGAGCATATGGTCACCCATCACTGCTTCAAGCATTAAAAAAGGTCAAAATATACAGAAAATACATAGAGAAACACAGTCCAGTCAACAAAAAAGGTGGTGTGTTTTTGTATAGTTCATTGAGTTTAGCCCGTCCAGAAGTTGTTCGCTATCAACAAAGGCTTAGGAGCAGGTACTCTCCACCACAAAAAGTTAAAGTTTTGTTGTTGTTGCCACAAACGATGAAAAAACCATTTCACACTTCAGGGGAGCATGAAACATTATTAAAGAAAATACAAGAAAAAATCCCTGATAAACTTGATTTAGTTCATGTCTGCAGTTATGCAGCTCCCTTTGGTCTGGTACCCAATGAACTTGATGATGTGCATCCTGTATCACAAAATGTTATCGCTTATCCTTTCGATAATGAAACAATTACATATGTTGCCCAACAAGTTGAAAAATACATAGCAGCCACAAATTACATAAAAGTAATCCTTCTACGGGAACCAAAAGTTTGGAAAGGAAAGGTTTTGTCAGCATGTAAACGTGCTTGTAAAAACAAACAAATTCAGTTTAGGGCAACACAAAAAAAAGAGCCATGGAATGAAAATACTCTGGAACACATTGTAGAGATATTAAAAGAGTGATCGCTATCAATTTATTGTGATGGAACTTTTGTATTAAAGAGAAAACAAGTGCTTATATAAACTGCATTGAAAAAAAGCTTACCATTTAAATGATAGCGTGCAATTAAAACAGTAAATATCACATTTATTAATATTAAATAACGAGGATGAAAAAGATAATGGAACTTAAGTTTCTCGGAAGTGCAAGAGAAGTAGGCAGAGCAGGTATTGCAGTAAAATCAGAACAAAACCAACTGCTCCTTGACTATGGAGTCATGTTCGGTGAAGAACCCGGATTTCCCATGCATATTCCACCAAAAGATGTAGACGCACTAGTTTTAACTCATAGTCACCTTGACCACTCAGGTGGTATTCCACACTTTCATATTCAAGACAAAAAAACAGTTTATGGAACACAATTAACATTTGACCTAGCCAAACCCCTAATCTCAGATTTTATCCGTTTGTCAGGTTATTATCTGTCTTTTGAGTTCCTTGAGCTTGACACAATGATGAGAAACTGTAAGCATCTTGATTTCCGGAAAGAAAAAAACATTGGGGACATGAAATTTCAACTCCTTAATTCAGGCCATTTGCCTGGAGGCGCCCAAGTACTAGTAGAAGCCGATGGAAAAAGAATGGTTTACACTGGAGATTACAATTCTACAGATACTCAACTTCTTCCGGGTGCTGACCGTGACTATGGGGAACTTGATGCAATAATTATTGAAAGCACATATGCTAATGAAGTTCATCCCGAAAGAAAAGAAATTGAAAAAGAATTCATGGACCATGTTAATGGGGTTGTAGAAAAAGGAGGAACAGCATTAGTTCCAGCCTTTAGTGTGGGGCGTTCACAAGAAATTGCGTGTGTTTTAGCAGCAAATCACTTTGAATATCCAGTTGCCATGGATGGTATGGCACGTGAAGCAAACCGAATTATGATGAATCATGCTTCCTATATGCGGGATCCGAAATTGTTCACAAAAGCCCTTCAGGATGCAATATGGGTCGATGGATGGAAAGATCGCCGAAGGATTGCAAGCAAACCAGGAGTAATCATATCTCCTGCAGGCATGCTTAAAGGGGGACCAGCAGCGTTTTACATACAAAAAGTTGGAAAAAAGAGCAAGAATGGCGTATTTCTTGTTGGTTACCAGATTCCAGGTACTCCTGGGCGACAATTACTTGATGAAGGAAAGTGCATCATCGATGATAAAGTTCAAAATGTTAAAGCACAAGTGAAACGTTTTGATTTTTCGTCCCACAGTGGAGCTAACGAGCTAAAAGGTGCAGTTAAAGACCTTAAAGGAAATCCAAAAGTATATGTTGTTCATGGGGAACCCGAAATTTGTGAAATGTTTGCTGATTGGATAAAAACTGAAGTTGGATTAGAAGCGGTAGCACCTAAAACTGGAGACGCTTTCACAGTATAAAAACCAGAGAAAACTTGTTTACTTTTGTTGCAAGAACGCTCGTTTTTGGAAACAAAAGTGAAAATGTTTTATTGCAGAATATTAATCGTGATGTGGTCATATTGGTGAATATTACTGAGCGGGTTAAAAATCTTGAGTACGCAATTCGCGATGTTGTTGGTCATGCTAAGTATCTTGAAAAGAATGGAAAAAAGATAATCTACCTTAACATCGGAGATCCCCTGCAGTTTGACTTTAGAACTCCTGAACATATTAAAGAAGCATTGATTCAAGCAGTTAAAGATGAAAAAAACTCGTATTCTCCTTCTGAAGGAATCCCTGAACTCTTAGATGCAATATGTGAAAAAGAAAAAAGAGTGGGAAAATTTGACATATTGCCAGAGAATGTCTTAGTTTCGAACGGAGTTTCTGAAGCTATTCAAATGGTTCTTGGAGCATTAGTAGATTCAGGAGATGAAATCTTAGTTCCGGGTCCAGCATATCCACCGTATATTTCTTATACTGAGTTTTTTGGTGGAAAAGGAATCCAATATAGGACAAATGAAGAAGATGGCTGGCAACCAGACTTGGATGATGTAAGGGCAAAGATAACTGACAAAACACGGGGTATTGTTATCATTAATCCTAACAATCCATGTGGTGCCTTATATGATCGCAAAACAGTTAAAAAAATGGTTGATTTAGCAGGTGAACATGGCATACCCATCATTTCTGACGAAATTTATGACCAGCTTGCATATGGAGAAATAGTCAGCACTGCAAACGTTGCAAAAGATGTTACAGTAATTGGTCTTAATGGCTTCTCAAAAGTTTATTTGATGACTGGTTGGCGTCTTGGTTATATGTATTTTACGGGACAAAATGAACAAGAGTTATCAGATTTACGAGAATACATTTTAAAAGAGGCAAGAATAAGACTTTCAGCTAACACTCCAGTTCAAAAAGCAGCGGTTGCGGCATTGCGCGGACCTCAAGAGCATATAGTTGACATGGTCAAAAAGCTAGAAGAAAGGCGGGACTATTCTTACAAGCGTCTCAACGAAATTGAGGGAATCAACTGTGCGAAACCTAACGGAGCGTTCTATTTCTTCCCAAAAGTAGAAGGAATTGGTTCTCAATGGCCAAACGATATGGCATTTGTCCGTGACCTGATAGATGAAACAGGAATAGTTTTTGTTCACGGGTCAGGTTTTGGATCAAAATATGGCTCAGGACATTTTAGAGGAGTCTTCTTGCCGCCACTAGGAATCCTTGAAGAAAGCTTTAACCGTTTTGACAAATTCATGAAATCAAAAAAAATAGTATGTTAGACAGGTTTTTATTTTCCAAACACCTATATTTTAGTTGGGGTTTTGTTTGGAACTTTTTGAAGCAATAAAAAATAGACGAAGCATTCGAAAATATAAAGAAGATGCAGTAGAAAATGAAAAAATCTTGAAAGTCTTGGAAGTTGCTTGTTTTGCACCGTCGGCGGCGAACCGTCAGCCTTATGGATTTGTTGTAGTAACGGAAAAAAAGACGATACAAGAACTTAGTTCAGCTGCATATCAAGAATGGTCTGCTCCGGCAATGATTGTAGTTTGTGTGAATCCTAAAGAAGCTTGGATAAGAAAAGATAAAGAAGAATTCTGGAAAGTAGATGCCGGTTTAATTATGCAAAATATATCCTTGATTGCCCACGCAGAAGGCTTAGGAACATGCTGGATATGCGCATTTGATGAGAAAAAAGCTAAAACAGTTTTGGGAGTTAAAAAGCCCATTCGTATTGTTGCCATGACTCCCTTGGGGTATCCTGCAGAAATAAAAGGTCCAGTTACAAACCGAAAAAATATTGATGAACTAGTTCATTACGAAAAATGGTAAACTGAATAAGATCCCGACAAATGGATGAAAGCAAAACTGCAGATTTTTGTTTGCTAGACCAAAACAACAAAAAAGGTTGTCCTCACATTCAGGTATTGGCTTTAAAACCAATTATACTAATTAAAACAAAATCGGGCATTAAACCTCCCACTCATTATGAACAAATGTAAGATATATTTTATTTATAGATCGGAGTAACTACGCAAAAAACGGTTTTTTTTTTAAAAAAAAAAAACAAACAAAAATATTCTTTACTTTTTGATTGGGGTTTTTCGCCACGCATCAGGTTGATTGTATTTTATCTTTAGTTTGTCATCAGAAAACAAGGCATGAAGGAATTCTTGAAATTCTTTGTTTGAAAGTCGCTTGGATGTCATTGTTACCCACGTTTGTTTCAGCGTCAAGAAAATATATACCAATTACTTCAACAGCAAAAATATTCAAAAAATAGAAATATTACGGAAAAATAGTTCATAAATTCCTACACACAAGAAAAATCAGTTAACGATTTGTGCCAGCTTAAATTAACTAAAAGGAAAATGAAGAAAACAAAAATTAAAGTTTAGTTCTAGGCAGAACCAACAAAATGAACATCAACATTGAAGTTCTGAACTTCATTTTCTACTAGGTAATAAATAAAATCGTCTGAAGAGGAAGCAGATAACATGAGAGTAACTGGAATACCTTCACGGGGATTCAAAGATGACCCATCATAATCCCAAGAAATTGTTATGTACTTTGATAGATTACTAGGTACCCAGTCGGTTAAATGAATATCCAAAGTAATTTCAACGTTACTGACACTTTTAATGTATATAGTTGTGTTAACTGTTTTCCCAGGCTCCAAAGTGTCCCAACTAATTTGATCAATTTTGTTGGCGTAGGCTGAATCTGTGTATGCTTCAACTTCAAGAGTTTTTATGTTTCCAACACTAGGAATGTAAATATCAGTAGTAGAATTCGACATCAATATTGAAACTAAACTCGATCCAATGATTGAAAGTACTGCAACGACGAGCACTAAAAGTATTATTTTATATGAACTCCTAAAACCAAATGAAAAATTGAATTTATTTTTTTTTGAACATCCAGAATCAACCATAGATACCGTCTGCCAGATATATCTTAGATTAATCACCTTTTTCAAGATGATAAGATTTATGGTAATAATAGCAGTAAATACGGGATTAAGCATTCCAACGGGGGGCAATACAAAAATATAACTTGAAAAAAACTGGATTGATTAGAGCAAACAAAGAGTTATAAAATTAATTTAAAAACTAATTTAAGCTAGATTTTACCCATTGGCGAGATATTGCAGATTCAAGGTTTTATCCCATGAACGCAGATCCAATAATAGAAAAATCTGATTATATTTCTCGTTGTATAGAACTCGCCATTTTATTTGAAGTAAGTGGTTATCCAAAACCTGGAAACATCCACAGAACAGCAGATTTTTCGGAAACCACATTTGAACACTATCTAGCATCTGCAGTTGCAATAGCCCCATCTTTCAGGAAAGCAGCAGAACAAGGGATTAAAGTTTTGAACAATGAAATTGATTGCTCCGAAATTGGCATTGGTTTTGTAATTAAGGATGCGGTTAACCGGATGTTATCTAGTCAAAATGGGGGTAATACTTTATTGGGTGCAATTATCATTCTGGCGCCTATAGCAGCAGCTGCGGGCATGATAAATGAGGCGTTTTCGTTGACTAAACTTCGAAAAAATATTAAGTTAGTTGTTGAAGCAACTACTTCTGAAGATGCGATTCAAGTTTATGATGCAATAGCTCTTGTTAACCCAGGGGGGTTGAATAATTCTAAAGAATTGGATGTTCAAAACCCTGATTCTAAAAAGAAAATTTTAGAGGATAAAATTACGTTGTTTGACACATTTAAAATTGCATCAGCATATGATTCAATAGCGTACGAATGGGTAAACAATTATCCTATCACTTTTGATTTAGGTTACCCATATTTAGTTAAAGAGCTCAAAGAAACTAAAAACTTGAACACAGCTACAGTTCATGCTTTTTTGAAGGTTCTTGCACAAGTACCCGATACTTTTATTTGCCGAAAAGTTGGTCAAAAAAAAGCTAAAAAAATTTCAGTTCAAGCTGCAAACGTATTAAGTAAAGGTGGATTAAAAACCGAAACCGGGAAGAAACTTCTTTTAGATTTTGATAAAAATCTCAGAGATCCAAAAAATGATTTGAGTCCAGGAACAACTGCAGACATAACCGAGGCCGTATTGGCGCTAAATAACTTGAATGGTTACAAACCATGATATCAACAAATTTATTATTACTTTCGTAAATATTTTGAAAATCGTTTTTTGTGGCTCAATTTATATCAGAGTAAAACATAAGGATTCAAAGTTTGGTCGTAAATTCCCTGCAAAAAAATTAATCAAATGGAGAAGTTAACGGATGGAAGATTTGAGTGACTCAGGACCAAAAAGACTGATTTCAGGTGGAGCTTGGTTCTTAGGTCTCATGATTCTCAGTGGAGTTTTTTGGTTTTTTTTGGGAATTCAAATCACAAACTACTATGGTCCCGCGGGATTTGGATTATTCAATACAGCATATTCAATGTTTGATTTCATGTGGGCACTAATTTTTGGTGGACTGTTTGAGGGTCTAATCCATTTTGGTACATGCCATTTAACACAAAACAAAGAAAACATTTCACAATACTTTGCAAAGCACGTCAGATACTTAACTTCAATAAGTGTAATAATTTTTATTTTATTGACATTTTTGTCATTTCAAATATCAGATGTAATCTACCGTACAATAGTTCTTTCATTGGGTGTCGCGTTTCTGTTCTCTGGAACAAAAGACGCCCTTGCAGCCATAAGTGGGTCATTACATAATAGCAAGCAACTTTCCATAACCCAGTCTTTTGGGTTTTACGCTGTTTCGATAATTGGCATAATATTTACTCTATTGAATATGCCCCAGGAATTATTGCCGATTCTAGTAATTTTCAATCCCATTTCCCAGTTAATTGTCTGCATGTTTTTTTTGAGACCATACCTGAAGAATTTGTTCATGTATAATGTTGAATACTTTAAAAACAGGAAAATCAAGGATTCAATATTTCAAGATGTAAAAGATTTTAAAAAGACACTAGTTTTTGGTTTTTCGATATCTATTGGTAAAATATCCTTTATGGTAATGAAAAGTCTGGACATACCGTTACTTAATCTGTTTTTTGATATTACGGATGTAGGAATTTACAGTGTTGCAGACACAATATCCAGTATTATGTTCATGATGACTGCATTCGCATTGCCCATAATTTCTTCAGTGTCTGAAGCATGGACAAGAAAAGATAATGTGTTACTGGAAAAATACGTAAAAATTTCAATAAAATATCCATTACTATTGGGATTGCCATTAACTGTAATAATTTTTGCTTTAGCTGAACCGATTGTTGTAGGACTATACGGTATTGAAGTCCAAGGTGCCGTTGTTCCACTGCAGATTCTAATTGTTGGAACATTCCTTCTTATGTTTGGAAAAACATTGACGTCAATACTAATTGGTATTGGAAAACCCAAACTATCTGGAACATTACTTGCAGTTGCAGCTACGCAATATCTTGTTTTACTGTTTGTTTTTGTGCCAATATTTGGTCTAAACGGTGCAGCAATTTCTTTGACATGTACAGGAGTAACAGCATTGGTTTTAATTCCTTATTTTATTCACCGAAACCTGAAAGTTGATGTTTATTCAGGAATCCCAAAAGTAGTAATGGCAGCAATTATTATGGCAGCAATTCTTTTACTTTTCCCAAAAAATAACTTGTTGTTTCTTATTGCGGGAACAGCAGTAAGTGTTGCAATTTATGGAGTTATGGTATATTATTCTGGATACCTCACTCAAGAAGACATAAAAATTCTAAGAAAATCAAAAGAAAAATAAAAATTTGTAAGACTTATAAAAAAGCATTAAATGATTTCAAAATTAAATTACTAAAAAAATAAAAAGGGGGAAGAGATGCTTTGTTTAGCATCAAGCTATTGGCAAGAGGCAATCAAACTTTGTGCCGTTCTGGGATTCAGAGCGTAAACCTTTGTCTTGTGGAGAGAAAGAGATTCTCAACAGAGTCTAGAGGAATTGTCAAAACTCTGAATCTTTCCAAGAGCACTAGTAGTTTGTTGCCCTCTTTCCGTTTTAAAGCGCTTTGAAGGCTTCAGACCATTCTTTGTATGTTGAAAGAACCCTAGGTGATACGCTGGGCTTTCTGTCAGCCAATATATTCTTAAAGTCTTCAATTGAAAGAGGTCGAGGTTTTGCATGTTTATCGCTTGCTTTGCCAGAATCAAATAGTTCTCCAATAACCCGCAGATGTGCAGATTGGCAGATGTCACGTATGTCACTGCCAGAGAAACCAGCAGCTAATCGTGCAAATTCGTCAAGGTCAATTTTCGATGAGAGGTTCAGATGTTTGGTATATAGGTTAAGCAGGTGTAGTCGGGCATCGTAATCAGGCAGGGGAACCATGATTCGTTTTTGGAATCTTCGAATGAAGGGCCAGTCTAGAGCCCATGGTTTGTTGGTTGCACCAATCACGTAAACGTGTAATTTTTTACCCTTGTCCATTACTCCATCCATTTCTTTAAGGAATTGGTTACGAACTCGGGTTTCTCCACCCACTTCGTTGGAATGCATACCAATCAATGAGTCTAATTCGTCGATAAACAATATAGCAGGGCGACCATTCTTTGCAGTGTTTCGTGCTTGGTTGAACAATTTAGCTACGTTTCGTTCTGCTTCACCTAACCATTTCGACATGACTGATGCAGCATCTACTGAAACGAACGCGCCATCAATTTCGGTTGCCACAGCAGCAGCTAGCAAAGTTTTACCACAACCAGGAGGACCAAACAGAAGAATTCCTCGAGGCCAGCCTAAGGGAAACAGGTCAGGTCGTTCAACAGGATATACTATAGCTTCTTTGATTGCTTTTTTGGCAATTTCTAAACCAACTACTTCGTCCCATTTTACATTGGGTTTTTCTTGAAGCACTAGTTCATCATAGCTTGACTTATCTTCTGGTGCACTAGGTCCAGAAGGTTCTGCAGGACCCTTTGGCATTTCTTCAGTTCGGTCGTGCTGCGGCTGAACATAATTGTTAATTGGTTGAACAGGTGCGCCACCTTGCAGAGCTTTTATGCGTTCTTGATAAGCCTGTGCACGTTGAATGTAAACAGAGTTTAAGCCATAATTCGGATATAACCTTACAAGTTTCAAAAGAGTTGAGATACCCTTTTGGTACATGGTAATCGCCATGCCTTTGGAGCCTTGATTGTCAAGACGGACAGCTTCTAAAGCGTATTTTGTTGCAGCTTGTTCAAGTTCCTCAGAAGCACTCATGTGAATCACGACGCAATCTTGATTTTACCTTTTACGCCCAGAGTTTCTAAAGCTTTTTCAATTTCCCCGTATGCAACATTCAAGTCATTAGCACATTCACCAATGTCAAGGTTGCCTGCTTTACGTTTTGCATACTCCAAAACAGACTCTTCTAGGTCATCTTTAGTAGCTGACCAAGTAATAGTTTCCGTTTCGATTTCTTTGAAGGTTGCAAAACCTGGGAAAAATTCAGGTTCAGAATCTTCGGACCCAGAAGCTGTGAGGGCAACTAATTGTCTTTGTTCTACTCGTTGCTGTTGAGGCTGTGGTTGAGGAGTTGCAATGACTGGCGATGTTGGAGGTGCTGGAAGTTTATCTGTTATTTGTTCCTCCAAGAACTCTGCGACTTCTTCGAGAACTTCTTGACCGCCTTCAGTTTTTACATCAGTATGCACTTCCATTTTTGCAGAGTCTATTTTGGACATTGTCATGACCTCAAAGATTGTTTCGTTAACCCTTTCCATTTCGACGGCCATTTGGGGCATGAATGCACTTAGACCTTTTGTTACTGATTGTAAATTATGGAGAACTGGTTTAAGATCAGAAAATGCTGCGTTGAATTCTTTGAGCGTTTCTAGCCGTAAGATTATTCGTTCCACAAGTATCTGAGTATGGTAGATTACTTTGGTAAGTTTTCGTAACTCAGCAAGTTCAGTAGCGAAAATCGCTGCTCGTTCAGTATTTTTAGCTTGTAATGCTGACGCACAAGTTTTGAAGAGAATTTTGTCTCTTCGTGTAAGTTTAATAACAACTTGGCCCAGTCGAAGCTGTTGAGCTTTAAGTTTTGGTACTGCTTCAACAACTATCTTCTCAAATTGAGGAGAAGAGCGAAAAGGGTTTTTTATCGATATTCCCTCACAGATCTAAAAAAGGTTAGGAAGTTTGTTTGTTGGGGTTCCGAACATGGATGATTACTGGGGGTTCAGGAAGATTATGAGCAATATCAGCTGATGGTTGAGGTTTTGAAGTTTCTGTTGGTTCATGAGTGTTTAGTTGTAATTCTTCAGATGGTGTTGATTTAGTTTTTTCGCCGATAAGCAAATTGTCAAGTTTACTTTTTACGAGTTCGAGATCTTGTTTTTCTGCGTTAGCGCCTTTTAGTCCCCATTGAATTATCCTCAAAGCCTTGTCGTAAGATTCGGCAGTTAATCTGCCAATTTCACGTTCGATTTCGAGATTAATCAATGCTGAGTGTAGTTCGTGAATTTGTGTGTTGCAACGATCTATTTCGTTGTCTATTTCTCCAATTAGATCAGTTGCTTTTTCGTTGAGTTCGTTTAGTGCCCCTTCAAATGTTGAATGTAGATCATCATACATTTCGGCTGGGATTTTTTTCTTTGCTACAAGGTCGTTTAGTGCTTTGTCTTTTCTCCAGATTAATGGAATTTCTTGACAGATTGAGTTTGCACTTAGTTTGATTGATGGAGAAACAACTAAGGTTCCATTGTCCATTTTGATTTGGTCACTCGAGTAACTTAGGAATTCTCCGTCACCGTGTTCAACAAAGACGCCATCTATCCTACCAGTAGGTGCTATCTTGAAAGATGCAATTCGACCGATTTGCCTTCCGTATTCATCCTTTATTTGGTTGCCAACAAAAAGAAAAGGGTTGGAAATAGGTTTAGACACAGTGTCACCTCCTTATTATCCATGCATACCTAGGTTGGTGCAGAGCTTATGATTCGCTCTGCAGGGATTGCCCAAATGAAGGCATTCCAGTAGGTAGGTCAGGGAACTTTTCTTTGACTTTTTGTTCTGCAACAGTGGCTGCTTCATTCAAGATGTTTTGTGCATCGTCGCCTGCGGTCTGGAAGTCAATGTTCATTCCAGAGTTGTAGCCTGCATCCATTATAATTCCACTAAGCAGGTTGCCAATGCTTCCGATTTCGCGTTCTGCTTCAGGGAATACTGAACCCATTCCAGTTTTTACATTGCGTAGAACGTTTACAGCTGGAGCCAATGTGCTGACAACATCACCAAGTTCAGAAACTGTGCTAAGTCGTAGAACTATCTGTTCTAGAGCAAGCCTAGAGTGCATAATCATTTTTTCCATTTTTCGGATTTCAGCTAATTCGTTAGCGAAGACGTTAGCTCGAGCCATGTCATGTTTTGTGTAAGCGTTAACAATTTTTTGGAAGATTGCTTTGTCACGGTCACTGAATCGGTCTGCAGCTTTGTCGAGTTTCTGTATCTGCATTTCCATTCGTTTTACTGCAAAATCTAATCTTGGTTTCAAAGGACCTGGAGGACGAACTGCGTCCTTAATCTTATTACTGAGAGGAGTGTCATCTACTCCTTCTCCCCATTTTTTGGCAAATTTTTCAGACATACTTAATTCCTCAGGCAAGCAGGTGTGTTTATACCGTATTATTACATTGTTAACATGCAAAGATTATCTACATATATACCAGACATACTATGACCGTTCTAGGACTGTTTTGAGCTTTAAATCTAAGATTACAAGAGAGACAGGGTCTATATACTAAAATAGACAGTTTTATGTAAGTTAGACTCAAAAGCACGAAGAAATAACAGTTAAAAACACGGTGAAACGAATGAATGATAGAGTAAAAATACTGGGAATATTTGCTCTGTTGGGTTTCGTAGGCGGAATAGTAGCTAACATTGGTTTCCATACATTGTGGCCATGGTTAGTAGCTAACTTCCCTTTGATCTTCTCAGCAGAATGGCTTATCTCAGGGATGGCGGGAGCTCTGATAACTACATTCTTTGTAGTAATCTGGGTATACCTAAGCAAATCTACTGAGTAAAAAAGGGAAAAAATTCCCTCCCGTTTATTTTACGGGTTCCTTCCAACCCCACGCATAGCGTGGAGCAGCCCGCTTATTTTAATCTGAATTAGGCAAACAACTAGCTTATCAATAAAAATGATCAGTTTCATTCATCTCTCCGCTTTGCTAAAGTTCGATCTATCCCAGCTATTAAATTTGAAAATGTTAACAAAAGTTTGGTTATCAAAATGGGACTTATAATAAGTTTTTTTGAGTATGGTTAGATAATGCAAGATCAAACAAAAAAACACATTCGTTTAGATTATTGCTTCAAATCGAAAATAAATCTCCAAAAAGTAAAGTATACCGTCTATATGCCCTGTGAAGAATAAAAAATATACATTGAAGCATATCTAAAACTGAAAAGCTTTTAAGGCTCAGCAATTTTTTCAAGATTAAGATTTTTGCGTGCTGGATGATAAAATGCGATTTGAATTAGTAGCGCCCTACAAGATGTCTCCAGGTCAAGAAGAGGCAGTGGAAAAGCTGGTCAAAAATTTTGAGACAAAAGACAAACAAACTCTTCTTGGCATTACTGGAAGTGGAAAAACATTTGTAATGGCAAACTTGATTAACAAACTGCAAAAACCTACTCTAATTCTTGCTCATAATAAAACATTGGCAGCTCAACTTTACGCGGAATTAAAAGAGTTATTCCCAAAAAACAGAGTTGAATACTTCATTTCATTTTATTCCTATTACCAGCCGGAATCGTACCTGCCTACTTCTGACATGTATATCGAAAAAGATTCTGACATCAACGAACAAATTGAAAAAATGCGCATGCATGCGGTTTCAAGCATTCTAAGTCGTGAAGACACAATAATTGTCGCCAGTATAAGCTGTATCTACGGTTTAGGAAACCCTGAAGATTACGAGGGAATGGCAGCAAATTTGAGTACAGGAAAAACAATGAAACGGCGAGAATTGTTGCAGTCTCTTGTAAACATGCAATATGAAAGAAACGATCAAGTTCTGGAGGCAGGCAACTTCAGGGTTCGCGGCAACGTTGTAGATGTTGTCCCAGCGTATGAAGAAGATATTTTGAGGATTGAATTGGAAGACAACAAAATTAAGAGTTTAAAAGAGGTTGAAGCCCTTACAGGAGACGTTAAAGTTAATCTAGACAACATCACGTTGTATCCTGCTCGTCAGTATGTAGTTCCTGAAACGAAACAAAAACGAGCCCTAGATCAGATACAAAAAGAACTAGAAGAAGAGCTACCAAAACTTCCGGCTCTTGAGGCACAAAGACTCAGGAAACGTGTAACATACGACATTGAAATTATAAAAGAAATGGGTTACTGCAAAGGAATTGAAAACTACAGCCGCCATTTTGATGGTCGATGTGCAGGGGAGCCTCCGTTTGTCTTGCTTGATTATTTTCCCAAAGATTATTTACTGATAATTGACGAAAGCCACCAGACGATTCCTCAATCTCGAGCCATGTTTAATGGAGATTATTCCCGCAAAAAGAACTTGGTTGATTATGGTTTTCGTTTGTCATGTGCTTTTGATAACCGTCCTCTTAAGTTTGATGAGTTTGAAAATAAGATGAACAAAACGTTGTTTGTTTCTGCGACTCCCGCCGATTACGAACTAAACCAAAGCGGCAAACCTGTGCAGTTGATTACTAGACCCACAGGGCTTCTTGATCCTGAAGTTGAAGTTCATCCCATTGACGGTCAAATGAAGCATTTGA
The DNA here is from genome assembly GCA_029762755.1 of Candidatus Bathyarchaeum tardum. Taxonomy (GTDB): domain Archaea; phylum Thermoproteota; class Bathyarchaeia; order Bathyarchaeales; family Bathyarchaeaceae; genus Bathyarchaeum; species Bathyarchaeum tardum. The sequence goes on from JARVGH010000002.1 coordinate 237,726, forward strand.
TTTCTGAAGCAAAAAAGACCATCGAACGGGGGGAAAGAGTTCTAGTTACTACCCTCACGAAAAGAATGGCAGAAGATTTGACTGATTACCTAGTCAAAGAAGGCTTACGAGTAAGGTACATGCACTCAGAAATTGATAGTTTAGACAGAATTGAGTTAGTTAGACAGTTGCGGGCGGGGGATTACGATATTCTTGTTGGTATTAACTTGTTGCGTGAAGGTTTAGATGTGCCTGAAGTATCTACCATTTTTATTTTGGATGCAGATAAAGAAGGTTTCTTGCGGGATGAACGCAGTCTTATTCAGACCATTGGTCGTGCTGCCCGGAACGTGAATGGTAAAGTGATTTTGTACGCTGAAGAGAAAACCCAGTCTATGAAAAGAGCAATGGAGGTTACTCATTTCAGGCGCATGTTCCAGAAAAACTACAACAAGAAACACAACATTACTCCTCGTACTATCGTGAAAAGTGTGGCGGAAAGTGAACGAAAAATCAAAGGTACCAAACATTTGGCGAAAACTGAGATTCAAAGAAAACTAATTGATTTAGATGCCCAGATGCGTGCTGCGGCTGAACGTTTGGAGTTTGAGAAGGCCATTGAGTTTAGGGACCGTATTCAGGAATTGGAGAAGTCGTTGGATTATGTTTTGAGTAAATCTGAGAAGAAATCTCGAAAAAAAGGTAAGTAGAATAGGTTCCATTTGTTGTCAATATAGCCTATAACAGGGAAAAGCGTATGAGAGATAGCATTTTCGTTAAGGGTGCCCGGGAGCATAACTTGAAGAACGTTGATGTAGAGTTACCTAGGAACAAGTTTATTGTAATTACAGGATTGTCTGGGTCTGGAAAATCAACCTTAGCATTTGATACTATTTATGCGGAAGGGCAAAGAAGATACGTGGAGAGCCTTTCAGCTTATGCTCGCCAGTTTTTAGGTTTGATGGATAAGCCAGATGTGGATTCCATTGAAGGTTTGTCTCCTGCGATTTCTATTGAACAAAAGACTACAAGCAAGAATCCTCGTTCCACAGTTGGAACTGTAACTGAAATTTATGACTATTTGCGGTTGCTTTTTGCCCGTATTGGAGTTCATCATTGTCCCAAGTGTGATAGTTTGATTCATCCTCAGAGTCCAGAAAACATTACAAGTTTAATAATGAATGAACAAAGCAGAACCTTGACTTTTCTTGCACCTATTATCAGGGGAATAAAGGGAACCCACGAAAAAGTTTTGGAAGATTTGAAGAAAGACGGCTACACCAAAGTTAGAGTTGACCAGCAAGTTTACGATATTGAGCAAATCAACGAAATAAAAATGGAACGTTACGTGAAGCACTGGATTGAAGCAGTAATTGACACTGTAGAAATCGATCATGAAGAACGGTCCCGCATCGCAGAAGCAGTAGAGCAGGCGTTGGAAGTCGGTAAAGGCACAATGATAGTTATTGACAGCAAACTTGACGCTAAACAACTGCGAGAAGTAGAACGCTTCGAGGCAGAAACAATATACAGCACCTTTGGAGCTTGCCCAAATCATCCAGAAATTGTGTTTGAAAGTTTAGAACCTCGAATGTTTTCCTTCAATTCACCGTATGGAGCATGTCCAGAATGTCACGGTTTGGGTAACACTATGGAAGTTTCCGAAGATTTGGTTATCCCCAACAAAAACAAGTCAATAATCGATGGTGCCTTGGCAGTATACGGTAAAATGGATCTGAGCTGGAGGGTTCAACAAATTGCTGCTGTGGGAAAAAAGTTTGGTTTTGATGTTTTCACTCCATTAAGGGACTTTAGCAGAAAACAGCTTGATGTTTTGTTGCACGGAACTAAATCACCCGTCAACGGAACATGGTCAAATGGTGCCAGCATGTGGATGAAAAAAGGTTGGGAAGGAGTTATTCCCCAGACCATGAGGTTGTATCGCCAAACAGACAGTGAATACAGAAAAGAAGCAATTATGAAGTTCATGAAAGAAACTCCTTGTGCTGCTTGTAAGGGGAAACGTTTGCGTCCAGTTATGCTTGGTGTTCGGTTATTAGACAAAAACATAAGCGATGTTACCGAACTTTCCATCGAAGATGCAGTTGATTTCTTTGGGGGGCTTTCAGATAAACTAAACGAGAAAGAGTTAGTAATCGCCAAACAGGTGCTCAAAGAAATCAACGAGCGTTTAGGATTTCTAAAAAATGTAGGATTAGGCTATTTGACTTTGGCTAGGGCTGCTCGCACTTTGTCGGGTGGAGAGGCTCAGCGTATTCGTTTGGCTACTCAGATCGGCAGTAACTTGATGGGTGTTTTGTACATATTGGACGAACCCAGTATTGGCTTGCACCACCGAGACAACAAGAAACTTATAAGCACACTTCACAGGCTTCGAGATTTAGGCAACACCCTGATTGTAGTAGAACACGACGAAGAAACTATCCTTAACTCGGATTATATCGTGGACATGGGTCCAGGAGCAGGTGTTCGTGGAGGCCAAATTGTTTGCAGGGGAACTGTTTCAGAAATTATGGAGTGCAAAAACAGTCTTACAGGTAAATATTTGTCAGGTAAATTAAAAATTGATGTACCCAAAAAACGACGAAAACCTGCAGGTTACATGACCATTAACGGGGCTCTGGAGAATAATCTCAAGAATGTTTCAGTTAGTCTTCCATTAGGTGTTCTGTGTGGAATAACTGGTGTTTCAGGTTCAGGAAAAAGCACGTTAATGAACTTGACAGTTATGCCTGCTTTGCGGGAAAACTTTGGGGAACATGTGGACAAAGTTGGAAAACACAGTTCAATAGAGGTCCCCGAAGAAGTGCAGAACGTCATCATAATTAATCAGGAACCTATCGGGAAAACTCCTCGAAGTAATCCTGCGACGTATACCAAATTGTTTGATGAAATTCGTAAACTATTTGCTCAAACCAAAGATGCAAAAATGAAAGGTTACAAACCGGGAAGATTCTCATTTAACGTGAAAGGGGGAAGATGTGAAACCTGTGGTGGTTATGGTCTTATTCGTATTGAAATGAATTTTCTGCCCGACGTTTACGTGAAATGCAGTGATTGCAAAGGTAAACGTTACAACAAAGAAACTTTGAGTATCAGATACAAAGGAAAAAACATTGCTGAAGTTTTGGACATGGAAGTTGAAGAAGCAGCAAAATTCTTTGAAAATATTCCGTCAATTTCCCGTAAACTTCAAACCTTGCTGGATGTGGGTTTGGGTTACATTAAATTGGGTCAGAGTTCAACAACCCTTTCGGGTGGAGAAAGTCAACGAATCAAGATTACTCGTGAATTAAGCAAACAAAAGTGTGGTCACGTGGTTTACATGTTAGATGAGCCAACAACTGGGTTACACTTTCACGACACGAAACGTTTGATTCAAGTGTTAAACAGTTTGGTGGACAAAAGAAACACCGTTTACGTGATTGAACACAACCTTGACGTCATAAAAAGTTGTGACTACTTGATTGACTTAGGTCCCGAAGGTGGAGACGAAGGCGGACAAATAATTGCCCAAGGAACACCTGAAGAACTCACTAAAGTTTCGGGTTCGTACACGGGGAAGTTTCTAAAAGAATGCAACACACAAGATAGAATTGGTTGTTATCATTGATTTCGCTGTCTGAACCGTCCCAGTTTAACAGTTCAGAAATTCCCACCCAGCCGGGAGTCTACCTCTTCAAAAATAGTAAGGGAGAAATTATCTATATTGGAAAAGCAAAAAATCTCAGGGCAAGGGTTCGAAGCTATTTTTCAAAGTCGGATCAGACTCCAAAAACTAGGCATCTTATTGCCCGAATCCGCAGCATAGAATGGATTATTGTATTTAATGAAGTAGAAGCATTACTGTTGGAAAATAAATTAGTTAAAAAACATAAACCAAAATATAACATCAACCTAAAGGATGCAAAAACTTTCGCATATATTGCCATTTCAAAAGATGCATATCCCAGAATTTTTAGTACACGAAAACCTTCATCAAGATTTTACATGTTTGGTCCTTACACTGAAGGATACTTGCGGCGCGAGCTTCAGCGTTTGGTTGTTAAAATTTTTAGATTACGCACTTGTAAAAAACTGCCTAAGCGTGCGTGTTTGAATTTTCATATTGGTTTATGCACTGCTCCATGTGAAAACAAGGCATCTCAGGAGCAGTATAAAGAGCAGGTTGAACAGGCTCGTTCCTTTTTGATGGGCAAATATGAGCAGTTAACTGAAAACCTTACATTACAGATGGATAAAGCTTCCAAAGAAATGCAATATGAGCGGGCGTTGGAATTGCGCAATCAAATTGCGTCAATTCAATTATTGACTCAGCGTCAGGTTGTTGATTCTTACCGAAAATATGACCAAGATGTTATAGCATTTCGGCGCCTCGGAGATAAGACCCTAGTAGTTCAGATGGGCGTTCGCAAAGGTGTGTTGCTTGGGAAAAAGGAGTACACCTTGGATTTTGAGCCTCAAATTGAGCAGATGTTTTTGAAGGAGTTTTATGACAAAAATCGTATTCCTCAGGAAATTTTGCTTAACACACAAGCGTGGGCAGATTTTGAAGAAAAAACAGCATTGGAAGAATATTTTGCAACAATTGCAGGAGCTCCTGTTAACATCAGCATCCCAACTGAAGGGGATGAGCTTTATCTTATGAGGTTAGCAGAAAAGAATATTGAAGCAAACCTAGACGAGGACAGCGCCTTAGTTGACCTTCAAACGGAGTTGAATTTGCCGTCCCTTCCTAGGGTGATTGAATGTTTTGATGTTTCTAACCTAGGAAAAGAACATGTAGTTTCTGGAATGGTCAGGTTTATCGACGGCAGTCCGGACAAGAGTAATTACCGCAGATTTAAGATAAAAACTGTAAAGGGACAAGATGATTTTGCCAGTATGCAAGAAGCAGTAACTCGAAGATACAGGCGTTTAATTAATGAAGATTCGCCTCTTCCGGATTTGATCGTAGTTGATGGAGGTCCAGGGCAGGTTTCGTCTGCAACATCTGCGTTAAAGTCTTTGGGTTTGCAGGTTCCTCTTATTGGTTTAGCTAAAAAATATGAAGAAATATTCTTGCCTGAAGAAACAGTTCCCCGCAGGTTCAAGAAGAATAGTAGAATGATGCTTTTGTTGCGCAAAATTCGTGATGCGGCGCATAACTTTTCGATTAGTTACAGCAGAAAACGTAAAGAAATGCAAACAAAAGAAGAATTTAACGCCAAACACAATTGACGTTTTTGATTATTTTGCGATTTTTCGCTTGTCCAAGACTTTTCGGAAAGTTCCGTGCTTTGGACATTCGTACAGTCCAATGTGCAGTTGGAATCGTTTCCCTGCTCTGTCAGGTCGTCCAGCCATTTTCCAAGTCTTTTTTGGTTCAAATTTTCGTGAACATTCTGGACATTTTGCAATGTGCGGGTCAGCTAAAGTAAAGTACATTCGGTTGCCTACGACTTTCATTTTGATTGTTCCATGTCTTACCATGGCGTGTAAAAGTGTGATAAAATCAGCTATTACAAAGGTTGACATTCTGCTTATTTCTGGCGTAGTAAAATCGGTGTGGTAGTGAATTCCACCCATTATTTCTTGAGAAGTGAAAGCTCCATCTTTGCGGTCTTTAAGGAAGTTTACAATTTCCTCTTCAACTTTGCTGTGAAGTTTTCCCCCTTCAAACTTTTGTTTGGTTATTGGCATAAATTTCCCTTTGTAAATGTTCTAATTGGACATAAAGTGTGGTATTATGGCGCCTTTTGTCTTGTTTTGTATGTTATTTGATAACACATATATAAATTAAATCTTACGATATGATAATATTGATTCTGTATAACCCAAAAAAACCACAAGACATAATATAGAGAAAACAGAACAATAGAAACCTGCGAGAGCGAAAAAACATGCCTGTAGAAATCTATGACATAGACAAATTTGTGCAAATTGCAGAAAAAGCAGAATACTGCAACATCAAACGACTAGACCGCGAAGTAAAACTCAAACTACGCACACCCAACAAATTATACACCATAAAAATAAACCCCACAAAAGCCGAAGAAACAATCAAAAAACTAAGCTGCGAAATACGCGAGATTTAGTTACATTATGATGAAATCCGTAGCTTTTTACTTCCTTTTTCGGAAATAAGTTAAGCCATCATTGTCTTTTCCAAGTCCTCAAAACCTTTCTTTGAGTAATTTTGTTATTTCATTTCGTGTTTCTGCAACTTTGACATCATATTCATCCCCCTCAAAGCTAACAATTGTGTTTGTTGCAGCTTACAATTAGTTGACCAATTTTAGTTTCTGTGAGGAATAAATGCAAGTTTTGGGGGATTAGTATTGCATCGTGGTTTGTTGAATTTTATATTTTGCATCAGTGCAGTTCATTCGCCTCGCTTCGTTCGGCTCTTTCCCTTAATTCAAATAACTTGAAAAAAAAGAATTTTTTTCAGCAACCTCAAAGCGTGTTCAGGATTGTTTTCGGAGGATGCCGATCATTTAGACCATTTACAAGCATTCCTTTTGATTTGCGGAAGATGAAAAAATATAGAAAAAATCCCCCAAAAGCATATTATTAGTTTTCATGAAAATTAACGAAATTCAGGTGCCGTGTGCCGTAAGTTTAGTTCACGGACGCAACCTTCTCTGAAGGCCACGAAACCCGCTGGGCACACGATCTTTGGTACCTTCAATGATGTACACTATTAAGGGCATTAATAAACACTTTCTGGAAACTATTTACAGATAGCCCCATTCCCGAGTACAACAATGTAATCTAACATCTTACTGAAGGAAAAAATTTTGTTTTTTAGTTAGCCATCAAGTTATTCTACGGTTCTTTTTAATCTTTTATATCAATGAAAAGGCTCTCATAGCATTCATCATGGTAAAGTTTTGATGTTCCACTGTTTCGGTTACCTTTGATGTTATCACCAATTTTAAGTTCTTTACCACATTTTTTGCAAATTAAGTTTCCTTTGAAGCTTTTGATACGACCATATTTTTCTTTTGTTAAAGCATATTGAATCATTTTTTTCACCAGTTTTTTTTTAAAAAAAAGATGAGGAAAATAGTTTAGTTATTTTAGTTCTATTTTCCTTAGTTTTTCATCCGGTTCAGGCTCTTTCTTAGGTGCAATAATTTCTAAGACACCATTATTCATTTTTGCCACAATTTTTGAAGGGTCAACTTCCTCAGGAAAATTAATTGTTCGTTTACTAGACGAATATGTACGTTCCCTGTGAAGATAGTTTTTATCTTTCGCTTCAAGCTGTGACTTCTTTTCTGCCCGGAACGTCAAGGTATCTTTGTTTGTCAATATTTCAACGTCAGTTTTTTCAAAACCAGGCAATTCAGCCCTTACCAAAAATTGATCCCCATTATCAACCAAGTCAACCAAAGCAGCTCTAACCGGCCAATTTTGTGTCATATCAGGCATCCATGTCCGCATGGGCAAAAAAGGAGACATCAGGTCGTCAAAGGATTTTCTAAAATCTTCGAAAATAGAATCGAACCCCCGCGAAATAGTTGTTTCCCTTAGTGGTTGAATTGATACATTGTTTTCTGGTTGAGGTGCTTCTACAGTCTCTTTTTTCTTAGATTTTTCATTCATTTTCCAAAACTCCTCTATACAACCGTAAGTAGTATACCATATGTTCTTATTAAAAAATTTTTTGCCCAGAAACGTTCAACAATCGAAACTGATTTTTTTTCTTGATTTTAGATACTGAATTCAAGTTCTGAAGTTTTTTATTTCAACACTAATCGACATTTATTGGGATGAGTGTTTCTGCATTTAATCACGTGTAGGACCTAAAGGTTTGCCTTATGGCCTATTTTTGTAGATAACTCATCCCAAAAATAACTTAGATTTCTTTTCATTTCAAATTTTGAACAAAGCAGTTATAAAAAACAAGCACAAAGAGTGCCATTACTGAATGTCAACAATTCAGAGAAACACATAGCTAAAAACAAAAAATGAAGAAAATGGGTTTGCTGAGGCTCCAGCACAACATACTAGAAGGAATGAAAAAATGAAAAAACCATGCTACTATCACTTTGGTAATTTTTCATTTTTGTGCCCGAGCCTTTTCAGCCCCATTTTTCTTCAATGGGTTTCTCCCAAAAAAAGAGGGAGAAAAAATGTTTGGGTTTACTTGCGTTTTAGGGACCAGTAAGCGGCTACACCGATGACTGCGGCTACTGCAACTGCTACGATGATTGCAACTTCTGTTGTAATGAAGGAAGCTGCGGGTTCTTCGGAGTCTACTGGTATTTCAGGGTCTACGGGTTGTTCAGGTTCAATTGGTGTTGCTGGTGTAGGTGCTGGGTCTACAGCGAAGTATGTTATTGATGTTGAGCCATAGTATGCTTCGGAGCCTTCAAAAGTTGCTATAATCATGTATTGGCCTTCAATTTGGGGCCTGAACGAATAACCGTAGCTGCCGTAAACATCAGTTGTTGCCGTTCCAATCCAGGCATACTCACCATTTGGGTCAACGATTTCGATTTTCACTGGAACTCCATTTATGTTTGTTGGTCGTTCAAATTGTTTGTAGACATACTTCATCCAAGCGCTCATGTCTTGGTCTGCAATTGCTGGAACACCCTTGGGGAACCTCATTGCAATTTCAGGAGATTGAGTTCCGGGGGATATGTCCATTACTGTTCCGGTAAGGGTTACCATTGAACCTGCTGTGATTCCGCTCTTTGGTGATTCTACGGTTAAATCTGTTGGACCTTTACCAATGGCGTATATGCGTTGATCGTAGGTGTCCATCAATGCAATTATGCTATCCCCAATGATTCCGCGTCCTCCCCATCGGGTTGTACGAAAAGCACCATCAATTCGAAAAACCACATCACCAGTTAGGGCGTCAAGGCAAACGAAAGGTGCACCTCGGGGTCGGGGATCTATAGGTGAGTGTTCTGTATGGGAAATGTAGATTTTTCCATCACTGATGAATAATGGTTTAACCCACCAGTTGTTTGACCATAACATTTCAGAGTAGGGGTCGTTTACTTCATAGGTCCACTTTAGGTTTCCTGTTTGGACATCATAACAGTAGACTATTCCGCTTACACTAACAGAATATAGATTGCCGTATGCAATGTTCCTTACAGCTGCACTTGAGTCTTCCAGCGCGTTGAGGTAATGTTCAGAGTCTGTAGGCCCCCAAATGTTGTCTCCTGTTTCAAGGCTGAATCCAAACTCTTCTCGGGTTTCTTTTGTGTACAGGACTGCAACTTTGTCTTCAAAGCTCCATGCAACCCAACCCCCTGCAAAACCTGATACGGTAATGTTTAGTTCAGACCAGTAAGCAGGTGCATCCCAAGTGTTATTGAATATCATGTCTCCTTCATCTCCGTCTGCAAGGCTTAAGCCCCACAGTGTTACTTCTTCAGTGCTGATGCTTCCACCGATAACTCTGTCACCGTAGTTAGCTGCTTGGACACTTCCAACTAAACCTGATGGAATACTTACGTTCCAAAGCCATGCAGCTGCTGCCGCTGGACTGCCGTCTGTTGCGTTAAATGTTTTTCCATGGGCTGAGTTACCCCAACTGCCTGAATAATATCCACCTGATTGAGCAATCACAAGTTCTGTCATGCTCCACAGGGCCATCCAACCTGCTGCTGTGTTTGTTTGAAGTATGTACATTTGGTTGTTTTCATCATATATTTTGGTTCCTGAAGGTATGCCCGCAATTGTAAATCTCCAGTCTCCATTAGCTGCATCAAAAGCATACCAGTTACCTCCAGTAGACACATACAAATAAGCAAAAGCACCGTGGTAGTTCATTCCATCCCAATATAGGATTTGCCCAAAAGATACCGATTGGTTATCCATGAAAACTTTGTTCCAGAGTTCTTCACCCGTATGCAAATCAACACAATAAGTAACCACTGGAAGGTCTGCACTTGTGCCCCCTTCGGTGTAGTATAATTTTCCTGCTAGGATGAATCGGCTAGGCCATTTTCCCTCGTAGGCGTCACCAATTCCGTAGCTTTTTCCTTCCAGTTCTCCACCTGCAAGCCCACCAGTTGTCAATTCTTTTGCCCAAAGTATGTGGGCAGTTTCTGGCGCGTCATTATATGCCGCATACAGGTTATCTGGGTCGTATGCCCAACTTCCAGAAATAGTATACCATTCACGAAGTTGAGAATCTATTGGGCGACTCCAATATTCGTCTAGAATTGTGTGACCGGGATAGAATTCGATTGGCTCTTCAGTCACTTCCAAATACAATGTTTCACTGTGGCTTTCTGTGTAGGTTACTTCAATCTCGGGTCCAAACCATCCCCCCCCAGTCATTACTTTTTGCTGGGGGAAAACAGTGTACATTTCATACGTACCTGCCATGCTTGGCACGAATACAGCACCTGTTCCTCCTGTTGAGTCTGTTTTGTATGGACCAAGGGTTTCGGTTGTGCCGTCGGGTCTTGTGACTTCAACGGTCATGTCTTCCCAGCCCATTTCGGCGCTTGCTAATGACTCCGTGATTCCAATGTGCAGCAATACTTCCTGATTAACTCCTACAGGATTTGGCATTGCGCCAAGATAGGCGACGGTTGCTTTAGTTTGAACGTCATCCTGAGCAGCTACAGTAGGCAAAGTGACAGCGATAGCAGAAATAGTCAACAAAAAGACCAAAAAAACAATAGAATAAGTGTTTGTTTTTTTATAATATTGCATATTCATTCCTCAATTTTTCATCATTTGTTGGATGTATAGTCAACTCAACCAATATTTAAAATTTTCCAAAAGTCACCCTTAAAATGTGATAAATTAATCAGAATTATAATTATAACAGTAAATAGTCACAAAAAAAAGGAAAGGGTAAAGAGAAGCTTTTAATAAAAAATGGAACAACAATATTTCGAGTTGCTCATGATAGAAAATGATAGTAATAAAATTGACGAAATTGATGCAACAATTTTGAGGAACCTCTTAAAAGAGGCTCGAACAACATTTACAGAAATTGCTAAAGAGTGTAAAATTAGCATTACAGGAGTTAGATCTAGATTTTTAAAGTTAAAAAAAATTGGAATAATTAACGGAGCAATAATGCAAGTCAACCCATACAGCCTGGGCTATGATTGCATGTGTGATATAACAATGAAAACAGCTCCTGAAAACGATGAAAAAGTAAAACAATTTCTGAGAAATAAGCCATATACAAAAACAATATTAGAGCAGTTTGGGCGCCAAAACATCGCAATTGGCGTGCTATTAAAGTCCATCAATGAACTCAGTGGCATAATGGAAGACATAGGAAAATGCGAACATGTAAAAAACGTGGAACCACTAATTTGGACTAAACCAGTCCATATGGACCATCCGGAAAATCTTGTTATAAAACCGCTTAACTATAAAAATAATCCAGAAGAGAGCATAAGTTCGAAAGGAGAAAATGAAAAGAAAATAGAACTTGATGAAATGGACATACAAATTGCAAAAATACTGATAAGTGATGCAAGAAAACCTTTTAGATTCATTGGAAAAAAACTCAATATTCCTACTCAAACAGTAATTCGCAAATATGATCGATTGAGAAAGGGAGTTTTGACAACGTCATCGATAACCGTTAACCTTCAAAAATTGGGGTATAAGGCCATGGCACGAATATTCATAAAAATCTCGAATAAATCTGAGGAACGAAGAATTCATTCAGAACTACTTCAAATACCTAATGTAATAGTTGCAATAAGGCACGTAGGAATTTATAACATAAGAATATTAATTGCTTTAGAAGATTTTGAAGATTGGTTCGCAGTAGAAGAAAAGATTAAAAAAATTGATGGCATCACAGAGATGGATATTTCATTTGATAAAGCATTTACTAAATGGCCATTGAATATCTTTGCAAATACTTTAACTGAAAAAACAACACAATAAACAAAAACCTAATCAATTTAAAACTGAAAGAAAATTTCGGCATTAGCGTATTGGATAAAGTAGGTTGTATTCTATTAGTCCAATTGTTAGGGCAATTAGCGTTCCTGCAAGGGTTTGTGTGGGAGTGTGGTTTTTTAGTTTTATTCGGGACCAGCAGACTAGAATAATGATTACGGATATTGGAATAATTTCTATGCCGAAAACGAAAACTAGAGCGAATATTGGTCCGGTTACGCCAGCACAGTGAATGCTGACTTTTGAGAATTGGTTAACAATTATCAAAACTGCTGTTACTGAAACGTAACCCAAAGCTAACAAAAACAAAATTGTCGTGTCTGTAAAAAAGAACAAAATAGCTGCTGACAAGTAACTAGCTAAGGCATACAATAAAAAAGGCAAACGTTCTTCTCGCTTTGAAACGTAAAGGTCCACGGTTTTCTTTTTATAGAAGTAAATCACAGGCAAAAAAGGAAAAAAAGCAAACAATAAAAAACTAAAAACGATGCTTAACCCCGGACCAAGAGAACCCAACCCAATAGGAGACCACAAAGAAAACAGAACAGTTGCCACTATGGCCACAGTTGGAGGAGATAAATATTTTGAAACGAAATCCGCCAAACTGCAACCGAAATCAGCAGAGGAACTGGAACTACAATCAGTTGGCATGATGAGCTATACAACAAATGGAACCTAATAAGGATACCAAAAACAACAACACAAAAATGAATTTTGGCTCTTCTAAGTCTAGTGCATTACTAGTTTTTGTTGATTAATTTGACTAATTCTTCTGATTTTACTGGCTTTACCAGATAAGCTGTTGCTCCTTGTCACATAATTTGGTTTACATCTTTTAAAGAGGGAAATCCGTGATAACAATCTTTACCATTTCAGGATGAAATGAATGAATTCTTGGAAGAAGAACCCTTCCGTCAATGCCTGGATGCTTCACGTCAATCAAAGTCAGATCATATTTCTGAGTGTCCATTTTATCCATGGTTTTTCCCTGTTTCAACAGCGTATACAATTATCCTTGGTTCTGCAGAATTCGAGAAAACACATTTAGGATAATCTGTCGTCGTCAACTATGAGAATCCTCTTCTTCTCCAAACATCATCAACCCCGTTTGTACGTAATTTTATTATGAAGGTAGCGCCTTTTCCTTTTTTGCTCTCAAAAGTTATCTCTCCTGAATGAGCCTCAACAATCTTTTTGCAGACAGCCAACCCAAAACCCTGCCCCTTAGACTTTGTAGTAAACAAAGGCGTGAAAATCTTCGGCTTAACTTCTTCGGCAATTCCACCACCGCTATCCTCAAAACGGATCCATAAATGAACATCCTTGCGGAAAACAATGATGGACAATTCTCCTCCATTAGGCATGGCTTGGACAGCATTCTTGATTAAATTCGAAAAAACGCGCTTCATATGTAATGGATCAACAGCCAATATTACGGGCTCATCAGGCAAAGCAACATTAACATTAATAACATCAGGAATTTTGACCATAGAAAGAGACTCAATAATTAATTTAGAGATGTCTATTTCCTCTTTTTTAGGTATAATTGTCTTGGCAAAGTCCTGAAGATCCGCAACCATATGATCTATGTATGCTACTTGCTGGCTAATCAACTCAAGCTCATCCAGCAGCTCCTTTTTCTCGTCACTCTTAGCCGATGATGAAATGACGCTCTCTTTTGCCAAATAAATACTACCATCAATGCCCTGCAGGGGATTACGGATATCATGCCCAATCATGCCAGCCGTTGTACCGATTGCTGCGAGCCTTTCGGCATCTCTAAGCTGCTTACTCTTCTCTTCAACAAGGTCCTCTAGATGTTTATTATAGAAATCAAGCTTAAGTCGCGTTTCCATTAAATCGGTAATATCCTGAGTGGTCCCAAATACTCCCCGCAGTGTGCCGTCTGGGTCGAACTCTAATTCAGATTTTTCTCGCACCCACTTTATTTTCCCATCAACAATTATCCGATGTTCCACATCATACAGTTTGCCTTCAAATCCCGCCTTCACGTTCTCATCAACATATTTCCTGTCATCAGGATGCACAATGCTAAGAAAGATTTCATAAGTCAGAGGTGTGCCTTTGGGCACTCCAAATATTCTATAGTTCTCATCAGACCAAAGCAAAACGTTACGTTTAGTGTCAAGTCGCCAATTGCCAATTTTCCCAACAGTCTGAGCACGAGTCAAATCCCGTTCAACCTCGACCAGCCGCGCCTCACTTTCGCGCATAGCCTCTTCTGTACGCTTTCGGTCGGTGATATCCTCAAATAGAGCCACAAAAAAGCCTTTTTCCGAACTGTAAGAAGACACTGAGTACCATCGACGAAGTTGCTCTGAGTAATTCTCAAACTTTGCAGGTTGCCCTGTTGAAGCGACCTTTCCAAAAATGCCTATCCAATCTGCGGGGTCTTTCTCTATGCCCGGAATAATCTCTGTAGCTCTTCTATTCAAGACAGCAGACCTTTTAAGTCCAGTTAACCCCTCAAAAGCATCGTTAACCTCTATGAAAACGTAGTCTATTGGTTTTCCCTGAATATCAAACATCATTTTGGAATAGGCAAAACCCGTGTTCATATGCAAGAAAAGCTGGCTTAACTGCCGTTTATCTCGCTTAAATGCATCCGTCCAACCGTTAACGATATCTGGGGTTTTGTAACCTGCAAGCAATGCAATAACCAAGAAGACACTTCCAAAACACTGGGCAACAGAACCCAACCATGACAATGGAGTGCCAGCACTGAACGCCAGAAGCAGCGAAGAGACACTCACCACATGCAAGCCCAAGCCCAGAGTGTACCAGAATAGCACTTTTGATTTTGACTCGAAATACACTTTACTCATAACCATTGTACTAAGTAGGAATAGGACAAGAGCGCCAGTTAATGTAAAATTGCGTGTCAGAGTGTACTCTCTTGCTATTGCAAAGGGTGGGATAATTCCAGCCATTACTATCCAGCCGATTGCAACCATCAGGATTGCTGCACTAAGATAGCCAAGGAATAGGTTTCGCTTCAATACTGTTGGTGTGGGATGGAAAACCTTTCTTCTAAAGAAGAGAATGATTGCAGCCAATAGGTTAAGGGCGGCAAACGTGAGAAATGATATAGTTATCATGCTTAAAGCGAAGTTTATCCATTCAGGAAAAGCCAGCAACATACCCACCGAATTAAGCATTGCTCCGACGGCAAATGCTACCATGCTGCTGCCAATTAAGAGAAGCTGGAAAGACCCATTCTTCAAGTAACTTTTAGCAGAAATGAATGCAACAACGGATAATGCTCCCACCCGAAAGACGATGTTGATCGAAGATGTAAGGAGGGGAATAACTACGGATTCTCTGATATCTAAGAGAGCTAAAATACTAGCAAGTGCCACGATAGCTAAGAAAACAATCAATCCAGCACGTTTTGACAACAATTTCTATTCCGAAGATTGGGTGTTAAATTGTCTATTGCTTTTGTGTTTTTAAAAGCCTTTGTATTCGGACATTAGATAGACCATTCGCTTAGCCAGAGAAGGCAACCGATTTACTAGTTCTTTGTTTTGGCTAGTTTCGCAGAGGTTACCGCTAGATGCAGCACAAACTAACCAAAGCAGAATCTACAGTACCCTAACCTATTACCCTTGCTGAAAGGCTCATCAATCTTCCACCAGTCCAAAGCAGTCTGCTCTCTTCGAAGCCCCATAAACTTAAACGCAAGGTCTTCCAGCAGCACAGGCAATCAAATTACATCATCAATATTAGCAACTCCCATTCAGTTGCACAAACCCCTGAAAATATTGTTACAAACAATAGAAACAATATTATATAGTAAGAGCAAAGAGAAATATAGACTGTGTAAAAAATTACACTCTGTTAATTTGGTGAAGATATGTTTGAAAACTTACGCACCACAAAAGGTCTAGCATTAATAACAGTTTTTGCAGCATTTCACACGGTTTTGAGCAGCCTACCGTATACAATCACAATAGGAGTCTCAGGTTCGATAACATTAGGCGTAATAAGTTCTCCATTAATCGGAATACTTCTCGGACCAATAACAGGGGGAATAGCCGTACTAATTGGCTCAGTCATCGCCATGTTCATAAACCCTGCAGGCGCCATCTTCGGTTTTGCATCATTTTTGCCTGCCACCCTTGGAGCTATTAGTGCAGGCTTCACCATAAAAAAACAAGGATACATTTCAGCCGCAATAATTGCAATTTTCATTAGCGCATTTTATGTTCACCCTTTCGGAATGAAAGCAATATTCTATCCGTTTCTGCACATAATTGCAATTATCATAGCACTGATTTTTTCTACACGACTTGCAGTTTGGTCAACTGAAATGTCAAACATAAAAAAACTAGGATTAGGAATCCCCATCGCAGCCTTTGTAGGCACATTAACTGACCATATGGTCGGCGGTAGTTTAGCAATATGGATTTTTGATCTTCAAGCAGAAATCTGGAACAGCATCATATTCATTTACCCAATAGAAAGAATAGTTGCAGTAATCATAACCTCAGCCATCGCTTTGCCATTATATTATAGTCTCAAAAGATCGGGAATATTCACCTTGATTGACCTTGAAAATAATTAAACAAAAACTTATTAATTCAAAGCCTTTTTCACAAAAGATAATAACAGCCAAAAAATTAATTGAACAAACTAAACAAAACCTGTGACCACCATGAATCCCAGAGAAGGAGACCTAATACAAACCAAGGATGACATCATTTTTGACGTCAAGGGATTAGCTCATCCGCCAAACAAAGTTATTGCCTTTATTCGGTATGTTCCAGACGTGGAGGGTAACAGGAAAAGAAACGGAAAGCGGTTCAGCAAATTTTATGCTTTATCTAAACGTTACGATCTGCTAGAACGTGAATACCCCCAATATCTAGTTAACGACCCGGTATTCAATACCATTCTATGTGAAGTTCCAACTCAAGACATCAAAACACATTATCAACCAGCAGAGGGACTGCAAAAGCTACAAAACGAAAACACGCTAGACGATGCCCAACAAGCAGCTTTACATTTCATGAAAATCTTGCAAAAACAGTCTGGCGTACAATGGAGAAAGTTAGGTGTTTCAGGTTCCATACTGGTGAAGCTTCAGGAACCTGCTTCAGATATTGACCTAGTTGTTTATGGGACAAAAACAGGTTACCAAGTTGCAAAAACAATGAAGCAACTAATGGAAGACAAAAACAACCCCATTGAAGCATACGACAGTCATGGACTAAAAGAACTGTATGAATTCCGGTCAAAAGACACAAATGTATCCTTCAAAGATTTTGCACGAACAGACTCACGAAAAATTTCCCATGGCATGTTTATGGGTAAACACTTTTTCATACGTTTCGTAAAAGACTTCAACGAAATCACCGAAAAATACGGTGAAAAAATCTACGAACCTGCAGGTTACGCAAAAATCAGAGCCACAATCACGGATGATTCGAATGCATTATTTACGCCATGCAGCTACAAACTTAGTGATGTTGAAATAATTGAAGGCCTAAAAGTTAAACAACTGAATGAAATTGCATCATTTCGGGGCAGGTTCTGTGAACATGCAAGAATCGGCGAAAAAGTAATAGCTCAGGGCAAACTTGAAAAAATTCAACAAAAGAGTAAAGAAGACTATTACCGAGTGTTGCTAGGAAGCAAACCATCAGATTCTATGGTCTTGGTTTGAAACGCTTTTTAATAAAGATTGTTTGTCCGAAAATTGGACAACAAAAAAGTGTTACATTTAAATCAATATAAGAAGAATATAATCTAGGAGAAAGGGGAGACAATAGATGGAAACAATCAAAGTTTCTGGCAACAATAACAAACATCATGTTCTTGTGTACGCCATCAGCACATGTGGATGGTGCAGACGTGCCAAGAATTTTTTGAAAAAAAATGATGTTGAATATGAATACGTGGACATCGACGTACTAAACAATGAGGATAAAGAAAAAATCAAACAAGACATCATTACCCGGGGAGGGTCTCTGGTATATCCTACACTAATTATTGATAACAAAATTTTGATTACAGGTGCACCTCAAGACAAGCTAAAGGAGATTCTTGAACTTTGACCAACTTAGAAAACATCAAAAAAAGAGTTGAAAGCGACGCAAAAGCAAATGGATATTACCTGACACCTGACCCTGAAATGCTTCAAGACCTTCTAGAAGGTTTACAAAAAAATGAAGAACGTTATGGGTATCCTTTGTGTCCATGTAGATTAGCTTCAGGCAAATTAGAACTTGACAGAGACATAATCTGCCCCTGCGATTACCGCGACCCAGACATAGTCGATTATGGACAATGCTATTGTGCACTTTACGTCAGCAAAGACGTGAATGAATCAAAAAAAATCCAACAGATTCCTGAAAGAAGACCAATAGAAAAACAAGGCAGAGCATATTCTGTTCCCACTGAAGAACAAACACCACAAAACACAACACAAAAGGAAAAAAAAGATACAGAAATAAATTTGAAACTATGGTACTGCCAACAATGCGGCTACGTTTGTTTCAGGGAAGATCCCCCATATGTTTGCCCAATATGTAAAGCCAAAAAAGAAATGTTCGCAAAAATTGGAATAGTTACTAAAGTCCACAGCCAAAAATAGCCCACATTAATAAAAATTTAAATTACAATAAAAGTCGATTCTGTTACTCAGTATAGAAATGAATTAAATTCCTCACAACAGTAGTAGATACGCCCTTTTGTTGCAATAATTTACAATAATCATTCATATCTTCGATTACGATTTCATCTATTGAAGTGCACCAAGGAATTTTTGCCTTATTGCGTATTGCCTGTCTTATCGAATCATCTGAAGTCTCTGAAGAGACCAGTGACAACTCAGCCATGATATGAACTCTTTTAGGCATACACGACACACTATATAATATTACTCAAGACATCTGATATAAAATATTTCGAATTGTTTATGTTAATTCCGAATCGAAACAAAAAACATGAAAAACATTATCGCTACAATTTTAGAGCAAATTTCCTTCACGATCAATTTCTTCAAACCAAATACGCGTCGAAGAAATTGGGAAATTATCCTCAGATAAAACCATTTTAACAGTAACAATAGGCAAAACAGGCAAACCCATGCTTTCACGTTTCTTATTGATTTTTATTGCCTGAGGTTCGGTTTCTTCACTTACAACTATAGCCTGAATACGCTCATCAGTTAACGTAATCCCATAAGCATCAAACAAAGGAACAATTTCAGCACGTTCTAATAGCCCATTTGATCCTAAAAATTCTTTCAAGGCTTCAAGACGTTGAAAATAAGGAGCAATCGCATGAGGTTTTTGTACTTTTTTTACAAAGTCATCTGAACAAAGCCCAACAAGAACATAATTGCCAACATCAAAAGCTTTCAGCAAAAGAGCTAAGTGACCCTTATGAAACAGGTCAAAAGTTCCGCCAACTGCTACGGTTTCAAACCGTTTTTTCATTACGCCTTATCACCTGACTGTGCGCTCACCTTGAGAGTTAGTTTTTAATATTATAATGTTTTGTTCAAGAAAAAATTTAAGTTATAAATAGCAACAACAATTATTAAACAAGGTGGGAGACATCATGAAATATCAAATTGAAATCAAGCGTGAAAACTGCATTGCATGTGGTTCGTGTTACAGTTTAAATCCGTCACATTTTGAACCAGACGAAGAAGGAAAATCAACTGTTATTGGCGGAGAAACAGATGAATTAAACTCAGTTGGAGAATTTGACGACACAGAAATTGAAAGCGCTAAAGACGCAGAAGATGCATGTCCAGTCTCTATAATCACAGTAACTGAACTTTAAAACTTTAAAAATAGCGTAAAGTTTAAAGGGTTAGCAGAGGGTTCCCTCTAAATACTTGTTTAACATGAGGAATGACAATTGAGTTCTGAAGAAATATTGGTAGAGAAAAAAACCAAAGTCCTCATAAAACTTCGCGGTTACAAAGTTCTCAAAAAAGAAGAAATTAAAAACGCCACTAGTTACACACTCAAAATGAAAGATGGGGAGAAGGCTATTCTTTGGGCAATAACAGCAGAGGGTACTGTTGGAGTTGCATATGTTACACAACTCAAAAAAGCAATGGATGACGCTGAAATTAAAAAGGGAATAGTCACTACAATCGGCAAATACACACATACTGCAAAATCCAGGGCAAAAACAAGTGGAATAGAATTAATTCCGAAAATTTTTCCCTCATTCCAAATATTCGACCATGATTTTGTTTCAAAACATGAACTATTAGATCCTGAAGAAAAAACAAAGTTCCTTGAAGACAGCAAAATAGTACCTTATCAGCTACCAAGAATTAACGAAACAGACCCAGCAATAATTGCAGTTGGCGGAACACCAGGAGATATCGTAAGAGTCATCAGGAACAGTAAAACCGCAGGAAAATACGTGTCTTACAGATACGTTGTCTAACATACAACGAAACAGGTACAGAGGAAAAAACCTCTGTTCAAGATTATATTACGCACACATATAACATTCATTTTTTATAAATATTTTTTACCATTTACAAATTATAAAGAAATATAATTATTTATAAAAAGTTTTTTAAGTAAGGTTGTTTAAAAAAATTCTCCCAAGAGAGGGAGTTGCAATGGATACAACAACATTACTAATCGCCACAGCATTAGCGATGGACTCTTTTTCAGTAGCAATAGCAAATGGACTAACAACCAAAAAGTTCAACATTTCAAAAGCTATCAAAATTGGCACCTTCTTTGGATTTTTTCAAGCAATCATGCCAATAATTGGATGGCATGCAGGCGCACATGTATTAGACGTGATTTCAGAAATTGACCACTGGGTAGCATTTGCTTTACTAACAATAATTGGCTCCAGAATGATTTATGAATCAACTAAAAATGAAAGCGAAAAAATAATTAGTTCACTTACCATCAAAGTTCTTTTGATACAGTCTATTGCCACTAGCATTGATGCATTAGCAGTTGGCTTAAGCATTTACATTTTAGAAATTTCAATAATAACATTGGCAATATCAACAGGAATAATCACATTCACTTTGTCTGTTTTTGGTGTTTACATTGGAGGCAAATTTGGACATCGCCTAAAAAACAAAGTTGAACCCTTGGGAGGAATAATCTTAATCATGATTGGCCTAAGAATACTCCTAGAACATTTAGGAATTATCTAGAAAAAGCAGAGAAAAAATAATTCGATTCAGACACCAAATGGATAAAACATCTTTTTTCTAACTATTCTTGTTCTGGTAATATACACTAGAAGGAAATACAGTATTTTAATCGTAAAACTATAGAAGAAAGGTACTAAAAAATAATACCGAGGAATTACATTGAAAAATAACACACTTCAGACACTCTGGGAACGCAGAGACCGCCTAGGAATTTTTGCAGAAATAATGGAGTCTGCAAAAGGCAAACAAGGAAAAACACGAATTATGTACAGCGTTAATTTAAGTTTTAGCCAAGTCAATGAATATCTGACATTCTTAACTGAAATGGGCTTTATTAAAATCCAAAAAGAGAAGGGAAGAAAAACCTTCGAAACAACTGCAAAAGGTTGCGAATACATCGAAAACTACATCAAAATGTCCCAACTTTTGACACCTGAAGAAATGGAAGCACCAATGATAACAAGTTAGTAGTTTGAAAGCAAAATAAAACAAATAAATAAAAATTAACAATTTTTCAAACATAGAACAAATTGAAAATGTAAAAAAACAGGTTTCCATTGAAGCATAATAACAACTTTAAAATTTTTGATATTATTCAGACATTTTGTAATAAACGAATTACGCACAAGTTTATAAGTGTCATTAAGATACACCTTTGTAGAGTTAGTGCTCTAAATATACTAATTCTCTTAATGAATGAGGAGGTGCAAGCCGAATGTCTTATGGTGGACCCCGCGAAATGCACGATGCAGTCTGTTCTGAATGTGGAGAAAAATGTCAGGTTCCTTTCAAACCAGATTCTAGCAGACCCGTATACTGTCGAGAGTGTTACGCAAAACGAAGACCCCCGAGAAGAAATAGATACTAAGCTACATAACGGCTTAGATTTTCAGTAATCAATTTTTTAAATTATTTTTTTATTTCACTTTTTATAAAAAATGTTTAAAACAAAGAATATAAAAAAAGACTGAAAGGGAACTGAAGGTTAACAGTTCCAAAATCATTCTTCATAATAGATTAAGTCTAAATCCTCAAGTTGCTCATGAAGTTTAGCAACTGCCCGGTAGACGTCTTCTTCTTTAGTTGCACCGGTACAGACAAGTTTTCCACTTGCGAAAAGAAGGATTACTACTTTTGGTTCGTCCATACGGTAGATAAGACCTGGAAACTGTTCGGGTTCATACATAGTCTTTCCTAGAGAGTAAGCACAGTCTTCTAGCTCAATTCTTCCAAGAAGGTTAGCTGAAGCGACGATGTTAACTACTCTGATTTCAGGTTTACCAGTTATGATTATGCCACTTTTTTTCAGTTCGCGAACAACTTTAAGCACTGCTTTTTTTGACTCGTTCTCAGATTTTGCTCCAGTACAAACCATCTTTCCTGTGCTGAAAATTAGGATGGCTGTTTTGGGTTTTTTTAATCTGAAAACCAACCCGGGAAACTTTTCTGGCCGATATTCAACTAAGGGATTACCCTTAACAACGGCATTAAGGTCTATGTTCTGATTCAAAGTGGCAGAGGATACAACATTTTCAATCCGAATAGAGTCTTCAAGCTTAGGCATATTTAAATCCGCCTTATACCAATCATGACTTTTAAGGACGTATTTAAAGGGTTCTGGAAATTACGAGATATAAGCCCTAATACCTAAGAAAAATTGTGTACATTAAAAGAAAAAATTACAAAAGAATAAAAAAAATAAAACAAAAATAGAAAGTAGCTAAGCTACTTCCATTTATCTTGTAGAAACTTAGCTATACCGGAAGAGTCCTGTGGACCAACCATTACGTCCCATTTAGAGAGTTCTTCTATCTCCCCACTAAGGCGTGCTGCTTTACCAGGTATGATAAGTTTTCTGTGTTTGACTTTGTCTTCAACGCCACTTTCTTTGATTGCATCAGCAATAGTCTCAGCTGTCATTTTTCTGCCTGCAACACCACTATCGATTGCAGTTCCTTCAGAATCAACAACAATTAGATAAACAGAGTTACCAGAGGATTCAATGTCTTGAGCTACAGTGTAGTAGGTCAATGCAAAGTTTGAAGTCATTAGTACTGGTGAGTTTTCATCAGGTGTTCCAATTGCTACCATTTCGGCTTTAACTGCAACTGGTTTTCGTGGGTCAGTGTAGATGTTCTGTCGCAATACAGTAAGGGGTAGAAGAGACCAACCTTCTGCAGCATGAATAATCATGGCATCAGCATAACGAGTTACAAGCATTGCTGCAACCTGTGCTTCTTTCCATGTAGTAAGTGTCGCATTTTGTGCAGGTTCAGTCCAAGCAGTTATTGGAGTTGCAAGGGTTGGATGAGCAAGTAGTTCGTCACCAAGGTTACATGCAGCTCGTCGAATCATTGTGAAGTTGTTTATTGTTTCACCTAAACCTGCGTTAGCAAAAGTTCCAGGATCTAAAACAACATCTTCAACACCATAAGCAATCATTGTTTTAACTAGGGACCGAAGCAAGGAAATGTCATTGGGTGCAGAAACAACCAGTGGACAGTTATACATCAGTGCCAATTCTGCCATTTCTTTCCAGTTATCTTTAGTTGCTGCATATAGCAAAGCTCTAGCTTTTGGAATAGCCATTAACCCACTTTCAACAATTGCAGAATCATAAGAGCATAAGATAATTGGCAGATCTGTTTGTTCTGAAACTTTCTTGACCGTTGCTTTGAATTTTTCAGCATCATTAGATGTAGAACGAATAGCAATCATCTGTAGTTGTAAGTTGTTGCCGATGTAAATGTAACTGAAATCCTGAGTAAAGTTTACACGCGAAGAGATTTCTTCAGCAGTCATTTCGTCAGTAACATCAATTGCAATTGCTGTAGGATTAGTATACGTTAGTTCATGGCGATACATTACCAATTTACCGCCAATTTTAACTGCACGTTCACCAACACCAATGGTTACTTCTTTGACTGCAGGTTTTAGCATCTCAGCAAGTTTAGCATAATTCTTCTTGTATTTAGGATCTTTAAGAGGAGTACACTGGTCTAGATTGACTTCTCGGTTGACTAGTTTAGTGGCAAATGCCATACAGTTGTCTTCGCCACATTCTTTACAGTTTGTTTTTGGAAGCAATGAATAAATGTCAATTGGACTGAGTTGTTTAAGTCCGCCTTTTTGATTGTCTGTCATTTCATTTTTCTCCTTATAGTGTTGATGATACCCAATTTGCTATTTTTTCGGCATCAAGGGTTCCAGTTTTAGTGGTTAGTCTTTTGATTACGTTTCGAAGAGTTTTGACTGCTGCAGGATGCAACATCATGAACAGGTCAACACCAGCTAGCATCAAAGTCAGACCGGTTACTACTTCCCATAATGGACCACGAAGGTTCTTGTCGCCCCATTCTGGATCTAATGTTTTCCATGCTTCTCGTGCAGCCCATGCATTGGTTGTTCCAGAAGACATAGGTTGCTGAAGTTCAGGGTCACCCATCAAACCAGATAGTCGAGCACGTTCCATTATGGTGAATGCGTAATCCAGACCGTATCCAAGAGCTGCAGTTGTTGTGTCCATAATTATTCGCTCTTTTGGCAAGTATTCAAGAAGGCGTCTGTTCAGTTCTCTTGCTTGGTTAAGATCCATTGGAGAGAACGCTAAAGCAACGTGACCGTGTTTTTCGACTAGTTTAGCAGATTTTTCTATGTCCATATCCAAAGTAATTGTGCTGATAAGAAGTCGTTCACCTTCACATGCGGCAGTTACTTTTTCGAAGACTGCTAAGTCTTTTTCAGGGTCACCACAGCCCCCAACAACTAGAGGAACGTCAACAGCTTGCAAGACATCTTCAACTGTTCTTACTGCTTCAGCAGGAGTAGCAGGTTTGGGATTCAAAGGATCAATGCTGACTAAGTGCAAGGTAACCATGTCTGCGCCTAGTTTGTTTACTACAAATTTGGACCAAGAAACAGGGTCTTGATAAGCATCGCCAAGTTCATTTCGCACAGCTTTAGGCAATGCAGTTTTGGAGTCAAAGACATCAAAGGAAACTACGGGTGGGTTAAGTGTTGGAGATTCAAAAGTGTAGAAGGCAGGAGATTTTTCTCCGCCTATTGTTACTGTTTTTCCTCGGGTTCCACCTTCACTTTTTGTTGCACCAAGTGTGACTTCTGCAACTTGTCCAGGATATTTCTGGATAGGAAAAGTAAAAGGTGCGTCCAACAAGGATGTTGGTTTTGCTGCTGATTTTAGTGCTGCGACTGCAGGGGGTGCGGCCATCATCATTCCAGGTTGGAATAATACGTGTAGTTCATCAAGCAAGATATCGACATCTTGTAGTTCTAGTTCGTTGTTGCCTGCAAGCAGGTCTAAGAGTTCAGATGGAAAGTTTGGGTTAGATTCTTTTTTCGCCCGTTCGGGCATGCTGTTCACCTTTTGGATTTAGATTTCTCTCGTTTAATTATTATTCGTTCAGCGTGGATTTTTGCGTTCTTGAAGATTATCTTGAATCCACCTGCGGACATTGTTGCTGTTGACATTGGGACCATGGTTCCCATGGTTTCTAGACCTTCTTCTGCTTCAGCGGTTTCTTCTTCTGCTTCTTCTTCAGTCCATCGTTTAACAACAGGATGATCTTGTTTCTTGAGGAATTCTTGTAGTTCTTCAATGTTTTTGGTTTCTTCTTCGGTTGAAATTTTATCTACAACTTCTGCAGGTATGAATTCTTTAACGCGCTCCTTGATTGCCTTAGGCATCCAAACGATTCTGTCCCATCCACCGTCTGCGAGCATGAATTTTGGTGATCGCATGTATTCGATGGATAGTCCGTGGAATCCGTCTACTTGTCTGCCACCTGAAGTGGAGTCAGCCAAAGTTGAGAATGCCAGTCCGTTTACTGATACGCCACGGTAGCCACGGTCGACAATTCCGTAGCCTTCTACTTCAGGAATATAGAAAGCGATAGCTTCAAAACATCCACAAGATGTGTGAGGATAACCAAAACCGGTATACATCCATACGCGGTCAACTCCTCCGAGTGTTTTGTTTTTGATTGCTTCGTTTGCACCAGCGAATTCTCCTTTTTCTTCATCAAGTACTTCGCCTTTTTCTATTGCAAAAATTGGACCTTTTGGGTCAACTTGTGCAGAAGCTCTGCCGTCAAACCAGCTGATTGAACCACAGTTAGAGTATCGTTGAGGAGTAATTACACACATGTGTGTTGGGGCAAAAGATTGGCACAAAGTGCATCCATAGAATGTGTCAACATCAGAGTCTTTCATTCCACGGGCTTTTGCATCACGGTGGTTGTACACATCCATCGCTTCATCAAGTTTTTCTTTAACTTTTTCTGTGTCAGTTATGAATGTAATTTGGATTTTTTCGATGAAGGGTAATTCACTCTTGAAGAGTCGCATCAAAACTTGTCCAACATAACTGAAAGAAGTAAGTCCTTTTTGGAAAGATTTTTTGCTTATTCGAATCCAAATGTCGTAGCGCTGGTTTAAGTGCATAATACCTTCAATATAGTTAAGATATTCATGGAGTCGACGTTCGGTTACACCTTCAAGGTCTTCTTCGAATTTTTCACCTGCAACCTCGATTAAAAGACCGAGGGGAGCGTTTCCACCTTCGGGTAAGTCTTTTAGATCAGGTCCGATGATTATGACTTTGCCGTCTTCGATTTCATTCATTGGTTTGCCGCGTACTATTTCGAACTTTGCTGGTTGTTTAGGTCCACCGAGTTCAATTTGCATACCATCTTTTCGGATTCGTTCTCCTTCGTAAATTACTCCAACATCCACAGGGATGTCTTCAAACATTGACATTTTTTTAATTTCCTCCAAAATTGTTTATAATTGTTTCAAAACTTTGATTCCATTCCTCGACTTTGAGGTTAGGGAAAGACCAACTAGCATTAGGGTAGTAATAACGGTCCAAAGTTATGGTCTTTAGATTTGTGGAAAAATGTTTTAATCCATTCAAGATCAGGTTTTCCATATAATATGGCAGTCCTAAGAAAACTGCAACATCATATGGACCTTTTCCGTCGAGTCCGTTCCATGTTGGGTCTTTGAGTCTGTTCCCGATGTCCATTGCAGACATGCTAGAAGCGGGTGTGAATCCTGCTTTTACAAAGTCGCGTGCCGTATGGGCAGTAGCGACAACAGGAGCCCCACTTCCTTTGCTCAGACCAATTGCATATTCAATCATTTTTCCGGTGTCTTTGTCAGCTTCTGTAGCCAAGTTGCCGACAACAATGATTGCGCGTTTTGCGCGCTTTATCATTGCTGCAGCGATTTCGGGTTTGGTGATGACATTAGCTTTTCGAGGACCACAAACTTCTGCTGTTTGCCAAGGTTCAGGTTTTCCGCTCATTTTTATCACACTCTTTTCCTAACCATTCTTTCTAACAATGTTGGATCAGGAATCTTTGTTTCCTTCCAATCTTTTTCTTCAAGGATTTTAAGGATTTCATCCTTCATCGTTAGTGGGATATCCATCTTACTTCTGATGAATAGGTGTATGTCGTCTGGCATAACACCATAGTATCGCTTGTGCAGGTCAATGTAGTGAGTCAATTTCATGCTTCGGCCTTTAGCTTGGTCGTTTGGTCGCATACACAATTTTGCAAGCATGACAATTGCTTCTTCTTTGCTTTCAGCAGTAGTGAACAGGTGTTCAGGACATGGACCAACTTGCACTTTTTCACCAGTTCGGGCGTCAAATACTTCCCAATCTTCGGGTTTGTCTTTGCGTCCGAGAAGCATACGTCGATACTTTGAACCATGAGGTCCGACCACTACAGGCACACCCAGCCTCCAGAATCCAGCAGCGATTGATGCAGCTTTTTGGGACATTGCTCCCCAAGCTAGACCAACAGCTCCAACTCGGTTGTGGATGTAGTCTGCAATTTCTTCGTAGTTAGCACGTAGGTTGCGTTTTGCAAATATACTAGCGATTTTGATTGCTGCACCCGCAATGTGTGGGTTAGATACACATGAACCAGTGTTCAAAACGCCTCCAGCTTCAAAGCCGCCAGGATATTTCTCGTAGATGGTTTTTCCTTCTTCGTCTTTGGTCATTGCTGCAGACATTGCTGCACATCCTGAAACGACAACTATGTATCGGCGTTTGGCGAATTCTTCTACTATTTCTGCGACATCTTCGTTACCGCCAGGGTAGTTAGCACAGCCAACTAGGGCAATAACTCCAGGAATTTCTCCAAGTACGATAGGGCCTCCGACATTTCGGATTTCTACGTCTTGGATAGCTCCTCGTCCAGAGCGCATCAAGAATTTTTCATTTAGGTCTTTTTGTTCACCTGCTCTGATCATGTAGCTGTGTAGTGGGAAGTCTTTTGGACAAGCACTGTCACATCTCGCACAACCAATACAGTTGTTGTAAACTTCTTGCAATAAGCTGAAGTCTCCATCTGCTGCAGCTTTCATTGCATCAGGAACAGGCTGATTGTTTGGACAAGCACGAACACACTCGTTACAGCCAGAACAGGCTGCACCTGCAGCTTTGATTGCTTCAAGGTCAGGAATTACACTGAATTTATTGCGTTTAGGAGCAACTTTCATTACTGTTTCAACAGCAACTTCTCCAGCTTTGTCAGTATCAAGAATCAAAGCTCCGGGCTCTTTTCCTTCAACTAAGCTGGAAATGATTTCAGAAGTTTCTCGATCGTCGCTAAGTTCAAAACCTAGACAGTTCTTGGGGCTAGTTGCAAGGACAGGCACGTTAACTTTTTGTGCTTCTTGCAAGGTGTCTGCGCGGATACATTGTTCATCTACTACGATAAGGTCTGCAAGGCCACTTCTGATGTATTTAAGTTGCCAAGAAATTGGACCAACAATTTTTGCTCTGGGTTCATATCGGGTCAGGTCGTGGGCTGTACAACAGATTCCGACGACTTCAACCTTATCCATCAAGTCCTTTTTGCGCATGTAATCAATGATTCCAACGCTTGAAGGAACGTTGTGACCGATTACAAGGATTGTTGGTTTTTTGATGTCTGCCGCAGCAAATCCAAGTTCAACGAGGGGTGCTTCGGGGTCAGCTTTTGGAAAACCATAAACAGAAATCTGAGCAATATCAGCAACTTCCATTCCGACTTGGTCAGCCATTCCGACATGGAAGGCTTTTGACTCAAAGTCGATGTTGTTTCCTTCTTGTCCAGTGTGAGTAGCGGACAGACAATGAGTAACTTGTTCTTCTGCCCATTCTACGGCTTCTTCTAAATCTTTCAATTTTTTGGGTCGAATTCCACAAACAAGATTAGTTACAGGCATGTCAATCTCGATGTTTAAGCCACCTTGGTCAAGGGGGATATCTCGTCCATATTTTTCAATTAAGTGGTGGACCAAATGTCTGCCGTGTGCAGTGTGTGTTGCAGCACCGATACAACATGCGAGAAGAACAATTCGCGATTGTTGTGCAGCCATATTTAGTCCACAGGCCCCGCGTTTGTCTCCTGATAGGTCACATTTTCCATAAGTGCACAAACAGCAGACATCACAGAAGGGCAGATAAAAGGGTTTATAGCGTTGCAGAAGTTTGAAGTCCCAACTCCTCAAATCGGTGATTGATGGAAATGGAGTTGGACCCATAGGTTCGTCCCAAGTATCGTCGATGATTTTTCCGACGGATACTTCGAGGTCCTTAACCACAGCAACATCTGTTTTAAGTTCTTTTGCTTTAACAACTAAACCTTTCTTAGCCAATTTAAGCTACCTCTAGTTTCAGTTTGAGATATCACACACGGTTAGAGCTTTATTTACCTTTCGAAATCCTTCAAAAAATCATGCTCAAAGGCAAAAAATAAGTTTTTTCCGAATAAAAGTATTGTTAATGATTTTATTTATCCTAGGAGAATTGATGATTTAGTTTAGAAAATAAACAGTAATTCAAGCCCTAACATTCGCTCAAAAAAATGCCAGAGGAGGCATATAAAGAAAAATCAATCATCGACCATTAGTTTCTGTAAACTGTTGATTGTTTCCAGATAACTCACATAACAGACCACTACTCCAACAGTTGCAGAAATTAAGGGAGCAGCAAAAATTGGAAAAAATCCCGAAGAAGCAAAAACATACAATATCAAAGGCAAAAACGTTACAGCTACGCAACCTGCAATTAGGAGCATTCCTAGCCAAACTCCTTTTTGGTTGATGAACCGTGCTCGGGGAACTTCATTAAAATCGGGGAATTTACTGCCAACAACCAAGCCAACAAATGCGCTTTCAAAAAGAGCAGAAAACAGGGCTACTGTTATTACAACCAGTGTCATTGGTTGGAGTTGTATAATCAACTGTATTACTGCAATGATTAATGTTAAAGCGCACACTGAGGGGATTAAAGCTGTTAAAAGTTTGGCTTTGACAATTTCGTTCTCTTTAAGTGGAGTTATTAGCAAGTTCATGAAAGCATTTCCTTCTTGTCCAATGGCTGTTAAGGATATGTAAAAAGTGAACATGAATACTCCAATTAATGGACCAGAAAATAGTGCTAAACGGTCTATCGTGCTTACTGCAGATTCTAAAGCAGATTGTGTAGAAAAAAAGGAGATTACGCTAATGCCTAAAGGCACAGCAATCCATACCATCATTTCTTTTCGACGAATTAAACCTCGAAAGTCTTTTCTAATTATTGCTGATTCAGCGGCACTAAAGCCTAATGTTCCCAATAATCCTTGTTTTGGCGAATATGGTTTTGAGGATGTTAAATTTATTGCGAAGGGTACAGGAACCCAGTATTTGTGTCTAAATTTTACGCCAGTCCAAAGAAGCAATAGTGTTAGTACTACACTTAGTAAGGAATATACTAACAGCTCTAAGACTTGCGTGGAGAGGTAACTCATTACAGCTAATGATGGCCATAAAACGGGTATGAACCATGCTGACTGGATTCCACCCATGAATTGGTTAAGGATAGAAAACAAGAAGTTAACATTAGTTAAGAGCATGTACACAACGAAAATGAGTACAAACATAACCATTCTTACGATTACGGTGGTTCGACCGGTGCGCTTGTAAACAGTAGATGATACACGGTTTGTTATTGCTCGCATAATTTCTAAGGTGAAAGTACCCAAGAACAATCCCAAAGTGCTCACAGCTAAGCCGAACAGACCTACATCTAACATGTTTGTTGATAACGATAAACCTATTACTGCACCGTAAACTATACCGATTAAAGGCGCTAAAAAGTAAAGCATTGAAAGTGCTGAAGCTAAAACAAATTCAATAGGATATATGGGCAACCAATTTATCACATCGGATGAACCCACAGAGGATGATTGGCTGAACTCATACAAGACTCCATACATTACAGCCATTAAAGTCATAATCGAGGGAAGAAAGATTGCAATTTGAACTACGAACACAGCGAGATTAAGGTCGGCTAGAACTCCTGTTGAAAAAAAGTATGCAACAATGGTTGCAACTACAAAAGATGCAACACCGAAGATGATATTTATTCGCGGGGATTTTGAAAACCCTTTCGGAGTAGAATCATTAACTCTCTTTGAACGAACTGAAGCCAGCGCCAAAATTTTTGCAAAGTGCAAAATAAGTTTAAAATTCAAAGCCAGTTACCCACCTCATTTTCCGAGGGCTTGAACAATGTCTTTTACGTCATTTGAACCAGTCAACTTCAAGAAAATTTCTTCAAGTGATGATTCAGGCATTTGAGATTCTTCACGCAATTGACCTGGAGTGCCTTCCGCTAATTTTGCTCCATCATACAAAATTGCTATCTTGTCACAGACTGCATCAGCAATTTCCAAAACATGAGTACTCAAAATTGTGGTTACACCTTCGTTTGCTAGTTTGTGAATTAAGTCTTTCACAATTCGTGCAGATTTGGGATCCAACCCACCAAGAGGTTCATCAAGAATGAGAAGTCGAGGCTTGTGTAATAAAGCAGCAATAATTGCGATTTTTTGTTGCATGCCATGAGAGTAACCGCTGATCATTTCGTTTTCACGATTTTCTAAATTAAAGGCTTCTAGATACCCATGGATTCTAGTTTTCTTTGTTGCCGCGTCTAAGCCATACACATCGGCGATGAAATCTAAGTACTCCAATCCAGTAAGAAAAGTGTAAAGTCGGGGACTTTCCGGAACATAACCAACAATTTTTTTCACAGCCCAGGGGTCATTTAAGACATTTATTCCAAAAACTTGCAAGTTCCCAGAGTCTGCTTTCAATAGCCCCATTATCATTTTCATGGTTGTAGACTTGCCTGAACCATTGGGACCTAGAAAACCAAAAACTGTTCCTGCATCGATTTGTAAATCTAATTTTTTAACTGCTTGAACAGCTCCAAAACTTTTAGAAACATTTTCAATATTTACTGCAAACTTTGATTTAGTATCGCTCACCCTTTAATGTCCCCTTTTCAATTGTTTATCATTTTCGTCATAGATAAAAACATTTTTAATGCTAACATTGAAGTAGCGTGCAATTTTCCGTTCTCATTTGCTATCAACGTCTGCCGAGTTACTCCAATTGCTCAGGCAAGGTCTTCTTGTGTTAAGTCATGCATTGCTCGATACACCTTCAGTTTAGTTTTCAAGCACAGTTAACCCCATACTGCCTAAGGAAGTAGGCTCCAATTACTAGATTCAAAACAAGCAATGAACAGTTTGAGTAAAATCAGCAGTAACCCAACAAAGAAAGATCAGAATATCAGGCATAAGAAAGGGTTAACAAAAATAAACCAATAATTGTTTTACCCAAAAGAAAGAAATTTATCGATAATGTTGCTGTTTTTGCGTTTATTAATTGGAGTCTCTCGTCAACACGGAGGGTTGTTTATCCTTTCGTTTCAAGATCACTGTTAAAGCCATTGCGATGAAGATTACGATAACAGGCAATAAGGGGATACCAACAGTAATAAGCCAAGAAATTAGCACATCTAAAGAAGACATAATGATAATTCGGCAGATGGTTACTGTTTTGGTTTTAATTAACACACCAGACGTAAAATTAACATAACAAAAGAATATCAGGGAAAATCAAAGAATTTATAACTCCTTAACGCTTTAACGCCATTAAATCGTAACAGGAGAGGGAAACTTTAACGAAATTCGATAAAGCACATTGCCACAAGTGGGCACTTCTGCTGAAGGAAAGAAAAAAGAAAATAGATAATGCAGTAGAAGCCATATCTTCTGGCAATTTTGATACAGCAAAAAGCTTAGTTTCTGAGGTTTTTCATGGCTCTTCAGGAAGAAACAGTGACGTCAGCATGGAGGGGTCATTACTGTATCATATGGCCATGATAAGTAAGATGTCTTCAGAACATAGAATTGTTCTTGAAGAATTAAATGTTGATGAGCCAGAAATAGAAGATGAATTGTGGCAATTTTACGCTGATTTTGTTTCAGACACAGAAGAATTACTAGACGGGATTATCAAGTTAAATGCTAATGCAGTAAAATCCGTTAAATGTCCAGCTCCTGATGCATTAGAAAAAATTGATCTTTTTCGAAAATTAAGTAAGAAAACCAAAAAAGTTGAAGATTTGCTAAAGCAACATGCCCCAGAATCATTAGAAGAAATCCAAAATCTCTTTGAAGACTGGACCCTGCACGTTGTTGAGATGCGTTTGCGTCAAGAATATGAAACAATCAAAGGATTTTTGATTATAGAAAAAATAGTTGAAGATCTAGGCATTGAACAAGTTGCAAAAGGCATGAGAAGCGTTCAGAAAAGCTTTGGCGACAAAACAGTGGATTCAGCATTTGAAGTTTCATTGAAAGTTGGATTATCAAAAGAAAAACTGCAAAAATTGATGCTCAGCGACCACTTCATTGAATATAAAATGGATATGAAAAACCTGGGAGGGTTCATGCGCTTCTTGAACTGCCCAATCCATGGAAGCCACAAATACATGGAACAAAAAAACGGCAAAAGCAATCAAAGCGGTCAACTTTTCTGTAAAATTTTTTGTAAAGCCCATGCTCAGTCCATGTTTGGAAAGTTTATTCCGTTTCCAGTGGCTGTTTCTCAGCCTTTAAGAATGGCAACTGATGGGAAATGTGAATATCAAATCAAACTTGCGCCTAATTCAGAAGAAAAAACAATTAATGAAAAATACGTTCCACTGGTAATTTCTTGGAACATGACCTTGCGGTGTAATTTGAAGTGTGCCCACTGTTACATCAACGCCGAAGGAACAAAAGCAACAACTACGAATGAATTAAGCACTGATGCATCGAAAATGCTTATTCACCAAATTACTGAAGTCAGCAAACCTTTGTTGATACTCAGTGGCGGCGAGCCTTTGCTACGAGAAGACATCTACGACATAATAAAGTACGGTGCTGACCGCGGTCTAAGAATGGGCATGGGAAGCAATGGCATGCTTATCGACGACGAAGTGGCAAAAAAGCTCAAGGAAGCCGGAATGTGGACTGTTGCAATCAGTTTAGACTCCAGCAAACCTGAACGCCATGATGAGTTTCGCGGCGTTAAAGGCTGTTGGAAACATGCGATAAACGCTATTAAAGCTCTTAAAAAAGCAGGAATAGAAGTTCAAGTAAATTGTACAGTCACCCAACAAAACTATGATGAAGTGGAAGACATAATGGCACTAGCCGAAAATTTGGGGGTTGAAAATTTCCATTTGTTCTTTTTGGTACCTACTGGAAGGGGCACAGACATCCAAGATATTACTCCACATATGTACGAGGAAATGATTGCAAAAACCTTGGCAAAAACTACAAAATATAAATTGAACGTAAAGCCTTCATGTGCCCCTCAGTTCATGCGGGTTGCCAAAGACCAAGGAGTAGATATGTCCAGGTGGGTTCGGGGATGCATGGCAGGATTATATTATTGTCGCATTTATCCGTCAGGAGAGGTCACCCCTTGCCCATATATGCCAGTTAATCTTGGAAACATTCGGGAAAAATCCTTCAAAGACATATGGTTCAACTCAGAAGTTTTCAATGCGTTACGGGACTTTAATAAACTAAAAGGAAAATGTGGCGAATGCGAACACAATGAAATCTGTGGAGGATGCAGAGCCCGAGCGTATGGAGTAACCACGGATCAGATGGACTTTTGTGGAGCGTTGCATGAACCAACAGAGCTAAAAGGAGACTACTTAGCAGAAGACCCATGGTGCATATACCAACCAAAATCATTAGCACAAAAAAAGAAGTGTGAATAAAAAAGCAAAATTTTTTCTATCCCCCTTTTTAATTATGAAAAAGAGGAACTGAAAATGAACTGCAATACAGTCTTGATTAATAAGCGCAAAAAAATCGCTTTGGTTGCCCATGACCACAGAAAAGAAGATTTGCTACAATGGGTTATGTTTAACAAGTATCTTCTGAGTTTACATGAACTTTACGCTACAGGAACAACTGGAAAAATTATAGAAAAAACAGGATTAACCGTCAACAAACTCAAAAGTGGCCCTTTAGGGGGGGACATGCAAATCGGCGCCAAGATTGCTAACAGTGAAATCGATTTTCTGATTTTCTTCTGGGATCCCCTTGAATCACTTCCTCATGACCCTGATGTAAAAGCACTATTACGCATGGCTGTAGTCTGGAACATCCCAGTTGCGTGTAACCGTTCTACTGCTGATTTTATAATTTCATCAACATTAATGGACAGGGAATACCACAGGATTATTCCAGATTATGATGATTATCGAAAACGCAGAATAAATGACGTTATACCATAAACAGTTGAATGCTCCTTTTTTGGGGTGTTTCTTTTTTATGAAAAGCAAATTATATGGGAGATGTTGATAATAAAAAAGAGGTGAGGGGTTCTTTTGAAATACAAGATGCTTAAAGCCTTTGATTGTCCAGATGCATGGTATAAAGTTTTGAACGAAATTTGGTACCGTGGAGACGTTTTTAATGTTGGTTATGGTTCTGAACTTACAGAAACAAAGAAACTTAACATCAGTATCGAAATCACTAATCCAGCGAATCGCCCATTGGTTGATTTTATGGCTCCCTGTGATATGCAGTATGTTCAATGGTACGCTTTGAAGTATTTATGGTCAGGAGCAATAGATGATGAAACATACACTTATGGAAGTAGGATGCGTGACCCTGTAGACCAAGTTGAAGAAGCCATTAACCGTTACGTGGAAGAAATTCAAGACCGCCAAGTAACTTTTGTTATTCGGTTGCCTGAAGACATCAAAAAATGCATAAAAAAAGATACAAGACATGAACCTCCTTGTTTGAGCATACTTGACACTGAAATTTCCGATGATCAATTGCATTTGACTTGTTATTTTAGGTCTTGGGATGCCTATGCGGGATTGCCTGCAAACATTGCGGGAATTCAAATTTTTAATGAAGCGCTTGTGTCAGAAATTAACAAACGAACTGACCTTAACTTACGAACAGGAAAAATGATTTTTCACTCCAAGAATTGCCACATTTATCAGCGACAATATGCCCTAGTAGAAGAAACAGTAAAACCTAAAGAAGACAAAAGACGAAAACTTCTTGGAAAAACCTAATTCTTGATTTAAAAATTTAATGTTAACTTTACCCCCACTGGGTGAGGTGTAGTTCTTTTTATGAAAACTTGCTTTCAACAATACATTGCTACTGTATTCGAACATGTTTCATGAAGTATTGAACTCTGGTGTTTTGGTTTCAGGGAATATATAATATATTTTGGGGCATAATTTAGTTTCTGAAGGGATCTAACAAATGAGCGTGGATTTTGGTTCTTTAATTATTGATTTGGAAACCCTTGTGTCTAGTTCTAAGGAAGATTTTTCTAACGAATTTTGGAGTGAATATGAAAATTACTTGAAAACATATAATAAACTGCTGATAGATTTGCAGTCACTAGGTTTTTACAAAAACATGAAACCCCTTGAGGAAGTCCCTTTCAGTGACCAATCATATGAATCGGGGTATAATGAACAAGAAAAAGCAAAATTAAGGGAAATAACAAACGCTTCAGACAATTTGTTGAAAAAGGTAAAGCTACTACTTTCACCACCAGTCAAGTATTCAGTAAGCACCAAAATTAGGTCAAACCAGCTTTTTGTGGTTCATGGAAATAACACTGAAATGAATGCAGATGTATTTCAAACCTTAGAGAAATTAGAGCTGGAACCAATTATTCTGAATGAAGACCCCAACAGTGAACAAAAACTAATCGAGAAAGTAAGTAACCGTCCGAATGTTTCGTTTGGGTTGGTCCTTTTATCTCCCGACATTTCTGTTTATTCAAAAGAGCAAAATTCTAAGGAATCAAACTATCAAGCATCACAAAATGTAATTTTTAAGTTAGGTTTTCTTCTTGGAAAACTTGGCAAAAATAATGTTGCCGCTGTTTATTTCCCAAAAAAGGATTTTGAAATTCCAGACCAATACCAAGGAATTCGTTGGATTGAATACAAGCAAGAATGGTACTTTAAGTTAATTAATGAATTGAAAGAATGTAATTTTGATGTGGATGCAAACAAATTAAGTTGGATATAAACAAAAAATAAAAGAATAAACTTGGATTTCGTCGAATCCTAATCATTGCTTTTTTCTCCACGTACTCGCAGCGTCGAGAATATGGTGATTATTTTCAACAAAAGCAGTCCCAAACAAATGTGCTAACCCGAACAAATTGTGGTTGGTGAATATAATAAACCCGATACTTTTGGCGAGTGAAACATTTATCTAAATTTTTTCTCATAAAAAATGGTTAAGTAAAATAACAGAAATACATGATATTTTTTTTCACACTAGTAAGTGACCTCTCAAAATTTATATTCAAAATTGAGTAATTCATTAAAGGTGTAATTTTATGTTTAAAAAATTGAAGAAAAAGACAGAGGATGTTACCAAAAAAACTGTGGATACTGGAAAAAAAGTTGGAGAAAAAGGAGTAGACGTTAGCAAAGACGTTAGCAAAAAGGGTTTGAAAGCAGGCAAAGAAGCAGGTAAAGAAGGCATTAAATTAGGAAAAAAAGGTGTTAAAAAAACCAAAAAAGCAATTGAAGATGCATAAGTATCAAAGACATAAACAGGAAATCATTTTTCTTTTTCCGATTGCAAACAATTACTCTTTTTGTTCAAGCCAGTTCTTGGATTGGTAAACTGTTTTTGTTGCTAGATTCACACTTAAAGCGCCTTTTTCGGGGCACATTTCAACACACCTGAAACAAAGAGTGCATCCGGGGGTTGTGACGTCACCGCCTTTTTTATTATAAACTTCTGTTACTTGCGTTGGACAAACCCGTTTGCAGATGCCACATTTTGTGCATTTGGTTTCGTTTTTGTTTAATCGAGTTATTGCTATTTTATTGAACGGAAAATGGGTGCTAAACAGGTCTAGTAATCCACCTAGGGCACATATTCTGCACCAGAATCGCCGGTATGCAAAAGAGAGAATTGTGATAAATACAAAAATTGAAACATTTATTGACGTTAGGTAATGCCCAGCAATAAAGAATGGTCCATATGTTATTTGGGAAATGTATGAGTAATTTAAGAAACCCAAAGCGGATTGTACGATAATTGAAAGGGGTCTCATCGGGCAAATTAAGCAATAAGGTTGATTGATAAAACCCACGATTCCAGATTCGGTTCCGAAAGGTCCTCCGGGAATTGTTCCTGGAATTAGTTCAGTGCCAAGAATAAGATAAGACCCGAAAATGAAACTTAGAATCAAAAAAGCTGCAATTAATACAAATCTAAACTGACGCAATATTTTGTTTGTTTTTTCAGAAAAACTCAGGTGACGAATCTTGAATGCGTTACGTAACTTTGTGATTAGGTCCATGTATAATCCAAAAGGGCATAGCCAACCACAAAAGAATCTTCCTAATAGAATTGATAGACCAATAACTAAACTGAATACTATTGCTAATTTCTCCAAGCCTGATGTAGAATAAAAAACGTCGTAGCCAATTTGACCAGCATCCCAAAATGGAAAAATGTACGCTTGAATCTGCCATATGGGACAGGTAACTGTTCGCCCATTAGGAAAATAACACGCCAAAACGGGCACTGGAAACCCATCAGGAAGTTGATTCCCTAACAAATCTTTCCCGATTAACCTGTCACGGGGGGAAACCCCTAACGCCTGATAAAATGGGTCATTAAACGGACCAATAAGTAACCCCATAAAAATGGCTACAACTGCAGCAATCTGAATCACTAACCTAAGGTTACTAACCCGTTTGGTCTTTGTGAACTTAAGTATCAAAAAAATGCTGACCAAAACAATTACGACATAGCATAACAAAATTAAATTGCTCGAATATTCCCAAACCATCGCTATGCCTCATTGTTTCCTTTTTTCCGAGTGATAAACGTTGCCAAGCCCACAATAACAGCCATTGAAAAAGTAGAACCAATGACAACAGAATGGTCTTCAAAAAAGTTTGGTTCTTGCAAGTATGATTCAGGATGTCCATAATACCAAAGGGTAACATTACTTACAGGGGCAGTTACCGTGATAGTCCCATCAGGGGAACGGACCCAACCATGGTTTAACCCTATAAACTCTCCATCCAAAATTGCATCAATATGACCCTTTTGCGGATCAAGACCCAAATTGATTACTTGTTTTCCTTGACCCTGAACCCTGTAACTGAAAAGAACCCAAGTTACGTTTTCTCCTTGGGAAGTACGCCTAAAAAATCTAAAAGGATTGATAGTTAAATGGCAGTCGCTGGCTGAAATAGTAACGTTTAGTTTTTGTGTGGTAAAAAAACTTGAAAAATATAAACCATCAAAAAACCAAGTATTTTTTTCCAGAACTGCATTTTCGTAGGTTCCATTTGTAGTAAAACGTACAGAGCTGTTAGTTTGAGGGATTTCAAAAACGTCATCAGAAGTAAATGCAGTTTCAGATAGACAATAGCCCGAAACAACAAATGAAAACGATAATAGTACTACAATAAAAAATGCAATAAGACCTTTACAAACAGTAAATGCAGAACTATTACACAGATGGTTTCCCATAATCTAATGTATCAAGAGCTGGAAGCTAAAATGTTTTCCTTAACTTTGTGTTGTTTAAATTCAAGCTAACTTACTATAGGGTTGCTTCAGTAAATCACATTCAAAGATTTTGCTTGCCTGTTTTAATCAAGGTGAAGTGGCTTAACCGCCAGATTATGACACACCCAATAAAGTTTGGTCAACAACATCAACATTATGTCTGTTATAAAACCAAAACGAGATGTTGAACCTATCGCATAACTTTTTTCACGTTTAAGACCGTATGTGTCAAATGTTTCGGTTTTTTGAGTTCAAAACTCATCCTGCCTACTACTTTTGCAAGTTTTTCTGTCTTTCCAGCATTAGAATCAGACATTATCAAATTTTTCACAGAAAATATATCTCCGTTTTATAAAGCGGTTAAAGGAAAAACGTTGTTTTAAATCTTCATGAATATCATTTGAATGTAAGAACTATTTTATAGTTAAGCAAACGTTGTATCTAATTGTACATGAGGGAAAAGTATGGATTGCCCGATTTGTAAGAAAGAAATGGAAGTATGCAATACTTTTATTGATAATCTAGATTTCGATTTAGATTGTGACGCAACAGTTTTCGATTGCAAACACTGCCACAAACTAATTTTAATAATTAACAAATAATATGTCGCCCGCTTTTTGCTAAGTTTTCTTAATATTTTTTTTGCTGATATTAAGGTGCACATTTGGTTAATTCATTATTCTAGTTTTAACAATATTTTTAGATTAATTTGATTTTAAATATTTTTTACTAAAAATACTTGTTTTGATACATCATATACTAATTCCAGCAAATAACAATAGTGTAATGAATAAATATTCAGTTATAAAAGCAAGTATAAAAAAATGTTCAGTAAAAAAGAAATACTTATATACAAATAGTCAATATCTAGACAATTAATTGAATGAGATGTGATCAGCATGAGTCAAAAAACATCAAACATAGAATGGATCGACTTTGGCGTATCTGGACTAGAGGATTTCATTCCAGGACTCCCAAAAGGCGATGCAATACTAGTGCGCGGCGATCCCGGCACAGGTAAAACTATAGTTTGCTTACAATTCCTGTATCAAGGCGCAAAAAATGGAGAAAAATGCCTCTACATTACAACAGAAGAAACCCCAGAATCAATACTGCGAACAGGAGCAGAGCTATGGCCCGAGTTCCCAAAATTAGTTGAAAAGGGAGTAATCAAATTTGTAAACATGTCTATAACTGGCGAATGCGCTAACGAATATGGCTTACTAGGAAAAGCAGAAGCAATGAAAATCGCTGAAACAGGCTTTGCCACTCAACCAGGGGCATCCAGGATTGTAATTGATTCGTTGTCTTCGTTAGATCAGCGGCTGTCTGACTATGAAGAATTTCGAGAAGTCTTCATGAAATTGCTACTGGAAACCAAACAAAAAAACGCAACAGTAGTACTAACAGCAGAAGGCATCCCCATGACCCCCGACATCACCGAATACCTCGTAGACCACTTAGTATATCTCGACTACCGAAAACAAGACACAGAATGGACTCGAGTTTTCATTCTGCGAAAATCCCGAAGCGTACCTCTCAAGCCACAGATACTCAAACTATACATTCAAAAAGGCGGATTGTCAGTAGAAGAAACCCCATTTGCCCTTAACCCGGTGTGGTTCCAAAGCAAAATATAATTCATTTCCAACAGGAACCTCATGCACCGCCAATGAGGCTCTCTATTTTTCCTCTTTTAAAAAATTGTTTATACTAAAAATAATCAATTCCAAATTTCCTGTACAAACGCTGAGACTTAATCAAACCGTTAATATTATTGTCTATTTCATTTTATAGTAAAACAGTAATACTTTTATTTAAAATGGTAATACCATAATTTGGCTTAAACTGTGGATCCGGATTACAGACAACGTGACTCGTCGCATCTAGTTTCAGTTTGTTACGTTTATCTGGTCAGGGTCCACAGCCTTAGACCCCAGTGTGGGAACAGCTTTAATTGTTTCCAAGCCCAACAACACATAATTCTCTCGGTTTTTTATCCGCTTTTTTTACATCTTTTGTGAACATGAACATGTATATTTTTTCAACTTAAACTATTTTCATTCAACATAATTTTTATGGTTTAATTTTTATCAGAAAAAATTCCAATTTTTATTAAGTTTTAATTTAAAATTTATCCACATTATAATATTTTATGCAATTTTGAATGTTCATTCAGTGTTAACTTCATCACTAAACAATCATTCAATAAAAAAGAAATATTTATATACAAATAGTCAATATCTAGCAATTTAATTGAATAAGAAGTGATCGACATGGTAATGCAACAAACATCAAATATTGAATGGGTTGACATCGGAATGGATGGCTTGGATAAGTTCATTCCAGGAATCCCAAAGGGCGATGCAATACTAGTGCGCGGTGAACCAGGTACTGGCAAGACCATTAGTTGTTTGCAATTTCTTTACAAAGGCGCAAAAAATGGCGAAAAATGCTTGTACATCACAACCGAGGAAACCCCCGAAACAGTAATGCGAACC
The DNA here is from genome assembly GCA_029762755.1 of Candidatus Bathyarchaeum tardum. Lineage (GTDB taxonomy): Archaea > Thermoproteota > Bathyarchaeia > Bathyarchaeales > Bathyarchaeaceae > Bathyarchaeum > Bathyarchaeum tardum. Next base: position 280,253 of record JARVGH010000002.1, read on the forward strand.
GGAGGAGAGCTCTGGTCCGATTTCCCAAAACTAATTCAAAATGGAACAATAAAAGTAGTTAACCTTTCAATCACTGCAAGCTATGCTAGCGAGTATTGTCTTGTAGACAAAACAGAAGCAATGGACATAGTTACAAGAGGATTGAAAGCCCAGCCAAGTGCCGTTAGGATTGTAATCGACTCGTTATCTTCTCTTGCAAGGCGTTTATCTGATTCAAAAGAATTCCGACAAGTCTTCATGAAGATACTAATGGAAACCAAAGCCCAAGGAGCAACCACACTATTTAGCGCCGAAGGCATTCCTGCAACCCCTGGCATTACCGAATACCTTGTAGACCATTTGATTTACCTTGACTACCGAAAACACGACGTAGTCTGGACACGCGTTTTCCTTATTAAAAAGGCGCGAAGTGTTCCCATGAAACCTCAAGTATTAAAACTGAACATCAAAGCGGGTGGATTGTCCGTAGAAGAAATACCCTTCTCACTGAAGCCCGTTTGGTTCGGAAATGAATAAATGGTGATGAATGATGTTAGATCAAGCAACTGAAACATGGGCGGCGTTCCAGCAGAACTTTTTCGTAGGATGGGCACCTGTAGCCATTTTCATCATGGCAACTGCAGGATTTGCCTTGTTCTATGCAGGAATGGTCCGTAAAAAGAACGTCACTCACACTATACTGCAAATCAACGTAGGATGGACACTCGCATTCGTCGTGTACTTCCTAATTGGATTCCCTCTAGCATATTATGTAGCTGAACCTGTGTTTGGGATTCCACAGTTTGCTCCAACAATAGCTAACCCACTGCCACCATTGCTGTCCGAAACGGGTGCTTACGGTTTAGCCGCAAGCCCCTCTGGAATAGGCGACCTTGCAACATGGTTCAAAATGGCAATGTTTGCAATTACCGTCGTAGGTATAGTCCCAGGAGGTTTAGCAGAACGTGACAAATTCTGGGGCTGGATAGTTGCAGCTGCAGGAATCTCTGGTTTCATCTACCCCGTAGTTGAACACTGGGTCTGGGGTGGAGGCTGGCTATCAGAACTGGGTTTCATCGATTACGCAGGTTCAGGGGTAGTTCACCTAGTTGGTGGAACACTTGCATTAATGGGTGCAATAATGATTGGACCAAGGATTGGAAAGTTCGTAGGCGACAAGAAGATGCCGAGAACATTCTTTGGACACAGCATCCCATTGTCTGTAATTGGTGCATGGTTACTGGCTTTCGGTTGGTTCGGCTTTAACGTTGGCTCAAGCGTAGCTGCAGATCCAATGACAATCAACGTAGAACTTGCATGGGTCTCACTGACTACAGCAATGTGTATGGCTGGAGGAATGTTCGGAGCAGCAATCACCTCAAGAGGTCATGTGCTAACAAGCATGGTTGGTTTGCTTGCAGGTGCTGTTGCAATATGTTCCGGAGCCCACATAGTCCATCCGTTAGCAGGGTTCGTAATCGGTATAATCGCAGGAGTAATCACAACATTCACGATGGGAGTCCTTGAACACAAACTACACATTGACGACGCTTTAGGATGTTTCCCAGTTCACGCAGCATGTGGAGTTTGGGGACTGTTAGCAACTGGAATCTTTGGCGGAACTGCCCTTGGAGCACACCCAATCTATGGATTCGCGGACATGACAACATGGATTGGTCAACTCGGAATACAGGCAATCGGTGCAGGTGCAATATTCCTGTGGGCTACAGTAATGGGACTGGTAATGTTTGGTATCCTCAAAAAAGCGAACTTACTCCGTGTCGGACGAGATGCAGAACTATACGGTCTGGATATCGCACTACACAAGACCCTAGCATACCCCGAAGACATGATGGAAGAAAAATAAACTTCATAGCGCCTAAGGGCGCAACCCTTTTTCTTTTTTAATTTAGTTTTGATCTAATTTTTTCGTGTCTACAAAATTAGTTTTAGGTCAATTCTATGTTAATTTGACAATTTTTGATTTAAACAACTATGTTACGAAGGTCTTAAATATTGAAGTAAGAATGAACATTTCATTCTTGTGAGTTGGTGCTGTGTCTCCTCGGTCAACCCGGAATAAATTAAAAATTATTTTTGTTGCAACTTTGGTAATTTTAGCAGTTGCAGTTCCCAGTTACGTCTACGTAGATTCATTAATCCCAAAACCCGCCAAATTTCAGGTGACTAATCTTGATTTTGATTATAACTGGGTTCAAGTAGGCACTCCAGTAGAAATCTCAGTGGATGTAGCTAACGTTGGAGACAAAGCAGGTAATCATACAGTACGTCTAACTATTGGTGAAGTTGTAATAGGAACTGAAACTGTTTCTCTTTCAGCGTCAGAAACTGAAACAATTTTTTTCTTAGCCACAGAATTAGAAATTGGAAATCACACAGTTACTGTTAATGATTTAACGGGGTCAATCCGGGTTACATTAGAAAAACCTGTAAGGCCAGCTGAACTTAAATTGTCTGCCCTAAAAGTAAGTCGCCCTGAGGCTGCCATTGGAGAAACAATCACAGTTTCTGTTACTGCAAAAAATGTTGGTGATTTACTGGGTGATTTTTCAGTAGAATTATTCGTAAATGATGTAAAACAAGAAACTCAAAACATCCAATTAGATGGAACCGAAACCACAACTGTGTTTTTTGATGTCACCCGTGACATTGAAGGAGAGTATGTCGTTAAGGCAGGTGACTTAACCACAGCGTATAGGGTTTCTGCTGGCGCCCAAGCTGCTACACAGGCTGAGTTTAAATTCACTGATTTGACGATTAACCCAACATCAGTATTAGATGATGAAAGCGTCACTGTTTCAGTTACGGTAACCAATGTTGGTGAAAGCAGCGGCAGTTATGATGTGAATCTAACAGTTGACGGCACAACAATTGAAACAAAAACTGTTACTTTGTCTGGAGCTGCAAGCAAAGTTGTTGAATTTGAAATTACTGAAACCGCAGCTGGGACACATACCGTTGAGATAGACCACCTGTCGGGAATTTTTGTTGTAGAACAATCGGTTTCTGCATCTGCCGATGTTTTTATACGCAGTTTAAGTGTGGCGCCATACGAGCTTTGGGACGGACAAACTGTAACAGTCAAAGCCAAAGCAGATAATTTCGCCAATGAGCAAGCTACTCTGCAGTTAAGGGTTTTTGTTGGTGACGTTGTTGTAACTACTAAAACATTCACATTAGATTCAGGTGCAACAGACGTTCCAATTGAGGTTCCAATCACTGTGTCGTACAGCCGTGATGATGGAAAACCCGATGGATACAGGGTTCAGCTAGTAAACATGGGAAATCAAACTAACTTTTTATCGGGATATTATCAGGTTGTTCCTGATGGATTCCATACCTTTTCTGTTTCAGTTAACGCCATTGGAATGGAGTTTACTATAGATGGCGAAACTTATGCTGCACCTTATCAAAGATTATTGCCTGAAGGAACTTACATCGTTGAATTGCCTGATGGTTTTGAAGGGGGAGGCACTTGGTGGAATTGGACCCGTTGGAATGATGGCCCAACAAGTCTTACCCGAACTATTGAGTTAAATAATCGTGTTTCCCTTACTGCAACTTATCTGAATTGTAAGTCTTGTCCTTCCTTGTATGTTTGGAATGGGGAAGAATATTGGTACACCGCAGAAATATCCGACGGAACAGGCTATCTTGGCATCTTTGATTACTTCCAAGAAGATGGAAGTTTATTGTTCCTGTATAGTGTTCCTTGGGATTATACTAAACTAAATGCCAGCCGAATGGAACCTCGAAACGGTTTCTACGATATGACGCTCATTCAAAAATGGGATGAAATTTCATACATAGACTCTGCAACTTTGGTTTACGTTGACCACCCAGTAGAATTCGATGTGTTTTCAACTAAAGCCACATATCTATATGACCTTGACGAACAAGGAACAATCTACACCGTAAGCAATAACCCATCTTCGCCCGTTTCTTGCGTTAACTCAACAGGACACGATGTGCTGCATTTAGTTTCAGAACGAGATGGAATCACTACAAAAGGCAACGAATTCACTTGGGACACTTTGGAATTAAATTTAGGAGATTTGTCTGAGGCAGAACAAATCAAACTGTTAGTAGCAGGAACAATCATTTACTCCACAGGAGAAGAACAAGGAGAATGGGCGGGACAATTCTTTAACCAACCCGGTGAACGACCGTTTCCTCCACCATACATGGAAGTAAGAGATGCAAAAGGCAATTGGGTTCCGGTTCCAGACAATCGACAATTCCCGTTGTTAGATGTTACTCCAGACTGTTTTGCCATAAACCTAACAGGACTTTTCCAGCCAGGAGATTACGTACTTAGAATACACACATTCTTCAACACGGAATTTGATTACATAGCAGTTGACACAACAACACAACAAGAGATAATCGTTGGCGAATTACCAGTTTATTTTGCTAATTTAACTCAAGCATTTGCTACAAACTCCAATTCAACAGGAAAATTCACAAGATATGGAGAAGTAACCGAACTGCTTCATAACCCCGACAACCAATTCGTAATAATGCGCCAAGGCGACCAAATAGTTCTTCATTATTCTGTAGATGACTTACCTGAAGTTCCAGAAGGCATGGAACGGGATTATTTCCTGTTTGCAAGCGTATGGTTCAAAGTTGACGGATTATTCTACGTCGATTTTACCGTTGACCCATTGCCATTCCACGAAATGAACTGCTTCCCATATGACATGGAGCTAGAAAGTTACCCATACACCATAGAAAACCAAAACTACATAGATGAATACAACACTCGAACAATCGAGAACCCATAATAAATAAAAAATTCTTTTTTTCTAAATCTTTTTTGACAAAGACTTCAAAGTTCCAGATACAGCTTTAACGTGTACAGCTGCTGTTTTTCCATTTATTTCAATAATTGTTGCTACAGCGGCTCGAACTTGTTCAAGCATTGTATGGGAGCATCGAATAATTATTTGGTTTTTTCCGGGAAAATATTTGAGCTGTTTTAGATTAGCTTTGCTGGAGCCATATTCTCCAAAAAGTCTAAGAACTGAATTTTTAACAGCATTAAAAACTGTAAATTCTTCAAAATTTTGGTCACTTGAAACTTGTAATGCTAAATAGCGACGTTTTTCTCGTTTAATCACAGTTTTTCAGTCCTAGAACCTGTATTCCAGGGGCTACATAAGTAGGGCTCAATTTTTTTCTGTTTCGTTCAACGATAAACAATGCATTTGATGATAATGCCTTCAACGCAGATTCTACAGAAAAATCAAAAAGGGTTGTAACTGCGGCATTATCATAAGGTCCTCTCATCAGGTGTTCAGTTGTTGCAGCACTAGATAGTATTACAGGGACTTTGCTTCGTTTTGCTGTTCCAATTTCTTTTCGCAGACGAGACAAAAGATAAATCCGAGACAAGGGCGTTAACTGCAGAATTGGAGCTAACTCAATTTCAAGAGCTGAAAGGGCATTTCCGGCAAGTTCTGCTTCTTGGTTGTCAAAAAACCTTTGTCGCATATTGGTTACTGAAAACTGTAAAAGGTCTACTCGTCGGTCTTTGGCAGCTTGGCGGGCAACATCTTTTGTGTTGCATCTCACTGATATGATTTCGAATTTTCTTCGGTATTTTCGCAAGTCTTTGAGAAGTGAATTGGAGTTACTGGGAGAAAGATTCACTCTTGAAACAAAGTCAACATCTGCTGAGGCACAAATGTTTTTGAGGTTGCTAATTAGTTGCGAGGTAGCATTTTCTGGAACAGTAATTCCTAACATTTGGTAGCCTAAATGTGCAGCTTTTTGTACCATTTTTTTTGTTTGAACATGATCGTTAAGAGGAACACGTAACTGCAAATCAGCAAAAAATTTCATGTTAACATCCCGATTTCTTTACAGACTTGAGTTACATCTTCTAGCTTGGTTTTTCTGAAACGCAAACGAATACGAATCGGGTCACAGGCTACAAGTTTAATTTTACCTTGCAAGGCTGCTTGTTTGTCCACTCGCAGGTAAATGCTTCCTTTTTCAAAGCAACGGTCCAGTGTTGAACTTAATTCAACTTTATCCAATGAACTAAGGTTTTCAGACAGGTTACCAACTAGTGCCTTTATAGCGGTTTTGTTTTTGATTCTTGCGTCAAAAAAAACAATAGGATTACCATAATGACCGTCTAGGCTGTTTTTATTGAATGCTATTTCATCTTCTTCGTTCTTGATTGACAAAATGTTTCTAACTGCCTTCATAACTTTTTCAACATCTTCAGTGGCGTGGGCACAAAAACGAACATCAACATAAGCTACTGGAAACTGAGGCAAACATGTTCACTCTCGCATACAAAACCTATAACATTACTTGATATAAATATGTCAAGTGATATCTAAAAAATAAAAAATATGATTTTGGGACTCCAAAAAGGAAGCCCAAAATGGGTTTATTTACGGGGATGCTTGTTTCTGATTCGCAGAATAGCTTTTTTGCTAGGTCGGACTTTTTCTGCGCCTCGTCCACGGTTGTGTAGCCCACGAGCTTGTTTACCTGCGCTAGTTAATCCACGGAACACACGTCGTGTTTGACTTGATATTGGATGATCAGGCAAAACAACGGGGTCAACCATGATTACTTCGTACCATTTGAAGCGCCCATCTTCCCAGACCCAATAAGAATTCAATACTTCCATGTTAGGGAATTTTCTTGCAGCACGTTCTTCGGCTATTAGTCGCATGTTTTTGCCGACTTTAAATTTGTTTACACCCAAACGTTTTTGTCGGCGACCACCAGTTGGTCGTGTTTTTCGAAAACCAGAGCGTCTAACCCTGACTCGAGCCATAATTATTCCTTGTTTGGCTTTGTATCCAAGGTTTCGTGCACGGTCTAGTCTGGTTGGTCTTTCAATTCTTATAATAGCGTGTTCTTTACGCCAAGTTATGGCTCTTTGCCACATTAACTCTTTCACATAGGTTTTATCGGGATTTTTCCAAGCCTCTGCAATATACTTGTATGCCATTTTTTTATTCCTCACATTCTTTCGGTTCAACCCAACATTGGGTCACATCCCATCGGAACAACTAGCAACAAACAACAAACAGTTAATAAACCTTTTTAGAAATTGATGCGATCTTGAAAGATTTATTTGTGGAAAAGTTTTCTTCCATCAAAGATGAATTGTTTGTCACTCATTTTTCTCCAGCGATAATAGCCATTGAACCCAGAAATAGGGGTAACTTCAGTGGTCGTGGAATAAACGGGTCATCACGGGTTTTAATGAACTCCACTTTGTTAATTCCCCAGCTTTTGATGGTTGCGATTAGGTCATCTGGGTTGCCGTAAATTTTCTTGATTAGAAACTCGTCTTGAAAAGCGAAGTTTCCACCTTTTTTAACTACACGTAGTGCTTCACGAATAACTTCGCGTTTATCTTTAGCGCTGCTGACTTCATGGAAAACAAAATTGCTCACAGCAGCATCGAACTGCCCGTCATCAAAGGGCAACGCCGCTGCATCAGCTTTTTGGAACTTCACCTGTTCTTGTAATCCTTCTGCTTGTGCGTTTTTTTCACATGTTTTTTTGGAGTACTCCCAACGTTTTCCCCAGTAATCAATTCCTGTAACCTGTGCTTTTGGATATTTTTTAGCAATCATAATCGTAAGGGCACCGTTGCCACAGCCAATATCTAAGCCTTTGCCTTCGCCGTTCCAATCCAATTTTGTTAAAACTAAGTTCCATACAGACTGCTGAATGTTTCCACTGATGCAGAAAACTTGTAACGTGCATACACAAAAAATGCTGCAATAACAAAGAACAATATTGCAGTTATAAGTAAATATTGAAACCATATGGCTACTATTAAAAACAGGACACCAATTATGACAGAACCATAAATTATTCGTTTGGGAACCCAATTTCCATAATCAACATTTACCACTAGTATTCATCCAGTTTTTGAATTTTAAATAATGTTTCATCTAAGTTTATATATAATTTTTGTCGTAACCCTCATTGGCTATTCTACCAATTGTGATGGACTGACGTTGCAATAAGCAGAGGTTATAAAAAGAAAATAAAAACCTGAACTAAAACGGGTTTTCATTATTTATCTACTAGTTTTGCTTTTTTAATTATTAGAACGCCACTGTTATTTTCATATTCAATTTCAGTTTCTACGATTTCTATGCATTTTTTGAAAATTGGACCATCCAAAACTAATGACTCGTATTCACCACCTTCACCTACCAAAGAAATTTGGTATTTTTTATTGAGTTCCACAAGCTTTTGCAATGTTTCTTGGTTGATTTCTTGTCCCAGCCATGTTTGGTCTAAACCTTGAGCTGACACGCCTACTAGTATGACTTTGAATCTGAGAGAAATTAGTTCATTCATCAAATCTATCGGTTCTTGATGCCATAAGGGATCAATAGATTTTATCCCTAACTCATTACATATGTTGTCAATTCTTTTCTTCTGATAAACTGAAGCTATAGCTCCCGTCACTACACCTTCCACGTCAAGGGACTCTATTAGTTTCTTGAGGTCTTCTAGTTCTTTTTCTTTTATTCCAGAAGTTTTTGCCTTAACCAACGGAATCTCTAATGCTTCAGCAAGATAATTAGTCATGTGTACGTTAGGATGATGGAACATGTAACTGTCTGACCGTTCAGGAACCATTGTGCCCAAAACTTTGATTTCATGTCCCATCTGTTGAGCTCTGTAAAGAGCTAAAATTGAATCCTTTCCGCCACTAACTAAAGCTACTAATTGCATTTCAAGGCATCCAAAGAAAAATGGGATGTTTAGAGGTTTCTTGCTTTTTCAAACACCTGATTAACTTTGGATTCCCACTCTGCCAATCCTTCAGGGGAATCAGGGTAGTTCCTGTAGAGATGTTTTACTTCTTTCATAAGTTTAGCAGTAGAATTCAATTTCATCAAAAGCGATAAACATCCAAGTCCCTTAAAGAGCCTGCTTGTTTTTTCAGTTATGTTAAGTTTTAAGTCTTCACCCATGCTGGCTTTGAGCAAATCATCGTCAGTGATTAAGTGGTGGCTCATTCCGTAGTTCATTTCTTCGTTAGTTAAACTTTGAAGAAACAAACGGAACAAGTCAAGTCCTGCTTGTTTGGCGCCATATGCTACCATGAACATGCCAGTGTAAGGCCACATTTGTTCGCGGCTCACGTCACCTTTTTCTAACGCTTCGATTATGACTTCTGCTGCTTTGACGCCCCCCATCATTGATGAACCAATTCCACCTCCGTGGATGGGGTTAACTTGGCATGCTGCGTCGCCGATAATGATTATTCCGTTTCCAACCATTGGGCTTATTGGACTTCGGGTTGGAACCAGACCTCCACCACCTGTTAAGACTTTTGAGTCGTTAAACAGGGGCATTGATGAAATCACATCATTGTAAAGGTCTTTGGGATTTAGGAACCCTTCTTTCATGGCTACTCCCAGGCCCACGTTAATTGTAGTTGGGCTTTTAGGGAAAACCCAGTAATATCCACCTGGAACCTTATTCAAGTCAAGGTAAATTTTACAGAACCCAGGGTCTGCAATTGGCTCTTTTATTTCTCTAATTTCCCGGTAACAAATTTCTATATCTTCGTCTTTAATGTCGTTTTCTATGCCAAATTCTGCAGGAAGTTTTTTGCGTAGAACAGCTGCATGTCCACTTGCGTCGACAACAACTTTGGCGCGTATTTCCATTTTTTGGTCAGTTTTGAGGTTTTTTGCTGAAACTCCAACCACGAAATTGTTTTCTACGATGGGATCAATGACAACTGTCTGATCCATCAGGGTCACGCCACTTTCTTTTGTTTCTTTTACCAGTCTTTGACCAAAAAGTAAACGGTTAACTAGGTATCCATGGACGCCTTCGCCTTTGACGTTTACTTCTGTTTCTAGGTCAGGTGAGTAAACTTTTATGCCTTCGATTACTTGGTCAAGTTCTGCTCCCGAAGGATAAGCAATTCCTATGTTATCAAAATGATGTTTGCCGATTGCGTCTCCACAGACCTTGTCGCCTATGTTTTTTTCTTCTTTGCGATCTATCATACATACCGTTAGACCTGCGTTTGCAAGAGTTTTGGCTGTTAAACATCCCCCGGTTCCAGCCCCAACAACTATAACGTCAAATTTGTTCAACTGATTTCTCTCCAGTTCCTTTTATGATGCTTGAAAAGGGATTCATAACCTTTACGATAATCCGAGAAAATGTGAAAGAGTTAATTAAAGTTTATTCAATTGTTTTGCTGTTTGTAAATTGTTTTTGGCTTCCAAAAATAATGATATTCTTTTCAAAAATAGAAGAAAGTTGAACCTGAACTAGTCAGGTTTTTCTGCTTATTGTCAACAGTGTTTTGTAATTTTGTTTGGATAGTTACATCCATTCGTTGTAGTTTTGGGTTTCCCAAACTTTGATGATTTCGATATGCACTTCTTTTTCGTAGTCGTCAGGGTTGAACAAGTTGATGTACCATACCATGTCAACGTTTTCTTGGTCTACGCGCCAGCTTACTGTTCCGTTGTCTGTTTCACTTACCCATCTTTGGATTTTCCCAAATGTGTCGTTGCCTAATCGACAGGGGAACCATCCTTGAGTGTCGTCAAACATCACTGCAGAGTGAGGCGTCCACTTTATTGTTCCTTCTGAAACAGTTAGTTTGACTTCAAAAAACGCTGCAGGTGAAGACAAATAGAATGCCCTGAACTTTACTTCTTGGCCGTCAATTGTGATGGTGTTGCTGTAGATTACTTCATGTTTCTCTGTATATGCAAGTGCATACACTACAGTAGCAAAACTTGAAACAAGTAACAACGTTGCAAGCACTCCAGTCTTTAGCAAGTTTTTCCTTTGCATTCTTTTTCACGTTTGCGCAGTTATGCCAAAAAGTAGATATGACTTCTTGTGAAGTGAAAAATGCGACAGACAAAAAACGATTTATGTGAAAAACAAAAAAATGGTGAAAGTTAGGGATAACCTAACAGCTTTTATCACATTTACCTGTTTTGAATTTGTCCCAGCAGTGAATTATATCTCGCATCAGTTCAGGTTGAAGGTTGTAGAAGTCATTAATTTTGCCTTCAGGGAAAAACATTCTGATGTTTACTTCCCGTCCAAGGCGATCCATCGTAAGCATATTTGCTTCAGGTTTATGTGGGAGAATGTCTTTGTATTTTTCATAGAATTTTTCAATTGTGGGTTTGATGCAGTCTTCGATCATCTGTTTGTTGGTTTTGTGGTCCAAATGGGGGAAGCCCATCTTGAATGAGTAATCGATTATGTCTTTTGTTCCAGAATAGTTGCGAATAATGCTATCCAAGACTTTCTTGTTGGGAATCTCAGTTATGTTGTATGATGGCGTGTAAATCTTAGTGTAGTTTATTGTTATCTCTGTTACTTCGCCTTCTACATCTCCAATTTTCACGTAATCCCGTACCATGAACGGTCTAGAAATCATAATGTAGAAACCAGCCAAGAAATTGCCTACGGTTTGAGTGGAAGCAAAACCTATAGCGGTTCCAGTAAGTGCTGACGCTCCGAAAAACCATTCAGTGGGCACTTCAAAAAGTCCGAGTAGAGAAACTACGCCTCCAGCTACAACAAGTATTCTTGCGAGTAACTTTAAAATATTAATAGCATGCGGTTCCATACACGTTTTTTGGCCATATCTTGTTATTGATCTGCGGATAACTTTGTCAAGAACAATAGTAATTCCAACAATAACCAGTGCGATAATTATCCTAAAGATTTGATCATTAGTTAGCAACTCAGCAGACATGTCATACACCACTGATAAACCCTGAAAAAAGCAGGTGCTAAACAAATACTTTTCTATAAGTGTTAATTTTAAAAAGAAATTATTTGGAAAAAGAAAATAAAAAAGGAAATTGGCGGGCTTTTTTGACCCGACTTGGCACTTTGGATGTTGAACGTTTTTGTCAAAGAACTTTGTTTAAGGTATGAACATTGACAGCAATGTTTCAGTGTGAATCACGTTGTGGTTCTTTTCCATCATTTCGTAGATGATTTTTGCGAGTTGCTCTGAATTGTCTGCCTCTATTATTGCTACTGCGTCGAACCGTCCCAGAACGGAATTGGCGAGTTTTATACCTTTTATCTTCCTTGACTGTACGATCTCCTCCGAAGTGCCCGGTCTCATCGTAACGAGTACGAAAGCCCGGATTTTTTTGCTGCGGAGATCTTTTTTGGTCATTGTTTTCTCTCCTGTTTAGAAGAGTGTAATCGCAGTTTCGGTGTGGACGATGTTGGGGTCTTTTTCGATTACTTTGTATACGAATTCGTTGAGGGCTTCTAGGTTTGGTGCTTCTAAGACTGCTACAACGTCGTGGCGTCCATATACTGAGTCAACATGCAGAACGTTTTCGAATCGCATTTTAATGGCTTTGACTACATCCTCGGATGTTCCAGGTCGTGTATCGATTAATAGATACGCTTTCATGTTTATTCACCTCTCTCCTTATCATTTATTTTAATAGTCTAGATATTTCATTATTTCCCATGGGGTTACATACAAACAGAACTGGTTCCAGTCATTTGTCTTGTAGTCGATGAATGCATCGAATATGTGGCTGCCAAGAGCTTTCAGCACCACTTCGTCACTTTTCATTGCTTCCAATGCATCTTTCAAGGTTGTTGGTAATTCTTGAATTCCAAGGGCTTTTCGGCGTTCAGTGGGTAATTCGTAAACGTCTTCGTCGACTGGGTCTCCGGGTTCAGTTTTCTTTTTTATGCCGTCAAGTCCTGCCATTAAGATAACTGCCAATGCCAAGTATGAGTTGCATGATGGATCCGCGGAACGTAATTCTGCTCGTTTGGCTGCTGCATGTTCAGGACCTTTGAAGTATACTGGAACACGAATCATTGCTGACCTGTTTCGGCGAGACCACATAATGAATATTGGGGCTTCAAATCCTGGAACAAGTCGTTTGTAAGAGTTAACTGTAGGACAAGTGACTGCGGTTATTGCTCGAGCATGGTCAAGCAAGCCTCCGATGAAGTATCTGCCTGTTTGGCTCATTTCTGCATATTCATCGGTTTCGTCATACATGACGTTAGTATTTCCGCTCCATAAGGAAGCGTGAACATGCATGCCGCTTGCGTTGTCAAGGTAAACTGGTTTGGGCATGAAAGTTGCAATTAAACCATGTTGTTTTGCAATGTTTTTGGCAACAAACTTGTAAAGGAGAGTTCGGTCAGCTGTTTTCACTAATTCCCCATATTTGAAGTCAATTTCAATTTGTCCAGCTGTAGCGACTTCGTGGTGGTGCATTTCAATTTCAGTGTCAAAGTTTTCTTCAAGTATTGATGCAACTTCATTACGGTATTCAACTGTAGTGTCTTCAGGTGGAGGTCGGAAGTATGCTTCCTTGGGTCGTAGCACTTGGCATCCTGGCGTGGTTTCGGGAGATACTGGAACTACTCGTGGTGCTCCCCATGAGTCTCCTGAGCCACCTTTTGGGCTTACCCACATGTCCCAGACAAGGGTGGTTGGATCAATTGATTTGAAAACGAAATATTCTAGTTCTGGACCAAAAAAGCCAGTGTATCCCATAGCTTCTGCGGCTTTTACTGCATTTTTTGCTACATATCCTCGGGGGTCTACAACTGAGGGTTGGTTGCCTCCGAATGCTTCGTAGACGTCTCCTAGGATTATTGCGCTTTTTTGTTTTTCGTCTGTTGTCCATGGAATAATAGAAAGGGTGTCTGCAGCGGGTTTAAGGATCATGTCTGACTCGTTTATGGCTTTGAATCCTCGTACAGATGAACCGTCAAAGCCTATGCCTGCTGTCAGGGCTTGACCTTCAGTGAAGTGGCGTGCTGGTATAACTACGTCTTGCATTAGACCTCGGATATCAACAAAAGCGGTGTGTACCCATCGAATTTTGTTTTTTTTCAGGGTTTCTTTTGCTTTGGTAATAGCATCCATATCTTTCACCATTCATTCAATTGAAATTGAAATTATTACATATTTGTATATAAACTTTTCTAGAGAGTTGAAGGAAACCTTATATATATCCTGTTCTAATGAACAAGTGTTCATGAATACAAAAAAATATAATTTGGTTCATAAACAATCATTCAATGAGGAGGAACAAAAACTGGATAACGATTCCCATCATAAAGTGGATGAAGTCGACAGAAAAATAATACGTTTACTGCAAGAAGATGCAAGAAAAAGCTTCAACAAAATCGCTGACAGCCTAGGCATTGCTGTTGGAACAGCATATAATCGCGTAAAGAACCTAGAAGACAGCGGGATTCTCAAAGGTTACACCATACTTTTAGATTCTGCTCGGCTTGGTTATGGTTTAACATCCCTTATTCTCATTCAAGCTGATGGCAGTTATCTTCCTGAGGTTGAAAAACAGCTAGCAGCCCTAGACGAAGTAATCTGCATTTATGACATAACCGGAGACTACGACGTAGCAGTTGTTGCCCGATTCAAAGACCGCGGTGCATTAAACAACTTCATCAAATCAGCATTGAAGATGCCCCATGTCAGCAAAACTGTAACAAACGTTGTGCTTAACGTAGTAAAAGAAGACTTCAGAGTTAAAGTATAACCCTGAAGGAATTTTTTTTCTTTTTTGTTTATTCTAATTTTTTGTAGATTGCAGTAAAAATGAATATACCTGCTGCCGTGAAAACGATTATTCCGCTTGTTGCTACGCTGTAGATTGCCGATAAAAGTATTCCAGCAGTCATGCTGACTATTCCGAAGATTACAGCAGCAAGGGTTGTTGCTTTGAAAGAAAGGTTTAGTTGAAGTGCAGAAAGCCCAGGCAATACTAAGAGCGCGACTACCAGAATTACGCCTATCACTTTGATTGAGAGCACAATCGTAATTGCTACTAGCAGATTAAATGCCATCGATAGTGGACGTACAGGAATTCCCATCAGTCGGGCGCTTTGTTCGTCAAAGGTCATGGCCAACAATTCTTTATGGAATATTCCAAGAACAATTATTGTGGTCAGTCCAAGAATCGAGACAATAATCAAGTCGGTTCGGTCAATGGTTAAGATCGAGCCAAACAGGAAACTGAAAAGTTCTACGTTGAAACCTCCTGCCAAGCTAATTATAATCAAACCGGTGGAAAACCCAACAGCTAACATTACTGCTATTGCTGAGTCAGACTGCGCAAGGCCCTTTCGTCTCATGTACGATATTCCCAAAACTGCTAATACTGAAACAAGTAATGCCGACAAAATAGGGTTAATTCCCAAAAAGAGGCCTAAAGCGATGCCTCCAAAGGCAGTGTGGGCAATTCCGTCCCCTATCATGGATTCTTTTCGTAGAATTAAGAAAAGTCCTACCCATGCGCAAGCCAAAGCAGTTATTGTTCCACCCAGTAATGCGTTTTGGAAGAACTGGAACTCGAAAAGCCTGAAAATTTCAAGTAGTTCATTCATCGCCAGAGTCCATCTCGCATTCATGTTTGTGGAAAACAAAATGGAAGTGTTCGCCGTAAACTGTTCTTAAGACCTCTTCTGGTTTCAAGTTTTTAGTTATTTCAGCAATGTTGACGTGTTTGTTTATGCACATTACTTTGGTCATTCGGCAAAAAACTGCTGTTAAATCGTGAGTCACCAAAAGTATGGTTATGTTCTTTTTGAGGTTAAGGTCGCTAAGTTTTTTGAAAAATTTTTCTTGAGTTTTAGTATCAACACCAACTATTGGTTCGTCTAACAAGATAATTTCTGGGTTTCTAACCAATGCTTTGGCCACAAAAACCCTTTGTTTTTGTCCCCCTGAAAGTTGACCGATTCTTCTGTTTTTGACATGGGTTATTCCCATGAACTCAAGGGCTTCATTGACTGAGTCCCAATCAGATTTGTTTAAAGGTCTTCCCAGATTTTTTCGGTTTACTCGCCCCAAAGACACCAACTCTTTTACGGTCAAAGGAAACTGAGAATCAAAATTTACTGCATGTTGGGGAACGTACGCGACTTTTTCCCAATGTGAAAAAGACTCGATGTTTTGACCAAACAACTGGATATTGCCTTTTGTTTTTGGCATGCTGTTGAGTAACGCTAAAAGCAGAGTTGTTTTTCCGCCCCCGTTAGGTCCTACTATTCCCACGTAGTCTCCTTTGTGGATGGTGAATTTGGCATCTTCGATAACTAAAGAATTTGCTCGGGATATATTAAGTCCAGAAACTTCCAGCACTGGAGTGTTTTTGTTCATAGTGTCCAGCTGTTTATTTGTTGACATTTCATTTCAACTTTCTTGTCAAACGTCTAATCCAATCTTTAAGTTAACTAAGTTTTGTTCTTGTTGTTCAAAATAGTTTAAATTATCTATTTTCCCAAGCATGAGATACAATTTTAGGATCTGCACTTCTTGACCAGAAAGTCTTTGGAGTTCAGTTCCAAGGGTTTGAGCAGATTGTCCAGAATAAACAGGATCCACGTAAACTACGTATGTTTCATGTTCCAGCATCATTTCTACTAGATTCATGTAGGTTGACGCGCTTGGTTGTTCATCTGCAGAAATTCCGATGACTCCATGTTGTTCAAAACCGTAACTGTCAGCAAGGTACCCAAACGCAGAATGGGAAACAAATATTTCGTTTTTCTGTTTACTTCCAAGTTCAGTCCGGTAACGGTTATCTAATTCTTCAAATTTGGATTTTAGTATCTGCCATCTTTCTGTGTAATAATCAGTGTTGTCTGGATCTTTTTGGCAAAGGGCTTGGTAAATATTTTCAGCTTGATGTTTTGCCATGATGGGACTTATCCAGGTGTGTGGATCATAAATTCCTTCATGTTCGTGGCCTGATTCATGGGTTTCATCTTCGTGGCCTGTTTCAAGCAGCTGTGCCCCATCGGTTGTTTCAACAATTATTTTGTTACTTAAATCAATGACCGAAAGAATGTCTTCTTCAAACCAGTGATCAAGAGACGCTCCATTATACAGTAGCACATCAGCTTTTTCTACAGCAAGAATGTCTTGAGTAGAAGGCTGCCAGTTATGTACCTCTGTGTTATCAGGGATGAGTTGTTTGACGCTTGCTTGTTCTCCGCCGATTTCTTGAGCAAAAAACGCCAATGGATAAAATGTAGCCACGATGTTTAGTTTGTCTGTTTCAGTGCTTTTTTGTTGGTTGAATAAGGTTGAAGCAGCTGCCACTGCTATTATGAGCACGATTGCTCCGGTTACAAATATTTTTTGTCGTTTGTTCAATTAGGGGCACCTTGTTGTAGTTATTGTGCAACACATAGTTATTAAATTTTTCATAGATTTTAATAAAAAATATATAAATACAAGGTAATAAGTTAATAACTTGGTGTCAAGAATTCCAATAATCAGCATATCGGTCCCCGAGAAACTTTTACAAAGAGTTGAAACATCAATAAAAGACGAAGGCTTCGCAAACCGTTCAGAAATAGTCAGGCAAGCATTACGAACATTCCTTACAGACAGCAAAAGCCTCAAAGAACTTGAAGGCGAAATCACTGCTTCAATAACAATAATTTACAGCAGAGACACAACAAAAGGGCAAATATCGGAAATACAGCACAGTTTTGGAAACATAATATCAACCTTCCTTCACGCCCACATCGATGAAGAGCATTGCCTCGAAGTGATCGTGGTAAAAGGAGAAGCAAAAATAATTAGAAAGCTAGTAGAAGCATTTCGCATTAATGAGCAAATCAATCAACTCAAAGTATCTATACTAAAGACGCAAAAAAAGCAATAAATTTATTTAATTAGAATGATCAATACATTTAGATGTTTTTGCATTTTTTGCTAAAAAACATTTCAATATTTTTGATTGAACAGCATTTTTTATCCAATGTGTTTTTATTTTTGTTGTTTTTGTAATTGGATTTTGTGTCATTACTGCAAATATTAATCAGCAATATTTATTAAGTATTAAGTCTTAATACAACATACACCTTTGCGGTTGCTACAAAAAAGCAACCACAATGGATGATTGAAAGAAGGAAAGACAGAAAATGGAAAAATGCAAACACATCGGAGATAAGGATGAGCCATTTTTTTACATGGCTTTTGTACTAAAAGGCAATGCGCAACAATATCTGGATCTTTTGAAGTACGCCAAAAACCAGAACGGAGCCAAACTGATTTATCAAAATCGCTCATTGACTTACCTTTACATTTCTAATCAAGACCCAAAGCATTCAAAGATTATGTCGCCACAAGTTGCCGCTGAGTTAGATACGCAAGTAACAACTTGAAGGGGGTTAACTGAATGAGGAAATTTCTAAAGAACAAAAAAGCTCTGAGTTCTGCTGTCGCTAGCTTGATCTTGCTGGTAGTATCTGTTTTGTTGGCTGGTGTTGCATCAAATTTCGCCCTCAACGTAGCAGGAAGCCGTGTCCAACAAGAAAACTTGTTCTTGGCAAACGTTGCTGTTTGGTACAAGAATAGTACAGAGTCTTTGGGCAGCATTCTGGTAACCAATACTGGTGAAACAGACATTGTATTGAGCAAAGTTACAATCAAAGGTCAAGAATGTGCATGGAACGCAACATCATCATATGTGTTGTTCACCAAAGTCGAAGGAGCTCTATCTGCAAACTTGCAATACGTTAACACATTCAACCAGACGGGTACGAACACTCTGACCTTTGACGGAGCCATATACGACTTCGAAGTAGTAGGCGAAAACTTGATTCTTCAATCAGGTTGGAGCATGCTGTTCTTCATCGTCAACCCGGGAAAACTAATGGTCTACGACGTCGGTACACCAATGCGTGTAACAATCTCAACAGCTCAGGCGCTTTACGCAACAGAAACCATAGTAAAAGCAGTATAAACCAAGATTAGAAAAGTCCTTAAACCTTGCAAGAGGGCACCCACACTCTTGTTTGCTTTTTTGTTTTAGTATTTTATAAAGTTAATTTATTTTGCATAATATATGCTACAAAAAGTTTTTTAAGCAGAATCTCTATCTCAGAGATTTGATTAACATAAGAAAAAGGCAAGATACCCTGTGGTTTGTTTTAAACATTTAACAAAAAGCGCCTTAGTTTATTACCAGAAATTTGGTCATTTTGATGAACACCTTGCAAGTTTATATTCCCTTGCTTACGGTAAACCCTACATCTACAAAGATACCTATCTAGCGTACTTTGACAATTACAGCAAACTCTTGCATTTGAGTTTGTTTGAGCTAAATGCAAAAGAGAACGATTTTTCATGCATTGAAGAAGCAGTCAAAATGTTCAAGCCTGAAAAACTTGTAATAACTGCACCTCATGAACTGCCCATGGACCTTGGAAAGTTTAAGTGCATAGACATTAACCAAGACACAGATTACCAAATTTATGTTCCAGATTTTGACTTAACTTTGAAAGGCAGTCACCTAAGCGATGCAAGATACCGTGTTCGTAACGCAGAAAAACGAGGTTACACCCTTAAAATTAGTAAAAAAATGACCCCAGCCCATTTCCACATTATTGCACAACACGAACACTCAAAACGGTTAGACCTTTACGACCGCCAATTATATTTCGCAATTTATGATTATTTGCGTAACTTCAAAACTCCAGTTCTTTTTGATGTTGTTTGTGACGGCACACTTTTGGGTTTTGATTTAATTGATTTTCTAAGTGACACAATGACTGTGCCCCTTGGATTTTACACTGATGCCCCTTCAATTTCTGATTTCATAATGTTTAATGAAATAAATTATGCAAAACAGAAGGGCTTCAGTTGGCTTGATTTAGGTTGGGCCTGCAACTTAGGAATTGAAGATTTCAAGAAAAAATGGACAGCAATTCCAAGGTTCAAAATTTGGGGATATGAATATGTTATTAATAAAGCAGTTTCAGATTTGACCAAAAAAATTGTGGAGCACCAACTGACTTGAATATCAGAACTGCAACAAAAGACGACCTGCCAGCAATAATGGAAATAGAACAGGCTTCTTTTGATATGTCTGAAGTTTTTCCTGAAACTCAGTTTCTGCATTATTTGCACAGATTTGAGGACAGTTTTTTTGTTGCTGAAGACTCTTCTGATTCAATAGTTGGTTACGCGATTTTGACCTGTGCCCCAAGTTTTGGTTATATTTTGTCGATTGCTGTTCATCCCAAAAGCAGAAATCAAGGTGTTGCCAAGGAGCTGCTAGAAATTTTAGAGTCCAAGTGTCGAGAAAAAGGCATTGCAAAACTTCGGTTAGATGTCAGAATAAATAACGATAGCGCCATTGGGCTTTACAAAAATTTGGGATTGGTAGAACGAAAAGTAAAGAATAACTTCTACGGTAAAGGACTAGATGGATTGTCGATGGAAAAAAAGTTAAACCTTTAACTTAGTCGGGTCAGGGCAATTGTATTGTTCCCATGACTCTTAATTTTCCGCCTTCCAGATACATCAAAACTGCGTCGTCATTTGGACAATAAACAATTTCTTTGTCCAAACTCAAGGTTAAAGTTGGATTGCGCGAGTTTGGTTGACTGTTAACAGATTCAATGGTGCAGTTTAAAACTTGCATCCAGTGTCCAATGTGCAGCACCATTCCGGTTTTTACTGGAGTATTCCAGTATTTGACTAAAGATGCTTGGGCGGTTATTGTTTTTGTTGTTTTGATTTTGGGGTCATTTGTTAGCACGGTGCCTCTGTCGACGTCGTCAATTTTGATGTTTTTAAGGGCTAATCCAACACGGTCCGTTTCGTTAGCGGAATTAAAGTTGTCGTCATGTTTTTGAATGGACCTAATCTGTGTGGTTTTAGTTCCCGGAAGCACATTTAAGGTGTCATGTATGTTGATTGCTCCGTTTGCAACTAGCCCCAGAATTACTGCGCCTATGCCTTTTACATTGAAAGCATGGTCTACAGGTACTGTTCCGAAGTTTTGTTCTTTGTCGGATGTTTGGATTAGTGTTGCTTCGTGTTCTAGTTCTTCGCGGATTAGGCTTGGTTCATCTTCTACAAACTTGTAGTTTTCAAGGATTGTACCTTTTACTAAAGGTTGCATTTTTTCAGGGGCTATGTAATTTTTTAAAACAAAGTAACCGTTTTTTATTCCGCAGCATTGGAGCATTACAAGTTGTTCTCCAAGGGTAGCAGTTAATTCTTCGACAATAACGATTGCTTTTGTAGCCATTGAACAAGAATAAAACAAAGGTGCCAATCGGTCAGGGTAACGTGTAGGTTCAATAAATGTTACCGTGTTTTCGCCTTTTTTTAGGTTATAAAGTGTAATGTCAGTTGAGGTCCCTTTTTTGCCAAAGTTACTACTGTATCCTTGTTTTCCTAGAACTGCAACTGTCAAGTTTCCCATTACAAGCACCTTTGCGGATTCTTTGCACATGATTTGCGGGCAAGATAAGGATTATGGACGGTTTTAGTTTGTTATTCCCCGTTTACTGCTTTGAAGTATTCTAAAGTCGTTTTTAGTCGGGGGCAACAGGGAAAGTTTTCTGTTTTGCAGTATTTATCTATGACTTGTTTTTCGGGTTGGTACTTTCCTAACAGTGCCGGAATCTGCGGATTTGCGTAACAGATGTCGTTTCGGAAAAATATGCATTGCATGTTGTGTCCTGTTGTTATTTGTTTGGGGGTCTTTAAACTTTTTAGGTTTTTAGGTTGTTTTGGAAAATTTGTTTACGTGATTTTGAAAAATAATTATATCTTAGTTGTTCACCAGTTGAGTCAGTATCAAAGTAAACTTAAGATTTGTTGGTGTGTTATGAACAGAAAAATTGTTTTATCCTTAACTTTTGTGCTTGTTGCTTCACTGTTTTCAGGCATAATTTCATGTTTGGCTGACGCAAACGTTGGCGTAAAAGTTGGACTAAGTTACGATTATGTCTCCGCAGCTAGTGGAACCAAACGCGACAGCAGCGGAAACTTAACGTTATCTTTGCCCTTTACTGCTAGTTATCTTGAAACAATAACGGTTCAACAAATCTCCGGAACCAACGTCACCATCAAATATGATCGAGACTTTATGAATGGAACAACCAGCACTGGAACCTCTTGGATCGATTTAAACACTGGATATGGAACCGCATATTTTGTTGTTATTCCTGCAGGTCTTAGCACCGGCAGTTTGATATATCCAGGCTGGACCGACGAAAGTGGAAGCACTGATAACGCGCCAACAGTAACAAACACCGTTTACTTAAAGGACGGAGACTCAACAGTAGAAGCTGTCCAGCTTAGTTTCAGTTACACCGTAGACGACCAAGAATGCTCTGACAGTTATTACTGGGAAAAATCCACTGGTTTGCTTCTAAAATACACAAGAAGCGGTGCCGAAGTTACAGATGATGAAATAACTGAAGCGTTGACCCTTCATTTCAGCCGAGTTGGTCTGGAACAAGTTTTTTATCCCTTAATTGACAGCGAAGATTATCCTGTTTCCGTGAATAGTAACTCCCAGCTTTTGGGTTTTGAGTTCAAACAAGACGAAAAACAGTTACGTTTGCAAGTGTCCGGCAAAACTGGAACCATTGGTTCCTGTAAAGTTGCAGTTCCCGAAAGTTTACTTTCAGGAAGTTTCACGTTAACCATAGACGATCATGCCCTAACAGCAGGAAATGATTATACCCAAACAGGGAACGGAACCCATCAAATTTTTGACGTCAGTTACGTTCACAGCGTCCACACAATTGAAATTACTGGCACTGAAACAATACCCGAGTTTTCTGCAGTGTTGCTTATGTCTTTGTTTCTGGTTTCGTCACTAATAGCGGTTGCAGTTTACAGAAAACGCCTTGTTGGTTCAACCGCTTAAACTATATTTTTTTTAGTTTATTTTTTCTTTAGCTAATTCAGCCATGCCGCTGTTCCATACTTGTTGCGTTTTGTCCGAAATTTGTTCCTCGTCAAATTCTGGGAAAATTCCGTGCAACAGTTGGTGGAGTATAGTGTAAATTACTTCCATGATTCCTGCAGGGGGTGAAGACTGTAACGTGTTTTGGAAAAACTGTTGAGAAATTCGTATCTGGCCTTTTTTGTTGATATGGGTTGCACAGTCTTTTTGGCATTCGTCACAAGTGCAAAGGTTATACTGTAAATACAAGGCGCGGGTTTTTTGTTCGCCGTCTATTTCTGGGCTTGATTCTAAAACTGTTACTGCTGCGTTGTAAATTGCATCCAAGATTTGGTCTTGAGTTCGCATAACCGGTGAAGAGTCATCAAGCAATGGAATCAGTATTTCTGATTCTTTGTTTATGTCATGTTTGTTGCTGTATTCAATCCAGTTGTTATGCAAAAATTGAACTGGTTCAAACTCAAGTTTTTTCGTCCCTGTACACCTCAATAAATATGGTCAAGTAGTATCTTCAGTATCTTTTGGTGATTACAAGTTAATAAACCTAAAAAACTACGAAACAATCAGCTTCGAGCCTTTTTGCCTAATTCTTCAGCAAAACATTTCGGACATTTGCTAAATGGAAAAACTTCACAAGATCCATCTTCCAAAACAATTTTCATAACGTCCTCATCCCCCAACGGAGCTCCACAGCATTCACATTTGCGTTCAACCAAAACAAGCCCACCAATTGATTAGATTTGTTTGACCCAATCACGGCCATCCTTTTTTGGCTCCTTCGCCAGCTGAAAAACAATTTTTTCTAACATATCAACACGAATTTTAAGTTCTGTTATCTGTTTTTGAAGATCAGAAACTGTTGAATCAGACACGGTAATTTTCTCCTTTTATTATGTGTTTAGTAGATCAACTATAAAATTAGTATGTGATAACTCAGAGGGTGTCATTATCCAGACATGAATATACTAACTTCATTCATTTAAAATCCAATATCAGTGTTTCTAATTCTAGTTGGCAAGAAATCAAAGTTGATTTTGAAATATACAAGATAGATTTATTCTTAAAATTTTAAAAATCAAAAAAGGATTTCAGTTTTTTTATAATATATTTTTTTTAAAAAAAAAGAAAAAAGGGGAGTTAGTAGCTGTTGCGTATCTTGTTAATTATGCCTTGTTTAGGTAAGTGTTGATGTTTATCATTTGCACTCGAACTGAACAAGTGCTCCGCTAGCATAGAGACTTGATGTCCAAGTTACTGTGGTTTGTGTAACTGGAAGACCGTAATTGTATGCAGTTGAACCTCTGCAAGTACCACTAGGAGTTGTGAATGGATTTGGTAGATCGGTGAATGATATACCACCTAAGTTGTCACTTGAATCCACACGCCATACCATTGCACCAATTGACAAGACGTTAGCAGTGCTACCGCTGGATAATGCGGTACTTGGAACAGTTAATGATGTGACTTTGCTGGCAGTTCCATGGTTAGGACCACTTGTTTTTTCTGTCCATAAGGCTGCTCCTCTGAAAGCCTGACATATTACGAACGCACTAGATGCGCTATCAGTTTCCCAGTCAACATCTGGTACTGATGTGCCCTCGCTTCCATCAGCAACTCTGTAAAAGACTGCTACAACACGGCGATCAGCTGTGGAGCTTGAGCCTGGAGTCTTAAATCTAGCGACTTCTGCCAAGTCGTAACCATTTAAAGTTGGATTGACTGGTGAATCAGTAGCTTGTGAACGATGCCCTGCGATTACTATAAGAAGGTCATTTTGCTGGGGAGCACTAGAGAAGCTTGTGTGACTAGATATTACTCGTGTGACTGTTGGAGGTGGTGTAGTTGTACCGCCTGTTCCTGTTGCTGTTGTGAATGTTTTTTTGTGTTCAGTTGATAATCCGTCTGAGGTGACGATTTTTATTGTCACTCTTGGGTCGTCTTCCCATGTGATTGAGGGAGTGACCGTGGATGTTTCTGAGGGTCCAATTTCGATAGGGTAAAAGTGTGGATCGGGGTCTAGTACACCATTTACGTACAGGTCAACTAGTAAGACGTTGGAGTCTCCTGTGTTTTGTACATATGCTACGTCTGTGGCGACGCTTTGTACTTGTATTTGTTTTCCAATTTTTGCGGTAGTAAAGTCTAGGTATCCTGACACCCAAGCAAAAGCTACTAGGGCAGCAGAGACAGCAATTGCGATCATGAGAAGAACTGAAATTACGGGAGAAACGGCTTTAACAGAACGTCTAATTTTTGTTATTTTTCGCATTTTGTTTTCCTCTTTTTTTGTTCATTAACGATTTTATAACACTATAAAATGCTTCAAAAAGTCATATATAATAACAGGAGGACGCTGTTTATAGAAAACAAATCAATAATTTTTGGTAATTTTTTCTATAACCAATTACTAGTTAGCAAGGCAATTGAGTACCGTTTACTTGAATAATTTTTGAGTTTGTCTTAATCAGGATTCAAGCTTAATAAGTTTTTTACTTGACAGTATAAACTCAATACTGATTGCTTGCAGTTCAGTTGTCATTTAAGGTTACTTTGGAGATTTTAGCTTGGACCTATCAAAAGTCAGAATGAAAGAAAACATTGGCATGGTAATTAATGATACAAACACAACTCAATTTAGTTTTATAATAAGCCCATTAAAAGATAGGGTACATGCAGAAAAAAACGATTACGTATGTGTTGATCACCCAACAAAGGGCAGTTCTTCTCAAATTCTAGGAATTATCACAGAAATCAGATGCTACGAACAAGTAGCAGGAGGGACAATCGGCGTAAAGGTTGGAAGAATGATGGCAGTGACCAAAATAATTGGATACATAAACACTAAAGATGAAACAAACAAAATTATTGAACTAAATATGCCCCCTAATCCTGGAAGCCGAGTTCATTTAATATATTCTGAGTTTCTGGTCAAAGTCTTTAACGTTAATCTCCATGGCAGTCCTTTCAAAATTCCTTTACAGTTAGGAGAATCCATTTTTAAAGCAATAAACCAGAAAGAAGATAGCAAAACAATCGAACACTATTTGAATTTTACAAATTTTGTTAACTCTCATTCATTGATATCCTCGATGGACACTGTTGGAAAAACTGAAGCAGCAACAATTCTTGCTGAACAAATCAATAAAAAAACCGATCAACCCCTAATCATTTTTGACCCTTATGGCGAATACGAAAATGTTATTTCCCAGAACAAAAGTTGTGAAATCGTTAATTTAACTGAAGCTAAAGAAATCAAACTTGAAATATTATCAAAAATTGACTCCAAAAAAATAGTTGTAGTAACCACAAAAAAGTTAACTCCTGAAAAGAAAAGAAAAATTTATTCAAAATATCTTCAGTTTCTTTGGAACGCTAAACTTGAAGGGAAAATACCTAATTTCACGTTGTTTATTGAAAATCCAGAAAAAATCGATTCAATAGCCTTAGAACAAATCGTTTATGAAGGAACAAAATATGGAATTGCAATAATACTAATATGCAAACAGCCATCTGCACTGGGCACAAATATTATTGTACAAATGAGCACCCAAATAATAGGTAGGACAAATGATGACGAGTACCTGGATTATCTTTTGAGGATATCCCCTAAAGAAGCAACTAAAATAACAGAACTTCAACCCAACCAATGGATGGTCATTTCCGATAGTCAACAACCAGTTTCATATGTTACTTTAAGAAAAGTTTCTAAAAAATAGGATTTATCTTCAGGGATAATATGTGCACGCAGCCATGTTACCTAATGTTGTAAGAATATTGTACGTTGTTTTTTGGGTTGGAGTTGAAATCCCCAACGTTGAAAATTGTAACACAATTTTTGCTCCACGTGCGATTCTTAAATTTAAATCTATAGGATAATGATTTGTATCACTGATTATCCAAACACGGGATAACCCTGCTTCAACACCGCCATTATTTGTTACTTCTAATCCTGTGGGGTTTGATTCATCAGGGATTAACCTGACGGATAAAGGTGAATTCATCTTTTCAAAGTGAATTGTGTTCATTTCACGTGTTGCGATATCATGCCACAGATATATGTTGGTAAAGACAAAAAAGACTATTACCAAAAACAGTACTGTTCCTACAACTTCAGCTGTACCTTTGCGACAATTTTTGAACATTGAAAACTTTTTTTGTAATTTTTTTACCACCATGTGTAGGTTCCCTCAAAAGATGTGCCTCTTTCGGTTACAATTTTGAACAGGTAACTTTCTCCCTGAACAAATGAAAGGCTTGATGATTGCAAAATTATATTTCCGTGACCACCAACCTCAATAGTTAGGCGCTCGGATAAGCCTAAGTTTATGTTTTCAACATAGATGTCAGAAATTGTCACATCAATTTTTCCGAAATTGTAAACCCATATATCACAAACCGTTTCTGAATTTATTGTTCTAAACCAAACATCTTCCACTGTTATAGATTCTAACACTGAACTTCCAGCTCCAATTTGATAGTCTCGAGAGTAATTTACAAAATATGCGAATACTCCACTCATTCCAATCATTACTATCAAAACCATCATCATTGCTGAAACAACATTAGAAACAGCTTTTTTGTTTTTAAATAAACGAATCATGCTAACACCATCCAAGTAGGTGGAATTAAAACCAAAAATATTGCATAGCCTAACACTGAGAGCAAAGCACCATGTTTAAGGCCACCTATTATTCTTCGTGTGCTTAATTTTCCAGCCATTAGACCTCCAAAGACTGCTGAAACAAGCATATTTTTGTAAAAGAAATCTGCAAACTGATCGGTATTTCCTATTGCTACATCACTCATTATGCTTTGAAAACCTTCAAGGGGAGAAAAAAAGGATTGCACCAAAATAGCAGCAGTTATAATAAAGACCCCAAATGCTGCATAGATCACAAGAATATAGGGTTTCATCTGAGTTGAAGTTTCTCGGTCCATTTCGTTCATTTCTTCCATGAAACCTGATGTTGCTGTGAAAACCTTTTTTATTGATCCTCCGGCATTGCTGGCTTCTAAAACAAGGGCGCAGAACCTATTTACAATAGAGGAGCCTACTCTTTCTTTAAAATTGATTAACGCATCTTCAAATGAGGTGCCCCAAGCCATTTGAACAGTAATTTTTTTTACCTCACTTGCTAAGGGTTCACTTATTAGTTTGTTATCTGCAATTTTTTCAAACGCTTTAACGATTGTTAAACCAGTTTCTTGAGATTCAGATATTCCTCGAACCAGCAACGGCATCTGGTTTTCTATGCCGTCTATCCATTTTTGATGATGATAATCCAATATCGCTGAAGGTATTAACAGTATCAAAATGGAAACAAGAAAAATTTCATTGGAGTAAGTAGAAAATATTTGACCATCAAAAATTGCTGACCATGCCAGAATAACCAAGACTACTATAACGGATAATGCAAACGTCAATTTTTTTATTTTGGAAGAAATTTTTCTCAACATAGTTCACCTCGGCGGAGTTAGGGAATCAACTGTTAGAAGGAGTATGCAAACTCCAGCAGGAGTAATAATAAAAGTTAAAATCATTAAGAGAATGTATGGGTCTAAGTTTCCGAATACAGCTACTCCTCCTCCAAGAAAAGACATTACTGAAAGCATTATGATTAATGTCAAGGGAAGAGCAATCATGAAACTAACATATACTTCGGCAATGCTGTTAAGATTCTCTAAGAAATTTTTCATTGACAACCTGCGTGCTTTCATGTAGACGTTTGCTTTTTCTCTTAAAAATGCGTCTAAATCCCCCCCTACATGGGCTGTGCTAATTACACCGTTAAGCAACGATGCAAATTTTGAAGAAGAAGATCTTGCTGAAGCATTTCTTAGGGCACCTTTTAGATCCTTTCCTAAAAGTTCAACATCTCCTACTGCCCGTCGAATTTCTTCACCAACTCCAAATTCATCTCCAACATTGCCAAGGGAACGCAAAATCCGTTCGGGGGGCATACCGGAATTTGCCAATACTGCCATAAAATTTGAGATCAAAGGAAGGTTCACATCAATCTTGCGGGCAGTCGAATAAATCTTAAGGTTTGCATACAAATAGAAAGAACCTACGGAAATCAGTCCTGCACATATTCCTAGAAGAATTGAAACAATCAATGCTTGTAATAGAGATAAAAACGATACAATAATAATCAATGAAACAGAAAACGTAGTGATTCCTGCAACTAGAACTGTAAATGTAAGCAAACCTAGATAAACTTCAAAACTAGTTTTTGAAATTTTAGCCAAATCATTTTGCAAACTATTTAGGTTTGAGGTTAAAAACTTTGGAAGTTTTTCATTCAAAGTTAGCAAAAAAGAAAGAAATTTTTTATTCATTTTTTAAAACCTCATTTTTAAAGAATTCTGGCTTTGAAATGTAGTAACGAATGATGTCTGACACATCTCGGTGTCTTCGAATATGGTTTTTTTGCATCCACTCGATTAGTTTTGCTCTGTTTTGGAGTTCTTCTTGGATTTGTTCTATTTTTATTCCTTTTTTTTCAGCAATATTTTCAAGAATATAACTTCGACCAGTAAAATCAAAAGTGTCTTCAACAGGATTCCATTGATATGTTTCGTTGGTTAATATTTCACCTGAACGGGGATCTAGACCTACAATTTCTGTTGCAGCCACGGTTTTGCGAACAGGTTTTCCTTTGAATTCAACTTTTTTCTGAACTAAAATTATGTCAATACCTGCGATTAGGGTTCGGGGAATATTCATTGGGGCTGATTCAAGCCTGTAAACTGCAGACTCGGCAGATTCTGCGTGTATTGTTGACATTCCTAGATGGCCTGTGCTTACTGCTTGGAAAAGCGTGTATGCTTCTTCACCTCTAATTTCGCCTACAATTATGTAGTCAGGCCTTTGTCTTAGGGATGCTTTTAGCAAATCAAACAAAGTAATTTCTTCAGATTCCTTGTTACCAAAAATGGTTCTAGTAGCTGCTGGAATCCAGTTTTCATGAGGCAAGTTTAATTCAGGAGTGTCTTCAATTGACACAACTTTTAGGTCCGGTTTTATGAGCATGCTCAAACAGTTGAGCAACGTTGTTTTTCCTGCTGCTATTCCTCCTGCAACAAGGATAGATATTCGATTTTCAATAGCATACCATAGATAGGCTGCCATTTCTTTTGATAAAGTTCCAAAATCAATTAAATCACTAATAGTGAAAGGATCTTCTTTGAATTTTCGAATAGTAAATGTTGAACCTTTTCGCGTTATTTCTGTTCCAAAAGTTAAGTTTATTCTGCTTCCATCAGGTAAAGAAGCATCTAATAAGGGATGGGCTATTGAAACATGACTTCCACACATGTAGGCTAATCTTAAGGCTATTAAATCTAGTTCAGGAATATTATCAAATTTTAAGTTAGTAACAATTGATTCATACTGTCTGTGCCATATATAGAGGGGAACGTTAACGCCGTCACATGAAATGTCTTCAATTAAATCATCTTGCATTAAAGGATCAATTTTTCCAAAACCAAGATTGTCTCTGACTATGTAGTAAAGAAGTTTTTCTTTTTGCTCTTCAGAAATTTTGAAATGATAATTATTTAAAATGTCAGCAGCTAATTTTTTGAGGTAAGTTTCAGCATTTTCTTTTGAATTCATTTCATCGGGTTTTAATTCAATAACTTCGTTTAATATTCGTTTTAGACGAGCTAATGCAAGAGTTTCATTTTCATTCAATGAAGGCTCTTCAATTTTGTATAGTAGGTTGCCTCTTTGTTTTTCTTTAACAATTTTTACAAAAACAAACGGTTCTTTTAGAACATATTGTTCAACAACATCGTCTTGATTTGTACCCTCTTGAATTGCAAGATTATTATCTGCCTCAATTGAAGCAACTATCTTTGAAGATTTTCTTTTATAAAATTTAGATTTTACAATGTTTTTCTTAGGAGTAAGATTCAATCTATTTTTTAGTTGCAGCATAAAATTAGCAATATTTTTAAAATTACCTTTAGTTATTTTTGAAGCTTCCAACTCTTTTTCAGAGGGTGACCTCTTTGTTTTATCTTCACGATCCAATTGTGTAAGCTCCTTAATGTTTCTTTTAACGTTTACAAAAAAGAGAAAAATGGGTCAACACGAGATCCTTTTATGGGAATATTCCGGCATATTTGACCGATATTGAGTGTTAGGTGACGATTTATATTGATGCTCTTTTGGTCTATGCCCAATGCTGAGTTGTGGCGACATTGTGTATTGCATTTTTTCTCTTTTACTTCATTACGATTAACACTATAAGAAGCCTCAAAAAGTCCTATTTAACAGCACAAGGATGCTGTTTATGTAATTGTGTTCTATATAAAAAATGGAAATATTTTCAGTAAAGAAATATTGAAGATAAATCAACTAAGCATTTAATATGACAACGAATTAAAAAAGGCAGAGACCATGTTACTTATCTTGTATCTAAAAAGTCTAAATGAATGCAATGGATATTTCCAAGTAAGGGAAATGAGATGAAGGCTATAAAGACGGGTATTACAAGTTTTGATTGGTACTTGAAAGGCGGTTTGGCCCCAACAGTCTTTTTACTTGTTGGCATTCCCGGGTCTGGAACCGAAATTTTTGCTAGGCAAATTGCTTATAATTGTGCTGTAAACGACAAAATTTCTTACTTTACTGTTAATTCAAATGGTAATTATATTAAGAAAAACATGTTAGATTACGGCTTTAATGTTGACCAACTTGAAAAGAATAGAAGTTGGAGAAATCTGCAAATCAATAAAGAGAACAATTTAGTAAACAAAGTTATTAGTGAAATGGACGAACAAAGAACTGTAATTATTGATTCTCTTTCAGAGCTTATTTTGCAACATAAACTGGAAACAGTTATTGATTTAATTACCCAAATGTGCCTAAAAAATAATGGCTCTAATAGATTTCACATGCTTTTATTAACTGAAGGAATGCAAGACCAAAAAGTTGATAGTACAATCAAGCATTTTGCAGAAGGTATTATTGAATTTAATATGTCGTGGATGGGAAATTCTCATGTTAGGTATTTATTTGTTAAAA
Organism: Candidatus Bathyarchaeum tardum; assembly: GCA_029762755.1. Taxonomy (GTDB): domain Archaea; phylum Thermoproteota; class Bathyarchaeia; order Bathyarchaeales; family Bathyarchaeaceae; genus Bathyarchaeum; species Bathyarchaeum tardum. Next base: position 312,035 of record JARVGH010000002.1, read on the forward strand.
AAAATCAAGGTGCTATTGTTCCTGCACGACGATTAGAGTACAGTTTAAGCCAAAACGGAATTGTCATTGAAACTGCTAAAAGAATAAACTAAAGCTTGTTTGAATAAAAACATAAATTTTCACTATATATTTTCTATTCATAATTTTATTATTTAAAAAAAACTAAACATCAGTCCAGTGAACGATATGAACGTGATACACGAAAACTGGACTGATCTGATAAAAGATTGTGTTCAGATCATAATGCTTTTTGGAACAATCGGGATAGCTTTGAAGTTTGTCACTTTTTTTAATCAATGGGTTTATTTTCCGTCATTTCCAAACATTTTGGACGCATGTTTTTTGATAATTTCAGTATCATATCTTACATTTATTTCACGAAAATCAAACAAAAAAACCTGATAACAATCAAAAAACCAAAAACATAGCTACGCACTTTTCGCACATTAAATTACCATAATATCAGCACAATTTTTAACCCCCCAACCAAATGAAAAAATGGAGATTTGTTATAACATTCTTTTATGTATACCTTGTCAGGTCCTCAATGGATTGACAAACAAAAATTGAAAACCAAGTTTATCCATCCTGATTACTTGAACAAAATATTTTATGAAATACTGAAATTACCTAAACATGTTCAAGAAATTTTTGATTTGTCTTTGCAACTTCCATTTGTGCTTCAAGCATTTTTTCAGGAATTTCACTGGATAAAGCTTCAACTACGATGTGTCTTCCGTCAACTTCCATTTTTCCAATGTTTCTTTTTTCAAAAAACGTTTTCCATTCCGTTGTGGGAGGTGTTGACAGCTCAAAATAAACTTTTAACATAGAATTTTTTTGCCCTATTGCATGTGTTCGAATTTCATCTACACCTATAACTTTTATTTCAGCTATTGACAAAATTTTTTCCCCGAATTACTATAGTTTTTTGTAATTAAAACTGTTATGAACACTTATGTTAACCTGCTAAATAATCAAACTTTTCTTATTAGATGCCTTAACATTCAGTAGAATAAAAAATGGTTATTCTTTCATAAGATTTGAATCAAAAGACAACTCGAAACATTTTTTACATTTAACGTACCCTTTGGGCGGGGAGCCGTAAATCTTTTCACCCATGCGTTCAACTTCACATTTTGGCGGATACTTGTGAACTTTCATGTCTTTAACAAAATATTTACCCAAAATCATTCCCCATTATAAAATTAGTTTAGGTGCTTTTTCAATTTTTCTTCCCAAATATTGTTCCAACAAACACCGACAAATTTTGATTAGTCAAAATATGTTTTGAACCAATCAGCTGAACGTTCAGCTACTTGTTCAAGGGTTCCAGGCTCTTCAAAAAGATGGGAAGCGCCTGAAATAATTTCAAGTTTCTTTTCAGTTTTAAGTTGGTTCAATGTTTCTATATTAAGATTCAGCACTGCAACATCATTGCTTCCAACAATCAGCAGAGTGGGAGCTTCAACTTGGGGCAAATAAGATCCTGCTAAATCAGTTCTTCCACCCCGTGAAACAATTGCATCCACATTTTTTTCAAGCGCTGCTGCAATCAATGCAGCTGCAGCCCCAGTACTGGAACCAAAATAGCCAACTTTAAGGCTTTTAGTACTTTCGTTACTTTTAACCCAACGCAAGACCCCAACAAGTCGTTCAGACAAAAGTTTGATATTAAACCTAAATTGTCTAGTTTTAACATCCACTTTTTCTTCTTCTTGAGTCAATAAATCCATTAACAAGGTAGCCAGACCGTTAGATTGAAGTTTTTGTGCAACAAAATTGTTTCTTGGACTAAATCTGCTGCTTCCACTTCCATGGGCAAAAATAACAAGCCCTTTTGCACCTGGAGGAATATTCAGGTTTCCTTCTAACACAAGTTCATTTAGGGGAATTTTCACATATTCATTTTCTTTGAACATATTAATTCACCCTGACCGTCAAATTTAACTGAGTTCCATTTTATTTTTTTCCAAAAGTCTTTTTACTTCGTGGTCATTGACCTGCTCAAAATTGCGATAAAATTGACCAATGGCATAGAATATTTGAGGAGCATCTAGATAAAATATTTCATCAGCATCATTTTCAAGCATTTTAATGGAACTCAAAGAAGCAACCGGAACAGCTAAAACAACGTATTCAGCGCCCCGTTTGCGAACAGAAACAAGAGCTGCTTTCATGGTGGAACCTGTAGCTATCCCATCATCAACTACTATTACCGTTAATCCAGTTAAATCAACGATTTCTTGTTTTCCTTTATATGCCTGCAAACGGCGCTCAATCTCTAGCTTTTGCTGGTCACTTTCTTTTTCGATATAAGCGTTAGAGACTTTCAAAGAATTAACGAGTTGCTGATTTAAAATAACAGTTCCATCTTCAGTTATTGCACCGATTGCTAATTCAGGCCGAGAGGGAGCACGTAATTTTCTTGGAACTACAATATCCAAAGCAGCATGCAAGCTTTTGGCAATCTCGTAACCAATTACAACTCCACCTCGGGGAATACCCAAAACGATTATTTGTTTATTCTTGAACTTTTCAAGTTTAAGAGCTAACTTTTTTCCTGCTTCATTTCGATTCTCAAACAAGGGGCTACTAAACATATTAACATCAAATCCCAAATCTTTTTTCTTAATGATTTACCAATAATGAACCTACATACAACTAAAAATTTGAAAACTGCAGACTGTTACCATAATAAATCTAGACAAAGAAACACTTGGGCTAGTTTATCGTTTCAAGCACAGGTAACTTTAGTTTTTTTCAATAAAAAGAGGAAAGATTACTCAATTTCTAATTTTTCACCTTCAATTTCCTTTTCTTTTGTTTCTTTGACGCTCATTTCCAGAACACCATTTATGTAATTAGTTTTGGCAGTTTTCGGATCAACTTTAACAGGCATCTCTAGTTTCCTAAAATATTTCCGCCGTTGAGTGTCAACAGCAATTGTTAAACTATTAGGAGTTAACCTCAGATCAATGTCTTCTTTTGAAACCCCAGGTAATTCAATTATAATTTGTACTTTACCATCCGATACCATTACGTCAGCTAATGGTTCCCGCTTTTCTTGAACATCAAGCTTATCCCTTTGAAAACCGGCTTTAGGCCGTAAATTGCCAAACTCCCTAATTTGCGGTCTACCATCTTCATCAACCACCATGCTGTAACCATAAACAAACGGTCCCCATTCTTTCACTTTCCCTCCATCGGGAAGGGTTCGTTCCCTTAGAAGATTTTCTGGCGCATTTTCTGAAAGTTCCTTGAACATACTAACCATTATGTCCTCCATTTCTTCAAAAACTCCTTTTACATCATCTGAAATCCATCTCCGAGTAAACGGCCACCAACTTCTTTGCCTGAACCAATCACTCCATAAATCATCTTTTTCTGACAAAATATCACCTCCTTAGAGTAGCTCAAAAAACAATTTAATACAATGCGACTGTAAATATACACTCACAGCTTTTTTTATTTGTTTTAAAGAAAAATTAAAAAATGAACGTATAGGTAATTTTGGGAGACTATAGTATTGGGAGACATATCAGTTTCAGAAGAATTAAACAAAAAAATAAAAAGATTGACGGAAACTTTAGAAATTTCAACTGAAGAGCTTCTATCAAGCTCGATTGAAGCGTTCATTAATCAAAGATGTGATACTGAAAAAAAGGTAAAAACAGAAACTAAGTTTCCAAAGACCAAATATACTCCAAGCAAAAAATCTTAAAAATTGGAAAAAGGAAAATGTTTGATGCCTTGGAAGAAATGTTTCAATGATCATCCAGTAAACAAAAAGAATGCTTTTTTGCAAAATGCAAAACTAAAACCATAAATCGAATTCATGAGGTTCAAGGAATATTTCAGAGTTATAATTACCTGTTTGTCTTTGTGTCATAAAAATTGATTTTCCCCTGTTTAAAAGATTTTTTAGATAAACGAAATTAATTTTATTAACTTCTAATACTTTAACATCCTCGTCTTGTTTTCCAACAATAATTAACTGAAATCGAGGCGGTCGTTCTTCATTTATTTTAGCTTTTCTAGTTGTTTCAGTTTCTTGTTTCTTAAACCCAATTCCTTTTTCAATTTTATACCCTTGAAGGTCAATTTGTTTGATCGGCAATTTGATTTTTTTCACATTTTTATTTAAAAGGTCCTTCAATTTTTTATAACCTCTTCCAAAGAAAATGGATTCATTAGATCCAAATTTAAGTAGATTAATAATTACATCAAAGTTCTTTTTTCAAACGTATTGATTTAAACATATTACATGATAGTATCATTAAGATTGTTTAATAAAATTTTGTGACTGCTGACACACAACCACATATGATTAAATCCACTAGTTCCTTAGTTCCTGTTTAGTTTTCGAAGAGAAGGATTACGTATGACTGAAGAAAAACAAAAAATTATTCCCCACTTATGGTTTGACAAAGAAGCAAAGGAAGCAGCAAAGTTTTACATTTCTCTATTTCCTGAATCGAAAATCACAAACACCATAACTCTTCAGGGCACACCTTCCGGAGATTCAGACATCGCATCTTTCGAGCTAACAGGATACCAATTTATGGCCATAAGCGCAGGACCACTTTTCAAGCTTAACCCGTCGATCTCATTTTTCCTTAACTTTGATCCGTCTATAGACAAGAACGCTCGGAACAATCTTGACGTTTTATGGGAAAAATTATCTCAAGACGGCAAGGTACTCTTGCCCTTTGACAAATATCCTTTCAGCGAACACTATGTCTCCTCTGTTGTTTGCTATCATATACTAATTACATTTTATCTATTAACTCAATTATCTTGGAATAAGTTTCCACATTACACCGCCAACCTGAAGAAATCATTCCCATAAAAGCCGCTTTTGCTTGCTCCTTTGACAGGAGACCTTCAAAAACTGCCCTAGCTAAAACATATGGTGTACCTACAAAACTGATTCTGTAAACTTTAGCAGTTTTTCTTGCCACCTCATCATCGATGACCGCTAGTCCTGCATGTTCTTTAGCAAGCGCTAAAATCTCAGCATCAGCGGCATGAAGCCCATGAGTCTTGGACAAACGTGAAAGGAATAATTTGTCTTTGGGATTACAAAGTTTAAAAACGCAGTTTTCAAATAGCTTTTCCAGAACAATCGCATCTGGAACACCTTTATGTTTTCCTTTATCTACAACTTCAGCTTTAACCAGCAGAGAAGTCATCTTTTCTCCTTGCAGATTTTCAATAATTCCGCTTAATCCTACTTTAGACAGGTAAATCAGAGGGGTAGAATTGAAAACTAACGGTTTCAACTATGTTTCGCCGCTGCTGACTTGAATTCTTCTTCTATTTCTTCGGGTTCAAACCTTACCCATTCAATGTTGCATTGTTTCAGTAAATCCGCAAATTCCCACAAAGAAAGCTTTGCAAGGTCTGCTGCTTGGGCAAAAGTTGCTTTTCCTGCACTTAGGAGCTCCAAGGCAGTTTGCTTTCTCCATTCATTGATGCCAATTTCAAGAAGATTCCGAACAACAGTTGCCTTATCCAGCTTTTCTTTTTTTATTATATCGGAAATTCCTTTATCCAATTCAACAGGAACACGAACAGCTAACGGTTTAAGAGGCAATACACATCAACCAGTATACAATAGATATCATATGAATACATAAATATTATGGGACATAACTTGCCCCCCAAAATACGTAGTTCACCTTCGCTTCTCAAGCATCAAGCAAACAGGGGAGGTAGACGTTGAACTGGAAACGGGGTTTAAAAAAATTGGATTATTGTAACGGAGGAGATCAATTGCCATGACGTTAAAGCAGCAAATGACCAAAGAAATACAAGAATCAAAAACAAAAAAGGCATAAATTCACGCTTAAATGATGGTAGCCCGGAGGAGATTCGAACTCCCGTCAGGGGCTCCAGAGGCCCCCATGATTGGCCACTACACCACCGGGCTTTACTTGTGTTTAGTTGAATGTTTGATTCTTTAATAAATCTGTTATTGTTTGGTTGTGAAAAAAAAATGATGAAAAAAAGGGTTTAAGTAAAGATTTTTATTGACATAATCCATATCTGTTGTGACAAATCGTAACGCTTATATATCAAGTCATAACCTCAGGGTATCTACGGCGGGTCCAGAAAAAACGGTTTCTGAGCCTTAAATAGGAAACGATTTACGTTTACACGGATTTCTCGCCAGAAATCTCCTGAGGCGAACCCAATCACACAAAATAACGAAGGAATGTCACGTAGACGAACAGAAAAATGTCCAGAATGCAGTAGTCCTAACCTTATTCACGACTACGACACTGGAGAGACCATATGCGGAGGCTGCGGCCTAGTTGTCCGAGAACAAATGATGGACAAAGGCCCAGAATGGAGAGCTTTCACCCAAGAAGAAAAAGCATCCAGAAGCCGTGTAGGAGTTCCTACTTCTTATTCAGTTCACGACAAAGGCTTATCCACCGCCATCGGACGAGTAGACAGAGACGCCTTTGGTCGAAAACTGCCTTTATCCACTAGACTGCAAATGTGGAGACTTAGAAAATGGCAAATCCGCTCACGAGTTCATTCTTCAGTAGATAGAAATCTCGCCCAAGCTATGGCTGAACTTGACCGACTTTCAGATAAATCATACATACCGGGACCAGTCAAAGAAAAAGCAGCCATTATTTACCGAAAAGCCCTCGATAAGGGATTAGTACGCGGACGATCCATTGCAGCAATCGCTGCAGCATCATTATATGCAGCTTGCCGAACAACTGGAACACCAAGAACATTAAGAGAAATCGCCGAAGCAAGCTTTGTTGACAAAAAAGATGTTGCAAGATGCTACCGATTATTACTGCGGGAACTAAATGTTCAAATGCCTATTGCAAACCCACTAACATACGTATCTAAGATTGCAGAAAAAACAGGAATCTCGGGTCAGACCCAAGGTCATGCAATCAAAATCTTGCATGAAGCCCGAAGAAAACGGGCAGCAGCAGGAAAAGATCCCATGGGATTAGCTGCAGCTGCATTGTATATTGCATGCCTGATCAAGAATGAGAAAAAGACTCAAAAAGACATTGCTGAAGCAGCTGGCGTAACTGAAGTAACTGTCCGTAACAGATACAAAAGCCTAAGACGCCAATTAGGCATAGAATTGCCAGACTAATCTGTTTCTTCAGTCTTTTCTTTAATTTTTTCTAAAACTAATGTTCCCCTGTAGCCACAATTTGAACAAAAATACTGCATAGGGGCAATTCCATACAACCGAGGATAAATATCCGAACTGCTACTAAGCAAAATTTTTGGGCTGGCACATTTTGGGCAAACTTTAATAGTTTTTTCTTTCCGGTTTGTGCGCTTAAGTTCCTTTAATGTTTCGCGAAAATTTGCGAGTTTACCCATTTTCGTTTTCTCGGTTAAACGGTATATTATTGGACTTCAACGTTTGATTCGGGGTAGCCTTCACGGATTAGGTACTCTTGGACTTTGTCGCGGTGGTCACCTTGTAAAATGATTTCGTCATTTTTTGCGGTTCCTCCACAGGCACAGTACGATTTGAGTTTTTGTGCTAAACGACTTAAATCAGCTTCTTTTTCACTGATGCCGTCCACAATTGTTACCGCTTTTCCCCATTTTCGGGTTTCTAAACGAACACGAATTCGTTGTTGTTCTTTTCCAATTTCTTCACAGACACAAATGTCTGAGGGTAGTCCACAAGTTGGGCAAATATCAGCCATGTTACTCAACATCATAGGACACTTTGGGCATATATAAGATTTTCAATGTTCACTTGATGAAAGGGTTGTCGAATTTTGTCACAAAACATAGTCATAATTAATGATATTCTACGTGTATGAACACCCAACGCATGTAATAACGGATATATTAAGTCCTACGAAAAACAAACTCCCAGAAAAAACATCCACGTGCATCAAATAAAACAGTTAAAATTGTTGACCATTTTCGGAATCGTGTTGTTAATAATTGGAATCAGCATGTTTAGCTACTCAATTAAAATAATTGAAGAACAACATGTCGATTTAATTTTTCCATTAACTTCTGTATTCATATCGTTAGGAGGAGAAATTTTGACGTCTAAAACGATACTGCCTGCAATACAAAACAAGAAAACCAACAAGGGGATAAAAAGAAAACCCCTAGAAGGGGCTTAAAAATTAACTTTGATCTTCTACTGCGATCATAGTAAGTGTAGATCTAACTTGATCTAAACTCCGCAAATTCCAGGTTACTATTTCTTTTAATTTCTCCATGGTGTCTGCTTTAACAGTGGCTATGAGATCATAAACACCATAGACCATGTAGGTCTCTTTCACAGACTCCATTTTTTTTAAAGAAGCTAAAACGCTGTCAACAGCGCCAGTTTCAGTTGTAATTAAAACATAAGCCATGGGCATAACTTCATTCTCCAATTTGTCCTAGCCTAATAATTCTTTATTCGTAATTAAGATAAATAACTTGCCCAACAAAACACAAAACATGCACATACAACCCCCTGAACAACAAATATTTCATGAAAACTACATTTGAAAACAAAAGATTTTTTCCAAAAAAAGGACATTAAATCTAAACATCAAACTATACAAGCCAACGTTTTATTTAGCACAGTTGGTCATATCAGTGTAATGTCCAGCAAACCATTTTTCGTTAATCGCTACAAGAAATTAGGATGGTCATACAAAAAACCAAACCTCAAAAAAGCAATAAGAGTTAACACCATCAACGCCAGCAACAGCAAGGTAACTTCAAGACTAAAAACACGGGGAATATTCATAGAAAAGATTCCGTTTCTTGAAAACGGTTTTTGGATAGAAAAAAGCAAATTTTCTATCGGAGCAACTGAGGAATATCTTTTGGGGTTATATTCAATTCAAGAAGCTGCTGCACAAATTCCAGCCATGTTGTTCATGGACCTGACAGGCAAAACAGTTCTTGATGCATGTGCATCCCCAGGAGGAAAAACAGTTCATTTAGCCAGTTTAATGAATAACACAGGTTTAATCGTAGCTCTTGAACTAAAACAACGAAAAATGTTTCCATTAGTAAACCAACTGGAACGCAGCCAAGTGAAAAACACGGCAGTTTACAATTTGGATGCAAAAAAAGCTTCAACTTTAAACACTGAATTTGATTGCGTTCTCTTGGACCTTCCATGTTCAGGCAATCCGATAACAGACAGGGATTGGTTTAACAAACGAACAATCGATGACGTACACCGGAACGCCCGTCGGCAGCGACAGATTTTAACTGAAGCTACAAAAGTTACAAAAATCGGTGGAGAAATCGTCTATGCAACATGTTCTTTAGAACCCGAAGAAAACGAATTCAACATTGATTGGGCACTGAAAAACTTGCCTCTTAAAGTTGAAAAAATCAATTGTTATGGAGAAAAAGGATTAACAAAAGTTTTTGACAAAAAACTTGACCCGTCTATAAAAATGGCTAAACGAATTTGGCCTTACAAAACTCAAGGATTCTTTGTATGTAAACTCAAAAGGGAAGAAAACCAGTGAAAGAAATTAATGAATTTGTAGCACAATTTGGTGTGACAATCTCCTTTGATGACAAACAAGTAGTTCGAAAAGCAAACAGGTACTACATGCTTTCTAACAAATTAATACAGCAATCTCCGAAAGGATTCTTTTACGCGGGAGAATACCTAGGAGCAGTGAAAGGAACCGGTTTCTTTCCGGGGTTTGCCTTGTTAAGATTAATTGCAAAAACCAAAGCAAACAAGATAACCTTAGACCAGAAAGCAGCATGGCTTTTCATTTGTGGACGAGACATATTCAAACGCGGACTGCTAAAAGATGGGAACCTGAAAAATGGCGAATACACATTAGTTGTAAACGAACATGACGAATGTTTAGGGTTTGGCAGGGTAATGATTAACATTCGGGGCGAAATCGACATGGATAAAGTTGCCGTAAAAAACATACTTGATGTCGGGGACTTTTTAAGGCGAGAAAAAAAGGCACCCAAAAAAGGGAACAAAAAACCCTTGAGATTCTGAAATGAAATGATCCAGTCCTATTCAAGACTTTTTTTGACCACGCTTTTCAAGGTTAGCAACCCGTTTTCTTAGGGATTCAACTTCATCTTCTAAGGCGTTCATTCGAGCTGCACTTAATTTGCCCATTAGTTTGGGCATAATCTTGATGTCCATCCTGGACTGAAAATCAGATTCAGAAATTTTTCCCTGAGAAAACTCCAGCCATAGCTTAAACGCAGTTTTTTCATCGGCAGTTAACATTTTTGTGAATTCATGGGTCCATCTTTCTTTAAAGCTCATTGTTTTTCCTCCAAAATACATGCAAGAAGGCGTTTTATGTCAGGCCATTCAGAAAATTGTTTTGCTGAGGTTATAAACCGTTCCAAACATTCGCTTTCATGCCCCAACTTTTCGTACTCTTTAGCTTGCAGCGCCATCTCAATCTTGTCTAGTTGCAGTACAGCTTTAGCTTCTTTGGTTTTTCCTTGCTTATATTCAACCCAAATCGATAAGTAATTGTCCCTTTGGGTTTTGGGCAGCAGATCTAAAATACTACGAATTGCAGCTTCTTCGTCCTGTTTTGTACGGGCAGTCTTTTGTGAAGGCATTAAGTCCCCAATTATTGCTTCGGGAAGGTCATGAATCAGCACCATTTTTAAAAGTTTTAAGGTATCCAAGCCGTTCATGTCAGCATATAACATACAAAGAATAGCGGTTCTGAACGTGTGATCTGCAACAGATTCAGGGTCGAAAACTCCAACATCGACCCATCCTGTTCTTTGAATTCTTTTCAAAGTTCCGGATGCCTCCAAAAATTTGATTATATCCCGAGGGCTTGAGTCTGCCGAGTCGTCCAATACTGAAACACCTTTGCATTCAATAATAAGAATAATAGTAAAGATATTTCTTATGAACTTAAAAGATGTAATCAAACAAAATTTTCAGTTAACAGTTTTTAATTTGGTTGATTAAATCAAACAAGAAAACCGATAAGCCATTGTTAGTTTTGGCGTATTTAATAAAATAAAAAATAATAAAAAATCTATTTTTAGGGATTGATAGGCGATATATTTCTGGGATTTCATGGGTGCATTATATGCTTAGTGCTATTTCGTTCACTTTTGCGCCCAAATATTCAAAGGATATGATCTGTTTACCAGTCTTCCTCTTCTTCTTCATCTTCTTCCCAATCTTCCCAATCATCTTCTTCAAATATCATTTCTAGTTCACCTCCATAGTTGGAGCCTACCAGAGGCGTTCTCCAAAAATCAAATAAGAGTTGTGCAATTAAAAATAACCGCAAGAATTAGTTTAAACTTGATTTACTACGATAAAAAACCTTATTTAAATAAAAAAACCATTTTTAACGCCATTAAAACAAAAACAGCTGAAAAAAACCAGCAAACAGTGATTAAAACTTCATTTTACGAACATTAAGGTAATTACTTTTGAATTTGCATATAAAAAACACGATAACCTTAATTTTGAAAAAAATAAAGTTATAAACCCAAAAACATCGTCGGAACAGCATTATTAATAATTGAAACATCAGGAACATGGCGACGAACAAAAATATGAAAATATTTCTTTGTAAGCTGACGTACTTTGCTTTCATTTCCCGCATATTTTACATGAAGCAATTCGTGTATTAAAGCAGCCATTGCCCTATGTTTTAGGTAAAAACGAACTTTTTGTTTTTTATTATTTTCCATTTTCTTTTTCACAAAACTCTGTTTTTTTGGAAAAATCAGAATAATTCCATCATTGCTATTGCATCGCCCAGCAACAGAATTGCCATTTTCTTTTTGAAAAGGAAAAACCCTGACCTGAATATCTTTGACAACCTTATTTTCTATTTCTTCCTTTTTTATAATCCAGTGCAAAAATTTTTGGAACAAAGGTTTTTTCAGAGTCTCAGAAACAACCGAGGCATAATCCGTATAAAACTTTAATTTATTTTCTGAACAAGTCTCAAGTTTTTTTGAATCTGCAACCACTCTAATTTTGTTTGAAAGTTTTGAAGCACTCATTTTTACACTAGCTAAATCATCACGTGAAAAACTATAAAACAGAATTTCTGACGCGTCTATGATTTCAACTATATATAATTGAATGATTGCTTTTAAACGCTTTCAAAAGTTTAAACCATCAAATTATGCTTGCTCTAAACGTGTGTTAACTTTTCTTAGTGCATGATACGCCCGCATTAAAATTTTAGTAAAATCAATTTTTAGCCAAACCGTGTAAACAGAACAAACCTTCTTTAAGATTAAATACCGTCTTTTCAACCTAGAAAATTCACCCCGAATCAGTTCGTAATCTTTTCCCCTGCAAGCTTCAACGTATAATTTTTTGCAAGAACTAACAATATTAAAAACCCCAGTTTCAATTCGATCTTTAGTTTCATCTAGAAGGCGTTCAACTGCAACTGGATTCAAGATTACAACCCGGGAAATAATTTTGACATTTCCCCCGATATCTCGAATAAAATTAACAAATTTTAAAGCATCAACAAGACTAGTTTGTTTTTCATAAAAAGAACGTTTCTGAGAAAAAGCGTAAACAGAACGACGCAAACGAATACAAGGTGCTTTTCGAAGAAAATTAGTCACTTTTTCCCGGTTTGCTCCTTTAGGAAGCGTAAAAGTTACCACCACCAAGCTTCCAAGACCTGAGAACGCTTTCTTTTTTGCAAGTTTGGGGTTTTTGATTTCCCGTAAACGTTTCATAACCACTGGCTGATTATTTTCAAGAACTTTTAAAACATCATGCATTTTCTTTTCTTCAATTTTCCAAAATGCTCTATGCAATTGTTGGCAACCAAGCTCCTTTAATCGCCTAGGAATTGCACTTCTAGCTTTAGACTCCAGAGGAGCTCTATACACTACATACAAAGCCATGGTTATCTTAGCCTTCAGTTAACATCAAGCATTTATGTTTTCCCACATCCCCCACCATGAAACAACATACCAACAATTAAAAAGAAGCACCCAGCAACACAACATAATACCTGTTCAGGTTGCAGTTTAAAAATTCAACTGAAAAAACAGCATCACTAAGAAATTTCACAATCATCTATCTTATTCAGGGGCATCAATCAATTGGTTCTTTCCATTATGTGACAACTTTTTAATTTTTCGTTCTCTTCGCATGGCGTCACCACGAGTTTCACAAGTTTCGACATAAACCAGCTCTTCAGGTTCATGGATTTTTGTGTACCTTGCACCCCGTCCTTTCTTATGCAATTCAAATCGTTTTTTTGCATCTTTTGCATGTCCAGTGTAGTAGCTGCCATCCGTGCAACGAAGAATATAGACATAATACACCATACTAGAACCCCAAGCATTACAGACAAACCTATTTTTGTTCTGTCTTAAAAAAATTGCAGATACCCAAAAAAAAAACAAACAATTCAGGAAACTAAATTAAAATTGCCAAAAATAAACCTTGAGAACAAATCAGTATTTCTGAACAATATTTGTGTTTCTGAACTCTTTTACACAAACAAGATAATGTAGTTAGTTATGAAGCACATGAAACTTTATTGGACTGCTGGTTGCTGGTTATCACTGTTTCTTTTGTCAATTTATCATAGCATAATATGCAACTATCAAACAGTTTTTCCAGTATGGTATTCCACATTTATTGTCTGGTTTACAGGAGTAATTGCTCTTTCCTCTTTAGCTAACAGCAACGACCACGAATTTAGTTAACTCACGAAATCAAAATTTAGCTTCAATCAAAATGATACTTTCAAACGGAAACTTAACTTGAGAAATAATCTGTGCATGCAAATTTTGTTCAGTAAACATTTCAATAGTTCGTACAGGGTCAGAAAGAGAAGATTGAACGAGCAATATATGACCTTGATCAGTTAACCAATGGGGAACATCTGCTATAAATCGATCAATTATTTTTCTCCCGTCTGAACCCCCTGCCCATGCTTTTCCTATCCAACTGTTTTCTTCTCCAGGTTCAGAGGGCAAATACGGCGAATTGAAAAGAATCAAACTGAATTTTTCATTGTTTTTGATCGGACCAAATAAATCTCCTTGGAGAAAAACCATTTTTTCTGTTAGTTCAAACGCTTTTGCGTTCTTGCGGGCACATTTGATAGCATAAGGGTTAATGTCAACTGCAACCACGTGTTTTGCACGTTTTGCACAAATTATTGCGAGAATCCCACATCCGGTTCCCATGTCTAATACAGTGTCGTTTTCATTTACTGCAATTTTTTCAGCAATCAGGAAACTGTCTTCTGCTGTCTCGTAAACGTGTTCATCAACATCAAAAACGTAGTTTTCAAAATATGCTTTTTTAAGATAAACCATGCAATTTTCCTGCGTTTCAATTAATAATTATTGTTTGACTTTTTTTCCGGTCCAATCTAACCTAAATTTTCCAAACTCATCTTTTATGCTTCTTAATTGTTCAGAATTTAACACGGGACCATCTTTACAGACCCTGAGTTCCCCTATTACACAGCTTCCGCATAAACCTATTCCGCAACGCATTATACGTTCTAAACTAGCTTGCACGGGAACATTGTATTGTTCGGCTAAAAGAAAAATTCGATACATCATTGGTTCGGGACCACAAGTGTAAATCATGTCAACATGTTCAGCTGCTAATTTTTTTTCCACTTGGCTGGTGACTAAGCCTTCAAAGCCGTAGCTTCCATCTTCTGTGGTGCATATAGTTTCTGAATCAACACTTGAAAGAAGATCAGCAATTCTGTCCAAAAACAGCAGATTATCTTGGCATTTTACTCCGCTCATTACAGTTATTTTTGATGATATTCTAACAAGATTTTCAGTTAAAGGCATCATTGGACCTAAACCGGTTCCACCCCCAACAACAAGAACATTGCCTTTTACAGGAACAAAACCATTCCCGAAAGGTCCCCGTACTCCAATGATCTCCCCTTTCTTCTTTAGGTTAAGGGCACTGCTGGCATCTCCAACAGCATTGACAGTTATTGAAGTTAATCCATCAGAAGCTATTCCAGAAAGGCTAATCGGAATTTCATCAACTCCAGGTATCCAAACCATCACAAACTGACCTGGTTCAGCTTTTGAACAAAGAGGGTCTTCAAAAGTCAATGTTTTTACAGAGCAGTTCTCCTGTTTTACTTCCAACAACTCTACGGTTCTCATACGATTTGCTGCTTCAATAGGCGAACTATGGGAACATTTATGGGAATTATACTGCAATTGTGTTTTTCCTTCCTGTTCAGGAGTATGTTCTTTTAAGTGTCTACGTTTATTAAATATGTGACGGAAAACAAAGACGTATCGAAGAGTACAGTAAAAATGCAGATTTAGAATTTGTGGGCTAATCCAACTATCTCTTTTATGGAGTTGTAGCCTTTTTCTTCAAGATATTTTGTCATGCCTTCGGTTACTGATTTAAATACGGTAATGTCTTCAAACGCAATCGCAGTTCCAATTTGAACTGCACATGCTCCAGCTAACATGTATTCGATGGCGTCTTGCCAATTGCTGATTCCACCGCAGCCAATGATTGGAATTTTAACTGAATCAAAAATGTCATAGACACATCGTACACCAATTGATTTGATTGCAGGTCCAGATAAACCACCGTATTTGTTGGCTAGAATTGGCCTGCAGGTTTCGGAGTCAATCGCCATGGCTTTAACAGTATTAATGGCACATACTGCATCTGCTCCAGCTTTTTCTGAGGCTTTAGCGATTTCAGTAATGTCTGTGACGTTGGGGGTCAGCTTTACTATAACAGGTTTGTTCACCTGCTTTTTTACGTGTTTAACTATGTCCATCAACAATGAAGGATCAGAACCAACTTGGGCTCCAGCTTTTTTCACGTGAGGACAAGAAACATTCAATTCCACGGCTGCTGCTCCAAGGTCTACTGCTATTTGGGCTACTTCTGCAAAGTCTTCAGGGGAAAAAGCATAGATGCTAAAGATAGTTGGTGCAGCTAGTTTGTTTAGTTCTTGTATTTCTTCTTTGAAATGTCTGATTCCCGGGTTGGGCAAACCCATCGAGTTCAGTAAACCACAATCAGTTTGGACTACTGTTGGGTTGCCATAACCGGTGCGGGCTTCAAGCCCCATGGATTTAGTTACAACAGCTCCAGCTCCGGATTCTATTACACGTTTCATTGATAATCCAGTGTATCCCAAGACACCTGCAGCAAGCATTGTAGGATTAGAAAGGTTCAGACCAGCAATTTGTGTAATAAGCGGATTAGCCATTTGTTGTTCCTCTTGTAGTAAAGGTTATCCACTGCAAAGATAAATGTTAAGCATATAATATAGTGCATTATCGGATGGGAAAATGGTGAAAGCTACAATAGTAGAATCTGTGATGGGCGCCTTTGGTTTTGGCGAAGACAACATACTTGTTGAAAAAATGTTTTTTCCCAAGGATGCAGTAGAAACTGCAGAACGGCTCAAAAAAATTGAAGACGGAATACTTATTGATGAAATTTCGGGGTTAATTGACAATCTGAAAAAGAAAGGTTACACTCAATTTGTTTTTGAAAACCAAAAGATGGCAATTTCTGCCAATGAAAAATTAAACATTGAAGTTTCTGTAGAGCCGTCCTCAGAGGCGGGCAACCTGTTTCGTGAAAATTTAGTAACAATCGCTTTAGATTCAGGATTTGTTGAAAAACCTGAACAGCTTCGAGCGCATCTTCACAAAGTTTCTATGGAACTTGCAAAAATCAAAGTCAAAAAGGTCGTAGAAAAAAGAGACATGCTGGTAGCTCAGGCTGTTTTGTCTGTTGACGACTTGGATAAATCTTTGAATTTGTTCATGGGCAGAATACGTGAATGGTACGGTCTGCATTTTCCTGAATTGGATAGATTGCTCGAAAAACATGAAACCTATTCCCGTCTTGTAGTTAAGTTAGGCAGAAAAGAAAACTTCACAATAGAAAAACTAGAACAAGAAGGACTGCCACAAAACAAATCCAAAATGATAGCCGAAGTAGCAGCAGCTTCTATGGGGGCAGATATAATCGAAGATGACCTTGCTCAGATTCAATACATGTGCAGTCATGTACTGGAATTGTATAGTTTGCGCCAGAATTTAGAAAACTACGTCGAAGCAGTAATGGACGAAGTGGCTCCAAACACCAAAGCAGTAGCAGGCTCATTGCTGGGTGGCCGTTTGATTGCCCTTGCTGGAGGTTTAATGAACTTGGCGAAGCTGCCTGCAAGCACTATGCAGATTTTGGGTGCAGAAAAAGCCTTGTTTAGGTCATTGAAAACTAAAGCACTTCCCCCTAAGCATGGAATTATTTTTCAACATCCCCTTATTCATGATGGCAAACGTTGGCAACGGGGAAAAATTGCCCGCGCCTTGGCGGGAAAAATAACCATTGCTGCCCGAGTTGATGCTTTCAAAGGAGAATATGCTGCTGACGATCTCAAAGCTGACCTAGAAAAAAGAGTACAAGAAATCACTGAACGTTACCCGAATCCTCCGCCGACTCCGGCACCAACAAAACGTGAGTTTAAAGGAAAACAAAAGAACCGCAGGCAGAACCGGAGAAATAAACGTGGACCTAAACGTTAAACCCCATCCGGCTTTTGAGGAAATTTTCTGGGTTACCTTGGAAGATGGTTCCCGCAAGTTAGGAACCAAAAACTTTGCTATTGGAAACTCAGTTTACGGAGAGCGTCTAATCAAGTTTGAGGGAACAGAGTATCGTCTATGGGAACCTTTCCGAAGTAAGTTGGCGGCAGCCATACTGAAGGGCTTGAAAACGGTTCCTGTTTGTCTTGACCAGAAAGTTTTGTATTTGGGTGCAGCTTCAGGGACTACACCTAGCCACATATCCGACATAGTTGGAGAAAACGGCCACGTTTACTGTGTAGAATTTGCGTCTAGATCTTTGCGTGAATTGGTGAATAATGTTGTAGCTTTTCGGTATAACATGTCTCCAATTCTTGCAGATGCACGGTTACCTGAGTCCTATTCTCGAATGGTAGAGCAAGTAAGCACCATTTACTGTGATGTAGCTCAACCGGAACAGGCTAAACTTTTAGCAGATAACGCTGACATGTTTTTGGCAGAAGGAGGCTGGGTTATGTTGGCGATTAAGGCTCAGAGCATAGATGTAACCAAAGACCCTGCAGAAGTTATCCGAAAAGAAACCGCAATTTTAGAATCACGAGGATTCAACATCAAACAAGTAGTCGGTCTAGAGCCCTTCGACAAAGCCCACGCCATGGTTGTCGCACAAAAATAATCTGAAAAAAGTTATTTTCAATATTGTACCTCAATTAATATATTTAGATGAACAAAAATCCAAAAGGCAACCATCAGAGCAAAATGTGTGCAGTGAAGAAAAAAATAATTTTTTGGATATTTGATTTTAGTCCTATTTTTTAAAAAAAAGACCTTCGTATTGATGCTTGAAATTTAGCTACTGAAAGCTTTTCTTCTTTCATTCGCATTTTTGTTCATTTAAGTATAGGAATATTCACGGTTTTCAGTGTTAACTGGACATTTGGATGTTTATTCAGGTTTTCTAAAATACCATTCTTCACCGTCTTTATCAACTAAATCCCAGCCATCATTAATTAAATCACAGCGTTCTTCTTTGGTTGATGCAATCTTTGTAACATACTTTGCAGTTTTAATGTTTGAATAGATTTGATTGTATAAACTCAGATACCTGTATGTAGTGGTTATAGTTTTGTGACCAAGAACACCCATAACATGAAGTATGGTTCTTGTTTTATGGTATTCTCGCAAGGCTTTGCAATGTCTAAGAGTGTGTAAGTGAATTTTCAAGAATCTGGGGTTGTTCTGTGATACAGCAAGTCTTTGCATTTGATTGTGAAAACTGTGAGAACGTGAATGTTTAACACGCTTCTTAAACACATATTTCTCTGACAATCTTGGCAAACTCGTTAACAGTTGTATTAGATTCTCTGAAACTTTCAAAGTTCTAGGGTTTCCGTTTTTACTAGCCTTAATAGTTACAAGTTGGCGTTCTGAATCAATATCTGTCCATTCAAGTCTTTCAGCTTCGTTAACTCTTGCGCCTGTTTCATCAACAAACTGTTTGAAAATTACAAAACTTCGATTTCCAGTATTAACAGCCAAATATCGTTCTTTATCGGTAGGAATAAAGACTTGTTTTTGTTCTGTGTGATATTTCGGTTTTTTCCAAGTTCCGCCTGTGAATTTTAAGAAAGAATCGTAAGCATTAACACACAAACATTTAGTGTTTCGATCTTCGTATTTTGTAGCAATTACTTCTTTAACAGCTTCAGGGTCCAACAAATCACAGAATCCGTTAAGGGTATTCAATAGTGATATGTACGTTTTGATAGTGGCTTCGGCTTTTCCGTCTTTTAGCAGTTGCATTGAATAGCTGATTAAGAGGGTTTTTGTTTCACCGTTTCCTTGCAAAACTTCTTTTGGTTGTTTTGCAGTCAAATTTTTCATAACCTGTTCGGTTGCGCAGATTTGACGACCCCCACTTTGTCCAGTTTCGTTAATAACTGTTTTCTCAGAAAACCTATGTCCGCATATCTTACACAAATATCTCTGAATTTTCTTGTCCTTCTTGTTATTCTTGTCCTTAACATACCGAAGACCAGCCAAAACAACCTTTTCAGAACTGTTACACTCAGGACAAGAAGGCATCAATTTTCGCCCTCCGTTTTTGATATTATTTCATCAATAGGGTTTTTTTCTTCTTTGACTTTGTTACGCCCTTTTAGTATTGCATCCCGACAAGTTACACAATAGAATTGATTATCTAACCTTCTTAATTTGGTTGGATCAGTTACCGTTTTTTTACAATTAAAACATACAATATATTTTCCGTCTCTTACTGTATTAGCTTCTAGCTCTTTGTCGTTCCGTTCTGCTTCCTGTATGATTCTCTGTTCTTCTTGTTTCTTCTTAATCCTCTCTTGTTGTTCTTCATCAGAAATTCTTGAGAATACGTGCTTTTTACGTTTGCACACATTTTTGGGCTTATTTTCTTTAAAGCGGATAAAATCAACGTCTTTAAATATTGTAAACACGTTGTCAGCAAAAAGAATACTAGAATTTTTATCTGTTAAGATAAGACTACTTAATTCTTCAAGTGATATATCCTCATTAATAAAAAAATTTCTTTTTAGTTGGTAACTTTCATTTCTAATAATTTCTAACCACTTTTTAAAGCCCTTTTCCATTTCTAAAGCTAAAGATACGTGCTTTTTTAAATCGCACGTATTCTCAAGTTTTTCTTTTTCTAGCATTATAGGTACATAATTGTTTTTGCGTTTGTCGTTTGGGTCTTCTCGTTTTTCAACGTAACCAATTACGTTTAAGCGTGTTAACCATTTACGAATCGTAAAATCACTGATTTTTGTTTTTTGTGTTTCGTTGAATTTTGTTAATAATTCTGTTACTGTATAGCTTTCTTGTCCTGTTAGCATACAATCTCGATAAAAGTCTAAAATTCTTTTTTCGGTTCCTGTTTGGGTTGTTTGTAGTAATTGTTCAAAAATCTTTTTGCAACATATAACATCGTAAAGATTTGCTAGAATGTATGTTTTATTGTGTATTGTTATTGTTGGTCTTTGGTAAATATGTGTAATTACCCACGCTTTTGTGAATTGTTTAAAATGGTCAAAGTCTCTCATGTCTCTTGATGCTGTGTTACTAAACTCTTCGTGTAGGTTTGTGAATGGTATTATTACGTCAACTTTTTTTGTTTTTAGTGTAATTTCTATGTTGTAAAGTAGTTCTTTTATTGCTTTGTACATTGGTGTTTCTGTTTCACATAACCATGGGGTTGCCATTTTCATATTTGTTAATTTGTTTGCTGACTGTATTTTTTCGCTATTACTATCAGGTGATGTTGTAAAACTGCGTGTTGCTATTTCTTCAATGTATTTTTTTTCAGTTGTTAGAAATATTGAAGCAGGGAACCCCTCTATTACAACTTTGTCTGTTTTTAGTTTACCTTGTCCAGTTTTGTTTACAAATCTGTATTCGACTCTGTCTTTATCATGGCTTAGAATGGGATAAAGCATTTTTATTGTTTCTTCGTGTGGTGTTTCAAGAAAAACTAAAATTTGGTTAGATATGTTAATGTAATTGTAACTGCCTTTCAGTCTTTCGTTAAGTTCCATTCGTTTAATTTTGTATTCGTCTTTTGCTGTTTTGTATCCTTCTAAATTTCCTCTAAAGTCTGCCCGATTTGGTTTTTCTGGAAAATCCTCGTCTGAAATTTCTATTCCGTCTTTATCCATCAAAACCCCTTTTTGATGAACAATAGCTTTCGGACTCATTCCAGCTAAATAAAAAATGTTTTGTTCTGAAAAATACTTTAAGGTTTCAATAGCGTTATAGGTTTTTCCGCTTCCAGATTGCCCTTTTTCAAAAAGGTTTAATGGTTCTGGACCGAATGAACTTACTCCACTAATAAAAACTGATGCTTTTGTGGTGTCGTCATGTTTGACTCTTCGTGATAGATCGGTAAAGATTATGCGTATAAGTTCTTTTGCTGTTTTTAGTTTTTCAAATCCTTCTTTTTCAATTTCTCTGTAAACTGGTTCGGATAGTGGTGTTCTTCCAGAATCTAAATTAAATTGGGTTTTTACGATTTCCAGAACTTTGTTATATTTTTGCCAAGAAAGCATATTATCGTCATTTTCTTCAATTAAGCCGTTTTCTTTTGCTAGGTATAGCATGGCTTTTACTGGTATGGGATCGTTGGCGGGTATTAACTCGTTTTCTTTAGCGTATTTCCATGCGTGAAATATTGCGCCAAAATCCCCAATTATTTTAGAAACTCCTGTGTTGCCTTTGTGTGGGCTTCCAGCTTGTTCACAAGTCATGTAACCAGAAAGTACGGTTAAGGCTTGTAATCCGTTATGAGATACTCCGTGTCGCCAACAGTGTAAAAGCCCCGAATCAATACACATATTTGCTTCTGTTTCTGAATCGTGAAAAATACTGCCCCATCTGTCGTTTTTGCGTTTAGGACCAACTAATTTTTTAATAATATTGTTGGGTGTAACATCAAAAACGGCAGAATGTGGTCCTTTCAAATTTTCTGCGTTAAAGTCGCTTTTTGGTCTGTTCTTTGCTTCTTCTTCATCTCGTAGGGCTTTTTCGTGTTTTTCTCTAAAGAATTTAGGCAAGTCGTTGTAAGTAATATAACATGGAGGGTTTGTATCTTCAATAGTGTAGTATCCTGCTGTTTCTCGGTATTGTTCGGGAACTTCGTCGGGTGATGTTGTTACATAGCTTCCAGCACAAACAACATATTCGTTTTGACATCTAACTTCTCCGTTGTCATCTGTGTTTATGTTGGGGATTTCTTGTTTGTTTTCTGTGAAATAGAATCCATGTATTCCAGTTCGGCTTCTTGATCTTGTGGTTAATGTAGGCTTTAACTCGTCTTTGTTTACTTCTTCTCCATCTAAGTCAACGTTTACAAGTGGGTCGTCAACTCTCCCCACTATGCCAACGTTACCGTTATGGTTTTTCATCCAGTCTAAAGCAAGTTCGTAACTTATGGGCTTGTTTTTCCAACCGAAATTTTCTATTGGATTTTTGCCGTTTACTTCAAGTCTTAGAAAATGTGGTTTGTATCCTTCGGGGGCGCTTTTCATTAAAAGTTCTACAAACTTTTTGAATTCTTCCACGTTTGGTTTGTTTGTCACGAAGAATCACCCCTTTATGGTTCTATGAAGTGGTCAGGCAACTTGCCGAACAAAACGTAGTAGTTTTGAATGTCCATTCTGTAACGGATTTCTAACTCATCTTTTTTGTAGTGGTGTTTTGTTATTTCTGCCAAGCGTTTAGCGTTACGAACTATTGCAGGTTCACCATATTTTTTGAT
This sequence comes from Candidatus Bathyarchaeum tardum, assembly GCA_029762755.1. Lineage (GTDB taxonomy): Archaea > Thermoproteota > Bathyarchaeia > Bathyarchaeales > Bathyarchaeaceae > Bathyarchaeum > Bathyarchaeum tardum. The sequence continues at coordinate 334,869 of JARVGH010000002.1, forward strand.
GTTTGGAGTTTGTGAAACATTCTTATTAGAGAATTGAGCCAGTATTTTTTTGGCGAAGCTCTGGGGTGTGTTGCGTTTAGGTTTTGATGGCTCAGACTTACACATTTCAGAGTTTCGCCTCTACGAGATTTTGAGTTGTTTCATCTTTGGTAACCTCTCCCTTCTCAAAAATTGGAGTAATTAAGATGCTATGGTTAACCTCTAACGCTAACGCAACGATTTTTTTTCCCTGTTCTTCTTCTGCGTGTTTTATCCAGCTTACAGGAAGGGTTACTCCTTTGCTGTCCCCGATGTTCATCAAGCTTCTAATTATAGGCAATTTCATGTCACCAATTATCATATTATAACGAAAATATTTATATGCATTTTCGTGACACTTAAAATATTGTTGGTGTCACATAATTTGGTAATTGAAACACCAGTTTATTCAAAAAGAATGGTAAACCTCAAAGACACTCTTTCGGTCTTATCCTCAAACGAAGAAGTTTATCAAAGCAAAATTCCGCAACTTGTTGGTTGTAATTATAGGACTACAATTAGGCAACTTCAATTATTGGAAAATCTTGGTCTTGCAAAAATCGTGAGAACGGAACCTACTGGAAAACAAGGTAGGGCTCACAATGTTTGGCAAATTACATTCAAAGGTTTATTGTTATCTCTTTCATTGAACCCAGAAAATATTGATGAAATCGCACGTATGCACTCTCAGAAATGGATAGTATTTAGTGAATGGGAGGCTTTAACAGAGGATCCAGAAATAAAGCAGTTTCTTAAAAACCAAATTAGCCTTACTTCCTCTGATTTTCAAATTAAATGGAATAATCTTTCAAATAAAGAGGCTATAAAATCACATGGTATTTTCATAAAAGAAAATCCTGATATTGAAAGAACTTTTGAAGTATTCCGTCTTACAAAAGCAACTTTAACAAGTTTAGGGCTTGATATGATATTTACCTACAAAGCCTATCCTCCTTACATCAATAATGAAAACCACGTAATAATAAAACACTGGAAAAATTGCTGGAAAAACCCAAGAATTAGAACATTCATGGAAGAACAATTCACTTTAGAAAAAGTAAAACATGAATGTCTTTTATTGTTTGAAAACCATTTTAGAAGCTATCAATAATGGAAACTTCTTCAAGTTGTAGTTGAATTTTTTCTGTTAATGTTTTCTAGGAAAACTTTTAAATCTGTATAACCTCTATATGCTATATAGTTGTTTCAAAAACTATATAGTTCACTAAAAAATATAGAGGATAAAAAAATGGTAAACAAGGGTGGCAGACCTAGAAAAAAGAACAATCCGCTAAGGGAGTATTGGCGGAAACAAAAGGAGAAAAACAAAAAGTGAGTTACGTTTTAAAGATAAAAAGCAAACATTTAACCAAGTGCCGAAAATGTGGCAAGTCTTTCAATTTAGGCGACAAGATCATACACAGACGAAAAGGTCACTACTATCATTCAGAATGTTTTGAAAGTTTATACATTGACTTATGAGGGTTTATCTTGCCTAACTACACCAAAAAAGGAAAAATTGAACTAATCACAAGCGACACAGAATTTTTCAATAAAGTGTCTAATCAGCAAACTCAGTTAGGCAACGAGAAAACAAGTTTTGTTTGCGCCCTTTACTATTTTGGCATCCGAGTTTCTGAAGCTTTGAACTTAACAAAAGAGTCTTTCACAATCAAAAACAAAAAACTGTATGTTGATGTTGGGCAACGACTAAAACATTCAAAACGCACTCCACCACTTTCGGTTAAATTAGATAGACCTTTTGTGCATAATATTGTAAGTGTGATCCAAGAAACAGACAAGGGTTCAAAAGTTTGGAATTTTAGCAGAGTTACAGCCTGGCGAATAATCAACAAGCACTTTGATAAATATCCTCACTATTACAGACTGAACCGAATCACCACTTTTTTTGATAAAGGTTACCCCATTTCTAAAGTGAAAAGCTGGACAGGTTTAACCCTCAAAGCTTTAGATTATTATGTTGGAGTTAGTGACGTTTCAAAAATGGGCAACGATGTTTGAGCAACACCTACTATTTGTTAGCTGTTTACCTACCCTTTTTGATTAACAAACCCTACCCGGTTTGATTAAAATATTGTAGGACTTAGAGTATTTTTCACGCAAAAAAATTAATCAATGTTGAAGTAACATTATTCTAATAATGTTTCAATAATGTTGTTTGTTGACCAAAAAAGCAGAAAAAAGAGTTATTTCACAATACTATATTAATATATACACAGATAGACGCTCGTCGCCTTGTTAGGGGTGTTGTTATATGTTTATTTTTTTGACATAACTATATAGATAAACCTTAAATCTATATAGATGGTAGATATTCTACATAGTGGCATACATGAAAATAAGAAAAAGAAAAATAGACAGCGGTGAAATGAAAACAAGTTTAATACTGTGGTTGACAAGAAGTGACCTGTTAACCAAAACATTCACACTAAAAGACATCAAAGGAAACTACGGTGATTTATTAACAAACAACCAAATCAGAGATGTATTGAGGAATCTTAAAAAAGTCGGAGTTCTAGCTTCACCCCCGAACCACCCGAAAAGCTACAAGTTTAAAACACGTTTTGTGAATAAGCAAATAAAATGGAGTAATGAAGAACGAAAAAAACTGATCGTTCGTATGTATCACGAGTTTGGGAAAGTTCAAAGAATATCGGTTCTTTGGCAAGTTGGCGACAAAATAAAGAAAGACCTTTGTGAAGCTGTGGGTTTAAAGCTTAAAGATTTAGAGTTGCCAGAAGATTATGTGTCTTATTCTCCAGAAAGGCAAGAATAAAAAAAGGGGAGGGTTGCAAGGAAATAACGGTGTTTTGTGGCGATGTATCCAGAAAAATCGTTAAGTATAGTTAAATGTCACTAGCACAATTTACTGTTTACAAGTTAAAGGGGAAAAAACAGGAGAAAAAAGAAGGAATGAAGCCTTTTAGTTTTGTTCACGCTGCAGATTTGCATCTGGGTTATGCTCAGTATAATTTGGATGTTCGCCGTAACGACTTTAACAATGCTTTTGCCGAGGTAGTGGACAAAACAATCCAGTTAAACCCAGATTTCATGATAATTGCAGGGGACATTTTTGAGCAAGCACGCCCAACTAATTCTACCCTTGAGGTTGCGATTGCTAATTTTCGGCGCTTAAAAGATGCAGGAATTCCAGTTTTGGCAGTTGATGGTTCCCATGATTCTGCTCCTAATGCAGTTACGGGCACGATTCTTAATCCGTTGGACAGCGCAGGTCTAGTTTGGTATTTGCCCCGCCATGAGGGGGCATGCTGGAAAAATGAGAACTGTTACGTTTATGGCATTCCAAACTTTCGAACCCCCCGAAGAACCCAAGAAGAGTTACCAAAATTTTTAGAAAAATACAAACCCGCCCCTGACCCCTCGTTGTTTAATATTCTTGTTTTTCATATGGGATTAGACATTCCAGCGGTTAAACCCCCAAAAATGGAGGCAGAAGCCAGCCCCGAAAATCTTCCTGAAGGTTTTGATTATTATGCGGGGGGGCACATTCACAAGCCGTATAATTCTAGGTTCAAGAAAGGCATTATTGCTTACAGTGGCGGAACAGAAACAGCAAGTTATGACGAAGCAAAAACAAAGAAAGGCTTCTACCATGTCCACGTAAATAAAACGGGTAAACCAAAAATTGAAAGAATATCTTTGGAAACTCCCCGCAAGTTTGTAATTTTAGAGCAAACCTACACAGGTTTGACCCCAGCAAAAATTACTGAAGCACTTATACAATTAGTTAAAGACAACGACGAGCAAGGCGCCATTGTTGTTCCAGTTATCAAGGGTGTGTTGCCTGCAGAAACTACTCGTGGAGAAATTGACCTAGCAAAAGTAAGAAAAACTGGAGAAAAAGCCCTTCTTGTTCATCCGATAGTTCGTCTAAGGGAAACTGAACTTTCAGAGCATATAATCAAGTCCATTTTCGGAAATGATATGAAAGACCTGACAACCAAAGCTTATGAGTATTTTTTTGAAATCTTTTCAGAAAACTACAAACGGGAAGAAAGTGAAAAAATTGCACGCCTTGCAGTTGATTTGATTAGTCCCTTGGTTGCGAAACAGGAAACAAAAGTGAAAGAAAAACTGGAGGAGTTCCTTTGAAACTAGAGTCTCTTCAGTTAGAAAACATCAGGTCCCATGTTAAAACTGTAGTCCCCTTTGTAGGTGGATTCAACTGTTTAGTAGGGGGACTGGGGCAAGGAAAATCCACGGTGTTGTATGCTATTGATTTTGTCTTGTTTGGTGACCCCATCGGCAGAAGTTATGATTATTTGCTCCGGGAAGACGCCCAAAAAGGAAAAGTTACTGCAGAGTTTATTCACAACGGCAAACATTACAAGATTCAAAGAGCCCTAGAAAGAAAAGGAAACGGCATCAGCCAAGACACCGACCATCTCAAACTTTACAAAGACGGCGAACTAGTTGCAAGCAACAAAAACGACGCGGTGCTCGAAGAATTAACTGCCTTAACGGGGTTAGACAAAAATATTTTCCGTGAAATCATATGGGTACGCCAAGAGCACCTTAAAGAATTGATAGATATCACGCCACGGCAGCGTCAAACAAAGTTGGATAAACTTTTTGGCCTTTCTAACTATGATATTGCTTGGAGCGGTTTGCACCAATTTGAAAGAGAATACGAAGTAGAAAAAGGAGTTCTGGAACGGGACGTTGACGTAATCCGTGTTGGAAAACTTGAAGAGAACTATATCAATGCAGTTGAAGAATTCTCATCAATTACAGGTCAAATCCATGAAGCAAAACAAAAATTCGCACAGGCTGAATCTGAACTTATGAAAGCTTCTGCATGCCTTGAAAGTTTAGAAGAAATGCGAAAAACAACCGAAGAGTTACAAAGAAAACAAGTTCAACTAAAAACTAACCTTGGCAATCTTGGATACCAAATAAAAAAAATGTCAGTTCAAAATGAAACAGAAAAAAGACGGTTAGACGAACTAAAACGCCTCATAAACCAGATGGAAACCAAAGAAGAACAAAGCCAAAGAATACTCCAAGAAATCGGTTGGGATTTGGATAAACCGTTAACGGAATACCAAAACCAGTTATCAAGAATTGAAGAACAATTACGAACTATCCGTGTTGAGCAAGGCACCACTCAAAGAGAAATGCAAACGTCAGAAGCAAACATTTCGAGCATAGTTGCAGAAAACAAGTGTCCCCGGTGCCTTCAAGAATTAACGGGTGATTATAAAGATAGCCTAAAAAATAATCTGCAACAGGAAAAAGCTGAGAAACAAAAACTGTTAACTGAACTGCAAGAAAAACTGGATGAATTAAGAAACGTTCAAAGCAAAGCAAGCACTGCAGTTTCCAATCTGCAACAGGTTATTCTTAGAATCGAGGACACAAAACGACAAATTAATGAAAAACACGAATTTTTGGCTCAAAACTCTTTGGAAATACAAAAAGCAGAAGAGGATAAAAAAAACCTGCAGAAACAGTTAGAGGAAACTAGAACAGAAATAGCCAATTTTGATGTTGCTGAACTGGATTTTGCCCGAAAAAACAAGGAAACTGCCCTTACAGTGCATCGTGACGCAAAGAACGAACTAACTAACTTGGAAAGAAAAAAAGATGATTTAGCTATCCGAGTAGATGAACTAAAAGAGCGGATAGATATTGTTCAAAAAAAAATTGAACGCAAAGAAAGCATCTATAAACTTTTGGAGATAATAGACCGTATCCGGGTTGCATACCGAAGCATTCAGCCTAAACTACGAAAAGAGTTTGTAACATATCTACAACTCAGTGTTCAACAAATGCTAGACAACCTAGTTGGCGACCTAGGACCCACGTTAAACGTCAAAATTGACGAAACATATTCACCATTTGTCAACAGCCAAGAAGGCTATGAACGGGAAGTTTCAAACCTTTCAGGGGGAGAGCGCACCTTACTTGCTTTTGCATACCGGATTGGTTTGGGACAGTTAATTATGCAAGCAAAAACAGGTCATGGACTTTACATGCTTTTGCTGGACGAACCCACAGAAAGTTTAGGACGAGAAGATGGCTCCGTAGACCGACTGGCAGAAGCTGTTAGCCGTTTGAATTCTATTGAACAAATAATTGCCGTAACGCATAACGAATCTTTTGCTGAAAAAGCAGAGCATGTAATCCGCATCGAAAAAGAAAACGGAGAAAGCCAAGTTTACATCGATAAATAAACCTGTAAATCACAGGTTTGTCCCCAAATCATAAAAATGGAATCAAGACTTTTCTATAATGGTTAATGTGCTAAAGAAACAAACATTTTTCATTGTTTTTTAATCGCAGCTCTGGTTATTTTCTGCCTTTTTTCAAATGCTTTCGCAAAAATAGCTATTGGGGTGAAAAAAGGGGACATGATAGCATATCACGTAAAAACCACGGGTGATGTTCCCCCAGAGCATGATGTAAAGAATGCATCAATTGAAGTTATTAATGTACGGGAAAAAATAGTTGACATCAAATTTACGTCCATGTTTTTGGATGGAACAGAAAAAATTGAATATGCAAGCCTTGATCTTGAAACAGGTAAACTAGGAGAGGCTTTCATTATTCCTGCAAACCTAATTAAAGGGGACACATTTTCTGAAGAAAATTATGGAACCATAACCATCAGCAAAATCGAAGAACGGGCATACGCCGGTGAAAAACGAACAACGGTAACTGCCAATAACCCTCAAAGCATTTGGTATTGGGACCAAGAAACAGGTTTTTGGGTTGAAGCAACATCTACATACGCCAATTTTTCCATTACAATTAAAGCAATACAAACTAACGTCTGGCAACCCCAACCTTATGAGTTAGACCCGTTGGTTTCCATAGTTTTAGTGGTGGCGGTTATTGCTATTCTTTTATTTGTTGTAGTATTTTGCTTGAGGAAAAAACAGGTTCATTTTTCGCGAAACTCTACAGGAACAGGAAGAGGCGGAGCAGTGGAAGCTAGTGCCCATCCAATCCATGCAATTACAATAAGAACGGCATAAACAATGATAACCACTGGAATGAGCACTGCCCATTCGGCGGCGGTTCGTCCTAAGAAAATGGCATCTTGTGGTGCCAAAAACAACAACCAAAAATATGCAACCATAGTTACTAAGGCTAACGCAAGAAGTATAGCACCTAAAGACTTGTTTCTCAACTGTTTTAATTCCTCGACCAATATGCCTTCACGTTAAATCACTTAAAACTTTCGAGAATAAACGCAGTTACTATGTAGACGTCACATTTTTTTAAGTGAGGGAACAGGTAAATTTTTGGTAAATCAAATTTCAAAGGGTTTAGGGATTTTTATTCCCCGCAAATAAATTATTTTTCATATTTAATTTTAAATTTGAATTTAATAGTTATCATGGAAAAAAATAACATTAAAAATATAAAAAATTATAAAAAGTCTAACAAGACAGGATATAGTTGACAGTTTGAGAAAAAACAAAGTACCTGATGAATTAAGAGGCTCTTCAGAATTTGGAGCATACTTTTCTAGTTTAGATAAGGAAAGCGAACTCTACCAAAAAATAATAAACAATTTGAATCTCCTTAAAGGAAACATGCTCATTGGAAATAAAATTGAGAAAAAGAAATGGCCAAAAGTTTATGTAACAAAATATGAAATTTATAATCTGTTTAGAATGGAAACTGGAAAAGAAAGCCGTCTAATTTATACAATATTAGCAGAAAATGAAAAGAAAATCGTTATTGTCTTAGAGTTTTTTTCAAGCCACAAAGACTATGAACGACGTTTTGGCTATTCTTGATTAATAATCTAGTTTCACGCTTGTCTCTAACAGTTTTTTTAATTTTGGGTTGTCTGGAAAAATCCAGATAATACTTCTTCCATCATACATAATTTTATTTGAACTTTCCAGATACTGCAGTATACGGTTGAATGTTTGATATTGAACCTTTTTAGGTAAACTCTCCAGAAGTTCTTTTTTTGTTGAATATGAACCGCTTTTTTTTATTGTGTTTTCTACCATAAGAATTGTATCAAGTCGGGGTTCATGATATGTGTATGTGCTTTGGGTCATTTTTCTGCAGTTTCCTTGCTGTTTTTATAAATTAAATAATTATACAAACTTATATAATTACTGTTTTTTAATTCCCAAACCACCACAAAAATGGGCTGTTCTGCAAAAAAAACTAAGAAAGCAGCTCTGCAAACAGAGGAAAACTTAATTACCCCAAACACATACTGTGTAAAAAATTACACAACGACTTTGAATTGAGGTAGCCCAGTTGGCAGACATATTGAAGAAATTCAAAAACCCAAAAACGATAGCATTGATAGCAATTTTCACTGCTTTATACGCAGTACTTAGAGTAGTACCCACATTACCAATGATTGGATCATCAGGAAACTGGTTTTCATTATCAGATGTAATAGCACCAATCTACGGAATAATACTGGGACCCATAACCGGAGGAATAAGCATAGTTTTAGGGACATTCTTAGGAATGGCAATGGGTAGACCAGTAGTTTTCATGTTCCTAGACTTTCTTCCTGCTACTGTAGGCGCAGTTTCATTAGGGCTACTCATGAAAAAGAAATGGATTTACGCCGTTGCATTAAATGTTATTCTGTTAGCAGTTTTTCTGATACATCCAAACACTAGCGTGTTTGTTGATTATTCAGGAGTTCTACTTCCTTTTGCGTGGCTACACATCGTAGCCCTTGTTGTTCTAATTTCACCTGTTGGACGCAAATTAGTCAATTGGGTCAACACAAATGATGCACCAAAAATAGCTGCTGGAATAGCGATAATGTTCTTTATTGGAACCATGATGCAACACCTAATGGGAAACTTGCTTTATGAAACAATAATGGCAGAACCATTAGGATTCATACCTGTAACTTCATACCCTGCAAACTGGGCATTAATATTCCCAATTTATCCAATCGAAAGACTGATGTTAATCGTAATTGGAACACTAGTAGGAGCACCACTCCTAAGAGTTCTCAAAAACTCTTCCTTACTTTCAGGGCATAAATTATAATTCAAAAAACAGATAAATCCTTGAACAACGGTTGATCCTGAACGTATTCTTTTTCTGTTTTCAGGGCAATCTCAGCTTTTGCCAGTTCCCGACCCAGATAAGCAGCATGATCCATCCGAGTTATCAGATTCATTTCTTCAATTTTGGAAAACACGTTTTCTGACGTTTTGCCTTTAATTACAATTGACGGTTTTTCAGTTTGGATGTTTTGAAGATATAATGCAATTATGTTCCCCGATATATGATCTACTGCGATTTTGAAAATTCCTTTTTCATCCATTACTTCAGGTTCAAGAGTTTCTGTTGCAAAAATAACTTGGGTGTCTGCTTCCATTTCAGCAGAATAGGGGTCCTGTCTTAGTCTTTTGTCTTTGAGGATTAACAAATCTAAACCGAGGTCTTTTGGAACAGAACCTCGTTGTTTTGCCAAAAACATCATTTTAGATGCAAGAGCCAATTCTCGTACAGTTCCTTTTGCCTTGGAGCTTTTTTCGGTAGCCAACAAAATGCTTCCATTGACTTCAGAAGACAAACAAGCAAGCAACGCGTTAACTCCCACAGAATCAGCATCAATTAATTCAGTAAAATTAGTAGTGCCAACAAACAAGGGAACTTCAGGGTTGCGTTTAGCAAACTCACCAAAAGCTACAAAAGAACGCAAAACGTTCATCGGCTCAACAATCAAATCAGCTAAAATGTTGTTTACTCCAAGTTTTCGGGCTTTTGCGATAATCTGCTCCATGTATGCTACTCGTTCATCAACAGTTTTAGGGAAATATCCTTGCCTTTGATTTGTAGGAATAGCAACAACTGCAACTTCAGACGCAAAAGAAGAAAGTTCATCAATGTTTCCTGCATCTAAACTAAGAATTAAATCAGCTCCCGCAGAAACAGCAGCCTGTGATTCCAAAGGGTCAAGGGTATCAATACTAATTGGAACATTCACAACTTCTTTAACTGCTTCAACTGCCTGTTGAGCATCAGCAGGTCGGGAATCTCCTGCAATCATGCCGACATCAATTATGTGAGCTCCAGATTTTACATATCGTTTTGCTGTTCTTTGAAGTTCTTGTACAGACATTAATGGTGCATCAACAATTTCAGCCATAACTCTCATAGGGAAATCTTTACCAAATGCCAAGTTTTTGATAACCATGTTTCCGGGGTTTTTTAGTAACAGTTCTTTGTTTAGTTCGACCAAGTCTAACTGTTGTAAGGCTTTACGTTGAAGCTCTTCTCGAAGCAAATCACAAGCAGGTGTTACGGTTGAAAGCTCCAATTTTTCCATATAATCTAAAACAGTAGGCAAATCAGCAGCATAACGTGGACCCTTAAAAGCTGGAACCCCAGTAGCATCCGAAACAACAGTTGTATCACCTAGAATCAGACCAGGAACTAAGATGGCATCAAAATCTTTTAGGTTCACTTTTTTTAGTTCTTTTGCGATGTTTGGCAGTTTAAGTAACGCCGCTACTTGAATCGGAAACTTCAAAACCTGAGTTTCAACACTGCTTTTTTGTGCATAACGTTTGACAGAATCCTCGGCAAGGGCTCCAGTTACTAGTAATACCTTCAATTTGTGCACCTAAGTTTTTTGTAGTTTTTCGATAACTGTTTGTAGTTGTTGTGGATTTTCTAAAACGCTCAAGTTATTCATCAACTGAAGTTTTTCAACATTTTGGGCATCAACTGTCCTAATCCAAAGTTTCTTTTTTTCTCCAAATTTCACAGCATCATACGGGCAAGCGTCCAGACACAAACCACAGCCCTGACATAAAACAGAGCTAATTTTTGGAGTGCCATCGGAGATTTTTATGGCGGAGTACGAACAAACATCCACAACTGAACAGGGAGTGCACTGTTTGCAGCTTTTTTTGTCAATACGATAAGGTAGAGTAGTTTTTACATATCCTTCTTTTTGGTCAGTTGGTACCACATAAACTGGAACCTTTGCTTTTTGGGCTTGGGCAACAAGATTGGTTACAAGACTATCTGCGATGCCGTATACAATTTTTGCAATAGTGTTTCCTGTCGCTGGAGAAACAACTAGCATATCATATTCGCCTAAAATGAATCGTCCAGAATGGGAAAAACCAGGGTCTTTGCTAGATTCTGAAATTATTTCTTGCAGGTAACCATCAGGAGATACTTGGTCAAGTTTGTCTTGAAGGCCATACATGTTTATTACTTGGTTTCCAGCAGCAGACAAAAAAGTTGTAACAGTAATTTTTTTTGTTTCCAATAATTTGCTGATAACGTCAAAGGATTCATTTAAGAAATGCCCTGCACCAGTTATCGCCCAAGCAACATGACAAACCATTCAAATCAGCTCCATTAACCAAGTTTTAAATCAGTTTAATTGTAGCTCCCCTGTTATTTGGGTTAGCGACGAAAACTTGTCCACCGCCATTATTTCTTAAAAAATCTTGAACTGCACATTGTAACTGTTTTGCTTGTGTTTTTCCTTTGACTAAACCGTATACTGCTGGACCCCAAGAACTCTGACCCACACCGTAAGCCCCCCACATTTTCATAAAATTGATTGTTATAGCTGCTTCTGGGCTGGAAAAGGTTCCTCCTTGAACGTCAGCAAAACAGTCGCCGACCAATACCTGAATTTTAGTTAAAGATTCACCGAAAGCTTTGATGTCACGATCCACAAGGGCAGGCAAAAGCTTCATCACAATTAGCCTGCAAACTTGGCCTACAATCTCATCGGGCATTGGCTTAACATTAGCAAAAGCGGTTTTTTCTTCAGTTTTAGCTAGACCTTTTTTTATGTTAGGAACTGCAACAACAAATTTCCAGTCTTCAGGAAAAGGCTCATGAACAATTAAAGGAGGCAAACTTTCAGCAATAACTTTGCCATTTTTTGTTTGTTTTCCCCCGTCAACAACAAAGCCCCCTTGTTCAAAAACTGCAGTGCCTACTCCGGTTCGTTTCATTCTTCCCATTGCAGACGAAAGGTCTTGGATTAAAGCATCAACATTAAACAGTTTGGAAAGAGCAGACGCCACTGCTAAAGCTAATTGGGTTCCCGAACCCAATCCAGTATGTTCAGGAATTGTTTGTTTGACATGTATATTGACGTTAAAGGCTATTTTATAAGTTTCAAGGAATTTTTTAGCAAAGGAAGCTGCCCGTTCAGAGTTTTCGCCAGTAACTGAAAAAGTTTCAGATTTTTCGGCTTCAAGAACAACGTTAGGAGTATCCACACTTACACCGATGCCTCCAAAGAATCTCCCTACGTCCCCGTTCAGGTCTATCAAACCAAAATGGAGCCTAGCAGGGGTTTTTACGTAAACTTTCATTTTTGGTTCCTCCAAGAATCGATTCTTTGAGTTAGGTCTGCCATAATGTCAGAGTAAACTGAGATTGGAGCGGTTCGGTTCACAACTTCTTTGCAAACATCAACTAACTCTATGAGGTGCAGGGCTTGTTTTTGTTTTTGTTTATTTCCTTTCAGGAAAAGTTCAATTCGAGTCGCATGAACTATAGCTTCAATTGTTGCGAATTTGGCTCGGCAATAAGCATAGGGTGGTGCGTTTATTGTTTCAACATGTTTGACGTTACATAGACACTCTGCTCGGTCAGACCCAAATGAACCTGTTTTTTCTACTGAAACTTCAACAAACGCGTCTGCCGTTTTTAATCGCGGGGCGGAAACGGTTTTTGCTTTTTGGAAAAGTTCCGGAGGTAGTTTCCCGTTTGGATTTGTTTCTTTGAATGCAGTTATGTAAAACAGGCGGGGGTTAACGGTTAAGTTTACCACAGCATTTTTTGTGATTTGAAGATTTTTGTAAGTTAAGGACGAAACGTAAGGACGAATAAACAAATGGGTAGTGTTTTGAATCACAATACCCATGGGGGCAGCGTTTGGTTTTCCGTCTGAATCGCAAGTAGATACTATTGTTTCTACGATTATTCCGTCACGAAAACCCAAATCAAACAAGGCTGTCATTTTGCTACCTCAATTAAGCAAACAGATTGTCCATATTAAAGCACATATAACTGAGTGTAATTTTTTTCACTCAATTAAGTGTTGAGGAAACAAAAATGAATGGGCAACTCTTCTTTTTTACTTACTATACTGCATGAAGTTCAACAGGGGGTCGTTGTTTGAAGTATGGACAGTATACTAGATCCTCTACGTATTCTCCAAGTCGCCTACAATAAATTTTAGAAACAACAATAGCTTCTTTGCATGCTTTGCATCGTTGATTAACTGCATTTCTTTGTTTCTTTTTCAAGCTAGTCACATCCTGATGTAAACTCGCTAACAAGAAACAATGGACCAGAATTACGGATAAGAGTTATGAAGAAAAAATCAAGATTGAAACTAAAGAGGGTTACTCAACGTATACCTTTTTTTCTTTGAGCACCCAGCCGTTTTCGTCACCAGAAATGACCCTAAAGTCTTCCTGTAAAGCTGCATTATGCAAGAACTTTTTCAGAAGAAGCCGCATGCATGACCTTGAAGCTTCTTTTCCGTCTTCAAAAGTGACTGTTACCTCTTTTTTGGTAGAAGAAACAGTTCCATCCACCTTTTCTTTCAGAAAAACTGTAAGCTCTTTTACACAAGCATCGTCATAATTTGCAATCTCAGAAACGTCAATTACTGTATTGGACATGTTAAACTTAACCTCATTAACACCAAAGAAACACAACTAGCTTTTTAGTTCTTCTCTTCGGTCAACGACTTCCATTGTTCCGGGACCAGTTCCAAGCATTGTAACGGGAACTTTAAGTTGCTTTTCGATGTTTTCAACAAAAGCTTTTGCATCTCGGGAAACCTCGTCATATTTTGTAACCCCTGCACATTCTGGGAACAAAATGTCAATTTTTGTAATTGTAACTTGAGTTGCTCCATTCAACATAACTGCGCGTTTTGCTAAATCAAAATCAAAAGGAGCTGCGCGTCGTTTTCTTCCAGTGTTTGTAGCAATTTCTGCCCATCCTCTGCGTTCTGCTTCTTCCCAGGAAAGTTCACCATTAAGTGGACCTGCCCCCACACGGGTGTTATATGCTTTGAAAACTACAATAACGTCGTCTACAGCTGTTGGACCAACACCAACATCTGAACACGCTGCAGCAGCGCATACGTCTTTAGAGGTGCAATATGGATAGGTTCCATGGAAAAGGGACAGATAGGTTCCTTGAGTGCCTTCGATTAACACGTTTTTGCCTTCATCGATGGCAGTGTTTAATTCTAAGGGAACATCAACCAAGTATTCTTCAAGGTCAGGAAACTCTTTAGCTAATTTTGCAACTCGCATTACTCGGTCAGAGTTGCATGGACCCGAACCAGAGCCAGTTGATTTGACTTTTTGTGCCAAAAATCCTACTTTGTCGGCTTCCATGTGTTTAGGTTCAATAATTGCACATTGGGGGTCAATTCCAACACGACCTTGTGCACCTAGATCGACTATTTCTTTTGCGAAAATGTCTGGGTTAACCAAAACTCCAGGACCAATAAGCAGTCGACAATCAGGAGCTGTAAAAGCACTGGGCAACATTCTGAGCTTGTAGGTTTTTCCGTTATGGACTACCGTATGTCCAGCGTTGGGACCTACTCCGGCTCGTGCTGTTACGGCGGTTTTATCTTTTACTGCTAAATATGAAATCATTTTTCCTTTTCCGGTGTCTCCGAAAAATCCACAAACTAACACTGTGCAGGGCATAATATCGCTCCAGCATGTTCAACGTTGGCAGTTGTTCTTAAATCTTGTTTAAACAACCATGGATAACCCCAGATTGAGCAAAAATTAATGAGCTTAAACGTTGATTTCTGAATAGACTTAATAATATTAAAAAAATAAAAGACCCAAAACATATACTATTGAAAGGTTTCCAAAAAATGGAATTGAACGATAAAAAGTGGTATAGCAGACTTGCAGTTGCCCTAGGAGGTTTTCTGATTTTTATTGGAATCATAGTAACTGGTGTTTTTGTCGCTAGCACCATGGGGTTAATTGAAGTTAATATTATTGAAACAGAAAATCTTCAGAATCTAGTCCTAGGCTTATTGTTAATGATAGGCGCAATTGATCTAATAGCCGGAATAATACTTTGGCGAAGGTGAAAAAATGGAAAACAGAAGAATCCTGTCAATAATTTTCGGTGCAGCCCAATGTGGAATTGGAATAATAGTTGGAGCAGCAACGGTTATGCTGTTTTTTAACGTTCTTGAAATTCAAAGTCTCTTCAATTTGCCCACAGAATTTATGCCGGTGTATCTGCTGGTTCTTGGATTGTTCAGCGTGTTTTCGATAATAAACGGGTTCTTTTTGATTCGAGAATGGTGGAGATAAAAAATCAAAGGAGAAAAACAAGTTGGGTGACGAAAGAAAGAAAGGATTGTTCAGTGCGGTAATCAGTGGACTGGGGGGCGCAATAGGGTTTGAAATATTTGCGTTGCTCAACTACGCATACTTTGACTTAGCTGGACCTAACATGTTATCTGCTTTGTTGTTTTGTAGCATAATAAACCTGTTAACTATGGTAAGTTACAGCGAACTAAGTTCATCCCTCCCTGAAGTCGGAGGAGAATACAGCTATACCAAAGTTGCATTTGGCGGAATCACATCCTTTATGGCAGGTTGCCTTCGATGGTTAGCCAGCATTTTTGGCGGAGCCTTAGCAGCAGTAGTATTTGTGCAACAACTGGGGGTGCTGTTTTCAATTTTTGCACCTTCGATTCAAGACCTCATTTTAGTCAATACAACATTACTGATTGTAGTAATAGTTGCAATACTCATGATTCTAGCGATCCGAGGAATAAGCGAAGCAGAAATATTCATAGTTGGGGGATTCTTGGCGATATTAATTATTTTTCTGTTCACAAGCATAGGCTACAGTTTAACACCCCAAAATATTGTTCCACAGTTATCAGGGGATGACCTAACAGTATTTTTTGCAGCAACGGCGTATTTGTTCCCCATGTTTGTAGGAATGCGAGCCCTAATAGCAAACGCTTCACAAATTAAAAATCCAGGAAAAAATGTTCCCCGAGCGTTATTGATTACCACTGTTCTTTTGACAGTAGTATATTTTGCAGTCACATATGTTGCAGTTGGAGTTGTTCCAGTAGATATTCCAAGAACAGCAAGCGACCCTCCATTACTGAATCTTGCTGCTTCAACAATTTTGGGTCCAATTGGCGGAGTTCTTTTTGCTATTGCAGGTATTTTTGCGAGCCTTTCTTCTGTGGGAACTGCAATGTCAGTGCAATCCAGTTTACTTGGGGGCATGAGCAGAGATGGATACTTGCCCAACGGATTACAGAAACTCCATAAACGCTTTGGGACACGCTATATTGCAATCATTGTTAGTTCACTTTTCGTGATAGTTTTCGGCACCAGCGGAGCCGCAGTATTCCTTGGTTACGCCGCCAGCTTTGGTTCTTTGCTGGTTTTTGCGTTGGTTAACTTGTCCCTCATTAAACTTCGAAGAAAAATGCCCCGTCTAGAAAGACCCTTCAAAGCTCCTTTGTATCCGTTGACTCCGTTGGCGGGTATTGTCATGTCTGTTTTGCTGCTTGGATTTCCATTAGTTTTAGGAGACGTTAACGCTTCAGGGGCTTTGCTGTCCAGTTTAGGCATGGTAGCAGTTGTTTTAGTGACATATTACCTGCGGATGGTGAAACGAGAAATCGACTTTGACCGTTTACGAGTTGCAGTTGGGGGAATATGTTTAGGAGCAGGAATTACTCTGCTGATAACAGCACCAAGTATTACCCGTCTTTCGGTGTTCCCTATAATTATTCTAGTAGGATTAATTACTATAATTGCAGGCATGCTAAACATCGTGGCGTCTGCACATAAACCTGATTAACAAATTTGGAAAAATAATATTGGATGTGAAAAAGTTGGCGAAAAAACGCAAAAAAGAGAACGAAATTTCTGTTCGTGCCCCAGATTACTTACCGAAAAAAAAGCCAATCTTCAAAGACACCACCGGAACAGAAGCCTTGGACGTCTTCAAAGTAGTTAAGATGATTGGCAGAATCTTGTCCTTAGCCATGTTCGCAGTAGGAATCTTTATCGTTTGCTTATCCGCCTACAGCATTATAATGTCCATCAGCATGTTCCTAAACCCAATTTTTATGATAGTCCTAGGACTGACAGGCTCACTAAACATATTCTGTGGACTATTACTGTTAGCAAAAAAATAAATTTAAAATATTAAATAGTTAAACAGTCACTTGTCACTATTTTTCAAAATACACAATAATAAAGTATTATAAAAAATCGTTTAAACAAACAATTGCAATGAAAATAGTGAGCCCGATTTAATCAAACTAATGCTTCAAAAAAATATAAACTGCAATAGATATTAAGAAAATTCCACACAGTTCTATAGTTAAGAAAGCCCCTAAAGAAATTCCAAAAATAGATGTAAAGTGTCGAATAAGACCAAATAAAACAAGTGAACCGCCAGCACCCCCAAATGCACCAATCAAAGAATTTGACAATCGATTTCTTGTCATTTCATTCAACTCAATAAATGCTATTAATATATTATTAATTGTGAATATTATTTAAATATTGCGCAAAAAAATATTAATTTTTTAATAATTATGCTTAATATGCATTTAATAAAAAAAAGGGAAAGCAGCAAATCCAGAGTTTTTCTAAATTATGGATTTCCGGCACCAATTGCATCCCAAAGCGTTGCTGTACCAACTCTGAAATAACCGCCGCTTGCAAAAGCTCCTGCTACGAAAGATTGTGCAATTAAGGGACTCATTAGGAACAGTTGGTAAATAATATAAGCATAAGTAAAGAGCCACTGTACGAAAGTTTTACCGATCATCCACCATATGCAATTGTATTCATCCTCAAAGTAAACAAGCCCAAAACCAGTCAAAGCAGCAGTAATTACTGCGCCGACTACTCCACCGACAACTCCACCATAAGCTCCACCAACCGCTACGCCAAGTAATCCACCAATTGCAGCACCAATAACAGCGCCCCCACCAGCAACTAAAGTTGTTGAAGTTGCCTGATCGATTTGGTTGTGATATAATTGAGTGCCCGTCCCCGACCAACTACTGAATGGTGAAATACCATAAGTGTCTCGATCTACGTGTGGATATTTAATGTATTGACCAGAAACATACAACAAGTTATCCCAGTAATAATATGTATTTGATTTTGTTTCAATTTGGCTAGTTGATAATAATTTGTTTGTTTCTTGTTGTTTTTACGGAATTCGATAGATTTCTTCACCATCAAGTAGCAATATAACCACTTCTTTGTTTATGTCATTAATAACATCGTAATGAACTGACTCATTTCCCACTATGTAGGATATCCTGTAATAATCTTTAGAAAACTCTTCAACAGAAAATTCAATTTTTGAAAAATCAACAATAAACGGCTCTTCAGAGCTGAACATTTGAGATGCATTATGAGCCAACACCGCTTGCATCGGCAATGCAATAGTTGAAACAAAACACACAGTCATCAAAATAGCAAAAAATTTAACTTTTTTCATTTTTTCACCTCCTTTTTGGTTGTTTAGTTCTCTTTTTACCCCAGGATAGTAGGTGGTGACACACCTCAATTTACTAATTCACAGATTCAGTTTCAATCGTCACTGAAACTGGGAAGAAAAAACATATTTAAAAAGAAAATCTTATAGAAATTAAACTTTTTTAACACACTTTATCTTCCAGTTAAATAGGCGCATTAACTAAATATAAGTTTTACTAAAAAAATGATTTAATAATAGATAAGTGTGGTTATAAATAAATAGATAATAAATCATCATCAAAAAATATTCAATTATTTTAAATTCTTTTCACCAAATCCTAGGATAGAATCTTATAAAAGCGATGAAAAAACAAACAAAAAAAGGATGTGTTACAAATAATAAATACACACAACAAAATCAGAAAAAAATAAAATATGAAAAAGCAACAATTTCAATCTACAAAATAAATGTTTTGTAGTACAATTCATATTGAAAAAATCATCAAGTGCACATTCCTGATCGAACAATTCAAGATTAAAAATAGCGTTATTTTTCTGAAATTAGGTAAAAACATCATTTGATTAATTCACACAAAAATTAACATTTTTAATATATGTCAGTGAATCCTTTAGTTATGAGGAAGTTTTCTGGTGAAGTATTCTAGTATTGCTGAGGCTTACGAAAAAATTGAGGCAACAACAAAACGTCTTGAAATGACAGATTATCTAGTTGAAGTCTTGAAAAAAACGCCAACTAACATTATCGACAAAGTTGTATACTTGACTCAGGGGAAACTGTATCCTGATTTTGTTGGTATAGAAATTGGAATTGCTGAAAAACTGGCAATTCGTGCCGTTGCCAAGGCTGCAGGTCATAGGGACACTCAAATAGAAAAAGAGCTTCAGACAATTGGAGATCTTGGGGAAACGACCCAAAAGTTTATGGAAAAGAAAACCCAGTCAACATTTTTTTCTACTCCTTTAACAGTTCAAAGGGTCTATGATACCCTAGATAAAATCGCAAAAGCAGGGGGTTCTGGTTCAGTCGACCAGAAGTTAGCCCTTTTAGCAGGTCTTTTGTCTGACGCATCCCCCAGTGAAGCAAAATATATTGTCCGAACAGTAACAGGCAGTTTAAGGCTGGGAATTGCAGACATGACCGTATTGGATGCATTAGCAATTGCTTTTGGTGGAGGAAAAGAAACCCGTAAACCTTTGGAGCGGGCTTACAATATTTCTTCTGATTTAGGCAGAGTCGCAAAAATCGTTTCTGAAGAAGGAATGGAAGGAATCAATAAATTCAAAGTAATGACAGGAGAGCCAATTCGTCCGATGCTTGCTGAACGGTTGGGTTCCTCGGAAGAAATTATTGAGAAACTAGGAGGAAAATGCATTGCTGAATACAAGTATGACGGAGAACGGGTGCAGGCGCACAAAAACAAAGATGAAGTTATCTTGTTTTCTCGTAGGCTAGAAAATATTACTGATCAATACCCAGACGGGGTTAAGTATATTCGTGAACATGTTAAAGCCGAGCAGGCAATAGTAGAAGCTGAAGCTGTTGCCATTGACCCTCATACGAAAGAAATGAAACCCTTTCAAGAACTGATGCATCGCAGGCGAAAATATGGAATCCAAGAGGCAATGAAAGAGCACCCTATCGTTTTGTTCATGTTTGACGTTTTATATGTTGACGGAAAAGACTTAACCCAGCAACCTTATTCAGTTCGCCATAAGTATCTCAAGAATATTGTTGAACAGACTGACAGCATAAAAGTTGCAGAAAGCATCCTTGCCGAAGACCCAGAAGAGCTAGAAAAGTTCTTTGGAAAAACTGTCGCCGAAGGCAGTGAAGGAATAATATGCAAATCCGTTAACGAGGATTCAGTGTATCAAGCAGGTGCCCGAGGCTGGCTGTGGATAAAATACAAGCGAGATTATCGCACAGAAATGACTGACACAGTAGACCTTGTGATAGTAGGAGCAATTCATGGAAGAGGAAAAAGAGCAGGAACATATGGCACTTTTCTTCTTGCAGCGTATAACCCAGACTCTGACGTTTTTGAAACGGTAACAAAAGTTGGAACAGGATTAACTGATGCAGATCTTGAAAAACTTCCGCAACTTCTTAATGTACATAAAATCAAGCATAAACATCCACGGGTTGAATCAAAAATTGATGTTGATGTTTGGTTTGAACCAGCAGTTGTTATTGAAATCAGGGGTGCAGATTTAACGTTAAGTCCAGTTCACACATGTGCAATTGGAATCATACGTGAAGGCAGTGGAGTTGCCATACGATTTCCACGATTCACGGGCAAATACAGAGTAGATAAAGCAGCTGAAGACGCAACAACCCCAAAAGAAATTGTTGAAATGTACCGAAATCAGCACAAAAAAATTGATGGTTAATCTTAATTTACTGTTCTTTTTCAACAGTGTAGACTAGCCAAACATATTTTTTGTCAAAAGTTTCGTTGTGAATCAAATTCAGTTTCAAGTTTTTAGAATCTAAAAACATCCCGTAACAGCTAGGTCCAACAATAACTGGATGCACTAGTAAACTGATTTCAGTGACTAAACTTTGATTCAACAGCAAGTTCCCCAGCACCCGCCCGGTGTCTGCCAAAACTGTTTTTACGCCATATTTTTGGGAAAGTAGCTCGAGGGCACATTTTAAGTCAACGTGTTTTTTTCCTACAACATGAAAATGGTAGTTTCTTTCTTGAAGATATTCAACGTATTCTTGCGGCGTTTCTTCAGTGATTAATACAATGATATCTCTGCTGTATTCTAAACGCCTGCAGGCATGAAGTACCCCTTGCAAAATGCCTTTAGAATCCACGGTAACCCAGTACGGAAGACTGTTAGAGCGATTTGGTTTTTCAAAATCTGATTTGTTTTCTTCAGGAATGGGTTCATTGAACAATTCAAAACCAGCGGTCATTGTTTTTGAGCCAATCAGATGAGCGTCAGCATTATAATTGCCTGCAATCTGGTAATGTAGTTCCATGTTTACTTGAAAATTAGTTAACGATTCATCCAAACTAACAGAATTATGTAAAACTACTTTTGGCAACATTCAGTTTCTCACCTAAAATCTATTTTTCTTTGAAAAAAATGTTCAACAGTAGCTATATAATAATTCCTTGAAGATAAATCAAACTTAAAAGAGGTAGTTTCATACATCTTATGGGGTTAATAGTCTAACACACAAGGTTTAGCATCATCCAGAAGGAAAAAAATAATGAGTGAACAAAACGACGAAAAAGAACAAATCAAAAAGGTAGCAAAGCTTCGTGCCAACATCGAGAAAAAAATACTAGAACTTGAAGCAGAACTGGATGAACAAAGAACCTTACTCAATTTAATTGATTCCACACTGGTTCAACAAAGCTTCAAAAGAGCAGAAATCCAAAAACCTATGCCAACTCAAACTCCACAGCAAGTATCTCCTAAACCAGTAACAAAACCTCAACCAGTTGCACCTCAACGAAAAGGAACCCCTCTGAAGACAATAACAGGGGATGTTTTGGCAGAATTTGTCTCGGAAAAAGATACCTTGCACATAATTTTTCCTGAGGACAAAAAATTTGACATTACTACGCCTCCATTCACGTCATTTTTTGTGGAAAGAGTCCTAACAAACATGCATGAAAAAGACAAAGAAGATGCCAACTCCGGCAAGTTGGACCCTGATAAAGTGTTGTCTTTTGACATAAAACAGGAGGGCAACATCATGAAGGAGATAGTAATCAAGAATCTTCGCCCTGAACGTTCACGAGAAGTAAAGTCTTCGATTCGGTGGACTTTAGAAAAAATGTACGAACGTATGAAACAACAAAACTAATCTGCTAACACATTATCATCTAGTTCCGAGGTTCTTTATCTCGGAACAAACGTGGAATATGAAAAAAATGAAAACCAGCCAGTTAGCCCCTAAAGTAATCAGTGGATTTCTCAAATTCAAGGCAGGACGACCTACACCACTTTTTGCATCATATAACGTTACAGGCAGGTGTAACATGAAATGCAAATTTTGTGAATGGTGGAAACATGAAATCCCTGAACTTTCAACAAAAAAAGCGTTAGCTGCTATAGATGCAGTTTGCAATTTAGGAGTCCCATTTTTTGACCTCAGCGGCGGTGAACCTCTCTTACGCAAAGATTTGATTGTGCTTGCCAAAAGAGTTGCTTCTCATGGTTGTTTGGTAAGCATGAACACCAATGGAACCTTGCTGACTGAAAACATAATTGTCGAAGTTGCAGGCGTTTTTGACACTGTTGTGGTGTCCCTTGATGGACCAAAACGGATGCATGATGAAATAAGGGGAGTTCCCGGAACATACGAGAAGGCAATTGAAGCCATAAAACTGTTGAAGGCTCATGGAGTAAAAACTGGAGTGAACAGTGTTGCCACACCATGGAACATCGATGTTTTGCCTGAATTTATTGAAGAACTGCGCAGCATTGTTGACATTGCTCAAGTTCAACCAATGCATCCTTATCCGCCAACGCCAGAAAATATACCCAGCAAACAACAAGTTTCTTTTCTTATGGATTACTTGTTGGCTCTTAAGCGCTCAGACCCCAGTTTCTTAGCCTTACCAACAGAATTCATCAAAGGTTTTGAACAATTCTTCCAAGGAACAGCCCCAAAAATATGCCACGCAGGAGAACTATACGTTGCCATAAATCCAGAAGGAAAACTTTTGGCTTGCCCTGCACGGTCAGACCTTATTCTTGGAGACGCAACAACTGACTCCATTGATACAATCTTAAAACAAAGAAACACAAAAGGATGGCGCCAAGTATCAAAATGCAAAGGATGCTGGCTGGAATGCACAGCAGGAGTTTCGATGATGCTAAAGAATCCCTTCAAAGAAGCGTCGCAGCTTGTAGGTCTTTGGGCATCCCGTTAAAATAACTAAAGAATATTGTTGATTAATTTTTTTGGCGTTTGTGTTCTTTCATCATACAGTGGTCCATTACTACCGTGAGTCCTGCTTGTTTTGCTTGTTGGGCGGCTTGTTCATTGATTATCCCTTCTTGCATCCAGACTACGTGGGGATAACCAAACTTTGTTTTTAGTTTTACAGCTTCTTCTATTACGGGTAAAACTTCATCTGAGGGCCTAAAAATGTCTACGATATCTATGGGTTCAGGCACATCAAGGAGACTTTTATATGCTTTTTCCCCTAAAACGTTGTCAACAAAAGGATTAACAGGAATAACATGATAACCTGCAGCTTGAAGATAACGTGCTACTCTGTGACTATGTTTAGAGGAATCCTTGGAAAGCCCTACAACCGCTACGGTACGATAGGTTTCCAAGATTGCTTTGATTTGTTGTTGACTCAAAGTTTTCCAAACCTGAATTTGGAAACTCAACCGAAGTCTTGAAGAAGCTTTTCTCCAATGGTTTGAATCGCCTTTACACTTTCAGAAGTTTCTGCATACTTTAGGGGAGCTTCACCAAGCCGGTCCGCCTGCACCACCGTTATATCGTATGGAATCAAAGCAAGCAACTCAAGCTCGTTTTCATTGGTGAAATTAGTGATTAACTCTTTTTCTATGGATTCTCGGACCCTGTTACCAACAATGTAAACTTTCTTAATTCCTGCCTGATGGGCAAACAAATTGAGTTTTTTGGCAATTTCTAAAGCTTTCCTGCTGGAATCTGCAACTACTATCATAGCGTCAACTTGACTGGCTGTGCCCCTTCCCATGTGTTCTACTCCTGCTTCCATGTCAACAATTACTATTTCATCCCGATCCACTATCAAATAACGAAGCAGCTCCCGCACTACCGAGTTTGCTCCACATGCGCATCCGCTGCCAGCTGCTTTGACTGTCCCCATTACTAACAGGTTAACACCGTAAGGGGATTTCACGCCGTTTTCTTCTATTATGTCATCTACAGTAAAATGAAGTTTGTATACTCCAGGGTAGTCCGTTTTGGTTTTTTCTTCTAATAATTCTTTGTTTTCAGATATTGGAAGAATCTTGTTTGCTTCTTCAACAGGGATTCCCAAAGTTAAAGCAAGATTAGGTGAGGGGTCAGCATCGATAGCCATTACTTTATAGCCTTTTTTTGCAAAGTAACTCGCAAGAGTTCCTGAAACTAAAGTTTTACCAACTCCACCTTTACCGGAAACAGCAATTTTCAACTAAAAATTCACCAGTTTGAATAGTGTTTTGGAGGTATTTACGTTTTCTGAAAATCGACAAAAACAGCCCACAGTAACTCTCAAACAATCAATGATAATGCTGACTTTAAAAAGAATAAAAAAGAAAAAAGAAGGAGAAATACCGAATGATTTCTCCATCATAGCTAGGGCACAAATCTAAACTAAATTAGAATTGGACAAAGTGTCTCATATTTTTATCATCAAGCGAGATCAAACCGGTCTAGATTCATTACTTTGTTCCATGCTGATATGAAATCATGAACAAACTTTTCCTGTGCATCATTAGATCCGTAGACTTCAGCTAAAGCCCGAAGCTGAGAATTGGAACCAAAGACAAGATCTACACGGGTGCCGGTCCACTTGAGTTTGTTTGTTACTCGATCACGACCTTCGAACAAGTCTTCATCTTCTGAGGTTGCATTCCACACGGTATTCAGGTCAAGCAGATTCACAAAGAAATCATTGGTAAGAGTCTCTGGTCGTTTGGTGAAAACTCCATTCTGGGACTGCCCAAAGTTAGCATTCAACGCTCGCATGCCACCAATTAGAACTGTCATTTCAGGAGCAGTAAGGGTTAACAGTTGCGCACGATCAATCAGTAATTCCTCTGTTGATACGGAGAATCTGGTTTTAAGGTAGTTACGGAACCCATCTGCAACAGGCTCAAGTACCCCAAAGGAGTCGACGTCAGTTTGTTCTTGGCTTGCATCTGTTCGCCCGGGAGAAAATGGAACTGTTACGTCAAAGCCAGCATTCTTAGCAGCTTGCTCTACACCTGCACAGCCACCCAAGATAATCAAGTCAGCGAGGGAAACTTTCTTTTCCCCTGATTGTGCATTGTTAAACTCTTCTCGGATTCGTTCTAGATTCTGCAAAACAGTTTTCAGTTGATCAGGCTGGTTAACTTTCCAATCTTTTTGCGGTGCAAGACGGATACGTGCCCCATTGGCACCACCACGATTGTCTGAACCACGGAACGTCGATGCCGACGCCCAAGCAGTAAAAACCAGTTCAGAAATTGACAAGCCTGAAGCAAGGATTTTACCTTTAAGGTCTGCGATGTCCTGTTCGTCAATCAGTTCATGATCAACTGCAGGTATAGGGTCTTGCCATATCATTTCTTCCTTAGGAACCTCTGGACCAAGGTAACGCGAACACGGACCCATATCCCTGTGTGTCAATTTGAACCATGCTCTAGCAAACGCGTCTGTGAATGCATCGGGGTCCTCATGGAAGCGCCGTGAAATTGGCTCGTATATTGGGTCCATCCGCAGTGCCATGTCTGCAGTTGTCATCATGGTTAGAACCCGTTTTGAAGGATCATGAGCAGAGGGTACAAGATCATTTTCAGCCACATCTTTTGGTCTCCATTGCCAAGCGCCGCTAGGGCTCTTAATCAATTCATACTCATAACCAAACAACATGTCAAAATATCCCATGTCCCATTGAATCGGGTTTGGCGTCCACGCGCCTTCTAGACCGCTAGTGATTGTGTCATTTCCCTTACCAGTACCAAATTTACTTTTCCAGCCAAGTCCTTGTTCTTCAATGCTGGCGCTCTCTGGTTCAGGACCAATAAGAGAGGGATCACCTGCTCCATGACATTTTCCTAAGGTGTGTCCGCCTGCGATGAGGGCGACGGTTTCTTCGTCGTTCATTGCCATGCGAGAGAACGTCTCTCGAATGTCACGACCTGAAGCTACTGGATCCGGAATGCCATTTGGTCCTTCGGGGTTCACATAAATCAAGCCCATCTGTACTGCAGCTAAAGGATTTTCAAGATTTCGATCTCCGGTGTAACGTTTGTCGTCAAGCCATTCACTTTCAGAACCCCAGTAAATCTCCTCTGGCTCCCATACGTCTTCCCGTCCGCCTCCGAAACCAAAGGTCTTTAATCCCATGGACTCCAAAGCGCAGTTGCCAGCAAGGATCATTAAATCTGCCCAAGAAATTTTCTTGCCATATTTTTGTTTGATAGGCCAAAGCAAACGGCGTGCCTTGTCAAGATTAACGTTATCCGGCCAGCTGTTAAGGGGTGGGAAACGTTGAGCGCCAGAAGAGGCGCCTCCACGACCATCCCCTTTGCGGTAAGTACCTGCGCTGTGCCAAGCCATCCTTATGAAGAGCCCTCCGTAGTGACCGTAATCTGCAGGCCACCAGTCCTGTGAGTCAGTCATAAGGGCGTAAAGGTCCTTTTTTAGGGCTTCAAAGTCTAATTTTTTAAATTCTTCAGCATAATTGAAATCTTTGTCCATGGAATTAGTCAGTGGACAATTTTTATGCAAACTTTTCAGGTTCAGCTGGTTTGGCCACCAGTCTCGGTTAGAGGTGCCCATACGGCTAATTTTTTGATTCATTTTTTCTTTCATTTTATTTACTCCTTTCATTATGTTTTTGTTTTAAAAAAATCGAATTGTATGAAATCTTGTTGAAAACCTTAATTTTCAACTAAAAATCTACCATTTCATAAGTGTTTTGGAACTATTTATTTGTTATGAAAAAGAAATGTACATGATAAAATAAATGCATCAACAGCAAGTTTTTATGTGTTGAAGATGGGTGCTTTCTTTAAAAATTGTTTTTAATTTTTAATAAATGTAAGAGATGTGTAAATGAAATATAGATATTTTCTAAGTAGTCACCTTAGCATTTTCAAAAAATATAATTAAAAGATTATTTAGTGCTTCATTTTTTTAGTAAAACTTAAAATATTTGCAATACAGCTTAGGGGTAAACCTTTACTTTGCAGATAATTGGTTAAAGATGTTGATAACAAAAAAACCACTGTTTGCAATTGCAATCATCGCTCTGATTAGCTGCTCTGGCTTGATGGCGTTGTCTGTTCAACCGCAAACAATTACAAACGACACAATTCGCGTTGCATGCGTAGGCGACAGCATCACCTTTGGTTTTGGATATCCAGAAAGCCTTCAAACCAAACTTGGAGATAATTACAACGTTAACAATTTTGGAGTTTCAGCATCAACGGTAGTATATCACTCAAGTAAGCCATATGTTAACCAAAATGCTTTCAGACAGTCAAAAGCGTTCCATCCAGAAATTGTGATCATCATGCTAGGAACCAATGATGCCCAATCAAACATTAATGGGGGCATTGATAATTTTTCGTCAGATTACAAAGAATTAATTAATAATTATCAGAGTCTTCCAACCAATCCAGAAATTTGGCTGGTGACTCCTCCACCAATTTATTATAACGACTATTATTGGGATAACATGATTCTTGAGCAACAAGTCATACCCCAAATCAAACAAGTAGCAATAGAATTAGATTTGCCAACCATTGACATTAACACTGCATTAACAGATTATCCAGAATATTTTGGAGATGGAATTCACCCAAACATTGAAGGCGTTTCAATAATTACCGAAACAATTTACCAAGCCATTTCGACCACAGGATGAAATCATAATAATACATTCATGCATATTTTTAAAATAACACCAGCAAAATATGTCTTTTTGATAATTAGAGCATCATTTATGATGGATAACAAAATATATTAATGTATTATTTAATATAATAAATCGGGGGAGATATGGGAAAAAAAAGTAATCCGGATGGAGAATGCCTTTCGATTCCCGTGAACCTTATTCGAACTTTTGCAATAGTATTAGTAATCTTATTTCATGCTGCAACAGAAACAACTCCAGCAACTAATCTGTCTGCATCAGAAGCATTGGAACTAAAGTTAGCAAGAGACATATACAATTCAATTTCTCAACCTGGAGTCCCATTATTTCTTATGTTAAGTGGAGCCTTACTTTTACAACCAACCAAACTTGATGAATCCCTTGGAGTTTTCTTTAAAAAAAGGGCAATAAGAATAGGGCCACCATTCCTGTTTTGGGGAATCATATATTTTTTGTGGCGCATCTACGTTAACGGTGAAGTACTTACCACAGAAGCTGTTTTGCAGGGCGCTTTGAATGGCCCTTACTTTCATTTTTGGTATTTTTATGCATTAATTGGAATATACTTGCTTACTCCAGTTTTGCGCATAATGGTAGCTTACATTGACAGGAAAACTTTCACGTTCTTAGCAATATTGTGGTTTTTAGGCACCGCAGTTGTTCCCCTAATAGGTTTATTTGGTGCATACCAGCTCAGCGGCAACGTTTTCATATTAACAGGCTGGGTAGGTTACTTTCTTTTAGGGGCGTATGCATTAAAAGTTCACATACGTTCAAGGGTTCTTTTCATTTTGCTATTTTTGGGTTTTGTATACACAACCATTGGAACTTACTTTGCAGGTTTAATCTTGGGACCAGAATATGGCCATTTCTTTGTTTCTTGCTACAGTTTTAGCATGATTGGAATTTCACTCACGTTGTTTATGTTGTTAACAAACATTTCCGTTAAAACTATAGAAACAAAGATTCCTTTCATCAAATCCTTATTGACCATAATTGGTCAAAATACTATTTTCATTTTCCTGTTTCATGTGATGGTTTTACAATCGTTACAAATGGGTTTTTTTGGTTTCAGGATAAGCATAACAACAATGAATCCTTTCATAGAAGTACCCCTAATCACGGCAGTTACATTGCTAATTTGCATAGCAGTGGTTTATCCGTTGCAAAAAATCCCGGTAATCAATAAAATAATTGGTTCATCCACCACCAGCTATGACAAAAGAAAAGCCCCAAAAAACTCAATAAACAACAGTAAAAGCGAAGACATACTTTCATAGACACCGTTTAATCAAAAATTTTTTTGAAATCAAGGATTTAAAGAAAAAATTACCCAGAAAAGAGACAAATTTGAGTTTAGTTTCACTCCACTCTCTCCCCAAGGCTGTTAGTCGTTACGTCGCCAATTTTAATATCCAAATCAGCGAAAAACGGTATCATCAGGAGCTGAAAATCATGAATAAAATTCACTATAAAGAAACCGTAATGAAACGGTTAAACTACATCCAGATCTTAGCCCAACAAGAAAGATATGAAGAAATCCAAAACCTTCTAGAAACAAACTTCGTGCTGGTGGCCTAACATGGCAGTCTCAATATCATGCCAAGGATGCGGCAAAAAACTGTTCACTGGGCGCGAAGTAATCTCACCATACTATATCCGAGCAAGAAACGACTGCAGATGCCCCTCATGTGGAAGAAAACTATCAAAAAACCCAATGAGCGTGCAACTCGACCTACTAACAATACGCCACTAATTAACCCTTTTCGTAAGCCAAAAAAATAATTAAGCCCAAAAAGGTGTTGTTAAATCAAAGCAGCAGATGTAAAACACTGTTGCAGATTTTAATACTAAAGAAACCAATTTTTAACCTAATGCTCATTGAATACCCCATTCTTCCATTAAGTCTTGCACAGCAGCCATAATTTCGTCTTGTGTTGCTCCAGATTCTAGTAACTCTTGCATCTTTTCATTTAGTGTTGCAACTTGTTTATCGGTTAAATTTTCCATAAAGGGAAAAGTTGAGTTTTGAAACCCATCGTCGGGAGGCATTAAATTTGATCTGCCTTCAGGAATTGTGCCATTGAATCCGTTTTCAGGAAAAGTAAAATTAAAGTCGCCATCTGGACGAGTAAAATTGAAATCTCCTTCAGGGAACGTGAAGTTTCCTGGAGGGTTTCCGTTTCGAAAATTGTTAGGGACTTCGGTTTCGATAACATTAGTTTCTGTTTCAGTAGAAAGTTTTTCATTTTGGGTGCCCAAAAGGGCAACACCTAAAATGGTGACCAAAGATATGCTGGCTAGTATAACCACGGATTTACGTTTGTCCGTGATTTTAACCTCCTGCTCTGATTTCTTGTCGTAAGAACAGCATATATGACGCTGCAAAGCATCCGATTAGAAGTACTGATAGTACTGTTACCTGTGGCCAGCTCGATACTGCGCTTTGAGTTGTGTCTAAAGCTTGGAACGGGTTTCCGCTTTGACCAAATCCACCTTGTGTTACTCCCAGTAAAGATTGAGCGGCTTCTTCGTATAGGTATGTTGGCGAAATTGATTCTATAGCCGATTGAAGATTAGCATTGTCTTCTTGAGCATTCATGTAGTCTTGCATTTGTGTTATATCAATCGTTGAAGTAAAACCGCCCATGCCTCCAGCAGTCCAGTTCCGTGGCGTATCTACGGTTCGGGTCATTGCTTGGAAACCTTCAGGCAATTCAACAGGGACAACTGCGTTGGCTACCATTGAAGCAATAACAGTCATAAGAATTGAAAATAGCAACCAAGTAGAAATTGATGCGAGAATAGATGTTGTTGTGTTCTTAGTAAGCGTGGAAAACAGAAGACCAACTGCAAGCCAAATAGATAAATAAAGTATTGAAAGCAACGCGAACGTTCCTATTCGCAAAACTTCGTCAAGTCCGGGACCAAATCCCAACAGAGGAATTGCTACACCAGTTATTATTCCAACAGTGCTTATTGTTAACAATGCAAGAGCTGCAACACCTGCAAGAAATTTGCCAGTTATTATGTTATCTCTGAATATTGGTTGAGAAAGAATAACTGAAAGGCTTCCTCTTGTTCTCTCTCGATTTATAGCATCGAACCCTAGGGCTAATCCAATTATTGGACCAAACAGCACCATCAAGTATATGAAAGAAAAACTGCTATCCATTGAGCCAGAAAATATGTTTGTAAAACTAACATTTGGGTTATCTCTAATGTAGTCAGCACCAGTGTACGCAGATAAAAGGGATAAAACCACAATTAAAGCGAACAACAGAAGGTAACGTCTACTTCCAAGATGGTCTGAAAGCTCTTTTCGACATATAGTAAGTATACTCTTCATTTTTAGTTATCCTCCTTGTAAAAATCCAGAAATATTTCCTCTAAACTGAACACTTTTGGTCGCATTATCAAAATTGTTGAACCATGTTTCGTGATAGTTTCTGAAATTTCGCGAGACTTGCCGTTTTCCATATTAACAAACAGTTTATGCTTCTGTTGTTCAACGGAAGACACCCCTTCAACATTTTCAAGTTTTCTAATCAGGTCTGAGTCTATTTTTGTTAACTCAAACTCGAGACTGCCTGACTTCTTTCCCGCAAAAGAATTAGATAAGTTGCTTATTGTATCAGAAGCCACAAGTTTTCCTTTACGAATAATAAGTACTCGTTGGCAGATTTGTTGAACTTCATATAATAAGTGAGATGACAAGAAAATAGTAAGACCTTGTTCCTTGTTTAACCGCAAAAGAATATCCCGTAATTCTTTGGTTGCTTTGGGGTCTAAACCAATAGTTGGTTCATCAAAGAACGCAACTTTAGGATTTTTGATTAGAACCTCTGAAATTCCTAGTCTCTGTTTCATTCCTCTAGAATACTTTTCAACTTTTGTGTCTGCCCAATTGGTTAAGTTTACATCTTCTAGCAGTTCATCAATTCGTTTTTCTAGTTTCTCTTTAGGGATTTCATTAAGTTGACCAATATACCGAAGATTCTGTCTTGCTGTCAGGTCTTCATAATAACCTGATCCTTCGGGCATCATTCCTGCAATCTGTCTTACTTGTTTTGATTGTTCAACAACATTATAACCCCCTACTTTAGCAGTACCCGAAGTAGGCACCGAAAGACCCATCAGCATAAGAAGGGTTGTAGTTTTTCCGGCTCCATTTGGACCAAGAAAACCTACAATTTCTCCTTCATTGATAGAAATCTCCAGTTGGTTAACAGCCGTAAACTCGCCATATTGTTTTGTTAATTGATGGGTTTGTATAATGGGTTCACTCATTTTTTTTACCTTCTTTTAAATTTTTTAAAGACTAAAACAAGTGCTAAAACTAGGACAGCAGCTATTCCAATTCCATAGATTGCCCACGAACTGGAAGTATTAACTGTAACGCGAACTTGTGTTTGGTCAGAATTATTTTGGTCACTTACCGCGCCAACAGTGACCATGTAATCTCCTGAAACTGTTCCTGATGGAGTATCTACAACCACTTCAAAGGTGCAAGATTCTTGCGGCATGAGCATATCCACTTGGGTTGGACTGATTGTGACAGCCCAATCGTCTTCAGCGTCAAAATCAAGACTAACTCCCGTAACATACGAATAACCTGTGTTTGTGACAGTAGCAGTAAAGGAAACAGAATCTCCACTGGTTGTGCTTTTTAGAAGTGTAGATAATGACAGATTTAAAGAGTAAGCGCCTACTACTGTAGCAGTTAGTTGTTTTTCACCCAGCAAGGCTCCACTTTCTGACGTAAATTGCACATCAATGTCGTAAGAGCCAAGGCTCACGGTGCTTGGGGGCGTAACTTGAATAGTGAAGTATTCAGAGCTTCCAGCGTCTATAGAAAGACGGGAAATTTCCACATTTCCAGATTTGACAACAGCTTTCCAGTTGGAGGGCGCATTAATTGAGAAGAGTAGTAGTCGATTAGTATCGCCCAAGTTTGTTACTGTGATAGAATATTCCACGATTGCTCCTGCTTCGACGGTTATATCAGGGAATTTTGTAGAAATTGCAACTGCACTTGCGTCGCCTTCTAAAGTCACTGTTAACGGAAGAGAGCTTATCTGTTGATTACCAGACTCGGCAACAATCACGACTTCATATGTTTTATCTGAAATTGCAGAACTCAGGGTTTGGACTTGAACCCCAAGCGAAATTGATTCACCTGCACCAAGAATTATTTCATTTATTGATTCACCGCTTTGAGTTACAACAGAAGCTGTCCAATTAGCAGGCAACGAACCTACAGATACTGAAAACCTTGTTTCAACATTGAAAGGATTAGTTAATTGTATGTCAAAAGCAACAGTGTCTCCTGGGACTGCTATTTTTCCTGGAAACCGACAACCCATTATGGACTCAGTTACGGTTTCAACATCAAAGGTAAATTCCAATGTGGCAACAGTGTTCCCTTTAGCAACAAGGGTTAGGTCGGCGTCACCAGTATAATCCAAGGGAATGATGAGTTCTAAATTTAAATTTACACTTGCACCAGAGGACAAAGAAGCTTCGGTTATCTCGCGACCGTTGTCGTTTAAGATTCGACTAGACCAACCGACAGGGGCAGTTATTGAAAAAACGATTGACTCTGTTGTGTCTCCAACATTTTTGACTGTAAATGGCAACATAAGTTTTTCACCAGAGTTTGCCACCATGCTAAGAATTGGAGAATGCAAATTCAACGTGGGCAAGGCCGATGAAGGATTTCTGATCTGAACCACAAAAGTAAAAGATGAGTTAACAGGTCCAACTGCGATTACTGAAACATTGTATTCATTATCAATAGAAGCAGTTGATGGAACAATAAAGTCCAACTGAAGGGACATGCTCTGTCCAACAGTTAAAGACACTTTTTTGATTTCATAACTGTTGGTGCTGATCTTGGAATACCAATCATCGGGATTTGTGGTTAAAAGGTCCACGGTTTGGGTTGAAGAACCAAAATTTTTGATTGTAAATGAAATTGAGATTTGAGCATCGGGATTAGTTATTACGCTTAATGTTGAGCTGGACAGTTCTATGGCATTATTCAAAACAACAGTGCCCACATTAGTTTCTGAATTTTGTAAACTAATGGTTTGTTCAGTTTCTGCATACCCATATTTAATAAATTTCAGGGTATATGTTCCAAAATTGATGTTAGTTAGTTCGAAACGCCCATTTGATGAGCTTGTACTTGTCGCAATGATTGATGAGCCAGAAAGTAATTGAACTTTAACTAATCCTAAGGGCTCTCCGTTTTCATTTTCAAGAAAACCAGAAATGTTTGAAGTTGATGCATAAACAGACAAAGAAGGAAAAAGAACAGCAATTACCGAA
This sequence comes from Candidatus Bathyarchaeum tardum, assembly GCA_029762755.1. Lineage (GTDB taxonomy): Archaea > Thermoproteota > Bathyarchaeia > Bathyarchaeales > Bathyarchaeaceae > Bathyarchaeum > Bathyarchaeum tardum. Next base: position 369,355 of record JARVGH010000002.1, read on the forward strand.
ACAGAACATAAAGCAGTGATTAACAAAAGTTTTGAAGTTACTTTTAACATGTTTTTCATTGTTTGCAGTCTTTTGTCCATTTGGTTTTTCCCCAATTTTTTGTATAGCCATGAGTTTTCGTGTAGAAAACTCATGTTTTGAGGTTTTCAAAAAAATTAGTTAAAAGGCTTTTTCAGAATTATGCCACAATTAATCACAAATTAAATAATTCAAAATAAAAAACGTAAAAAAAGATAGATTATTGTAGATTTACCAAAAAAATATTTTTTTCGATTTCGGTAAGGTTAATAGGACTTGAAATATAACTATGTTATAGGTGAATGATTTTGCCTCCAACAAAAGTTTTAGAAAACATTTTTTGGGTCGGAGCCGTGGATTGGAACGTCAGACACTTTCACGGATTTTCATACTCCACCCATCGTGGAACAACATACAACGCATACCTAATTATCGACAAAAAAATAGCCCTAGTGGATACAGTATCCCATCCATTTTCAAGAGAAATGATTGAAAAAATCAAAGAAATAATTGACCCATCAAAAATCGATTACATTATTGCAAACCATGTTGAATCAGACCATTCAGGGGCAATCAAAGATATCCTCAAACTGGCACCTAATGCAACAATTGTAGGCACTGAAAGCTGTAAAGCAGGACTTGAAAAGCACTATTTTGGGAACTGGAAATTCCAAACAGTGAAAACAGGTGACACATTGAATTTGGGTGAAAGAACTTTAACGTTTCTTGAAGCTCGGATGCTTCATTGGCCAGATTCAATGTTCACGTATATAGAAAAAGATGCTTTGTTGTTGTCTAACGACGGGTTTGGTCAACATTTAGCGTCTTCAAAGCGATTCGATGATGAAGTAGATCAAGACATACTCATGTGGGAAGCTGGAAAATATTATGCAAACATTTTGTGGCTTTACAGTGCATTAGTGTTAAAAAAGATTGAAGAGGTACAAAAGCTTGGCTTGAAAATTGAAATGATTGCTCCAAGCCATGGAATGATCTGGCGAAAAGACCCAATGAAAATTATTACAGCATACCTGAAATGGGCAAAAGGCGAAGCAGACAAAAAAGTAATAATTGTTTATGATACAATGTGGAAAAGCACTGAAAAAATGGCCAAAGCAATTTTAGATGGAATAGTTAGTGAGGGACTAGAAGCTACACTGTATCGGTTTCCTTGTTCGGACAATGGTGATATTATTGGAGAATTTCTGGAAACCAAAGCAATTCTTGTTGGCTCATCAACAATCAACAATGGTGTTTTGCCGACAGTATCCCCATTCCTAAGAGAAATGGAAGGACTCAGACCAAAAAACAAGATTGCTGCCGTGTTTGGCTCATATGGTTGGGGCGGAGGAGCAACTGCTACGATAGAAAAATCATTGAAACTTTCAGGCATGGATTTAGTTGCACCTGCGTTAACGACAAAGTGGGTTCCAAACAAAGAAGAATTGCAGAAATGTTATGAGTTTGGTCAAGAGTTTGCTAAAAAGGTAAAAGCGTCATCTTAGACGTTTTTCTTCTTTTTTCTTTCTTTTATTATTTTTTTCCACCAGTCAGGAATTTTATAGTCTGCTGTTTTGTTCCAGTGATCAAAAGGTTTTATGTCCAGCACAGGGGTGCCGTTGAAGGCATCTAATCCTTGAACTGTAACTACGTTGCCAGTTACGTCTAGCAGTTTGACTCGGGTTAAACCAATCGGGTTAGGTCGCCTAGGTGTGCAGGTTGCAAATAGTCCAAGTAATGGCATATCGTCTCTTCCACAGGGTCTGGCTTTGAGCTGTTTTCGGTCTTGTTCAGATATTTCATGGAGCCAAAATAACACATTCAAATGAGAAAAATCTTCGATTCCCTCCAAAGCTTCGGCGTATTCTTCATTAAATACTATCTTTGAAATTACAGGTTTGTCGTTAACTTCTTTGCCAGTAGCATTTGTTTGGACAAAACCCACTGGTTTTAAACAGATATTACTCAGAGACACCAAATTCACATCCTGTTAACACAAGAAGCAGGGCAACATGAATAGTTTATGAGCAGAATTTCATAAAAGAATGAAGATATTCGGAGCAAATTGAATTCAAAAGATTTTGCAGTTAGTTTTTGAGATTAATGGATATGCAGTCGGTTACTTTCACACACAATAAACATTCTTGTGGGATTTTAGTGTTCTTAGGGCGGTTCGCTAAATATCCGTAAGAATGAGAACAGTCAGATGAAATATTTCGTGGTTTTAACTGATTTTTTGTTTTTTGACCTTGTTTTTTTGAGCGTTTAAACTGCAAAGCACACACTATCCAATTAAGAGGGTATCTTAAGTCATATTAAATTCATTATTACCTGTTGTTACATATATCAAAAAGTGAACTATTGCGCTGATTTTATCAACTGAAGAAAAAACAATGAATCTAGAAAAATGAAAAAGGAATATCATGTAATTTCTGAGTTATCCACCCGTTTGTAAAAGCAGTATGGCTTTAGCAAGGTCTCCATCGCTTTGCTCAAGGGCTCGTTTGGCGTCTTCTACAGTTTTTCCGGTTTGGTCTGCGACAAGTTGAGCGTCTTCTTCAGGAATTTCTACTGTTTCTGCTTCGCCTTCTAGGGCACGTTCGGTAACTTGCCCAGTGACTTGAAAGATTTTTTGTCCACCCATGTCAATTACAGCAACTTGGGCGTTTTCAACGACGATTTCTTTGGTGCTGGTTTTGAAAATTACTTCTTCTACTTCGGGCATTTCTCCCATATTCATACCCATTTTTTGCATCATACGTTTTGCATTTCGGGGGTTCATTTTTCGGCGCATTTTAGTTCCCTCTTTTTCTATCTTATACTCGTAGTGTGCCTTCTTAACTTTTTTCCGCTGTTCCATGCCTAACTTTAACAGCGATTCCTTTGTTGAAAGCCAGCATTTCAGTTCCAGAAAGAACAGCCCGACCAACAGCCAAAACTTCACCTTTTTGGCTGATAACAATAACTTCCTCATTAGGTCGGATTTCCGGGTCAGCATCAATTACGTGTTTTGCAAAGGCGCTTCTTCCGTCAGCAACAAAAGGTTCAGCAAAATCTTCAAGTTTAACCCAGAGCCGCAAAGGACTAACATGGGATACAATGCGTTTGGCTCCAGCAACAGCTAAAACGAACATGCCTACAGTAGGTCTGAGGGTAGCAAGTAATTCTTCATTTAGGTAAACGTAACGGATTTTTCCAGTGTTTTTAGAATAGTCAATTTGTACATCATCTGGAAAAAGTGTGGAACCCGTGCCTTTTCCAAACTGGAAATCTGCTACAGTTCGTATCTTCTGAAGTGCCATTTCATCCATGTTTCTTCACTTAAGTAGTCAGTATCACTAAATAAAGCATTAAATCTTTATGCTATAAAGTAAACAGGCTTAAAGTTAAAAACGAAAAACTTAAAGTTTGTTTTTTGAACGTATAAGAAACAATTCAGGCGGAAAAATCAGATGGAAACACTTCATCACAATGGCGTACTAATTCCAGAACCTTACCAAGGAAAAGGTCTAACAGTAAAAATATACGATAAAGAAGTCAAGCTAACAACAGAACAAGAAGAGTTAGCAGTAGCATGGGCAAAAAAAGTTGGAACCCCCTACGTTGAGGATAAGATCTTTGCGAAGAATTTTCACGAAGATTTTTCAGAAAAACTGGGAATCAAAGTCAAACCAGGAGATGTAGATTTTTCGGCCATAGTTGCCCTTGTTCAAGAAGAACGAGAATACAAAAAAAATCTTCCAAAAGAAGAAAAGAAACGTTTGGCAGCTGACCGAAAAATTCTCCGAGAAGAAAACAAAGAAAAATATGGTTTCGCCTACGTTGACGGCGAAAAAATGGAGCTAGCCAATTATGTTGCAGAGCCCAGTTCAATTTTCATGGGTCGAGGAAACCATCCAATGAGGGGAAAATGGAAACAAGGACCAGTGAAAGAGGACGTTATATTGAATTTGTCGCCAGATGCCCCAAGACCCGAAGGCAACTGGAACGAAATTGTGTGGGAACCTGAAGCCATCTGGATTGCCCGTTGGCAAGACAAACTCAGTGGCAAAATGAAGTATGTATGGTTTTCTGATTCGTGCAGTTTTAAACAGCAAAAAGAGATAGAAAAATTTGACAAAGCTGTTGCGTTTAAAAAGAATCTTTCAAAAGTCAAAAAACACATTGAAAGTAATCTTGCTTCAGAAGATGTGAAGAGGAGAAAAACTGCAACTGTTTGTTTTCTTATTGATAAACTAAAAATTAGGGTTGGGGACGAAAAAGACCCCGACGAAGCAGATACTGTTGGTGCGTCTACTCTTCGAAAAGAGCACATCAAAATCAATGGCGATGGCACAGTTTCCTTCAACTTTTTGGGAAAAGACAGCGTTCCTCACATTTTCACTACAAAGCTTCCTGAATTAGTGATTAAGAATCTTGAAGAGTTTTCAGCAAACACTGATGCAGCCCTATTTGAAGGGGTAGGTTCCAGTCAAGTAAGCGAATTCTTAGATGAAGTAATGACAGGTCTTTCTGCGAAGGTTTTCCGTACTTTGTATGCTACGGATGCAGTGAAGAATAAGTTAGATAAAACTCCAGTTGAACCTGATCAGCCCGAATACATCAAAAAATATGTTGCAACAATGGCAAATCTTGAAGCTGCAAAGGTGTGCAATCACAAACGGACGATTTCTAGCAGTTGGAAGTCATCCTTACAAAAGAAGAAAGACCGCATTGTTGTTTTGAAGAATCGGGCCAAAGTTGCTCAGAATAAGATTAAAGAGCGGATCAAAGACGCAGAAACAAAGCATGAAGAGCGCATGGTTACACAAACAGAACGTTTGATGGCGGCTGAAGCAAAGTTGGAGCAGTACAAACTTCAATTGGAAAAAAACAAAAAACAAAACAAAGACGTTACAACCCTAAATAAACGAGTAAAGCGCCAACAGGAATTAGTAACGCGCCAGAAGCAGCGCATCAAAGACATGAAAGCCAAACAAGCAGATCGGATAGAAACTCTAAAAGAAAGTTTAGAGAAGCGTAAAGAGCGAGACGCTAGGGCATTAGAAAAGATGGAACTTAAGATTACCGTTCAGAAAGAAACAAAAGACTACAATGTTTCAACTTCTCTGAAAAGCTATATCGATCCACGAGTCTATTACGAATGGGGTAAAAAGGTGCAGTATGACTGGAAGCAGTACTATGCAAAGTCTTTGCACAAGAAATTCAGTTGGCTGGATTGTCAAGACATGCAAAAATAACAATTTTTTTCTTCTTTTTGGGTTCCAGAAGAGAAATAGCCATAAAACCCAAGGCATAACTATGGTGTAGGTAGGGTTTATTGTGGTAACAGAAACAGTAACTAGTTCAGAAATGCGGGCAATAGAAACCAACGCCGAATACTACGGCATTTCTCTTTTGCAACTCATGGAAATAGCAGGAAAAAACGTTGCAGACGAGATAGCTTCACGATTTACACCAAAAAAAACTAAAGTTGCAATATTTTGTGGCTCCGGCGGAAACGGGGGTGATGGTTTTGTTGCAGCCCGTTATTTAGCTTGTTTAGGATTCAATATTGAAATCGTTGTTGCTACCCGCGCCTCAAATATTGTTCATGAATCAGCCAAACATAACTGGAATGCCCTGCAGCCTCTTAGAAATCTTATCACAATCACGGAAGTTAAAGATTCTACGCTTATTCCCGACGTGAAAGCAGATGTTGTTGTTGATGCAATGTTAGGAATCGGGTCAGAGGGAAAATTACGCCCACCCATTTTGCAGCTAGTAGAAAAAATTAACACGATGGAAGCCTTTTGTGTTGCAGTAGATGCCCCAACGGGTTTAAACTCTGACAGTGGAGAAATTTTAGGCAGTGCAATAAAAGCTGACATTACAGTTACATTTTATAAAGCAAAACCCGGACTGAAAAATGCCAAAGAATTCACTGGAGAAATTATTGTAAAAAACATAGGGGTGCCTGAAGAGCTTGAAAAGTTTGCAGGACCAGGGGATGTAACTTTTGCAGTTAAGCCACGTTTGCCCCAAGCACATAAAGGGGAATTTGGCAGGCTATTAGTAATTGGAGGAAGTAACACGTTTTCAGGTGCACCTGCCCTCGCAGCACTGGCTGGTTTGCGCACAGGAGTTGATATAGCAACAATTGCAGCTCCAGAAAAAACAGCTACTACCATTGCAGGAATGTCACCTGCTTTGATTACTATAAAACTTAAAGGAAAACACCTGAACACCAACAATGTAGATGCCATTAAAGAACAGGTAGATTCAGCTACCGCAGTTGTTTTGGGTCCTGGTTTGGGGGTGCATGATGAAACCAAAGAAGCGGTTAAAGAAATTATTAAACATGTAGAAAAAACTGGGGTTTCTTTGCTTTTGGATGCTGATGGGCTTAAAGCATTTGCAGATTTCAAACGAAAACTAGATTGTCCATCGGTGTTAACGCCGCATGCCAAAGAATATGAAATTCTAATGGGAACTAGTTTACCCATCGCTTTAGAAGAGAAAATAAAACATGTAAATAATTCAGCGAAAGAACTTGGGGCAACCATACTGTTGAAGGGACCAGTTGATGTGATTTCTGATGGAAAAAACGTTAAGCTGAATTTTACGGGCAACCAGGGAATGACTGTTGGTGGAACTGGTGATGTTTTGTCAGGTGTTGCTGGAGGTTTACTTGCAATGGGAGTTGACCCGTTCTGTGCTTCGGTTGCTGGGGCGTTTGTTAATGGTGCTTCAGGAGATTTTGTTGCGATGGAAAAAGGATTTCACATGTTGCCAACGGATCTTCTGGATTGGATTCCCCATGTAATTGATGACCCCATGTCCCATCTGGAGGTGCGGATGAATCAGCGTTAGACCAGTAAAAGTTACGGTTTATCACGCAAAACAATGTGACCCTAGAAAATGTAGCTCGTTGAAACTAAAGCGCCATAATTTAGTGCGCCTTGTTCACCGAGCTAAAGAACTCCCCCGAGGGGCAGTAATTCTGGACCCCTTTACACCCAAAGCTTTCTCTCCTGCTGATCGGCAAAGCCTAGAAAAAAAAGGTTTGTCGGCATTGGATTGTAGTTGGGTACATGCAAAAGAGGTTTTTGATATGCAGTTACATTTGGTTCCTCGTTGTTTGCCTTATTTGGTTGCATCAAATCCGGTAAATTATGGCAAGCCTACTAAACTTAGCACGGTTGAAGCTTTAGCTGCAGCTTTGTATATTTCAGGTTTTCGTGACCAAGCAACCGAATTATTGTCCAAGTTCAACTGGGGATTGCAATTCATTGCATTGAATAAGGAACTCTTGGACGGTTATTCAGAAGCAAAAGATAGCGCAGAAGTGGTTCAGGTACAAACAGATTACCTAAATCAAATTGATACACCAAAATAGAAATAATTGTTTTAGATGGTTAGAGCCAGTCAAGATAGTTTTGTTCGGACCAGACTTTAGTGACTGTGACTGTTACTTCTTTTTCGTAGGCGTCATCATTAAGGAAACACAGGTACCAGATTTGGTTGAGGTGTTCAGAGTCGATTCTCCAGTTAACACTTCCATTGTGGGTTTCACATTCCCATCCTTGAAGGGTTCCATATGTTGATTGGTTTACTAGAGAATCAAAGGAGTCAAAAGTAACGTCAAATAGCACATCAGAGAATGGGCTCCATTTTATGGATCCTTGGGAAACAGTTAGTTTTACTTCAAACATTACTGCAGGCGCAGGCAGGTAAAAGGCTCTGAAGGTTTGCGTCTGTTCCCCTAGTTGAAAGGTGTCAGTGTAGATGACTTCTCGTTTCACGTTGTAGGCGAAAGCGTACATTACAGAAGCAAGGCTTACAGTAATTATTAAAGAAACAAGCAGCCCACATTTTAGTGCAGTTATTTTTTTCATGTTCCCACCACTTAAGAAAAACATTTAATTTTATATTAAAACTTCCGACACAACAAACCAAACAAGGATACCAAAGGAATTATTAATACAAAAAATACGAAACACTCAAACAGAAAACTGCACAGAACCACTGACATGGATTTGGATTACGGATAAAAATGATTTTTTTCTCTAGAGCAGTCTAGATTGTTATTATTAAAAAAAATGGCCAATGATAACAGTTAGGAATGCTGTTTTTATCAATGTTAAAAAACATGTATGTTGAATTTTTTGTAATTAATTTAGATTGATTATTAATTAAAATATTCATTATTTGATAATTGGTTTATCGTGCCTTTAATTTAAGCGAGAATAACCTTTTTTTAGAACTTTACTCATTCTCACGAAAGGGAAAGAATGAATATGAAAGTAGAGCTTTCGAAGGATACAAAAACACTATTCAAATTTGATTTACCATTCGCAATTCCAGTTCCTGATGATGTCTATCCAATTAGAATTGGGTCAGATTCGGGAAAAATTTCGATAAAACGAAAACCAAGAACAAGTTCGAAAGCAGATAAAGAACAATCAACCAGCCAGCTAAAATTTGACAAATATGGTGTTTCGGGTTATAGCACCCTGAAAGTGTTGATTCCCAAAAAATTGAGCATAATTGACGAAGGGCGAGGCTCAGTTCTGATTGCACCAGATATGAAGCGGTTAAAGGCTACAGAAATGGTGGTTAGAATTGTTAACCGATTTATTGAAACAACAAAGCACATAACCTCCGAGTACTGGGTAAACCCAATAAGATACAATGATATCCTAGCCCTTGAAGCTTATTTTCTAGATGGTGGAAAAAAATATTCTGTAAAGATCCCGAATTTTGAATCCAAGAAAAAAATAGAAACTGTTTCAGAAAACTCCAATGCTGATGAACAAAAAGTTAAAGCAGAAATAAAAGATGCCCTCGCTGCTGATCATAAATTTGATTTGAGTAAAAGTTTCCTGTTGGATTCAAAAGATTCCTGCTCAAAAGGAGATTTCATCCGTGCAACCATTGAAGCAGTAACTGCATTAGAAGTTACTTTATATCAGAGCATCCTAGAACAAGGCAAGAAATCAAAAGTCCGCAACAACGACTTAAAGAGAATGATCAAAACCATCGGGTCAACTGGAGACATTGATGCTGCATTAAAAATGATATCAAACGGCACTGATGAATTAGATGCTGAAACCATAAAAGACTGCAAAGGCGCCTTAACTGTTAGAAACAACATTTTGCATAAAGGCGCAACAAACGTGTATTCAACCGACACAGAAAAACGCATAATAGCAATTGAAACCATGATTCAATGGCTCCAATTAATGAAAGCTCAAGGGAACTTCAGTTAAAAATCTGCAATTCAGGTAGAGTCAATATAACTATACTGCAGTTTGATGCAGTCAAAGCCAATTCTTTAGGCAAAAAAATTAAGGGAAGGGCTTAGGTTTTTTGTTAAGCCCGTAACAACTCATGTCGTAGAAGCTCTGGCTTCATTCGGTCAAACATTTGATTTTCCCGCAGGTAATAAAGCCGAGCGTAAGCAACTTTTCGTTGAAATACAAAATCATTAGCAAGTGTTCCAAGAAAACTTCTAATTTTGTCATTGGACAACAGATTATAGCAAGCGTGACAAATGCTGTTTTCAACGTATTCTGTTGGAAGATGTTTACTCAAACCTGCTTCGTCTGCCATTGAAATTAGTTTTTGTGGACCCCAGATTCTAATTGCGTGATAAATTGGGTTTTTTTCTGAAAGGTTTAAAATTTCTTCCAGGGGTTTTTTGTTTAGGTTACCCAGTAGCAAGGGGTGATGAGTTTTTATGTTGATTACAGGTCCGATACAACCAATTATGTTTCCGTTAGGAAAAATTATTGGTGAACTACCCGCAGAACATGCAGAAACAGGGGGAACCTTGCTTGTGCTGTAATTGTTTTTATTTAGTTTTTGTGCCCTGCCAACGGGGAAGGTTATTGCAGTTTTGATTTTTTCTGAATCGGTTATTTCTTCTAGTTTTTGGACAATTTTTTTGTATTCAGGGTCGTCGTGGTTTTCTGTGCATACTGCAATTTGAAAAGGAATGTCCAGTTTTTTGGCAGCGTGAACTGCGTTTTGTACCCGCTCGAAGGGGATTTCTTTTTGGTGGTAAGCGTCTGCACTTATGGCGAGCATTTTGATGGCTGGAAGGTTTTGTAAAATGTCTATAGCTTTTTTTGGTGTTATCGCCCAGAATGCGTTGGTTACTGCCGAGACAAGTAATCCGTTTTCTTCGCCCATAGAAGAAATTTGTTGTAGATTGCAGATGTTGTAAAAAGGTTCTCCGCCAGTAAGGGAAAGGACTTTGATGTATCCATTTCGGTAGTTTGCTATTTGTTCTATCCAGTTTTGTGCAGTTTCGGGTTGAAGGGCTTCTTTTCTTTTTGGTCCGGCTTCTATGATGCAGTGAGGACAGGCTACTTGGCATTTGTAAGTGACAATTAGTCCTATATTTCGCAAGTAGGGCATTTCGGGTAGGTTTTCGCTCATTTTTAGTTCACCTAAAAATTGGATGTTTTGAAAAAAGATGGAGAGGAAAGAGATAACAGAATTGTGAACATGAAATTAGAACTGTTTTATGTCTTTGGGTACAAGCATTACGTCGTATTCTTCACTGAACTGTTTTATCAGTTCAGGTCTAAGTAGCGCTTCTGGGATAGGAATTCCGATCAGCCAAGGCCATCGGACTACGACGCGGATGTCTTTTTTGAACTCTTTCATTAAATCCACGGGGATTTTTATTGCTATGTCGTTTATTGCTGTTCTTTCCATCTTATTCAATCACCTCCAATATGTATTACTAATCAATACTTACGATACAATACATATAATGTTTTTTGTCGAAATGTAGAACCCAAATACAACTCAAAACAACAACAAAAACCTACAAAACACGATCCATTTTGAGAGTGTAAATGTAGTTTTGTAGTTCACAAGACATATATCAAAAATTCAACCAACTACAAACTTGGGATAACTAATGGCACACGAGGCAATAGAAAAGGCAAAATCGCTACTAACCAACAAAGAAAACGTAGAAAAAGTCAAATCTTTGCTTGCAAGAAAAACATCAACAGTTGAAGAACCAAAACAACCCATGATTCAAGAAGATTTTGGAAGAACAAAGAAATCAAAATTGGTAATGTGTATCGAAATTCTTTGCAATTTAGTTTCTAAAGGTCCAATGAAATTGTCCCAACTACAAGACCAAATGGAAATAGATCAAGCACGTTTAACCGCCCATCTAAGACTACTATGGGATAGAGGTCTCATCGAAGAAGAACAATTCGATGACGATCAAATATATTATCTAGTAACCCAACGTGGAAAAACAGTCCTTAAAGTAGTCAGCCCAATCCTGAAAGAAGCTCACAAAATCCAAATGCAAGAATACCACTACTTAACAAACACTCTCGAAGGCGCAGGCTACACCTAAAACAAATACCTGTAAGGTATTTGTCATCGAACAGCCCTACGAAGAGTCTATTGTTTCTTAGAAACCTTTGTATCGTGCTCCAAAATAGATTAAAACAAACAACACTTTAACCAAAGCAAGAATTAACCCGTTTTCCATAAGTCAAAATGAAAAAAAGTTTTAGCGATGTTTTTCAAAGGTATTAACAGGTCCTTCAAGCCACTCCATCCATCGCTTGGATGTATTTTTTTGCTTTTTCGGCAGACTCGAATGACCCATGAATAAAATCACATTGAAGATGCTTTTCTTTATTGGTTTTATTTGACACAAAGATTTCTCATTCGTGTTTGCTTTAAAAGCTAAAACATCCTCATCATTTTCTATATCTATCAATGTTAATGCATAGAACTTATTTTTAGCTGGGTTTTGGCTTAACTAGTAATAGCAAAGCGGAATTGATTACCACAGATATGCAACCAGCTTCTGCTAGAATTACTGCAAGGACTGGATTTAAAACCCCAAAGGAAGCTAAACTTAATGCTACAATGTTCCAGATAAAGGCGTAAACAATGTTTCCCTTCATTCGGGCAAATGCTTTCCGACTTAAGCTAATTGCATATTCAACCTTTGTCAAGTCATCTCCAAGCAAAGCAACATCAGCAGTTTCAACCGCTACATCGCTTCCAGCAGCACCCATCGCAAACCCAACATCCGCATTAGCCAACGCAGGAGCATCATTAATTCCATCGCCTACCATTGCAACAACATTGCTCTTTTTTAGTTCTCCAATAATTGCAGCTTTATCTTCAGGCAAAAGTTCAGCACGAAATTCATCGATACCCATTTGTTTAGTAATAGCTTTAGCAGTAAGCATGTTATCGCCAGTAAGCATGACAGTTTTCACCTTTATGCCCTTAAGCCGCTTTATCGCTTCCAAAGAATTCTCTCGGATAGTGTCAGCAACCACAACGACACCAATGACCTCTTTGTCCAAGGCAACTGGAATAGCAGTTTTTCCCTCGCTTTCAACGTGACACATCAATTGATTGGCTTCTTCTGAAAGCTCGGTCACGATCATCTTTCTTCCAATTAGGATGTGCTTATTTCCATAATGGGCATGCACCCCCTGCCCGGGGATAGTTTCGAAATCGGTGGGGTCAAGAATTTTAATTTTCATCTCAGTTGCTTTAGATATTATGGCCTTTGATAAAGGGTGTTCTGAAAATTTCTCAGCAATCGCTGCATACTTGATCACTTCCGTTTCAGAATAATTATTGAATGTTTTGATCTCGACGACTCGGGGTTCACCAACGGTTAACGTGCCAGTTTTGTCGAATGCCACTAAATTAACGTCTTTTAACTTTTCAATATGTGTGCCCCCTTTGATTATTATGCCATTCATGCTGGCATTCCCAATAGTTCCAGCAACAGCAACAGGAACAGCTATTGCCAAAGCACAAGGACATGCCACTAATAGAACAGTTACAGTTCTACCAAGTGCAATTTCAAAGCCCAATGTAAAATAACTAGCCACAAACACAGAAGAGGCCACTACAGCCATGATTGGTAAGAAGTAAGCAGTGAAACGATCTGCAACATTTTGAATGGGTGCTTTTTTCTCCTGGGCTTCTTCAACTAATTGGATAATGTGAGCCAATGTTGTATCTTCAGCGATTTTTTCAACTTTGACTTCTAAAGCCCCATTTTCGTTCATGGTGCCAGCAAATGTTTTATCACCTTTAGTCTTTTCAACAGGAATCGATTCACCAGTTATTGTTGCTTGATTAACTGTGCTATAGCCCGAAAGAACGGTTCCGTCAACAGGTATTTTATCTCCTGGTTTGACTAAAACGGTTTCGCCTAACATGACTTCTTCTATGGGTACTTCAACTTCTTTTCCATCGCGACGTATTCGAGCTGTTTTAGGGCTCATCTTAATGAGCAATTCAAGTGCGCCTCTTGTTCGATGGATAATGTAGTTTTCAAGGGTCATGCCGGCTTGTATTATGAAGGCTACGATTGCTGCTGCGGGGATGTAACCAACTGCTTCTGCGGTGCCAGTTTCGACCTCAGCACTAGGTATAACTAGACCTGCTATTACGGCAATAAAGATGGCTATAGTAGCAAATAATTGGGCAGTGACATTGCCATGCTTTAATGATCGGATACCATGTACATATATTTGATAACCTAAAGCAACAGCAATTAAAGCCAAAACAGTGCTGATTTCTTGGACGTAAGATTTTTGAATTCCTGTTACAAGACCGCTTGCTAAAGCGAACGCAGCTATCAAAATGACAATAATTGTACCTTTGATGTAATCTCTCATTGGATTTCCTCCCTTGATTCAACTTCAACATGGTAACCGAGTTTTTCAATACGTTCTGTGAATTTTTGCGGAGTAATTTTCTGCACATCAAAAGTTATGCTGACATGTCCAGTTATTTTGTCCACATTCACCTTTGACACGCCATTTAACCGGGCAAGAGCGTGTTTTAAGTTATCTGCCGCATAATCAGTTCCACATGAACGGCAACCAGCATTGTCTATTTTTTCGGTTTTTAATTCAATCTTCTCAATTGTCAACTTTTATTGCCCCTTTATTGCATTAATCTAAATTTTTTCATCCTAACTTCTTTGTCACATACAATCGGTACAAGACCACTCAGCAGATTATCCATCAAAAAAATATTGGTGAATTTGTTAGTTTTAAAATCGAGTTTGTTATTCACAATGCCACACCCATTTTTGTTCTAACACCAGTATTAAATAAATAAATTTAGATATATTTAATTGTTCTGTTTATGAGAAATTACATAGACACAGTTCAAAAATTCAACACCCTGAAGATTAACTAAACAAAAAAGAGAAAAACAAAGTTACATAATCGCATGTATTTGCGGTTAGTGGTGCGGTCGCCGGGTTAAGAGGTGCTGGATGGGAATTTTATTGTTCATTGGGTTGCAGTTCCTTTTATCATTGCTTCTTTTAGGGCATTGCAGAGAATTTTGAGTTCCATGTTTTCATATTCTGGTGGAGAAATGACAGTTCGGTGAGGTTTAGACATTGCTTCTCTTGTTAGAATTTCTTCGGGATTGAGTCCCCATGCTCTGATGATCTCTTTTAAGGCGTCCATTTTTGATGTTGAGGTTTTGGGTCTTATTGATAATCCGGAAGAACTGTAGATGTTACGTAGGTAATCTATTCCCTTCATTTGGATGTCATGGTACACGTCAATTGTATGTCCCATCATGTAGTCAACGTAGTCTGCTTGGACGCCAAGAGCTAGGAGTTGGGTTTTGAAGAATTTTCTTATACTATGGACTCTAAGGGTGTAAGAGCTGCCAGAACTTTTCTTCAGTAATCTAGCTTTGAAGTATAGGTTGTGGACCGAATGGTAGACTGTTTTTTGTACAATTGGTATAACTGCTCGGGTAGTTTTGCTTCGGATCAGAGGAGAGTCGCTAGTGATGGTTTCTGGTGGGATTTTGCCATCTGGGCTTCCTAGTCGGCGTGTTTCTAGGTATTCCCGGAGATATGTTACAGCTTCTTTTCCTATGAAGGTGTCATAGTCGTGGTATTTTCCTTTTGTAATCGCTGCTTCCACATGTATATGTAGGGGTGTTATTCCTTTTTCGAGTTCTTCTTCCACATGTCTATATTTGAGTTTCACTAAGGTTCCTTGGCGAAATCCGCCTAGGGCGAGCATGCTGACTATAACTCTTTCTCTTAGGTCTGCGAGGTCCATAATCTGGCTGAGTTCTTCTGGTTTTGGTGCTCTATCTCTTGTGACTGGTCTTCGGCTTAGGGATTGGGGCAGTTTGATATCTATGCTGTTTACTCGGTATAAGGCTCGTATGGCTTTGATGTAATTGGATATTCTTGACGGTGCCAGTCCTCTGTCTTGAAGTTCGCTGGTGTAGTCTTCCAAGGCTTTGATGTGGTATGGGATTCTGTAGTGTTTTGGCAGTTCATATTCATCTTTGACATCTAAAATTAATTGGTCAGGGCTTAATCCTGTTCTTTGAGTATAGTGCCATATACAGTCAACGTATAGGTATAATGTTGCTAGGCTACCTGTTCGGTATCGTAGAAGGTAGTTGGCAAGTTTTAGTAGGCTCTTATTCTCAAACACAAAAGGAGCCAATTTGGGTCTTCCTTTTGATAGGCTAGCTATTACGTATTTGACCAGTCCGATTGATGATACTTCATAGACGTCTTTTAGGGGTATCTTTACTTCGGTCTTTAGTTTGAAACCTCTTGTGCTTCTTTCCAAAACTAAATTGTCGTCTTGAATCCTACCGAATTGAAGTTTTTCAATGTCCGTTCTAGTCAACTGTTTTGGCTTGATTATGAGCTGATTTGGTTTTAATGGATCAGAGGGGATGGCTCTGTCTTGGATCAATTCAAGTCGGGTACGTGGTGTGTGAGAGGTCGGTTTCAGCGTCTCCATGTTTTTTCCTTCCTTGTTTTACTTCGGCTGAATTTTTCGCTTGTTTGTCTGAAGCGCAGATTCAGCATTTCTAAAGTTAGTGTTCCTAGGAATTAAAGTCCAGCCTGAAACATTTTGTATCGGTGTCAAACGTATTTCTATGATGCAGCTTTTAAGTAAGACTAAACCACTGCCTGATCCGCTCGAATATGGTAGCTTATCTAAGGTTCTGTCGTTTTCTATACAGACAATTTCCTTTTCGTCTTTGGTAAGCCATCCTATAGTTTCACGTTCTGCAGGTTCCTCTATTGGATTTGGAACATTCTTGAAAAGAACATGGTCCAGATAGCGAACATAAACCACGGAACCTAAGGGGATGGCTTTAGCCATTGCTTTTCACTTGAAGAATTGTTCGTCTCTGATGCTTTCGCTTATTTTGACGTAGCTCTGGAATCCACAGAATTTTATTATCCGTTCAAGGAGCGGATCTTTGGAATTGTCAAAACTTTGCTTGTATCCCAGTTTGCCTACAGTTACACGTATTTCTACGCCTATTCCACCCTGAAGGATCTGATAGAAGCCCTGCTTGTCACCAGCATACTCTTCTATTGATTCCCAATCTTCAACCAAATTAACCAAATAATTTCACCTTTAAACTATGCAACTTCAAAAGGTTAAGGGCTTTCTGGCACGTACAAAGTGACTACTCACTTTGCTGAGGCGTACAAAGTGACTATTACAAGAAAAGTTTTAGAGGTTATTGATTTAATTCCGAAATGCTTCAAGAGCAGTAAGGATTTGATGATAATCAGCTTTTAAGAGAAATTTGTCCAGATTTACTTGGTCTAAAACTATGGCGAGTTCAGCTCTGGGAGTTAGTTGATATTGTCCAGTTTCTGTGCCGGGCATTGTTTTTGTTTCGCCAACTTTCATTAAAAAGTCTGATTCTTGAAGTTTCTTTATTCTTCGAATTAAGACCCAATACTTGAGGTCTAAAAGATGTTTCTGTTTTGTTAATTGATTGAAAAGTTCCCAAGCTGTTTGGGGACTTTTTTGGGCAAGAACCTGAAATATGGCTCGGTTTAGTTTAGCTTCTTTGCCTTTGAAGACTGAAGGCTTAACAGTTTCATGTTTGATTCTCGCCACTAGGTCTCGCCCAACTGTGCCCCAGAAATGAGGCAGAGTAGGCATTCACTTTTTTACACAATTTTATGCACCAAAAATCCCCTGCAAAACGTTTCTGTCTGCAGAAAAGCCTATAGGAAAACGTTTCTGTCGACCCATATAAGAAAAGTAATGACTAATTTATGTTAAAAATGCAGTAGAAACCCTGAAAATTCACATGTTTTTACCGAGGGATCTTCTGTTTGCAGAAACGTTTTTCCTAAGGTATAATTATTTTTGGTAAATCGTTTTTCTTGAACCTATCGCTACTGTGTATATTGTTTTATCCTTTTCTGAGACAGAATAGATGATTCTTGTTTTTCCAATTCTGATGCTGTAGTTTCCTTTCAAGTCTCCATGCAGAGGCTTTCCAAGGCATGGCTGGGTCTGTAAAGCTATTAGCGCTTCTCTAACTTTATCTTTCAGTGGCGTATTCAGTTTCTTGTAAAAATTTTCTGCTTGCCGTGACAGCAGAACAGTTAGGTCAAGTGGCTTCTTCCTGTAAGAGGGATTGCAGGTCTTTTACTCGTCCGGCTTTGATGTCTTCTTTGCCTTCATTGATGTTCTTCATCATTTCTGGGTCACCTAAAATCTCGACTGTTTCCAGAAGTTCATCCATCAGATTTGTGACCTCATCAAGTTTCTGCCTAGTCTCTAAAATGAGTTTTCGGTCATTCTCATCAAGATACGCAGACTTAGCCATCGTAACATCACTAAAATATTGAACATGTTATGCACCTTAATAAGTTTGAGTTATTTTCTGTTTGTAGAAACGTTTTGTCGGGGCTCCAAAACAATAACAATTCGATTTTTCTCTAATTTAAGGCGCATCTTTAGATTCGTATCTAAGAAGGGTTCAACATCTTTATGAAATCTTGATGGAATCCCAATAGAAAGCGCCCTATACTCGTAAACATTTTTTTTACCCAAATACTGTTTCTTGGATTTTCGACAACGAATTTTCATTAGCCCGCACCTTGAAGATCAACAATTTCATTAAAATATAAGGTAAATCTTGAAACAAACCTCTAACCGGCAGACAGAGAACAGTAAAAGTAAAAAAATCAATGCTTCAGACCGCTTTTTAGTTCTTTAAACGATTAAATCATACTCCCAGTTCATACCTAGAAATCAAATAGGGCAAAGCAATACAGTAATGGATAAGAAATGATTCAAAACCAAGAAATAATCCAAAAAAACCCCTAAGATTAGGACATGGCCCCGTTCTTCAGCTGCGAGAACAAGATAAAATTGAACTTAAAAAAGCAGCATTTTCAGCCAAACTACAATCCTTCTACAGCAACGACTACTACAAATGGCAAAATCTTCTCAACAAAATGGTTCAAGATCTCCGAACTCCAGAACTTGACCTTATCGCAGGCAAGCAACTACTTGCAGAAATCAAAACTTTTGTTGCAGCAACCCAACCAATCACCCAAAGGCAATAACACATGAACAACAAAACTAATGACGAAAAAGCCAAACGCTTTTTTGAACAAAACGAGGTTATCTACACTTACACTAGCGAGCAAGCAGCCGAAGACGGCATCCTTTTTGACCTTGACCAGCTTGTACCTGCTAAATTTAGTTCAAATTTTTTTCTTAAATACATCACAGCTGGATTGCTCAGCAAAGGTTACTGGAATAACTGCTGCAAACACGGCGTCAAAAACGGCGAACAAGGCAAAACCCCCCGTTGCCAAACCTGCACAGTCTATCTAAACGTCGAAAAATCCCTAAACTGCTTAAATCCCTCCCTTAATTTCCCCAACATTTTAGATTTTATTTTCCAAGCAACTCAAATCTTTAAAAGAAAACCTAAAAACGATTATTTCATCAGCGGAAAAATCGAGTTACCCAACGGAGAACACCAAAAAATCTTCATATCCCAAAACGAAACCGGACGCTACTCAGCAATGCTTCCAGAAGAATATTAAAAAATAGACCCAACACCCCCAAAAAATGCTTAAAACATTCCTTATTTTTGGGGGAAAGACCAGCACACAATTTTCTTTAAAACATGGATTTTGAATTCATAAAGATAATAAGTATTCAAAACACATAATCTGATTATCTAATGATTCTATTTTTCACGCACTAGATGAAGAAAAAAATTCACAGGGGATGTGAATAGCCCGTGAATGCAACAATAATTAAAAATGCTAAAACAACAACATCAACAATTCGTTTGTCTAATTGCGAAAAAAAGGAAATAATTTCAGAGACACTTAAAACTAGCCTTAAAAAGCTAAAAGACGCCCGCAAACAAATCCACAAAACAGTATTAATGTCAATGGCAATGAAAGAAGCTGGCGACGACATCGCAAACCAAGTTATAGAAGTGGTGGTTGAAGCTTTTTTTAGTGAAGACATGATTCATGACTTTTAAAAGAAAGCATCAGGGAGTTTGCAAAAAAAATGTTGAAATCATTAATTACAATGCTATCTCTTACCATATTGAGCAAATGAAGTATGCTGAAAATGCAATTGCAGTTATTATTGACTACTTTGGCAATTGTTAGCAGTTATCTATAGAAAAAGAATTCATGCATGTTTTGTTTGTTTTTCTGGAATTCCGTCACAATAGCTTCGGATTGCACAGTTTTCACAAGAATATCCAAAGGTTTTTCCCAAGCATTGTTTATAGAGCGGGTTTTTTGTTTTGTTAGAAGACAACAAAAATTGTTACACCTAGTAAATTATGCAACAATAGTTAAAATTTTGAAAAATTAACAGTTTGTTCCGAACTAAACAATATTCCCACCAAGAGTTTTTTGGCAACAAAAATACAAGTGAATTGCCACCAACATCAATTTGGATTTTTATTTTAAATTTTTTTAAAAAATATAATATAATTAAACAATTAAAAATTTGATATGTATTCAGAGTTTCTTGGTATTTTTGAGTCTATTTCAAAAATCTGAATTTTTATCTTAGAAATTCCAAGTATTTTTTTAATTTCCTTTTGAATTGAAAACAGATGTTCAATATTTTTTATGTATGCTTTTACAAAAAGGTCGTAACCGCCACTTGTTTCAATTATTAAAGTTATATCCGGTATTTGAGCAAGGCAATCTATGATCGTTGATAACTTTTCTGTTGAAGCAAAAGCTAAATTTAAGTGAACTTTTGCAGCATAACCCAATTTTGATGGATTTATCTGGATTACTGGTTTAATTATTTTATTTTCAAATAATTTTTTAACTCTTCGAGAAATAGTGTCAGTAGAAGCCCCCAATTCTTGAGCAATTTTTCTAAAAGGGACTTTGCCATTTCCTTTCAATTTGTCTATTATTTTTTTATCCATTTGGTCAAGTTTTATCTTAGAATTTTCAAATTGATTTTTAAGGTTTATTTTGTGCATATTCATGTCAATATTTTGAGTATTAGATGGCAACACGGATAAATTATCCACAATATTTCTTATTCCAATCCATATTTCAGTTGTAACTCCCAAAACGCAGGGGATTTGTTTTATGGTGTGGGTAATTTCTTCTAGCTCCCTCAAATTTTTTAATATTACAACCGCTCGTATCTTCGGTTCAATATTTTCTTGGGAAACACTAGATACTTTATTGATTTTGCCAATAATACCTGCAACATATTCTTGGGAATCAG